>JAKSLJ010000022.1 GCA_024401275.1 Bacteroidaceae bacterium | reverse complement strand
AACGACCCCGAGATTACAAATCACGTGCTCTGGCCAACTGAGCTAAAGAGGCAAAATTTCAGTATTTCTGAGAACAAATTGTTTAGCATGTGTTCTAAAACGGCTGCAAAGGTACGACTATTTTTGAAACCAGCAAACTTTTCCTTGCTTTTTTTTCGCAAAAAACAAAAAAAATCCCGTTTGATAGACATATGTCATGCAACAACAAACTCCCGCGCACATTTAAATCAGAGAAGTTTGCATATTTCATATAAAAGCAATACCTTTGCCCTAACATATAACAATACTGACCAATTAAAAGCATAAAAGCACTCCTTGCAACTGCCCCCATACAGCTCCAGGCATTCCGCTTATATATAATATAATGTATAATGGCAAAAATCCGGCAGTTTAAGCCGAGGTCAAACATCAGAAACAGATATGCAAACCAAAAACCTCTCAATAGGATATGACAACCGCGTAGTAGCTTCAGGGATAGATATTGCCCTTGAAGAAGGGAAACTTTCGTGTCTTATCGGAGAGAACGGTGCGGGCAAATCCACACTTTTGCGCACTCTGGCGGGTTTTCAGAAGCCTCTCTCTGGCGAAGTTTTGATCGGCGAGAGATCGATTTACGAAATCCCGAAACGAGAACTTGCCCGCATGATTTCCGTTGTACTTACCGACAAACCAGACATCCAGAACTCCACAGTGTACGAGCTTGTCGCCTTGGGACGCATGCCATACACAGGTTTCTTCGGCAGATTATCCAAAGAAGACGACCGCATTGTCAATGAATGCCTACAGATAACCGGTGTCGAACCAACACGAAAGGTGAACAACCTTAGCGACGGCGAACGCCAGAAAGTAATGATAGCACGAGCTTTGGCGCAACAAACTCCGTACATTTTCCTCGACGAGCCAACGGCATTCCTTGACTACCCCAGCAAAGTCCGCACCATGAAGATGCTCAAAGAACTGGCTCGCCAATACAGCAAGACCATTCTTCTCTCTACACACGACCTCGAGATAGCCCTTGACATCTCAGACAGGATTGTGATGATGGAGAAAGGAAATGTGATAATCGGTAACCCTAAAAAATACAAACATGAGAAAATTGATTCTTTTACTGCTGACAGTCTGCTCACTGAATATCAACGCAGCAAATAAGTACGACAACCCAGACACGCTTTTCGTTGCACGCGACGGTTCCTGCGAGTTCCGGAATGTGCAAGACGCCATTGAAGTGTGCCGCGCATATATGAGTTACCACAAGGTGATCTTCATAAAGAAAGGCATCTACAAAGAGAAGGTAACGGTACATCACTGGCTGACAAACATAGAACTTTGCGGAGAAGATGCAAAGAACACTATCATCACATGGGACGATCATGCCAATGTGCCAATCGCCGGAACACAGGCGCCAATGGGAACTTTCCGCACATGGACTCTTAAAGTGGAAGGCAACGACATCACCCTCAAGAACCTTACTGTGGAGAACAACTCTGAGCGAAAAGGACAAGCCGTAGCACTACACACTACCGGCGACAGAATCCATGTTCTTAGTTGCCGCTTGCTTGGTCATCAAGACACCCTCTTCACAGGAGTGGAGAACACCCACTTGCTGTTCAAAGACTGCTATATCTGCGGCACTACAGACTTCATTTTCGGTCCATCAACAGCTTGGTTTGAAGGTTGTGTGATAGAGAACAAGAACGACTCTTACGTAACCGCAGCCAGCACTCCAAAAGACGTGAAGTACGGCTATGTCTTCAACAACTGCACGCTCCGTGCCATGGCAGAAGATGCCCCTTTGATGGGTGATGCCATGGGCGCTCCAAAGCCAAGTGCAAAGAAGTGCTATCTCGGTCGTCCGTGGCGACCTTATGCCTACACCCTCTTTATGAACTGCGACCTTGGCGGACATATTCGTCCTGAAGGTTGGGACAATTGGAGCAGCAAGGACAACGAACTGACAGCTCGTTATCTTGAGTACAACAACCGTGGCGAGGGTGCCGCAAAGGAAGGTCGTGTTTCTTGGGCCAAGCAACTCACAAAGAAAGATGTCAAGGAGATAACAATGAAGAATGTTATCGGTTGGGAGGAAGACTAACCAAGTAGCGCGGAAAACACTTTACTCTCCGCCGGCAGAATAGCCGTCAAAGCCACCGCCTTCTTCATGGTCGTGGCCTTCGCCGTCCTCGTCGCGCATCTTCTTTTTGTCAAACTTTGGCTTGCTGTTACCGAAGCTGTATGTAAGAGTAGCCATTACGCTGCGACCGCCCCAGCGGTTGATAGCATGCTGAGTGAATCCCTGAGTATCCGTAAACGACTCACGCTTACGAGAGTTCAAGAGGTCGCGGCAGTTGACAGCAAGAGTCCAGTCGCGAGCAAATGTCTTGCGCAGACCAGCCTGCATCACGAAGTTGGCATTTGAATAGCCCTGAGCCTGAATCTGCTTTGAACGGTAGCGTCCGCTGAGCTGGAACGAGAAGCCAGCAGGAAGCAAGAACGAAGCTTGCATACGGGCATTCCAAGTGAAGCGATCCTCTGCCTCGTCGCTGGCATGAATCTTCTCGTGGTGGAGAGGTTCGGTAGTGTCATAGTCGAAGCCAGAGACATGGCGGTTATAGAGGTTCACATTTGTTGTGAGATCAAGAATCTTGAAGAACTTATTCTTCATTGTGAGCTCAAGACCAGCATTTGTGCTCTCAGTGAGGTTCATTGTAGTTTGGAAGACGCGGCTGTCCTCATATTCCGAAGGGAGAGTATATGACACATGGCTCATCACGTCTGTTGTATTGCGGTAGTAAGCACTCACGAGGACAGAGTGATTGCCCCACTGACGGAGGTAGTTGAGCGAGAATGAATTGCTGAACTCCGGTGTAAGTTCCGGATTACCATAATGAACGTATGTTGCATCGCTGGTGTTCATGAACGAGTTGAGCTCGCCTCCATGAGGACGACGCAGACGACGGGTGTAGTTCAGCTGGAGCTGATCCTTCTCTGTAAGCTGGTAAGAGAGGAAGAGACTTGGGAAGAGCTGGAAGAAGTTCTTCTTGAAAACAGTTGAATTATCAAGTTCCTCGCCGCCTTTACCACCATCAAGGGCAGTGTTCCAGCGGTAAGTCTTTGTGTTTACAGTCCAATATTCACCGCGCAAACCTGCCATGAGAGAGAACTTTGGAGTCAACTTGAATGAAGTCGTAGTATAGAGCGCGTGAATGTCGTTGTCGTAGATGAAGCGGTTGTAGTAAGGAGCGTTGAGAGTAGCGCCATCGCCGTTCCAGTTGTTTGCAGCCCACTGTTCGTTAGGAGTGTTCTCGTGAGCGAATGTTCCGTTGTAGCCAGCCTCAAGCTTGAACCAATCTGTAATCTGGTTCTCATAGTCGAGGCGAACTTCCCAGTGATGGTTCTTTACGTCGAAAGGCTCAAGGGTGTAAGCGTAAGTAGTAGGAGCGGCAGGTGAGAAATAGTTCACCGAGTCGCGGTAGTACGACTTATTGTCGGCAGCCCAAGTAGAATAGCTTGCCACGAAGTCGAGCAAGTGAGTTGTTGACCAAGTGTGACGGTAGTTCAACTCGTAGTTCTGCATTCCCATGTTACCCTTGCTTGAAACATTACGATACTGCGTGCGAGTGTCCTGAAGACTACCAGCATTGCCATAGTGGTAAGGAGTGTTGCTCGAACGATTGTGGGCACCCTTCATGAAGTTTGTTGAGAAGCCGAGGTCGTCCTTTGAAGTCATGTGCCAAGTAGCACCGAGACGAGCGAAGATGTTGTTGCCGAAGTTCTCATTGGCTGTAGCGTATTTCGACCAGGTAGTCTCTCCAAGGCGGTTGCCATTGGCATCTACATCATAGTTGTGCTGCTCACTTTCCGATTTGCCTTTGTTCTGCATATGGCGATAACCGATAGAGGCAAAAGCGTCAATCTTCGAGCTGTTGTAGTTGATGTTGGCATTGGCATTGGCACCGCCACGAGTGTCGCCACCGGCAGAGAGAGAGCCATAATAGCCAGCCTTGCGGTTCTTCTTGAGCACGATATTGATGATACCGGCAGAACCTTCGGCAGAGAACTTTGACGAAGGGTTGTCAATGACCTCAATCTTCTCGATGCTTTCGGCAGGGAGCTGCTTGAGGATGTCAGCGCGATTGTCCGAAGTAAGACCGCTCTGACGACCGTTTATCCAAACCTCAACGCTTGAGTTGCCACGAAGCGAAACATTTCCGTCCTGGTCAACTTCCACAGAAGGAATATTCTCAAGCACCTCTGACGCAGAGCCACCAGCATTGGCAATGTCCTGAGAGACATCGAAACTCTTGCGGTCAACTTCAAGTTTCACGCTGCTGCGCTGACCTGTTACGGTAACCTCCTTCAGCGAGGTTGATTCTTCCGCAAGCTGTATCGTGCCAAGTTTCAAGCTACCTCCAGCCACAGAGACATTCTTAATATACTCCTTATAGCCGACAAACGAGATGCTTACGGAATATTGTCCATTCTGCACGCCAGCAATACGGAAAGCGCCAGATTCGTCCGTCATATCGCTCTTCAGCGGAGTCTTATCACCTTGCTTAGTCAAGACAACAGTTACAAAAGAGAGAGACTCTCCCGTCTTCTTATCCTTTACCTTTCCCTCAATAGTGGTTTGTGCCAATGCTGCAGAAGTCACAAGCAGCAAGAGGGCAAACAATGCTAATACCTTTTTCATTTATAATGTTTATATTTATTTGCTTATAATTGCGGGTTAATAATCATCAAGACATTAAAACAATCTTACCTTTGACCATAAAACGGGCGCAAAATTACAAACTTTTCTTGTCATTCTTGACAAATTACGGCATAATCACCCCATTTTTAAGCATTATTAACTAATTCCAAAGAAATCCTCGCCCTACAAACCTATAGGACAACTGCCATGCATTCTCCTAATTTCGCCACCAAACAAATGACCAGGCGTTGCCGTAACCGTTGCCGTAAAAAATGCAATGGGGAAATCTCATCTTAACATATCGCATGAAAACCAAGTGTTTTTCAAGAATTTAACACCCCATTACCCCCAGAAGTAAAACTTTTTTTATAACTTTGCTCAGTTTTTTACACGCATACGCGCATTATAACTAACCGACCAAGCGCATACCGAAGATTCATAACTAAGGTTGTTTACACTATAGATTTATGACAGATATAATACAATATGAAGATGTTGAGCGTCGCATCATACAGTTAAGAGGACAGAAAGTCCTTCTTGACCGTGATGTGGCGGAGCTATACGGAGTAGAAACAAAACGTATAAATGAAGCTGTACGTAATAATACAGACAAGTTCCCATACGGCTACCTATTTGAACTTGACAAGTATGAGAAAAAGGAACTGGTCGAAAATTTCGTCCGGTTTAACTCACTGAAACACAGTACAGTTAGCCCTACTGCATTCACAGAACGAGGCTTATACATGCTCGCTACTATACTCAAATCTCCGATAGCTGTAAAGGTTACAATAGCCATCATTGACACATTCACACAAATCAGGGAAATGGTCAGAAAGATGGAAACACTACAAACCACCGATAATCCCGAAGAACAGAAGAAATTACTTAACCAAAGTGGAGAAATGATGGCAAATGTAATAGGAAACAACCTCAACACCACGGCTACGGAAACAGAAATAGAACTAAATTTTGCTCTCGTGAAGATAAAGCACAAGGTTAAGCGAACAAAAGATAATAACAAAAACCATAATTAAATCATAACTAAACACAAAATGAAACAAAGAAAACAATTACAACTAAGTAAACAGTCGGGACATGATGGCTCAACCCTCTCTCGGCGACTGACTTACATGCTGTTACTCCTCGTGACATTATTCGCAGGGGGTAGTACTGCGTGGGCGGAAGATGTTGTTATAGGTTCTTTGAATGCAAGTACCTATTACAATCCAAAGGGAAATCCAGCAAACCCTATCAATGCAACGTATTCCGTTGGAGGATACTTCAATTCTTCTAGCGATAATACCTCATTCAATCAAGAAGCATGTGGTACATCGTTTTCTACGGGACACATGAAATTGGCAGCTACAAGTAATCTCGGTAGCAAGTTGTATGATAGTAGCAACCAAAAAGATCATGTATTCTTAACACTTAGTGCAAATAGTAGCCTTAGAGTATATTTCTATCATAAGGAAAGTAGTGCACAATCCGTCAAGGTGAATTTATCAGATTATACTAAATCTTCAAATGCTAGTGTTGATTCAAAATCGCTTGATAATGTTGCTTCAACAACTTTGAGCTATGTTGATTTTAGTGTAAGTAGTGCAGGACAATATGCAATTTCAAATAATTCAAGCAAATCAATATTTATTGTTGCTTTGAGTATTAATGGAAGTACTCCTACTCCAGCCGCTGCTCCTACTGCAAACTTCACTTATGGTCAGACAGTATTCCCACAGTCAACGACTTTGGACATAACCGTTCCTGCTCACAAGGCAGGTTCTAGTTTGACTGTTAATCTCTCGAATATCACTGATGGTGCTACTGCTTCAGGAACAGGTCTTAGCGGCAACACTCTTACAATAACTGCACCTGCTGCAGGTGGAAGCTCACAGGTAGCCGTAACTGTAACTGATAATAATGATTCAAGCAATAAGACAGTTTACACTATCAATGTAAAAACTGAAACAAAGGTTGGTACAACATTCGATGAGAATACTCGTTACTCTAAGTTGCTGATTGAAGCACGTAAGAATGATTTCTATTCAAATACAAATTCAGGAGGTCTTGGCTATGGTAGCAATCTTGACTATGTTCCTGGTCTTGTTGCTAAGGCTATGATAGATGCTGTAGATTACTACAAAGATCATCAGAACGCAGAAATTACTAATGAACTTCTCGCTTCTTGGTATAACTCTGTTAAGACATACGGATCAAAACCAATATCTACAAACGGTATAGATGGTAAAAGTTTTGATGACCTTAATGCAACAAAGATATTCTTTGGTTTGAAGAATGTTGCAGCAAGTGGCAAGGTTACAGGTATTGAAGCTTATAGCGATGCTAACACAAAGCTTGCGTCTGCACTCTCTGGTATAAAAAATGCTAACACCTCTTATTCAATTTCTTCTTCTCACGCTAATTATCCAATCTCAATCGCTGACATGCAGGGTGGTTGGTGGCATAAGGCTGACTACATCAATCAGATGTGGGGTGACGGCCAGTACATGGGTACAGCTCTTCTCGCTCAGCTTATCAATGATGCTGATGTATATAATGAGAGTACTCGTTTGACATCGAATGACTGGAATGTTGTTGCAAACCAGATAAAGATTTATCATAAGTATGCATGGGATAACACAGTAAATCTTCCTCACCATGCTTTCGCTGCTGATAAGGGTACAAATTCAGTTTCACATTCTGATACATGGAAAATGGATGGTGATACTTATCACAATGAAGGTATCTGGGGGCGTGCTGCTGGATGGTACTTTATGGCTCTCGTAGATGTACTTGAGCAGATGCCTTCAAGTCATGTTGATTACAATACCATCAAGGGTTACCTTTCTGCCGTAGCTTCTGGTATTAAGGCTCGTCAGGATGATGCTACAGGTTGTTGGTATCAGCTCCCACTCTACGATAATACTTTCTCTGCAGCTGAATACAATAACTCAGCTGCTCAACCTGGTCGTGTATATAATTATCTAGAATCTTCAGCAACAGCTCTCTATACAGCTGCTTATTTGAAGGCTATCCGTCTTGGATTCCTTGACAAAGGTACTTATGAGGCAACAGCAAAGAAGGCTTATAAAGGTATCATTGAGAACTTCATGTCCGATGACAATAACATTTACTGGTGCTGTAAGTCTGCTGGTCTTGGTGGTAAAGGTGATACTTATAAGGAAAATGGTGCAAAGTTCCGCGATGGTTCCAATGCTTACTATCTAAAAGGTAATGATGTTGCTCCTACAAAGCCAGGTTCATACACAGAAGGTAAGGTTCTTGGTGCATTCATCATGGCAGCCACTGAGTATGAGCGTGCTTATCTTGATGAAGTTATAAAGGAAGACATTACTCGTTTTTCTCCAAAGGGTGGAACAAATACTACAAAGATTACAGTAGGTCAGATAGTTAATCCTTATTTATTTATTTCACCATTTACAAGTGATAAGAAAAATCTCACTGTAGATGATTTTGAGATTACCTCTACAGATAATAGTATTGTTACAGGTGCAATACGCAATAATACAATATACAACGAAATTGAGAATAATGACTGTCGTCATCTCGTTCTTAATGTAACAGGTGTTAATCCAGGTTCTGCTACTATCACAGTTCACTTCAAGGGTAATGATGAGTACAACCCATACGATTGGTCTTGTGTATATACAGTTGCTGAGACTCGCACAGTAGAAGCTACAAACGATGATAACGGTACTGTAAAGATTACATCCAAAGACGCAGAAGTAACAAGTGTTCTTGACGGCACACAGGTTACTTATACAGCAATTCCAAATGATGGATATATGTTTGCAGGTTGGGTTGATAATTCAACAGAAAAGTATCTTCCTGAACATGCAAACGACAACCCTCTTACTATAACAGTTACTGCCAATACAAGCCTCAAGGCTACTTTCACAGAAGCAAGAACTTTTAATGTTGCTTATGCTACAGGTTCAGATGCAACAATGGGATCCATTGCAATCTACGAGAGAAACACAAATACTCCTAATCTCAATGGTGTTTCTGTTCCAGAGAACATGAATCTCGACTTTGTGGCTAATCCAAACAATGGATATAAGTTCGATGGTTGGTATAGTGATGATGCTTGTGAGACATTGGTTTCTTCTGATGTGAAGTTCCTTAAGAAGGCACAAGATATTGCAAATAATATTACTTATTATGCTAAGTTTGCGCAGAAGGAATCAGAAACATTGTTCAACCTCGTTGTTAGCTCAGAAACAACTGAAAAGGTAACTGCTGATGCTCCTATTGCAATTACTAAAGGCTCTTACGCATCAACTCTTGAAGGTGGTACAGCAACTGCTGGTACTCTTAGCGGTTCATACGAAGCTGTCAATGCTAATGACTATTTGAAGTTTGGTGCCAATGCTCAGTATGTAAAGATAGACCTTACTAAGCCTTTGGCTGCTGGTGATGTTATTGAGTTCACTTCTTACGGTGGTAACAATAAGCAGCTTACATTCACTACAGATAATAAGCGTGCAACAGCTAACCTTACTTCAGACGGTAAGTATATCGTTCCTGCTGGTTCAAATCTTGTTGGTGCAACAACGCTTTATGTATGGCGTGCTGAGTCTTCTACTACTTATGTATCTTCATTGAAGATTACTCGTCCTGCCGTTACTCTTGATGCTGTCATAAAGATTGACAATATCATTCAGGCAAAGACAGAAACAAGTGGTGATGGATCTTCAGAGTCTTCTCGTGAGACATACGAATACGAGGTTCCTGGTGACTATGAAGGTGCAACAGTTCCTGTAGCAATCTCTACTTCTGGTACTGTAAGTGAGGCAATAACTTCTCTTGCTACTCCTGTTTATGGCACTCCTACAGTCAAGGACTTCACTATCACTGCTGGTGAGACAGTTAAGTACTTCCGCATCACCCTTACTCGCGGTATGAGTTCTAAGAGTGAGATTCTTGGAGCTACAATCAATGGTACTGCTGCTGTAATCAATGAGAACACTATCAGCCAGGTGATTCCTTATGGTGGTGCTACAGAAGTTCCTGTATCGCTCACTCTTCCTGAAGGCGCAACAGCAAGTCCTGCCGTTCCGTTCAACATGACTCTTGATGCAGCTGCTGGTGCAACAGCAAGCCAGGAGGTTACTGTAACTGCACAGGATGGCGTTTCTAAGACTATTTATACTGTCAACCTTACTCGCGGTAAGAACGATGTATTAATGGTTACTTATGATGGACAGGAGTATCTGCTGCTTAAGGAGAACAACAAAACAGAATCTCCTTCAACGGGAAATGATTATTTTACTAGAGGTTCTTCTTCAAGTTGGTCAGAAAGAACTATTGATCAAGTAAAATATAATCTTTACAATTTAAGTAATTCTAATGGTCGTGAAATTAGTTTGGTTGTAAATGGTGCAATGTCATTTGAAGTCTTCACAACTAATGGAACTTCTGGCCGCACATACAAAGTTACTGTAACTGACGAAGATGGAACAATCGCACAGAAAACTATTACTCATGGTGGTAGTGGACTTGAATCTACAGGATTGATAAATGCTCAATCAACAAAGAATGTCACCATCAAACTGTCAAATGCAAGTAGTACTGTCTATCCATTTAAGGTAATCTTCTACACAACCAAGAAAGCAAAGAAGGATGTAACTCTTGAATATAGTGCAGCTGAATGGGATGGTTCTAATTCTCAGCCTACACTCACTGCAAAGGATGAAGACGGTAACACTCTCACTATTGGAACTGACATTACTGTTTCTTATACAACTGATGACCCTAATGTGGCTGAGGTAGAAGATAATGGTAATGTAACTATCGCGCCAGCTGCTAATGGTAATGCCGTCATTACTGCAACATCTGCGGAGAACGAAACATACAATGCTGCATCTGCTCACTTCGTTGTAAAGAAGCAGCAGGGTGTTACATTTGCTCTCAGCAAGGGCGATAGTAAGCCTGAAGTTCGTGAACATATTTTCCTTTATGACGACAAGTCTTCAGAAATGGGTGAAAATCCAGCTGACGGAAAGAATGTCCTCCTGACTGGTACATTCGGCGGTTGGAACAGAAATGATCATAAGTATAACCCTTCTGATTTGACAAGTACTTCAAGTACTAAGACAGATGAATGGGCTGCAGTAACAGGTGCAATGAATCCTGTAGATGGTTACGAATGGGCTTCTATGGTAAAGAATGATGCTGCTGATGAGGCTTGCAACCAGGAGTCTTACTATGGTAAGGATCGTGCAGGTTGGTTCCAGCCAGCAGATGTAGAGGATGGCAAGGTTGTAGAGTCTTATCCATTCACGCTTCCAGTTCGTGGTGGCTATATGACATTTGAGCCTACAGTAAACGGTACTCTTACAATCTATATTGACCAGAATGGTGCATGGGATAACGATGGCGGTGGCAAGGCTGACTTCCTCGGACATTTCCGTAAGCACGCATTCTTCATCACAGACCAGAATGGTGTTAGCGTATCTAACTACACTAACTTCTCTACAATCACAAAGACACCTGTTACTCAGGGCGACGAGAAGGACAAGAAGTTTACTTGTAACCTTGACGCAAACGGAAATGCTGCCGATGAAGACCCATACAATATCGGTAACTGGGATGAGTTCAAGAACTACTTCACTCGCAGTGAGCGTATTGCTGTCAAGGACGCTTGGAATACGGGTGTTAATGGTGCTCAGCAGGTTATAAAGCTTGACAATGGTTCGTTCCTCGTAACACAGCGTGCTGCCGTCAAGTACACATTCCATGTAGCTGCAGGACAGACTTACTACCTCTTCTCTAACTTCTCTAAGATGGGCTTCTGTGCCGTAAACTTCGTGGAAGAGACAGAGACAGGTTCTCAGCCTACTGCAACGCTTGCACTGGAAGAGAAGGTAGCATACACTGCTCCAACTCTCAACGGAACTCCAGGTGAGGGCAATCACGTTAAGAACATTTCTATTCCTCAGTACAAGCAAATTACTCTCGATCGCAAGTTCACTGAAAACACTTGGAACACTATCTATCTTCCATTCGTAATGACTGAGAAGGAAGTAAGGGATGTATTCGGTGATGGAACTCAGCTGATTCTCCTTAACAATACTTCTATTGCTGCTGATGGTGCTCTTGAAGTTCAGTTTATCTATCACGAGATTCAGGACATCCTTGCTGGTTATCCTTACCTCATCAAGCCTTCAAAGGAAGTAAATGCTGGTGAAATTAAGGTCACTAACAAGTTGCTTGACCCATCAGCAAAGGAAAGGGTATTTGCAAGTGGAGATTACCAGGCCATGGGTATTCCGGGCTATTGTACTGCAAATGTAACAAGAGAAGGTTCTAATGTAAGCACATATAGCGCTAAACTTAGTGAGGGCGACCTCTATGTAAATGGCGGAAAGGTTTATGTTGCCTCTAAGACTCCTGTTTATTCTAATGGTTACCGTTCATACATCAAGAAGATTAATTCTAATGCACCTGCTCCAACAGCTGTAAGGCTTATGATGAGTGGCATTGATGATGAAGAACCAACCGAGATCACCCTCGCCGAACTTAGTGATGAGGCTGCTGAAACTCTTGGCATCAACAAGGAAGTAAATGGTATTTATAACCTCAATGGCCAGAAGGTTGCAGATTCTCATAAGAATCTCCCTGCAGGTCTTTACATCGTGAACGGCAGAAAAATGGTTGTTAAATAAAAAAAGTAGAAAGGAAACAAAGAAATGAAAAAGACATATATTGCCCCTTTGTGCTTGGCTCACAAACTCCATATTTCTGCACATATCTTGACAGCATCACAGCTAAAGCTAACAGGTAACACTGCTGCGCAAGATAATAAAGACACCAAGATAGAATTTCCTGGTGCCAATAGTATCTTTGAAGAGCCTGAGGAAGCATCTCAAGGCTGGATAGAGATAGATTAAGCCATTAATCTTGATCTTGTTAGCAACATAACCATTTGACACAAAATCTTGCAGCAGCTACAGCTCAACTATCAGAGTCGTGTAGCTGCTGCAAGTGTTTTTATAGAGAAAATCGGCGGAAAGTTTGAGAGGTAGTAATATGCTAAGTTGATAATTATCATTATCTTAGAAGCGTGTAACAACTTTGTTAGTAACAGTATTGTTATATACGAGAAAAACTTTGTATTTTTGCACCAAAACATGGAACAAGAATGAAGAAGCAGAAACCTTTTGTATTTGGTGTTGCCACGAGTGGAGATACTTTCACCGATAGGGAAGACGAAACAAAACGTCTTCTGAACAATTTTGAATATGGCATAAACACCATACTTATATCGCCAAGAAGAATCGGAAAAACGTCTCTCGTAAACAAGGTAGCTGAACTGGCGCAAGCAGAATCCGTACTTGTTGCCAAGATGGACATCTTTGCTTGCCGCACAGAGAGTGATTTCGTAGATACATTCTCGACGGCTGTCATAAAAGCGACATCCACAAAGATGGACGAGTGGATACAGAACGTAAAAACTTTCTTCACACGTTTCAGCCCAAAGATTTCCCTCAGTGACGATCCTCTCCATGATTTTTCCGTTTCGCTTGAATACAACGAGCATAATCATTCGTTGGAGGATGTGCTGTCACTTCCTCAACGTATAGCTGAAGCCCGTGGTGTACAATTCGTGGTTTGCATAGATGAGTTTCAGCAGATAGGAGAATTTCAAGACTCCCTTACCTTCCAGAAGCGACTGCGCACCGTGTGGCAACATCAGGATAATGTGGCATATTGCCTGTACGGAAGCAAGAAGCATCTTATGAGCACATTATTCCTAAAGCGTAATTACCCGTTCTTCAAGTTTGGCGAAACGCTTTTCCTCAACAAGATACCTACCGAAAAGTGGCTGCCTTTCATACAGCAGCGTTTCTGTATTGGAGGTAAGAACATAAGCGAAGAATTGGTTCAACAACTTTGTAGCATTACGGAAAATCATTCTTCATATACCCAACAGCTTGCGTGGTTGTTGTGGTTGCAGACCTCGGATGTTGCCACAGAAGAGGATCTTCTTATGGCTCGCCAGCAACTTATAGACGAATGCAGTCCGCTGTTTGTTCAACAGGCAGAAGGTCTTACTTCCTTTCAGCTGAATTTCCTACGGGCTATGCTTGCTGGACAGAAAAGCAATTTCTCCCAGAAAGATGTTATCCAGAAGTATAAATTAGGTACAAGTGCTAACATAGTCAGGATAAAGAATGCTTTGATAAAACGTGAAATAATTGATATTGCGGATAATGGTCATATAGAATTCTCTGATCCAATATTCAAACTTTGGTTTGCGATGCAATAAAAGTTTTTGGATGGATGTCAGCCAAATAGCAAAGGGCGGCGGTTTCACAACCATCGCCCTTTTATTTATCATTATAACAGCCGGCGCTTCACAGCGACTTTCTATGGCTATTATGAAAGTCCGCAAGGACAAAAGTCCTCACAGACCTTTTTATCATCAAAATAATATAAATAAAGTAAAAATAGTTGGCAATCTTTTCCTCTTTTTACGGAAAAATGCTAACTTTGCAGCCGAGAAAGGAAAAAACTATGACAACAGCAGCACCACATCTTAACGAAGCACAAAAGTCAATCCTTCGTGCTTTCTCATGTGTAAACACAAAAGAAATGGAGGTAAAACTTCAAGAGTACATCTCACGATTCTTCCAATCACAGGTTGACGCTGAGATGGATAAACTGTGGGAGTCAGGCAAATGGAACGAAGAGTTTCTTGACGGACTTAAGAATGCTCACTATCGAACAGAATACAAATGAGACCGATAGTAGTAGATACCAATTGCCTAATACAAATGATTCCGAAACAAAGCCCGTACCGTTTTATATGGGATAAGTTTGTTGGCGGAGAGTGGAACTTGTGTGTTTCCAATGAGGTTCTAGAGGAGTATTTTGAAATACTTGCACATCTTACAAATCCGATAGTAGCACAAGGAGTAATAAATGTTATCATCAATAGTCCCTATACGATAACGGTATCTCCTTGTTATCGTTTTGAAATAATAACCACGGATAGAGACGACAACAAGTTCGTTGATCTAGCTATCTCTGCAAATGCAGATTATATCGTGAGCAACGATCGGCATTTCAACGAAGTCAAAGATTGTGACTGGCCACATATTAATGTCATTAATCTTGATGAATTTGCAGTAGAACAAAGAAAATAAATCATTGCAGCATATACAGTTCAACTGGTTTTATATCAAATAGCAAAGGGCGGCGGTTTCACAACCATCGCCCTTTTATTAGGTAATTAATTAAATCATTATAACAGCCGGCGCTTCACAGCGACTTTCAATGGCTATTTTGAAAGTCCGCAAGGACACGCCCCCACAGACCTTTTTATCATCAAAATAATATAAATAAAGTAAAAATAGTTGGCAATCTTTTCCTCTTTTTACGGAAAAATGCTAACTTTGCAGCCAAGAAAGGAAAAAACTATGACAACAAGTATTAATTTAGACAGTATGGTGTCAACGGCTCTCAGACAGAGAGCAATGTCCGCACATCAGGATGTTAGTGACTACACCAACAACCTTCTTTATGTTGTTCTTGGACTGAACATCCAATCAGATTCAAAGACAAAGAGACGGAGAGGATTGTCAGATGAAGAACTGGAGAAAGAACTAGCTGCATTTCCATCCTTCGACGAGGCCAAATACCAGGAGCCTTCAGACGAGCAATGGGAAATGATCGTAAAGTCACAACGTGGAAAACTTGCAAAAGGACTTGAGAAATGGCTATGAGAATACACCAACGCGAAATTGTAGAATTACCATTTTCTCTTCCTGACGGACAAATACTTACTCACATGGGGCTTGTACTCTCAAGAGAGGAACTACAGGATTATGAGGATGGTATGTTTTATGCGGTTTTAATTTCTTCAAAGAATCACTATCCAGAATTGACTGTGGAAATTAATCCAGAATGGTTGAGCAAACCATTGAGCAAAAATTCGTATTTCATAACTCATATAGTGAGCCAATTCAATGCAGAGGATGTTATTCATCGCTATAACAATTTCCTTAAATCACAATACTTCGATGATGTTATAGATAAGATCGTTGAGTCAATCGTAGGAAATGAGTAAACCTTTTCCTTTTAGAACTTTGGAATAAATCCTTGCAGCATATACAGACCAACTGGTTTTATGCCAAATAGCAAAGGGCGGCGGTTTCACAACCATCGCCCTTTTATTAGGTAATTAATTAAATCATTATAACAGCCGGCGCTTCACAGCGCTTTACAATGGCTATTATGAAAGTCCGCAAGGACAAAAGTCCTCACAGACCTTTTTATCGTTAAAATAACAGCCCTATTAATAAAAAAATCGGGATTTTCTTTCACGTTTAATCAAAAAGTACTATCTTTGCAGCGTATAACAAAAAGCAATACAAACATGACTACGGCAACATATCCAAAGATGACACAGGCACAGGCTATGATAAGCATGTATCTGACGATGTCAAAGAAATCAAAAGACGAGTTCAAGCATTGGTTCTTTGAGAACGAGCAAAACTCAGTCAGCACGGCTTCTGATAACGAAATATCTCCAGAGCTCATGGCGAGCATTGAGGAAGGACGCAAGCAAATTCGCGAGGGAAAGTGTACACGATGCCGCACAAAAGAAGACCTAGACAAACTCTTTGCCTCGCTATGAGATACGAAATAAACTTCTCCGACAACGCTTTGGCTGTTCTTGCTAAATGGAAGAAATCAAATCCCATACTTTTCAAGAAGGCCTATAAGATCATCAACGACATCGCAGAACATCCACGCTCAGGCTTAGGACACCCAGAAGCATTGAAAGGAGGCAACAGCACATTGTATTCTCGCCGTGTCACTGCACATGACAGAATCGTATACGACATCTATGACGAGCATATTGAGGTACAAGTGATTTCTGTACAAGGACACTACTCCGACAAGTAGCATCCCACATTTTTCCACATACATTCTCTCCAAACTTTCTCCCCTCCTTATGGAGGTGCGGTGCCCTCACCGCACCAAGCGGGAAAGAATGTAATATTAGTTTTGCGGCGATTGGTGTCGTGGGGGGCACGACACCTCCATAAAAAAGCTAAGCAAAGGGCGGCGGTTTCACAACCATCGCCCTTTTATTAGGTAATTAATTAAATCATTATAACAGCCGGCGCTTCACAGCGACTTTCAATGGCTATTATGAAAGTCCGCAAGGACAAAAGCCCCCACAGACCTTTTTATCATTAAAATAACAGCCCTATTAATAAAAAAATCGTGATTTTCTTTCACGTTTTATCAAAAAGTACTATCTTTGCAGCCGAGAATCTAAATATTTGTAATTATGGCAACAAGTAATATACATGAAGAGATAGTGATTAAGAATCCGAGTGAGAAACTGATGGATCTTGTGCAACGTATGCGTGAACATAAGCGTATGAGGCGCGAGGAAAACAAAGTCTCAAAACCGTTATTCACTTTGCACGCTTAACCATGAAGGTTTCTTTTGATGTTGACAGTAAGCAAGGCGATGTTTACAGAGTAACATTGTCTAGTGGTTGTGATGCATTTTTTGTTCAAGAAGATATATCCGAAATAGTCGGAAATAATGTTGAGATTGTTGAGATTGACCTTGAAAGAGTGAATGGCAAGGGAATTACAAACACCAACATATTGTCTAAAATAGCAGAAGGTATAGCACGATACTTTGAATCAAACAAGAAGGCTGTTCTATACTATTATTGTGACGATCTTAATGATGTTCCTATGAGCCAACGTAAGGAGGACATGTGGCCGCAGGAGTACAGATCGCGTCTTTTCTCTGTCATGTATAATCGCTACATAGCTACTAATAACATTCAAGATATGATGGATGTTATATTCAAAATTGATCAGGATGACAGACCTCTCTTCATGCATTTGATTGCCAGACAATGTCATGCGAGATATGTAGAGCTGCTAAAAGCTTACATCATAGAGCACTATGGGAAGTAATTAGAACTTTGGAATAAATCCTTGCAGCATATACAGTTCAACTGGTTTTATATCAAATAGCAAAGGGCGGCGGTTTCACAACCATCGCCCTTTTATTAGGTAATTAATTAAATCATTATAACAGCCGGCACTTCACAGCGACTTTCAATGGCTATTATGAAAGTCCATGAAGACAAAAGTCCTCACAGACCTTTTTATCTGTAAAGCGGGAGAGACGCAACGCCCCTCCCGCTCGTTTATTCAGTTTACATAGCGGCGAAGATTAAGCAAGCTAACCTCGCCGCTAAGATAATGTTTTTTATACACTAAAACCCTAAGGTTTTAAGTTTTTAGAGATGTGGGACAAGGAACTTGTCCTTACGCCACAGGCTCCTTGCGTTCCTTATCCCTGGTCCCAATCGTCAGGATCTGTTTCTCCACCAGTACCAATTACAGGAGTATTACCTCCATTTGGTTGATGTTCTGTACCGCTAGCACCACCACCGTGATTTTCAGAGGCATCACCTTTCTGAGTACCTGCAAGAATCTGAGATTCTATTTTTATGATATGGCAGTATGTGAACGGCTGAATATATACCTTTTTCATTGTCTTAATAATCTTTAATACCTATTAATTTAATTTACTTAGCAATATACTTCTTGCCATTCTTGATATAGATGCCATGCTGTGGAGCAACATTGAGCACCTGACCATTGAGGTTGTAGATAACTTCAGAGTTCTCACCGTCACCAGCAATGATGATTACGTCAATAGCAGTAGCTTCTTCCTCAGATCCGTCAATCTCATCACCGAGGATTGTAATCTGCTTAGCCTCAGCACCATTAGTCTGCTTAGCTGCCTCTGAGAAGAATGTATCCTGGTCGACGAAACCGCGGTCAGCACTTGTTGACTGGATGACACACTTGTTAGCAGCCCACTTCATGTTAGTGTTCTGAACGAACCAGAACTTATACTTTGTGTCAGTCTTCTTCTTAGCATAGAAGTAGCTGTACTGAGGGATAACAACAGGAGTTGTTGACACTGAGCCATCTGCATTTTGTACAGGAAGCATTGTGTCGTAGTTACCAATGAAACGGTATGTCACCTTTCCGTCGGTTGCAGTAATTTCTGTAGGAATTGGGTTACCTGTCTTCTTGTAATATTCTGATGCAGGAATCCTACCAACAGCAGCTGCAGTACCATCAGCACCCTTAATTGTAGGATAAATCATGTATGGTACATGAGCCTGGAGAACCACCTGATCGTCAGTCTTACCTACATACTGGTCAGATGTAAAGTGGAACTTAATGTATGGATTCTTACCTTCACCCGGATTGATGTTACGGTCAACCTTAGTGAAGAGACATACGTGAGTACCTTCACCAAAGTACTTGTCAATCTGAGCCTTTGTAAGGTCGAATGGCAAGCAGATAGTCCACCATGCCTCTGAAGAAGGGACCTTTGGATCGTAGTCATCACCACCACCATCGTTAGCACCAAATACGCAACGACGAGTTGACTGGAATGCTACCCAAGAAAGAAGATCTGCGATTGCAGGGTCGTCATAGCTCTTAGAGGTGAAACCAGCTTCTCTTGCGCCAGGAAGCTTCTTGTTTTCTGCGATAGCTTCTTCAGCAGACCACCATTCCTTTTCGTCACCTGCCTTAACTGCACCTGTGAGAGCTGCGTTGTAAGCAGCTGCGGTCTCTGCTGTAAATGTAACCTCATCGCCAGGCTTTACTGCACCATCAAGATCCATATTATACTGATTTACTTCAGTTTCAGTATAATATATGTCATCATGACCAATTACTGCAGGAATCTTAATATTATCAGAAGGAACCTGCTTAGAATCAGCAGTCACTTCCCAATAAGCGTCAGAACCAGCCTCTTTAACAAAACGCTGTCCTTGATCCACTTGCCACTGATAACCAACTACTGTTGCACCTGGAATCGCTATTTTTCCTGTAAATTTATACAAAGTTGTTCCATTCTCATCTGTCTTTGTATCTCCTGAATATAAATAATTATATCCAGGGACACCCATGCTCTGAAGATATGCATCTGTGTAATAGCCATCAAGACTTACGATGTCCTCGACTTTGTACCATTCATTATTATTAATAGTTGTTACCTCAGAATCCTCATAGTAAACAGCTGGTACAGCATCGTGATAAATCAATGTTTCTTTTACATACCAAACATTATTAACCTGAACTTTTTCATCATCAGTATAATAAACAGCAGGCTGACTTGGAACAGCAGGTTCTTTTATATCGCTTGTTGAGATTGCATCTGGAAGATTTGCATTGTTAGCATAAGCTTCTGCTTCAGAATAGGTATGAGTATCACCAGCAGAAACAGCACCTTCGAGTTCTGCATTGTGATCAATAGCCTCTTCTGCTGTGTACCAATCCTTTGCTTCGCCAGCATGAACGGCACCTTCAAGACCTGCGTTGTATTCATTAGCCTTAGCCTCATCGTAAGTGATGTCCTCACCAACAGCTACCCACTGACCTGAGCCAGAACCATCCTGCTTCATGTTAACCTGAAGGCCATCTTCTACCATAAGAGCAATCTGCTCAGAGGTAAGTGTTGGACGATACTCAGTAACACCGTCCCAGTTATAACCAAGAGCAACAGTGTTAAACGCGCGCACCCACTGAGACTGTGAAGGCCAGATATAGTTGAGGCCACGGTATGTATCCTCATAGCCAGAGTTCACATCCTTAGCGGCTGTTACAGTACCGTATGTCAACGGTGTTGTTTCCTTACCTACATAGTCAAAAGAATTAGCTTCATCCCAAACTTTTTCTCTTTGTATGTATTCTTGCTCATGACCAGGGATGGCAATTTCTATTTTCTCTGCATCATTACCAGAACCATAAATATTACCATATACCTTGTTGTATACACGAGTAACATCCTTGTAAGATGCAATATCAAGAGTCTTGCCCTCAGCTGCCATCTCAGCAGAAGAAGGGAAGTGAACCATTACCATCCATCTCTTACCTTCTGACATGTAGTTCTCACGGTTTGCTTTGCCAGGCTTTCCTCCATCTCTACCCATAGGATACACTCCAGAAGTCTGACTTTCCGCATGCTCATTACTATCAGTAAAACCGTTGTTACCCATATAGCAGTCATTGTAAAGCATAGCATGATCGGCTTTTTCAATAACACCATAGCCTACAGGACAGATAGGAGCCTGAGCAGAGTGGAAATAGATATCAGTAAAGCTACGGAACCAGAAAGCATCTGGACCGATATACTTTACAGAAGAAGGAATGTCAAGAGTTTCCATTCCCTTTCTGTCGCTTGATGCATGGAAAGCAGAGTTTCCTATAAATTCAAGACCTACATTAAGCTTAAACTTGTTGTACATAAGTCCTGCAAATGCAGCAGTTCCAACCTTCTTTGTATTAGCAGGAAGGATCAACTCGTCCATATTTGTAAGACCATTCAACACATAAGAAGGAATTGTGTATGTCTGGTCATCTCTAACCTCGAAAGAAGGCATAGCAAAATACACTACAGGAGAAGCATTTTGTGGACAAATAGAATTTTCTGTACGCGTTTCACTAGCGTTTCCCACATAACCAGTTACAGCAACACCGCTGAGGTCAAGGCGAGTAATCTTGTTGTTAGCAGTATGCCAAGTAGTTTGATCCTGATCCACTGTTGCCTTACCCGTCACAAGCTGTTGGAGAAGTTTGTTATTAATTGTAACCGTAGAACCTTCTGCAGACTTGATTGTAACTTCTGTGAAAGCCTTGTCTGCGTTGAAAGCGTCATCTTCATAGCCCATAATAAGGTCTATGAGCATTTCCGTTCTATCTTCAACATTGTCTCCATTGAGCCAATCGCCGCTGAGAACGACTTCAAGCCTTCTGACTGCTGCGCCAACTTCATCCGAAGTATCAGCTTTGTCAATTTCTTGCGCCCATGCTCCAACAACCGAGAGCATCGTCAGGCATAGAGAAAGTAAAAACTTTTTCATAATTAGTTTGTTTAATTATATTATTATGTTAATGTTAATTCTGAAATAATTCTAGTTGTTTCTATATTCTTCTACATTATTATATATATAGGCGCTTAACACATGGGAATCCTTCACTCGCCCCTACTTGAGGTCTTCGCAATACCCGGAATCGTAGAACGAGCTACGGAAATCCCATTTTGTATTTCATCCCTAAAAGCCCTTATATCGATATAATTCGGGGCAAAATTAGATAAAAAGAAGCAATTAATAAGTAAAAGTTATATATATATATATATATATTGATTTCGGTCAAGGATTTGAATCTATTTGGTTCTCAAATTGCTTCTTTTGTGCACAAAAGAGAGGGTTTTCTCATGGAGAAACTTAA
The DNA here is from genome assembly GCA_024401275.1 of Bacteroidaceae bacterium. Taxonomy (GTDB): domain Bacteria; phylum Bacteroidota; class Bacteroidia; order Bacteroidales; family Bacteroidaceae; genus Prevotella. The sequence continues at coordinate 34,501 of JAKSLJ010000022.1, read as the reverse complement.
TCTGGATTTTTCTTGAAAATTTATTCTTTTTAACTAATGGTGTCCGGTAAATGTTTAGATGTGGCTGGAAGCCACTACTGAGCGAAGCGATATTAACCGGGTACATACTCAGAGCGAAGCGAGGAGGATGTGCTCGGATAGCATGAAATGGTACTGGGAACTGCCTGGAAGGCAGTACCTTATACGCCCCATGGCGCATGTCGTTAAGAAACGAATATGGAAACGCTGCTTATGAACTATATGTGCTTTTGCGGCGGTTTATTGGAGAAGAAGCCCCATGGCTTCTTTAAGGGGCGATGTTTGTTTGCGGCGGTTTAACGACGCCATGGGGCGTCGTTTCCAATTCAAAAACTCCAGAAGGGACAACATAAATTTCATTTATGCCTTCAATCCATTTTACTCCCCTATCATAAGGGGGAGGGGCTAGAGGGCTGCGACCTTCCCAGGGCGGGAAAAAGCCTCTCTCCCTGGCGGACGAAATCTTTCTCCCTGCCGGACGCACCATTTTCTTACTAGAAAAAATATTTTTTCTTATAAGAAACTGGGTGCTTTTCTTATAAGAAAATGACTCGGCTCGTCCGAAGATACGAATTGGCTCCCTTGGTGATACTGATTGTAAGGCTTGGAGAAGCTGATTAGTTCTCTGTCTCTTGGGGAATGTGGGGAATATGGGGAAGTTTTAACATTGTCTTGTTTCCACATATTCCCCACTTTCCACATGAGGTACAAAAAAACTATCGCATTACCACATGAGATTTCCTCCAAAGATTTCCTCAACCTGATTTGTGCTTCGCATCCCTTCGGGACTCCCTGACGGTCGCGACTACGCTAACGCTAGAGCCGATAGGCTATAAAATAAAAGGCAGGGAGTGGGGCTTTTACGGTGGTTTAACGATGCCATGGGGCGGCGTTTTCCAATGCGGTGCTTGGTGATACTGATTGTAAGGCTTGGAGAAGCTGATTAGTTCTCTGTCTCTTGGGGAATGTGGGGAATATGGGGAAGTTTTAACATTGTCTTGTTTCCACATATTCCCCACTTTCCACATGAGGTACAAAAAAACTATCGCATTACCACATGAGATTTCCTCCAAAGATTTCCTCAACCTGATTTGTGCTTCGCATCCCTTCGGGACTCCCTGACGGTCGCGACTACGCTAACGCTAGAGCCGATAGGCTATAAAATAAAAGGCAGGGAGTGGGGCTTTTACGGTGGTTTAACGATGCCATGGGGCGGCGTTTTCCAATGCGGTGCTTGGTGATACTGATTGTAAGGCTTGGAGAAGCTGATTAGTTCTCTGTCTCTTGGGGAATGTGGGGAATATGGGGAAGTTTTAACATTGTCTTGTTTCCACATATTCCCCACTTTCCACATGAGGTACAAAAAAACTATCGCATTACCACATGAGATTTCCTCCAAGAGTTTTTTTTAGGAAAGTTATTGCCCCCACAAAATAATTTACGAATAAATTCACGAATAAATTTACGAACATTTGCGTGCGCCGCAGGCATTCTTTTGTTATTTTAACGCGAATGACCGTGAATTTACCGTAAATTTTATCGTGAATTTTTATAGGTTTCCAATGCGGTGCTTGGTGTCGTGAGGGCACGAACCTCCATAAGAAACCTCCCGTAAGAGCGTACATTCCATGAATAAACCGTACAGATTATGAAGTTCACAGAATGTACGAAAACAATTCACAGGGTGTCCAGAACAGTTCCGTAAAACACCATACCTTTGCAACCAGAAAACGTTAGGCGAGGAGTTTCCGAGACGGTTGGCGGAAATAAAACCTGAATCGCGGCTCAAAAATTTTCGCCCTACAAGTTCAAGAAACAAAAATTATTAACAACTTAAAAACATTAAAGATTATGAAAAAGTTTTTTGCAACAATGGTAAAGATGTTCACAGAACAAATGGAAATTACAGGTAATGATGCTCTCAATCGCAGAATGGCATGCAAGTACATGAACGGTTACCTATAATCAGCCAAAACACAATTATCACAAGAACAAAGATTATATTAAAGTTTTATAGCCTATGGGCTAGAAATCTGATTGTGGAAATCTTTTGAAAGAAATATTTGACTTTCCCTTCGGCCGTCGAGCTAAACCTTCTGGCGAAAGCCTTAAGATTTCTTGCGTAAGCAATAAAAAAGAAGAGCCACAAAATAAACTTAAAAACATTAAACATTATGAAACGATTTTTCAAAGCAATAGCAAATTTCATCCGTACAACTGGCGAGTTTTTCGATAGTGCAAATGCTTATAGCATAGAGCATCCAGCAAGTGCGATGGGCTTATACCGAGTATTTTAAGTCGTAAGCCTCAACTGATTCCGCTTCATCGGGCAGCATTATTAGAGATACAGAGCAATTTGTATCTCTTTTTTTTGTTTATTATGAAGAAAATGCCTAATTTTGCAGTATGAAACTGCAGGTCTATACTCAGAGAAAGTACAATAACAAGAATGCCATCAGGGCGCGCGTAGGCAAGTCTATCATCATGGATTCTGCCGCTTCGTTCTATTCGCAGCTTGTAGAGACGTGCAGTGAGAGCATTGCGCTTCAACAGAAATACGACATCCTGCGCAATGTGTTTTCGCATGCCGTTGACCAGGCTATTCTTGACTGTAAGATTTCCTTGGTGGGTATTTTCTCAAAGGTGGACTACTGCATAAAAGAGCATCAGATTCCGAGCAACATTGCCAATCTTATACACTTGTCGCGCAAGGAATTGTTCCCTTATGCCAAGCGCAGGAAGGACATAACGGAAGATGTTCTGACCAAGAACTTCAAGCATAACCTCAAGGCCACAGCCCTTTTGGTATATTATATATGTGGCAAAGAGGATATTCCGGAACAACTAAAGGCGCACTTCCCGAAAGCAGACAGAAGGAGCCGATGGGGTAAGTTTGACGAGAAGGTTGTTCGGGCTTCGGTGGAACGCTGGGACGAGGAACACATCTGGGCTACTGAGGAGGAGAACGGCACCACGCTGCAGATTTGCTACAGCGAGAAGAACAAGCAACTTACCCGCGACGGCAAAGGCAGTTGGACGTACCTTTCAAGCATACTTTGGGAGGGCGCAGTAATAAATCTGGTCCGCATCCGCATGAGCGAAGACGGAAACATCTGTCTGCCAGAACTTATCATACTCGAGCCTGACTATCTTATAAACATCACGACCATAGCCAGTTGCTTCGAGACATACGCTGAGTCGCCTTTCGTAAATCTTATCAACAAGATAAAGCCTTCGCCAAACACCATCCACATCCATCTCGGAAATCTGTCTGGCCAACTTCTTGACAACACTGTCCACGGCAAGAAGATAGCCTTTGACGACAGCATGAAGGAGTTTATCAGCAAAAACACGCTGAGCCTCATCTCCTGTCCGGAGTTCATTGCCCAGTACGCAAAGTTCCGTGAAGACGGACAGATACAGAAACGCAACATAGACAAGCTCATAGGCGAGGACCTGCCAGCCTCAATAGGCAACTACGACCAGAAAAACGTTATTCTCGAACCGTCATTCTTCAGTTCCACTTTGGGCATACAGGGACGCTTCGACTTCCTCAGCGAGAAGGACGACGAGGTAACTATAATAGAACAAAAATCGGGCAAAGGGGAGTTTGTTCCATTCAATGCTCCAAACTATAACCCGAACAAGCCTGTGGCAAAAGAGCAGCATACTGTTCAGGCTACACTCTACAGGGCATTGTACATCTACGAATTCAATAAGTTTGCTGACAATGTACGTTCCTATCTGCTCTATTCAAAATACTCGCAAGGACTGCTTCGCACCCAGATTATCCCCGAGCTGTTCCTTCGCTGCATAAAGATGCGCAACCTCTTGGCATGGAGCGAATTTCTTTATGCCAAGGAGGGCATGGACATTCTCGCCACGCTGACTCCTGAGAAGCTCAACATGAAGAATGTTTCCGGCAAACTGTGGGATGCTTACACCAAGCCAGAACTGCAGGCTCTACTCTCCCCTATCCACAATGCTTCGCCACTTGAGCGAGCATATTATCTGCGCTTTCTCCGCTTCATCGAGAACGAACTACTACTCTCAAAGGTAGGCAACAAAACGAAGGAAAACTCCGGCTTTGCATCCATCTGGCACGACACATTGGAGAGCAAGAAGGCTGCCGGTAACATCTACGACAACCTCGTCATAGATGATTATGTCTTCAAGGACGAGAGTGTTGCCTACATAAAGCTGCGCTTCCTTGAGCCACAATCAGCCGACACATCGAACTTCCGTATCGGCGACATCGTGATACTCTATCCCTACATGGCAGACGAGACGCCTGATGCCTGCGCACAGATGGTAAACCGCGCAAGCATAGTCGATATAAAGGAAGACACCATAGAACTGCGACTCCGCAATGCGCAGACAGACAAGAAAGTGTTTGAGGACAAGCCGGAAAATACGCTTTGGGCTATTGAGCACGACATGTTCGAGTCAATGACCGGATCATTATACAGTGCCATGCACTCTTTCCTCTCAGCACCAAAGAGTCGTCGCGACCTTATCCTTTCACAAAGACTGCCTGAAACAGACGAATCAAGAGATTTGAGGGGCGACTATGGCAGTTTCAACACCTTGTCGCTCAGGGCAAAACAGGCTAAGGATCTATTCCTTATCATCGGCCCTCCGGGAACAGGAAAAACATCCTACGGACTTGTAAACCTGCTGAAGGAAGAGCTGCAGGAAGAGGGAAGCAATGTGTTGCTGCTTTCATACACCAATCGTGCTGTTGACGAGATATGCAGCAAACTTGTAGAGATTAAGCAGGAAGATCCATTCTTTGACTTCATCAGAATTGGTGGAGAACTTTCGTGCGCTCCCGATTACAGAAAGCACTTATTGAGCAGACGATGCTCATTAGCAGGCTCGGGTAGCGAGGCAAACAGGCTGATTCACAAGTGCCGCGTGTTCTGTGGCACAACAGCAGCGCTGAATGCCAACCAGTCATTGTTCTCTTTGAAGCAGTTCAGCCTTGCCATCGTCGATGAGTCGTCGCAAATACTGGAGCCTCATCTTATAGGTCTTCTCAGCGCATGCAAGGACGGCAGGGAGGCAATCAGTAAATTTGTTCTCATAGGCGACCACAAGCAGTTGCCGGCTGTAGTTCAGCAGATGCCGGAAGAATCGGCTGTTACGGAGCCTGAACTGAATGCCATCAACCTTACAGACTGTCGTCTGTCGCTGTTTGAGAGACTGCTGGCACAGTTCAAGACAGACACGGGCTATGACGAGCGCTTCGTCTATATGCTTACGAAGCAAGGTCGTATGCACAGGGACATTGCGGAATTTCCCAACATTGCTTTCTATGGCGGGCGACTGGACATTGTACCTCTTGAGCACCAAATGCTTCCGAACAAGAATCTGACTTCCGACAACGCAATAGTCAAGATGCTCACTTCCCGACGCATCGCCTTCATAACTTCGGAATCAGCTAAACTGCCGATTTCTCTCAAGACAAACAGCATAGAGGCTGAAATGATTGCCGCCACAGTCCTCCAGATATACAATCTTACAAAAGAGACCTTCCATCAGGACAAGACTGTTGGCATCATCGTACCATACCGCAATCAGATTTCCATGGTGCGCAATGCCATTGACCGCTTTGGGATTTCCGTTCTGCATAACATTACAATAGACACCGTGGAACGCTATCAGGGCAGTCAGCGCGACTACATAATCTATGGTTTCACTATTCAGCAGCCTTACCAACTAAACTTCCTGACCGACTGCGTCTTTGAGGAAGACGGCATGGTTATAGACAGAAAACTGAATGTGGCGATGACGCGCGCCCGACTGAACCTCATAATGATTGGAAATCCTTACTTGCTCTGCCAGAACCTCACGTTCCGCAAGCTGTTGGAGTTCGTTCGCAGCAAAGGCAGCTACATAAAAGTCTCTGCCGCAGACTATTGCAACGGCAATTTCACCGTCCCAGAGCTTGTCAGCAATGACATTGAGAAATCGAATACAGAATGATAATATATCTTTAACTTTATAACTTAACATCTATGAAAAAGCTTCTTTTCATACTAACCGCGGCGCTACTACCGGCTTTCGTCGTAGCGCAAACCATTAATGAACAAAGAAAGCGCTGCCTAGACAGCAACTGGCAGTTTGCTTTCGGAGACGCAAGCGATCCACAGAAAGACTTCGGTTGCGGCACAGAGTATTTTAATTATCTTACAAAGGCAAACTCCATCCACAACGAGGGACCGTACTCGCAGAAGTTCGATGCGAAGAAATGGGGCAAGGAGTGGAAGACTGTCAGTCTGCCTCACGACTGGGCTGTCGATCTGCCTTTTGCTCGCGAGGCTAGCCACAGCCATGGCTACAAGGCCGTGGGATGGAAGTATCCTGCCACATCTATCGGTTGGTATCGCAAGACCTTCAAACTGTCGCCTTCAGATGAGGGTAAGCATTATGAGTTGCGGTTTGACGGTATCTTCCGCAATGCACAGATTTGGGTTAATGGATTCTATCTTGGTGGCGAACCAAGTGGATATATCTCAAGGGCTTACGATATCACAGACTATCTGCAATTCCACGAAAAAGATAACGCACAAGAGCCTGCCGAAAACCTCATCTGCGTTCGCGTTGATGCAAGCCTTGAAGAAGGATGGTTCTACGAAGGTGCTGGCATCTACCGTCACGCATGGTTGAATGTCACTGATCCTCTTCACATCAAGACTTTCAGTCATGAGATAACTTGGACTGGTGGAGAACGGCTCGGAAATCCTCGCCCTACAAATCAACTACAGGTGCGCTTTGGCGTGGAGAACGACAGCCACGACGGCATGTTCTGCAACTACAAGGTAAAACTCCTTGATGCTCAGGGCAATGTAGTGAAGGAAACGAAAATGGCAAGTGCTCGTGATAAGGAACTTGAACCAAAACAACCTTTCAACCCATCAATCAACATTCCTTTGGACGATGACATCCATCTATGGAGTCCAGAGGATCCTTACCTCTACACCGTTCGCACAGAACTATACAACGGCAAGCGACTATGCGATGTTGTTGAAACGAAATACGGTTTCCGTACTATAGAATATAATAAGGACAGCGGCATGACCATCAATGGCAAACCGTTTAAGATTCATGGTGCTTGCATGCATCAGGACCACGCTGGAGTTGGTGCCTCAATTCCAGACGATCTGAATGTCTATCGCATGAAGACGCTCAAGAAATTCGGTTTCAATGCCATCCGCACATCCCACAACCCTGCTTCGCCACAACTTCTCAGCATATGCGACTCGCTGGGTATCATTGTCGTAGAGGAAAATCGTCTGTTCGGAGTGAACGACTACCAGATAGGACAGCTGAAAGCAATGATAGACCGCGACCGAAATCATCCTTCCATCATGGCTTGGAGCGTTGGCAACGAGGAATGGGGTGTTGAATGGGAAGAGCGCGGAACAAAGATCGTTGAGACAATGAGCGACTATGTTCACCAGTTCGACCCTACCCGACCTTCTACGGTAGCCACTTCTGGCGGTCCGTTCCCTGTTGTAAAGGCAGATCTTGCCGGCTACAACTATGTTACGCAGAACCCTATCGAGCAGCACCGCAAGAACTATCCTGAACGCATTGCCTACGGCTCTGAGGAAACCAGCGGCTGCGGTACTCGCGGAATTTATTTCCACGAAAATGGAGAAATGCCACACTACGCAAAAGACCAGTACGACGAATTTCAGAAGCGCAATCCTTCTGGTCACATGCCAGCCTTCAACCGCTGTGCCGACAACGACTCAACCCTTAACCGCATAGAGCGCGGATGGAAGTTCTATGACGAGCGTCCATGGCTTCTCGGCTGCTTCTACTGGACAGGCTTTGACTATCGCGGCGAGTCCAATCCACTTGTATTCCCTGCTACAAACTCTGCTTTCGGTATCTTCGACTACTGCGGATTCCCTAAGGACGAGGCATACTACCTGAAAGCGTGGTGGACAAGCGAGCCTGTGCTGCACCTCCTGCCACACTGGAACTTGGAAGGTCATGAGGGCGAGGACATTGATGTATGGGCTTACTCAAACTGCGATGAGGTGGAGCTTTTCGTAAACGGCAAGTCGGCTGGCAGGAAGAAGATGGAGAAGAACGGCCATCTATCTTGGAATGTCAAGTACAAGCCTGGCACACTGAAGGCTGTAGGCTATAAGAACGGTAAGAAAAACATTACAGAGACCATCGCCACAACAGACAAGCCTGTCAAGGTCACACTGCAAAAGGAGCGCATTGGCAAACTCGTTATCGTTACTGCAGAGGTTCGCGACAAGAAGAACCGCATTGTGCCTACAGCATGTTGTCCTATTGTTATTAATGTGTCAGGCAACGCAAAGATTATCGGTGTAGGCAACGGCGATTCTGCTTGGAACGCAGCAGAACGTTCTACAGAAGACAATTGTCAGCAGTTCCATCTCAAGACCTTCAATGGTCTGGCGCAGATAATCCTCCAGGCTGATGGAGATGATTATGAGATAAGCAGCGCAATGGAATAAATATGGTAGTGCCGTACCCATCACGGCACTGCCCATAGACAAATCAGAAACAAAAAACGGCGAGCTGTCAATGCTCGCCGTTTCCATTTATAATAATCGTAATTAATGGTTTTGACTACATCCTTAAGAGAATGAAATTCATATCTCCCCTAAAAATCTAAGGGAGAATGTCTCCTAGACCAAAGGTATCAAGAATGCCGTTAAGGAAGCCCTTGCCCTCTGTGTAAACACCCTTTACCTTGTCACCAGCCCATTTAGCAAAACTTGCTACTGCGCGGCCTTCCATCTCGCCCATTCTCTCACGCTCCTCAGAGGTGAAGTTACAGCGCTTGATGTCTTTCTCAATGGCTTTGTAGTCACTGATGGCTTCCTTCCAGTCTTCAACTGTATAACGCTCGCCATACTTTTCGATGTTGTTGGTGAGTTTCTCCATGCGTGACAATGTGCGATATTCCGTACTGCAACTGCTTGCAGACGCTACGAGCACAAGTGCCAACGCTACTTTCATAATTTTTTGTTTCATAGCTTTATATTTATTTTATAGGGAGGGAACCATTAGAAGTATTGCTTGAAGCTATTGAATATGCTACGCCATACAGACTTGTCTTCCTTGAAATTCTCTGAGTCGCGCAGCGATTCTATTGCCTTCTTCTCGTCCTTGGTAAGTGTCTTTGGGACATAAACGCTGATGTTCACAATGAGATCGCCGTTGGAATATCCGTAACCTCTTACTGGAGGGAGTCCCTTGCCACGCAAACGCTTTACGGTGCCAGGCTGTGTTCCTGGTTCTATTGACACGCGCAATTTCTTGCCGTCAATGGAAGGAATATCCACGGTGCCACCGAGAGCCGCTGTCGGGAAGTCGAGCAACAGGTTGTAGATAAGGTTCTGTCCATCGCGGATGTAAGTTTCGTCCTCTACTTCAGTGATGATAACTTGGAGGTCGCCTGGTATGCCGCCATGCATTCCCATATTACCCTTACCGCTTACTGGCATTATCATGCCTTCCTGTACGCCAGCAGGAATCTGTACCTCAACGACTTCTTCCTGGTCAACAACGCCACTACCGCCGCAATGCTTACACTTGTTCTTGATAATCTTTCCCTCGCCACCACACTGAGAACAGGTGGTCTGCGTCTGCATCTGACCGAGGAAACTGTTGACTACCTTATACTGTACGCCGCGACCGTTACATGTAGGACAAGTCTCTGCCTGACTGCCCTTCTCTGCGCCAGAGCCGGAACATTCAGGACATGTTACCTTACGGCGAATCTTGAACTTCTTTGTGCAGCCGTCGTGGATTTCTTTCAGTGTGAGCTTCACGCGAATGCGAAGGTCTGAGCCTTTGTGAACACGCTGCTGAGAGCCGCCACCGCCGAAACCTCCAAAGCCACTGAAGCCACCGCCGCCACGTCCGCCGAAGATGTCGCCGAACATAGAGAAGATGTCGTCCATTGAGAAGCTTCCGCCACCGAAACCGCCGAAGCCACCATCGCCGAAGCCGCCAGGTCCGTTGAATCCGAACTGGTCGTACTGCTGGCGCTTCTGCTCATCGCTAAGCACGCCGTAAGCCTCTGCCGCCTCCTTGAACTTCTCTTCAGCCGCTTTCTGCTCTGCCTCTGATTTGCCAGTCTGACGGTCAGGGTGATACTTGATGGCAACCTTGCGGTAAGCCTTCTTTATTTCGTCTGCTGTAGCCTTCTTATCGACGCCCAGCACTTCGTAGTAGTCTCTTTTCTGTGCCATATTATAATGGGTTCAAATGGTTCAGGGGTTCAAAAGGCTTAAGCGCCTACAGCAACCTTCGCGTGGCGTATTACCTTTTCATTAATCATATAGCCAGTCTGCACGCAATCGATAACCTTGTTCTTCTTATCGTCGCCCATGCCTGGCACCATGGCTATCGCCTCATGGAAGTCTGTGTTGAAGTCGGCATCTGTAGTGTCAATCTTCTTCACGCCAAGTGAAGCAAGAGTTTTCTCAAGCTTCTGGAAAATCATGTTCATGCCTTCACGAAGAGCCTCGATGTCTTCGCTCTTAGCCGCATTCTCAAGGGCGCGTTCCATATCATCAACTACAGGAAGGAAGGCGCTTACCGTACGCTCAGCACCGTTGAGGATAAGATCAGCCTTCTCCTTCATTGTGCGCTTGCGGAAATTGTCGAACTCAGCCAACTTACGGAGATACTTGTCGGTCATCTCCTCAAGTTTCTCCTCAGCAGTCGGTTCCTTAGCCTCAGTGGTTTCCTCTGCAGCCTGTGCTTCAGTTTCTACAGTATTCTCAGTTGTTTCATCTACATTCTCAGCCTTAGCTGCAGAAACATCTTCGTTCATTTCTTCGTTGTTTATGTTTTTTTCACTCATAATCGTTCGTTTGAAGGCCGTTAGTTGCCTTCGTTTATTTGGTTTACCATAAAATTACAATTTATTAGCCACAGCCTAATACGCAAAAGGAAAAATCAACAAATCCCTTGATTTCTTGACATTAGTTTACAAGAAGACTGTTCCTTTCACTATATTTCCTGCAATTTAAGACGCTCAGAGAGGGCTTTGACAATAGACTGAACTTGCGGAGAAAGCATATAGCCAGTATTCTTTTTGAGCATCTGAGTAATGTCCTGAATGCTGTTTGTATAGCATGAAAGTTCGTTGCGTGCCTGGGTAAAATGGGCAGCAGTGCGGCGTATCTCGTCCTCACGCTCACGGACAAGTGCGTAGCAGATATGCTGAACCAGCGGTGCTACGACATGTTCAAAGAGATGATGTCCCTGGATATAGAGATAGGTCTCTTCGGGTTTCACGCCGAGTTTCTCGCGCAGTTCCTTGTCCAATGCGGCAACTTCCTCAACCTTGTTCGGCAGATGGCGACGGAAAAACAGTATCTTTCTCTCAACCTTTTGCGCAAGATGGCTGAGAGTGTCAGGAATAGTAGCGCTTTTCAGTTTGCCCGTCTCTATCATCTGACAGAATTCAATGAGCGAGAATTTGTCATAGCGCTCATGGCGGTAGTGCCAGATGTTCCACACGAAGAGAGGATAGATAATCTTGGAATAGGTGTGAAGAAACTCTACAAAGTCAAAGCGGATATGGTCGTTGAGCGTTGCCATAACACATACGTTATGCAAGCTCTGCGCATAACATTGCAGGTTCTCTATGGAATAGGCAACGGTGTGGAAGACATAAGGATTCTCCAACACGGTCTTTGATGTCGTGGAATGACCTTGAATAAGGTAGTCGTAGTCGGCATCTACGCAGGCTATCATGTACTCACCCAACTGCTTGTTGGTGGCAAGGGCTGTTATCGCCGACTTCTTGCCGCGCTCCAATCGCTTGTTTACGTTTGGCAGCATAACCTCGAAATAGCGCGTTTCATTCTCAAAAAAGCTGAGTATGTTGCGCCAAAAAAGTATGTCATCGTAGCTTTCCACATAAGCCACAATGCGCTTCCTCTTGTTCTTGCCTTTCATCATGTTATAGGCAGCAAGGTAGTCGGAGGTTATTTTTAATTGGGAATTGATAATTGAGAATTGAAAATTGATAATTAAGCGATGACAATGTCCTCAACGTTGGTGACACTGTCCATCCAGCCCTTCATGATGACGGCTGGCGAGTGGGTGGTAAGGATAATCTGGACATTAGGGTTCAAAGCGAGAATCATCTCGATGAGGCGCTCCTGCCAGTCAACATGGAGCGACACTTCCGGCTCATCCATAAGCAGGACGTACGGTTGCATATCCTCTACAAGAACGGTGAGCAGAATGCAGAGAATCTGCTTCTCACCACTGGACAGCTGCGTAGGAAGCACCACCTCACCTATCTGAGAGAAGCGTATCTCGTTCTCCGTGCGAATGAGTTTCTTGCCTGTCTCTGCGAAGAGATCATCCACCAGATCCTGGAACTTCTGCTTCTGTGCCGACAATTTCTGCGCTTCAGAGGCAGCATCGCTTGAGCCGCTCTGAAGAGCCTGGATTATTCGGTTACCAATATTCACCTGATAGTCCAGATAGCGGCGCTGAAGATTGAAGAGTTGGCAGTCAAGCTCGGTAAGCAGACTGCGGTCGAGCTTGCCAAGAGCATCTGACGAAAGCAGAGGACGATCAAAGGAGCGGATGATGTCAAAGCGGATTAAGCTGGCATCTTCCGGTTCTGTCACAATGCGCACACCGCGCTCTTCCGAGTCACGCTTATAGACAGACGATTCGGAAAGTCGGCGGATAATTTTATTGAGGATAGTTGATTTTCCAACACCGTTAATACCGGAAAGGACGTTTACCTGCGGATTAAGTTGCCAACGAATATGCTTCTGTCCGCTCCACAGCTGCTCAATTTCTATTTCCTTGATAAGAGCCCCCTTTGCCAGGTCCTTGGTTTTGTTAGTATCTTGTTCCATAATTTGTTTGGGGGATTCGCAACCAAACTTGGTTGCGAATATTAATCACAAAACTTGGGCTTTAGTCGCTGTACTTGCCAGTAATCTCGCAGATTTTCACTATGACATCCTGTGCTTTCTGCATAACTTGCGTAGAAACGAACTCGTAAGGTCCGTGGAAGTTCACGCCACCGGCAAAGATGTTAGGACAAGGAAGTCCCTTGAACGAAAGCTGCGCACCGTCAGTACCACCACGAATAGGCTGTACCTTAGGAGCGACTCCTGTTTTCTCCATAGCCTGAAGGATGATGTCAATGACATGCATTACAGGGTCTATCTGCTCCTTCATATTATAGTATTGGTCATTGAGTTGCAGTTCAACAACACCTTCGCCATACTTCTCGTTCATCTGTGCCACACAAGTCTCAATGAATTTCTTGCGGTCCTCGAAGCGCTCACGGTCGTGGTCGCGGATGATGTAAGCAAGCGATGCCTTCTCGCAACCGCCTTCCATGTGTATGAGATGGTAGAAGCCCTGATAGCCGTCAGTAGTTTCCGGAGTTTCGTCAGCAGGAAGAAGGTTAGCGAGTTCAGTAGCTACGCGAGCAGCGTTTATCATCTTGCCCTTTGCATAGCCAGGATGCACGCTTACGCCGTTAACCTTAATCTTTGCAGAAGCAGCATTGAAATTCTCGTATTCTATCTCACCGAGGTCACCGCCATCAATGGTATAAGCCCACTCGCATCCGAACTTCTCCACATCAAAATGATGAGCACCCATGCCGATTTCCTCGTCAGGATTGAAGCCAACGCGAATCTTTCCGTGCTCTATCTCTGGATTGTCTCGAAGATAGCACATAGCCTGGACAATTTCCGCGATACCAGCCTTGTCGTCAGCACCAAGCAGCGTAGTGCCATCGGTAACGATGAGGTCTTCGCCTTTATGGAAGAGAAGCTCAGGGAACTTTTTAGGTGAAGAGACAATGCCTTCGGAAAGGATGATGTCGCCGCCGTCGTAGTTCTCCACGATGCGAGGCTTCACATCCTTGCCGGAACAGTCAGGCGATGTGTCGTAGTGTGAGATGAAACCTATTGTAGGCACCTTCTTCTTTGTGTTAGCAGGCAGAGTGGCATAGATATAACCCATGTCGTCCATCTCAACATCCTCAAGGCCTTCTGCCTTAAGTTCGTCACAAAGATACTTCGCAAAGATAAGTTGCTTTGGAGTAGAAGGGACTGTCTGCGAATCTTCTGCAGACTGCGTATCGAATTTTACGTAGTTTAGAAAGCGTTCTGTTAGTGTCATGGTTTTTTATTTTAATCGCTGCAAAGTTAAAACTTTTTCTTAAAACAAGAAAGAAAACAGCGAGAATTTACACATTAATATATTTATAAGCCCATTGTCCACCTTCCTATAAGCAACATAGGCTAGAAATCCTCCACCTCGAAAATCATGTTCTCGAGTTCTGTGGCATCCTCCTTTTCAGGCTGCTTCTTTGGAGTGGCAGGAGCATCGTCATCGTCCAGGATGATGTCGTCTTCTGCAGAGTTAGCGTTATTGTTCGCAGGTGCATCGTCATCCTCGAACGAAACGATAATCTCGTCATCTTCGCCAACCGCTGTAGGATCATCCGCTGAAATAGTGAAACCGCTATCGTCCTCGGTAGTGATAGGAGTTGTTTCCTCCTCGGTTGGGATGAGGATAGAACCAGAAGCTGACGCTTCAGGCACAGGGACTGGAACGGTTTCTTCCTCTACAGCGATGCCGGTTTCCTCTGCAGGGGCTGGAGTGGTTTCTTCCTCTACGGCGATACCGGTTTCCTCAGCAGGGGCTGGAGTGATTTCTTCCTCTACAGCGATACCGATTTCCTCAGCAGGGGCTGGAGTAGTTTCTTCCTCTACAGCGATACCGGTTTCCTCTTCTATGATGTTGAAGTCGTCGTCTTCCTGCGTTTCGTCCTCAGCCTCTGGCTCTGGCTTCTTTGGTTCATCAGGCTCTGGGTCGAGATCGTCCGCGTTGCGGTTCGTGATGACTGGTTCGTTGAGGAGTTCTATAGTAGAGAGTTTCAGCGGCACATAGTGCGTCTCATAATACTCATCGTAATCATTGTAGCTATACTGCGTGCCAAGAAGTTCAAGGTTCGTATCGCTGATGATTATCGGTCGTGCTTTGGCGGCAAGTGCCGGTATCACGCTGCTCTGTTCGTAGAGCTGGCGAGCATATTGGCGTGCCTCTTGATAAGACTGGAAGCCACCAACCTTCATTCTCACAACACCATCAACATCCTCTATTTGGATTTCAAAGTTACGCACAACATAAGTGGTGAAGTTGAAGCGTGCAAGTTCAAAGAGAAGTTTGTTCTCATTCTCTATAGAATCTGGATTATAGGCAAAGAGGAAAGTGTAAGGAATGTCGAGATCTGGTATGAACTCGCGTGCGGCGATGGAGTCGCTATCTGCCATGACGGCAGTTCTGCGTGACCAGATATCACCCATGTCGAAGCGACCGCCACGAAGTTGCCTGCCTTCCTTCACACCATTGATAATCATACCTGCCAACGGCTGCACCCCACTCTTCGGGAACTTCTCCACGACAGTCTGCATATCTTCAAGGCAAGTCTTTGTGTCACCATCGTTAAGTTTTGAAAGACCATGGATGAAGACAAACTTGTCGCGATTGTCGCCGAGCGGATGAATATCGGTAGATTTCTGGAAATTCTGGTAGATTTCCTCGAAACGATTCTCCTTAAAGGCATTATATGTTGCCGCATAGAGCGAGTCTTCTGCATGCTTTCCGTAAATGGCATTCCACTGGAAGTAAGGGTCGGAGAGAACTTTCGTCCACTCGTTGTCAGGGAAACTATCTTTCAGAAGCGTCAGATAACTGTCGGCTCTGCCCGGCTGATTCATGCGGTTGTAGAGCAGATAGCTATGATAATAAAGGTCGGCATTCTTTTCGAATGCAGGATAATCTTTCTGCAAACGAGCAAACTGCTTCTGGCTGAGCGGAAGATTGTCGAACTTGTCCTTAAAGATTACACCGGAATTGTAAAGTCCGTCGGAAATGAGTTGATGGCAAGCATCTTTCTGACTCTGCTCGAACGGAATATCCTTCATATAGTATTCGCGCTTATGAGGATCATTCTCCGGTTTCTCCTTCTCATCGGCAATGGAGTCTTGCGCAGCTGTTGCCTGAGCAATGGAGTCGCGCTGTTCTTCAGTAAGATTGCTCTCATCCAACTGCTGATCAGAAGGAGTCTGGGCCACGACGGTCTTGTTCGTTCGCTGCCAGTCATCAACATTATCGCGTCTGCCCCAGAGTTTCTGGAACTGCTGCTTACCCTGGTTTACTGCCATCTGATTGTAAAAGTAGAATGTAGAGCTCTGGTCGCGACTGTTGTTCTGCTGGCGAGGATCGTTTCTACCCTGCAACTGCCTGTTATTGGCAGCTGCATTGTTCTGAGCATTAGCTGCATTTGCCTCTGCCTCGCGGTCTTTTTCTTCTTTTTCCTTCTTCTTCAGTGCTTCAATAACACGGTCAATAGCGGCATTCCTATCCTTCTCCGACATAACGGAAAGGGCTAGTAGAGAGTCGTTAAGATGGATGGCATCAGTATATGGTACAAGCTCATCCAACATCTTCGAACGATTAGAGAGTTGCTCGTAGTCCTTGCGTTCCTTGTCAAGCAGACCGATAGCCTCGCCATAGCAGCGCTTTGCATCAGAATATTTTTCCTGCTGCCAATAGAGGTCACCAAGATGAAGTAAGAGTACACCCTTCTCTATGCCAGAGCGAGTTGCCTTGGCATTTCCTTTTTCGTAAGCGCCTATGGCATTGACCGTATCTTTCTGAGCGAGATAGATATTACCAATAGCATAATAAACCTGGTCGAGATAGTCCTTGTTGTTATCGTTTCGCGCCATGCGCTTCAACAGCGAGATCATGCCCTTTGCATCCTTTTCCGCAGCAACCTCCGTCATAGAGATACGGGCGTTGAAGTCCAACTCATAAGGCGGATTGCAACGAGAGCAAGAACGGAATGCCCTATACGCCTCATCCTTACGACCAAGAGCGGCATATATCTGACCAAGAAGATAATATTCGCGAGCCTTCTGCTTGATTCGACTCTCTCTCTTGATGACTTTCTGCAGATAAGGAATTGCTTCTTCAAGCTGCTGTGAGTGGATATAATAGTCAGCCATAGTATAGTTCCACTCTTTCTGCGCGCGCCAGTCTATGGAGTCACGGTGCATCTTCTTTATGACATCCTCTGCATCATAAAGCCAGTCCTGCTCAATATAGCACTTTGCGAGCCATGCACGAGCCTTGCCGTAGATTTCCGGCTGAGTGCTATACATTCGAGCCATATAAGCAAAAGTGGAGGCAGCCTCGTCGAAGGCACCTTTCTGGAATTGCGACTTACCCATCATAAGCCACGCTTTCCACAAGAAAGGATTATACTCCTTGCGATTGAGCCACTCTATGTCTTTCTCAGTCTTCTTTCGAGTCTTCTTCCATTCTGGGCGCTTCTTGATGGAATGGCGTTTTATTGCCTTTTGACATTTTTCTATGGCGCGATCAAAATTGCCACTTCCTATTTCCTTACTGCTCTTATTGCCTACGGTATAGAGCGGAATAATCTCGGTAAAGTTGTCCTTATTGCCTTTCTCCTTCTCCAAAGCACCGTCAATATAGGCGAGCGAGCCATTATAGTAGGTGTTGTACTTGGCCGTAAAGGAGTGCCACCATCGCGTCTGCGAGGTGTTCTTGTTGGTTGAACAGGCGGCGAGGATAACAGCAGCCATAACCAAAAGGAGCAATATGTAGAAAGGCCTTTTATTCAATTAAAATTGAAAAATGAAAAATGAAAGTTGAAAAAAGAAAAATTATAAATGAAGAAAGAGAATTGTGGATTTACTCCTGAAGGAGCATCAGCAGTTCGTCTTTCACCTGATCCGGCACATTTATCTCGCGAAGGATGAGCGAGCGATTCCAGTCTTTCACTTCCGACTGCTTCATGGAGAACATGACATCGCGGAACTCTTCTGCCTCCTCGTCGGTATATTCGCTTGAAGCACGACGGGCAAAGCGGTCAAGATCCTCGTCATCAAAGTATTCAATGTCCTTTGTCGCTGCTTCCATCATGCACTCTTGCTCGCACTTTGTATCCGTGCCGTCACAACCGCCACAGTCGCCAGCAGCGGGTTCATTAGCTTTCAGCGCATCGCTCAACTCGTTGCTTGCCATGTAACGACGGATAATGTGAGTGGCAATAGCAAGCACAATAAGCGCAATGGCTATGTATATTGTATTAGGATTAATCATATATTGCTTTACTCTTCTATCTGGAAGCCAGCCTTTTGCAAATCGCTCCAGAAATCAGGATAAGACTTTGAGACAACTTCCGGATTGTTTATTTCAATCTTGCCATACTTCAGTGCGAGTGGCGCAAACGCCATTGCCATACGATGATCCTCATAAGTGTCTATCGGGGCAAAGGTTGGCTCGCAAGTCTCGCCTGTCCAAATAAGTTCCGAGTCATTGCGATCCTCTATAACATAACCCACCTTGCGCAATTCAGTCTTCAGTGCTTCTATGCGGTCAGTCTCCTTTATCTTCAAGCTGGCAAGTCCTGTGAAGTGGAACGGAATGCCCAATGCACAGCATACTACGACGAAGGTCTGTGCCATATCCGGTATATTCACGAAGTCATACTCCAATTTGCCTACGCAAGTGATTGCAGGTTTCAGGGTAAGGTCGGAAATCTCGTCTCTGCTGGCAAACTTAGACTTCACGCCAAGCAGGTTAAAGAGATAGCGAATGCTTGAATCGCCTTGACGTGAACTATCTTTCAGTCCTTCAAGTGTTATGGAATCTTCCTCAGCATTGCCTCCATTCTGCAGGAGAAGCGCGTATATCTCGTACCAATAGCTTGCAGCACTCCAGTCGTTCTCAACCCGATAAGGTCTGACGCCATAGCATCCCGGCTGTATCGTGATGTCGTCGTTGTCGTGCCACTTAGCCTCTGCTCCATACTCCTGCATAATGGCAAGGGTAAGGTCAATGTATGGGCGGGAATAAATATCGCCGATAAGTCGGAGTTTCAATCCTTCTTCAAGCATAGGAGAAATCATCAGCAAGGCAGAGATATACTGCGAACTGATGTCGCCAGGAATTGAAAGATGTCCGCCTTGGAGTTTCTTTCCGCGAATCTTCAGCGGTGGAAAACCTTCCTCGCCGATGTACTCCACATCAGCACCTAAAGTGCGTAAAGCATCCACAAGAACCTTTATTGGACGATGCTTCATGCGCTCAGTGCCTGTTATCACATGCTCCTCACCATCGCGAAGAGCAAGGTAGGCTGTCATGAATCGCATGGCAGTACCAGCTGCACCGATGTTTATCTCGTATGGCAGATTGCTCAGGAAGGCTTCCTTTACCACACGAGTGTCATCGCAAGTAGCGAGGTTCGAAATGTTCTGCATGTCGTCGGCACCTGAAGCTAGGGCAGAGACAATGAGCACACGATTGCTTATGCTCTTTGATGCTGGCAGGTTTATACTGCAGTTTATATGTTTTGGTGCGGTTATTATCATAAATGGGACAATAAGATCTGATTATTTCTTAAAGAGGTCCTTGATGCCGTCAAGGTCGAAACCGAGAGTGAAACGGAGTGTCTGGTCAAGTGGATTAGACTTTGCTGTTGCAATAAGATAACCGCAGTCGAGAGTGAATGCGCTCATCTTGAAACCAGCACCGACAGCGAAGTACTTACGGTTACCCTTGTTCTCGGATTCATGGTGATAACCGGCACGGAGAGAGAAGCGATCGTTATAGATATACTCTCCACCGATACTCCAGTTTATTTCCTGAAGTTCCTCCTTCATGCCGCCTGGAGCATCAGAGAAGCTCTTGAAGATACCAGAGATTGAAGAGAGGTTGTAGTAGTTCTCAAGACGATAATCATTGTACCATGTGACAGGTTCATCCTCACTAAGTCCGAGAGCCTCACGACACTGGTCGTCAGTAGGACAAGTAGGAACGAGAAGCTTGTTGGCATCAGCTGCTATGGAGAAGCGGTTGTACTCATCTACAGGCACCATAAGATTGAAGCCAAGACGGAGGTTTGTCGGGATGAACTCGCTGTAATCAGAACCACCAAAGTTGATCTTGCTACCAATATTCGAGATATTCAGACCAAGACCTATTTGGCATTCACGATTGCCCATATTGAAGTAGTTGTTATAGTATGTCGAGATGTCGGCTGCGAAAGCACTTCCCGGAGTAGTGTCATCCGTATAGTCGTAAGTAAGGTCAGAGTATATCCATCGCACGCCAGCACCGAGAGAGAATGTCTCGCTGAGCATAAGAGAGTACGAAGCGTCAAGCGACATCTCGTATGGCTTGATGGTATAGGCACCCTCATCCTCAGAAGTCATCACCTCACCGAGAGAGAAGTAACGCAGCGAACCTGACACGGCACTATAGTCGCCTATGCGATAATAGCCGGCAACAGTGGCGAGATCCATGTCGCTTACAAGTTGGCGAAGCCATGGAGTGTAGTTTAATGCAACACCAGCCTTGCTGATTGCAAACGGATATTTTGCAGGGTTCCAGAACTGTGAGTTCACATCAGGATCGGTAGCAGCACCGACATCACCCATACCCGCAGCACGAGCATCAGGGGCAATGGTCTGCGAAGTGACCGAGGTATTTACCGGATTGAAGATATCCGTCTTGCTGTCCTGTGCTGAAACGAATGCAGAATGCAAAATGCAGAATGCAGAAAGGAGAATGCGGAATGATGTGGAATGGAGTTTCTTTTTCATTGTTTCTGTATTGAGATCCCGTGAGAAGCTCACAGGGAATAATCATTTTTTGTTTATCTTGGGAATAATCTTTAATTTATTATAATGAGTTTCTTAGCTTTTGATACTGCGTCGGAACCATCGGAAGAGAGACGGACACGATAGAGATAGACTCCCGTTTGGAGTTTGCCACCAGCTTCTGTGCATAGATCCCAGTCAACAATGAAGTTTCCGCCAGAAGTGGAAGCACCTTTCACCGTCTTCTTCCAGAGCGGACGGCCCGCCATCGTCATCACCTCAATATCTGCCGTAACATCAGAGCCTTTGCGATTATGGGTGATGATAAACGAAGTATTGTCACGCGCTGGATTCTTTGTGCATGAAATATCCTGCAATTCCGGCTTCAGTCCGTTCACCACATTGAATGTGAGTGTCGTAGTACTTGAATTGTTGAGTATGTCCCACGCACGGAAACGCAGTGTATGCTTGCCTATCGGGAGCTGAGGCAGAGTGTAGAAAGTCTTGCCTTTCGTGTAGTCTCCAAGCTCGTAGGTGAAGTTATCGTTCAGGTTGTATGTTTGGTTTATGTCGCCATCTATCACAAGCTGCAGGTCATGGCCATAACTTGAGCCCGTGCTGTTTATACCATCCTTATCGCTTATCTCTGCATAGAAGAAAGGCGTTGGGTTAACATTTCCTCCATTCTGGAATGACGGAGAGTTGAGATAGCAATAGATGGAAGGGCCAATGGAGTCGGTATAGACCGACTCTGTGCCTGAAGCGGCAAAGTTTTCGTTGCTGCCATGTGCAGTCTGGAAAGTGGTTTTATCAACCGCAAAGGCAGTAATCAACCCCGTGTCGCCACTGTAGTCTATATCTTTCGGCACTGCAAATACCGCAGAAAAAGCACCATTTGTAACATTCGCATTTCCCTTATAGAGAACAGAAGTGCGATCATAATATTTGAAAACATTCTGCAGTGATGGATCGTTCTTCCTGCCGACAATAAGTTTTTCTGCATCACGGACAGTGAGTGACAGCGTTCCGTTGAAGGCATCATTCTTCGTTCCTGCCTTTTCTATATGACCGGATATTCGAGCCACACTTGCCGCCTTCATCTTGATTGGCTCAACAAGGTTCTTGACATTGCGTCCGTTAATAGAATCTATAATAACTTTCTGTTGCGGCACATTCAGTTTCAGGGCAGGGTCGCCAAGAAGAGTATATTGCAGTTTGTTGACCGTAAGATCGGTGCGCTGCGTAATCAGATTGTTTTTTGCTATACGCTGTGCTTCGCCAAGACTTAAATAGTCGCCGTTTACTGGAGTTATCAACGCTGCTATCATCGCCTTGTTCAAGGCACAGTTTTCTGTAGGGAACACGGAGTGAGTTGTTCCATAGAAGCCTATTGCACCTCCGTTGCTGTTGAAAAGTCCAGCTGTACCGAAATGTGAGAGACGACTATCGAACGGAGTCACATCACAGGCTGCCGTAATCCAGAAGGCGAGATTCTCGTTCACCGAATTCTCAAAGTCGGAGAGTCTTATGGAATTCTCATGCGAGAGCTGATGAGGAGCACCGTGACCGCTATAGTCAATTATCAGCGCACCATCGGCAATTTGCTGATTGACAATCTTCTCCACTTCAGGGAATGTGAATCCGGTAGATGTATTCTCACGCTTGTAAGTGTCCCACATCACGCGCTTTACATAGAAGTCGTGCGAAATGTATTCCACTCTTTGTGCCACGGACTCAGCATCTTCCATATGGCGGTTTGCATCTCCGTCATCGCCAAAGATAGCAATCACATTCTGCCAGTCGCCAGCATTCTTTTTCTCAGCATAAGCTATTATCTTATCTACTGCCACCTTTGCCTCTGCCGCATTCTTTGCTGGAATACGACCTACGGCAATGTCTTCACGGTCGGAAGATGACATGCTTACTCCTTCGCCCTCATCAAGCAGACAGAAGAAACCGTCGTTGCTGTACGTGTTTGTCTCGGAGTAAGAATTATCGCTCTCGTAGCAGAGGAGATAATCATCCGGATCGGTGCCTTTCCATGTACTGGAAATCATGCGGTTATCAAAACCACAAGCTCCAAAGAGGAGCAGATAACGCGGCATATCGTCCTCTGTCTGCGCTCTATCGTAGAGCATCTTCATGTAGCGGCGATAGGCATTCGCGTCAGGGGTACCGCTTGAGAACTCATTTATAAGCTCATTGGAAGAAAGTATGCGAACACGAAGTCCGTCGTGCTGCTCATGGAAAGTCTTGAGTCGTTCCGCTTGAGCACGAAACTTTTGCGATGTTGGAATGATGATGACCATCTGATATGCGCTGTCAGCATGAAGGTCCTGATTTGCTATATCGCAGATGTATTGCGCTTCCTGAACAGTTCCTGAGGAAAAAAACGGCGCCTTAACCTCGTTGCAATAGACATCAATGTAATCCAAGCGGAAAGGTCCACCGCTAAGAGGCTTTAAGGTTATTTCGGTTGGACGCTCTGAAAGTGTGAACTTGTTGCTCCTTACCGAAGCATCATCATACTTGTTTAGCGAGATACTTCCCTGGCTCACCTTATTCCCGTTTGCCAGAATCTCGTAACTGGAATTGCTACCTGCGGAAACAACAACCTCTACCCTAAAATTCTTTGCCGTTTCAGGATAGTTCTTCAAATCAATAGGATATTTCCTGATCTTTCCGACCTCTACCGTCTCACTATCATAGAGATTTCTTCCTCCGCGAGTCCAAGCATATTCTTCTTTCTCGTAAAGAGTATGGTTCTTGTAGAGATATGGAGAAGGGTAATAGTTGCCAATGAATGCGGCAGAATCCTGGACGAGCGGTTCTCCCTCACTCTCAGTAATGAAATAATAGCCCCTTTGAGAGTATGGATTACGAGTGCGTGAAGCTGTCTCGTCCTTATAGGAAACAGTACCGTTTCCCCAGAAATAGCGTCTGCCGTTTATGTAAGTGCTTGCCACTTCCGAGAGATCATCGGTCTGCTGCAAATACTCTTTTCGCATTTTCTCTTCCTGAAGATTACCGCCATAGCCGTATATCTTCACGTTCTTCAAGTCTTTGAATCCTGCTTTCTTGATAACTTCGGCTGTAAGTTCGTAAAAACCAGACTCTTCGCCTACCCCAATCTTTGCCCATTGGCCAGAAGAAAGAACGGAATGAGGAGCATAGAAACTTGCCGCGTCGGAAGTTGCTCCCGCCACTTTCTTTTTGCCTGACATACCACCAACCGCCTTTGAGCACACGCGGAGCATGAAGCTCGACAGCTGCTTATAAGTCTTGCCGTCAGTAACGATTGGAGAGAAATAAATCTCTATCTTTCCCTGCTTGCGGTCGCAAACCGTCTGCTGAACAAGACCGTTTGCCAAAGTATAGCCCGACTGCTTCGGGATGAACTCCACCGTCTGGGCAGCCACGCCATTGAATACCGATGCCTGCTCGTCGGCATTTTCCAGGAGATTCTTGCACTTCTCTCTCTGCTCCTTGCTCATCTCGGAGAACTCAGGATAAACCAACTGAATAGAGTATATGGAGTCACCGTAGTTGCCTGAGAGTGGTACGACATGTGTAAATTCAGGCAAAAGCGAATCTATCATCAGCTCCGACTTCGTAAGATTGAACAGTTGCTGATAGATTATATTATCCTGCGCACTCACCGAAAGAACGGATGTGAGAAGGGTTATTATTATGTAGAAAAATCTTTTCAAAATATCTTTTGTTTTTTGTCCCGAACTTCTGTTTGCGTCAGGACTTTATTTCACTTTCAGTTCCAGCACTTTCTGGTCCTCGATGTAGCCGTCCAGGCGGTCGTCTATCTTCACTGGGCCAACTCCTACCGGCGTTCCGGTGTAGAGCAAATCGCCCGTTTTCAGCGTGTAGAACTGGCTGATGTAGCTTATTATCTCGTCTATCTTGTAGAGCATGTCGGCAGTGTTGCCCTGCTGAACCGTGCTTCCATTGATGTCGAGATGGAAGTCGAGCGACTGAATGTCCTGGAACTTTTCCTTTGGAATCCATTCGCCGATGGCTGCTGCGCCGTCAAATCCCTTGCAGAGATCCCATGGCTTGCCCTCTGCGCGGAGCTTCTTCTGCAAGTCGCGGGCGGTGAAGTCTATGCCGAGGGTTACTACATCATAGTAGCGATGGGCAAACTGCTGACTAATAGTCTTGCCAACGCGATTTATTCGCACCACTATTTCCGCTTCGTAATCTATCTGTCCGAGGTGATCGGGCAGAAAGAAAGGTTTGCGATTCTGCAGCAGTGAAGAGTCCGCCTTCAGGAAGATGACAGGCTCCTCCGGTTTATATAACGCACCATCCAGCTCTTTATTGTGCTGAATATAGTTCATTCCGATTGCAAATATCTTCATATTGATTTAGTTTTATAATTATATGACCCGCGACAAAGTTACACAATATTAATGGAAACTGCAAAAAAGATATTGGCTATCATACCTTAAAATCAAGATAATAGCACTATCTAAAAGAAAAGAATGCAAAACTTTCGCCATTAACAGAAGTTTTATTAATTTTGCACGCTTTTTGTATGTTGCATAGCACAGAACGCAAAATTAAATCGTCATATCAAACAAATCATCAAATCTGCAAATGACAAGATGAACTACTTAGACAGAAACGAATTCAACTTCCTTCCATCACAGAAGGTCATTGACGCAGTAAACAGTTTCACGCCAGAGACTCTCTGCTTCTACACTCGCATTTACGACGAGGGCAAGAAGAGCGTAGTTTCCGTTCGTGTCAGTGAATTGTATAATGTGCCTGAAGAGCAGGTACTTCTCGCTTATGGTGGCGAGGAAATTCTGAAGAATGCCATACACTATTTCCTCACGATGGGCGACAACCGCTCAATCCTCATTCCTGAGTACTCTTGGTGGTACTACAACTGCGTGGCAAGCGAGTGCAGTGGAGAGACTCACATGTACCCTCTCTACGAGCTTGACGACACTTTCGCCTACAATGTTGACGAGGTTATAGAATACACAAACCGCATACATCCGCGTATGCTCTTGCTTGCTTCTCCTAACAACCCTACCGGCAACAGCCTCACTTCCGAGGAGATTGGCCGCATCATGGAGAACATTCCTTCCGACACGATGGTGCTCGTTGACGAGGCTTACGCAAGCTTCATCAGCCCTGACACAGACTATATCGCACCGCTCGTAAACAAGTACGACAACCTCATCATCTCACGCACACTCTCAAAGTTCTACGGACTTCCAGGTCTGCGCGTTGGATTCGGTTTCATCGGCAAGGGACACGACCAGTTCCTCAGCTATTCCAACAAATATCTTGGCTTCAACCGTTTCTCTGAAGCTGTGGCACTTGCCGCTCTCGAGAGCGACGAACACTACCGCAAGGTGGCTGAGGACATGGAATGGGACCGCCAGCTCTTCAAGTCGGAACTTGGCGATCTCCCTGGTTTCAAGGTATATAAGAGCGTTGCAAACTTCATCCTCGTAAAATATCCTTACGAGATAAAGGAAGCACTGCAGAAGGCTCTCGCCGAACAGGACTACAAGATAAAGTTCATGACAGACAAGGGCATGGAGTCTTGCTTGCGAATCACTCTCGGCAGAAAAGAGCAGATTCAGGTGGTAGTTGATACCATCAAGAAAGTCTTTGAGGAAACCTCGTGTGGAAAGTAATAATTTAATTTATCTCGTGGGGAAGGTGTAGAAAGTGTGGAAACTTAAGATTTCTGTTTAACACTAATATAAATTCCACATATTCCACATATTCCACAAGAGGTAAATAAAAAATCATATTCCTCAAGAGAAAAAGAAACCTTCCACAAGAGTTATATTTTATGAAAGCAATAATCCTTGCGGCTGGAATGGCATCTCGCCTTCGTCCGCTGACCTCAAACACTCCGAAGTGCTTGCTCAACATTGGCGAGCGCTCACTCCTTAAGCGTTCCATGGACGCACTTATCGGCAATGGCATCAGCCAGTTCGTCATCGTTACAGGCTATCTCCATGAGATGATCGAGGAGTTCGTAGCTCGCGAATACGGCACTTACATCAGTGTGAAGTTCATACACAACGAAGTTTTCGATTCCACAAACAACATATATTCTCTCTGGCTCGCACGCCCTGAGGCTGATGGCGAAGACATATTGCTCCTCGACAGCGACCTGCTCTACGATCCGCGCATCGTGGGCAAGGTGCTTGCAGAAGAGTCGGAGAATGTGCTTACTCTCATCAAGCACGAGCTTGGCGAGGAGGAAATGAAGGTTCAGGTAGATGCAGCTGGCTGCATGAAGTCGGTAAACAAGACCAGCAATCCAGCCGATGCCGTCGGCGAGAGTCTCGGCATCGAGAAGATGGGCAAGGCTTACACCACCGCAATCTACAAGGAACTCGACCAGATGATGAACCAGGAACATCTGGAAAACAAATACTACGAGCTTGCCTTTGAGCGACTCGTTCCACAGGGCCATACATTCAAGGTCGTCGATGCGTCAGAATATTTCTCTTGCGAACTCGACACCGTAGAAGACTTTGAAAATGCAAAGCAGATGATTCCTACCGAGCTGTACTAGCCCCTTCCCTTTACCTCCTTACCTCCTCCTTACCTCCCCTTTACCTCCTTAGAAATACAATTAACCAAACAAAAATTATGCGACACTTTATCCTTTTACCTATTATTGTATTTTCTGCACTCACTGCCAAGGCGCAGTTGGTCATAAACGAGGTCATGCAGTCGAACATTGACTGCATCATGGACGACCTCAACGACTTCCCTGATTCATGGGTAGAGATTTACAACCCTGGCGATGCTCCCGTTGATTTGAAGGACTACGCCCTCTCGCTCTCAAATGATGCAGAGACTGCCTTCAAACTCCCAAGCAAGACTATCGCAGCAAAGGGCTACGAGCTTGTTTACTGTGATAAAGTCGGCGAAGGCATGCACACCGATTTCCGTCTGGAAAGCGGAAAGGATGGCAACATCTTCCTCTTCGATCCTTCAGGCGCTGTCATCGACTCTTATAAGAAAATGAAGAAGCAGCCTGCTCCAAACATCTCTTACGGTCGCGAAGCCGACGGTGGCGACTCCTTCGGCTATATGCTCACTCCTACCCCAAAGGCAGAAAACAAGGGCGGCGTGGTTGATAACAAGGCAATCCTCGGCGACCCAGTCTTCGAAACTCCAGGTCATGTCTATAACAAGAACACGAGAATGTCCGTCGCTATCAGTATTCCGGAAGGCGCACCAGAAGGTACCGTCATACGCTACACAACCGACGGTTCAGAGCCTACAGCGAAAAGCACGCTCTACACAAAGGCTTTCACCATCGCACAGTCAAGCATTGTCCGCGCAAAGCTTTTCTGCGAGGGCTACCTTTCTCCACGCTCTGTTACGCAGTCTTACATCATGCTCGGCCGCGAGCAGACGCTTCCTGTAGTTTCTCTCGTAACAAACGACGAGTACTTCTACGACAATAAGATTGGAATCTATGTGGGCAACGAGAACGACGAGAACAGTAACTTCTTCCAGGACTGGCGCCGCCCAGTAAACATAGAATATTTCCCAAGCAAAAACGAAGATGCTGTCATCAACCAGCTCGGTGAAACACGAATCCAGGGCGGCTACACAAGACGATTTGCACGCAAGTCGCTCGCTGTCTATGCCAACAAGAGATTCGGCGAGAAGAGACTCAGCTACGAGTTCTTCCCTGAGACAAAGCCGGGACTCACTGAGTTCAAGAGCATCATTCTCCGCAATGCGGGCAACGACTTCGACGGAACATATTTCCGCGATGCAGCCATCCAGACTCTTGCAGCACAGCATTGCGACCTCGACTGGCAGGCTTACCAGCCGGCTATCGTCTATCTGAACGGCAAGTATCTCGGTATGCTCAATATCCGCGAGCGCTCAAACGAGGACAACATCTACACAAACTACGACGGACTTGAGGACATCGACATGATAGAAAACTGGCAGGAGCTGAAGACTGGCGACACAGAGGAGTTCGACAAGTTCAAGGCATTCTACACAGCTGCGGCAAACGCAGAGAATACCAATATGGACAACTACACTCAGATGATGGACATTGACGAGTATCTCAACATGATGGCAGTCAACATCTACATAGCCAATACGGACTTCCCAGGCAACAACATCGTACAGTGGCGCCCAAAGACCGAAGACGGCAAGTGGCGCTGGCTGATAAAGGATACCGACTTCGGACTCGGACTCTACGGCAAGTCATCAGAATACAAGTACCTTGACTGGCTCTACAACAGCAGCATGGACCCAGGCTCTAACAAAGCCGAAGATACCCGACTCTTCCGCCGACTGATGGCAGACGAGCGCTTCAAGGACTTGCTCATCGACCGTCTGACCGTCTTCATGGGAACATTCCTCAACAAGGCATCGTTCACGGAAATCATCAACAAGATGAACAGCGCCATCAAGACCGAGTATGCCTATCACCGCTCGCAGATAAACCAGTGGTGGAATCCGCAGTCACAGGAGGTTGAGAACGCAAAGGCATGGGCAGGAAGACGCGACAACTTCATGCCTACTTACCTTAAAAGCTACTTCAACATCCCTGGCACTCTCAGGTCGCTCGTCGTAGAGAAGGAAGTAAAGGGTGCCTCTATGGCAGACTACAAGATCACCCTCAACGACACTTGGCTCACAGACGGTCTGTTCACAGGAAAAATGTACTCTGGTCGCGAAGTGCGCCTAAATGCTACTCCACTCAACGAGGAAACTCCGGAAATCTACGGATGGAGAATAATTACCATCGACAACAAGGGACAGCAGGAGCAGACATCAAGAATCGGAAGCAAGTGCACATTAACCATGCCAAGCGACAAAGATGTAGTGAAGATTTCTCCTATCCTCACCAATCCTAACGGCATCGACGAGGTAGAGGCAGAAGCAGCAGAGTCAACTGGCTCAGGCAGACAGATTTATACAATCGACGGTAAGCGCATCAACTCCACTTACCAGTCTGGCATCTACATCATCAAGGAAGGCAACAAGACCAAGAAGGTTATGAGATAACCTGCAGCTTAAAGTCATAAAAAAACGAAAGCCACGCAACCCGAAAAGGAAGCGTGGCTTTCTTGTTTATATCTTAGCGATTGTTTTGTCATCTTTCAGAGAGAAAAAACCACTCCATCATACCTACATAAGATTACTCCTTTGCGGGCCAAGTAATAAGGTCGGAGTACACAGGACGCACAGAATTACCATTAGAGCGGTTCATGGCGTTTCTGTGAGAATAATTAGGAGTGAAGGTCATTTGCAACGCATTATTCGAGTTCACATCTTCGAGCGTAGCTGTCCAGTAGTTGCCGTATTTGCCAGTATCATAAATGCCGCCATCAATGCGGTAACCAGCTTCGGGCAGGAAAATGGAATTGCCATTCGTTTTGCTGGTCACCTTATAGCCTCTGACACCCCCTTGCTTTGTCAGTGTCCATGTGCATTTGTCGATGAGTTCTCTTACTTCTGCGTTTACCGGCATACGCCAATTGCCTCCCCATTTTACATGAGCAACATCATCTTCCGGATCCAGCGATGTCTTGTTATCCACTTCCCCGTATTCCATATACATACAATACTTTGTGTTCGTGAAAGCATGAGCCTTACACCATTTGTATGTATTCCAGCTATATTCTTCCTTTGTCTCAGTCTCACCCCAAGCATAGTAGTCACCAAACTCCTCTGGTGATGTAGCGCCCACATTGCATGTCGCCCACTTCACGCTGAGTCCGAGATCAACATATTCATGACCTGCGGCTGACTCTTCAGTTTGTGCATTGCATGTCAATGCTGCCAATAGTGTAGTACAGCAAAATAAAAACTTTTTCATAGTTGCAGTTTTATTCTTTAGTTTTACAATACATTACTCAATAATGACCACACCTTCCTGGTGCAGACCATCCATCATGATTTTGAGCGGTTTGTCGAAGCGAACATGGCGCACGAAGTCGGTTTCCTCAATAGCCGGCATGGCGTCGAACAGTTCGTTGCGGAACAAGCCCTCGCCGGTGTGGTTGCTGATGGTAAAGTAACCTACGCCGAAAGAGGTGAGGTTCTGGAAGAAGTGGGTGCCTTGCGACGGATCGGGACGGAAATTCTTCAGTCCGAGCTCAATGATGAGTTTCGCGCCACTGATATGAGGCCACTTCACTGGTATGCCGAGCCAATGGTCGGAAGAGCCCCAGCGTCCTGGTCCTGCCAAGACATACTGCTTGCCATCGGCAAGGAACTTGCGGTTTATGCGCTCTATCTCCTCGGCAATCTTCGGATTGTTCATCGCCGTGTAGTTGTCCGGAGTCTTCACATAGACAAGGTCATAGACATCCTCCGAGATGCCATGGCCGAGAGAGTTATGCGAGCGGATGATGCACTTCTCGTCAGGAATCTCCAGCAAGTCCTCATCGAGCACCTGCTTCGAATCCACGATAGGGCGAATCTGGAGCAAATAGAACTCGCCGGTCTTGTCGTCATTTATATTACATGCAAACTCTATCTCCACAGGGCGTTTCATTGCCTCGGAACCGAGTTTCATGCTCTGCTGAAGGAGTTCTGGCAGCGGGAATACGCCGTGCTGCAATACGCCGCAGAAGGAGATTATCTTTCTGCCGCCCTCGTAGATGCCGTCGAGAATCATCTGGTCGTACGGATCGAAGGTCGAGGCAATGTACTTCAGCGAACCGTCAGCATCGGCTTCCTTCACCCTCATCTTGCGGATATTGAAGCCGTCGTCTATCTGGAAATCGTTTGTTACATTGCTCATATCCAGCGCATAGAACTGCGTCTGCGTCTGGCGGAGCGCAATCTCCATCTCGCTCATCTGGAGAACCTGCTTTGGATGGTATGGCGAAACGCGGAGAGTCTGTCCGCCATCAACGATGTATTTACCCAAACCCAGTGCAAGGCTGGCGATACCCTCTTCGGAAGTCTCGTCGTCGATAGGGTAATAGTTCAGCGAACGGAGCACGCCGGAGATATTCGGATAGAAATGGTCGCCATATTGCTTGCCGACAACCTCCTGCATGACGATTGCCATCTTCTCCTGGTCGATGACATTGGAAGTGGCGGTCATGTACTGCTTGGAGTCGTTGAAGAACACCGAAGCATAGACACTCTTTATTGCCGAAGCGAGCATCTGCACCATCTTGAACTTATCGTCAAGGCGCGGAATCATGTAGGTAGAGTAAATTCCCGCAAATGGCTGATAGTGAGAGTCTTCAAGGAGCGAGCTAGAGCGGATGGCAATAGGTCCCGAAGTGGCATTGAAGAAGGCATAGAAGTCCGGAATGAACTCGTCTGGCAACTGCGCCTTGAGGAAAGTCTCGAGAATCTTCTCGTCGCTTGCCGCACTGAGTGCCACAGGGTAGAGGTTATTATTCTCCATGAAGGCATCAAACACATCGGTACAGAGCACGACGGTCTTCGGAATGGAAACCTTGACGCCCTTCTGCGCATTCAGTTCTGGGTGCTTCTTGATGATATTGTCAAGGAAAGCCAGACCGCGGCCCTTTCCTCCGAGCGAACCTTCACCGATACGCGCAAAGTGAGCGTACTTGTCAAAGCGGTTGCGGTCGAAGACAGCTACGACGCCGATGTTCTTCATGTGACGATACTTCACTATGGCATCAAAGATGATCTGGCGGTGGGTGTCAACATCCTGCAGGCGGTGCCATGTTACATGGCGAAGGAACTCGGAAACAGGGAATATGGCACGCGCACAAAGCCAGCGGCTCATGTGGTTTCGCGATACATGGTAGAGCATCGAGTCGTTCGGAATCTTGAAGATGTTGTCCTGGAGTTCCTTCAGATTGCGCACTCTCAGTATAGACTCTCGCGTTTCCGGGTTTATGAAGATGAAGTCGCCGAAGCCCATATGCTCCGCCATCTGCTTGCGCAGGGTAACATTCATCGCCTTCGAGTTCTTGTCGATGGTGCGGAAACCGAGTTCGCGAGCCTTGTCAAGCGAAGCAAGTTCGGCGCTCTGGAGTATGACTGGCAGGTACTCATTGTCCTTCTTGACAGCCTGAAGGAGCTTCAATCCGGCTTCCGGATCAACCTGTCCCTCGTGAGGATAGCGGCAGTCGGAGATTATGCCGATGGTATTGTCGCGGTGCTTCTGGTAGAGTTCCATTGCCTCCTCGTAGTTTCGGGCAAGCACCACCTTCGGACGACCTCTCATACGCAGCGTTGCGGCATGCGGGTTGAGAGCCTCCGTAGCGAAGCGCTGACTCTGTGCGAGGATGAATGAATATAGGTTAGGCAGGATGGAAGAATAGAAGCGAATGCTGTCCTCAACGAGCAGGAGCATCTGCACCCCACCCTCCTGTATGTCGTGCTCAAGGTTCATCTTATCCTCTATAAGCTTTATGATGGAAAGGATAAGGTTGGTATTGCCAAGCCAGCAGAATACATACTCGAAGATGGAAAGGTCCTCATTCTCGATGCGGCGCGTGATGCCATGAGAGAATGGCGTAAGCACCACACAAGGAATCTCTGGGAACTTCTCCTTTACCTCATGTGCAACGGTGAAGGCATCATTGTCGGCATTACCCGGCATACAGATTACGAGATCGATGGCCGTCTCGTTGATTACCTCGGTAGCCTCCTCTGTCGTACTCACCTGCTTGAAGGTTGGCGGGTAACGGAGTCCGAGTGCCATGTATTCGTTGAATATCTTTTCATCTACGCGGCCGTCATCCTCAAGCATGAAGGCATCGTATGGATTGGCGATGATAAGGACATTGAATATGCGTCGCGTCATGAGGTTCACGAACGACACATCTTTAAGGTAGAAGTCAGTCCAGTCGGTTTTCATAGCTTATGAAGTTTGTATTTTTGCGCAAATTTAACATGTTTCGGCAAATTATGCAAACATTATTTGCAGTTTTTCTTTTTTTTAGTAATTTTGCACGAAGAAAACGGAATATTACTCTATGATAGACATCACAAACATACATAAATCCTACGGCAATCTGCATGTTTTGAAAGGAATAAACCTGCACATTGACAAGGGTGAAGTGGTGAGCATCGTCGGAAGAAGCGGTGCGGGTAAGACTACATTGCTGCAGATTATCGGCACTCTCGACGATGCCGACGAGGGCAGCGTGACTATCGACGGCGTAAACCTCAGCCAGCTCTCCAAGAAGAAACTCTCCGACTTCCGCAACCAGAAGATCGGCTTCGTCTTCCAGTTCCATCAGTTGCTGCCGGAGTTTACCGCTTTGGAGAACGTCATGATGCCGGCACTCATCGGCGGAAAGAGCAAGAGCGAGGCGAAGAAGCGCGCCGAGGAACTGCTCGACTTCCTCCATCTCTCCGACCGCGCAAGCCATAAGCCGTCAGAACTTTCGGGCGGCGAGAAGCAGCGCGTTGCCGTAGCTCGTGCGCTGATGAACAATCCTGCCGTCATACTTGCCGACGAACCGTCAGGCTCTCTCGACACAAAAAACAAGGAGGAACTCCACCAACTCTTCTTTGAACTGCGCGACAAGTTCGGACAAACTTTCATAATCGTTACCCACGACGAGGGACTTGCTGCCATCACAGACCGCACCATTCACATGAAAGACGGACTAATCGTAGATGAGCAAAATCAAATAAATGATTGAATTTCAAAAATAAATGGCAAAGGGTAAGCCGTAAAACAAAAAATAGTATTACCTTTGCACCCGCAAATAAGCAATCGGGCGTTTAGCTCAGCTGGTTTAGAGCATCTGCCTTACAAGCAGAGGGTCGGCGGTTCGAATCCGTCAACGCCCACT
>JAKSLJ010000021.1 GCA_024401275.1 Bacteroidaceae bacterium | reverse complement strand
CCCTTGATAAGGGGCGGCTATAATGCAGGGTTACTTCGCTACGTTAGTTTCTTTTTATTTCTTGTCCAGTTTCTTTGAGCTACATATTATCTTGAAGAATTTGTTATTTTTATTAATCTCTTGGGGAATATGTGGAACATGGGGAAGGTTTAACATTGTCTAGTTTCCCCATATTACCCACTTTCCCCACGAGGTACAAAACAACTATCGCATTTCCACACGAGATTTTCTCAAAGATTTTCTTTTTGCTTTTGCTCGAAGATTTAGAGCCCCTTATCAAGGGGCTTTAAATATCCAGTTACATATAATCTTAGTGCGGTGCTGTTGTAGGGCAAAATGTTTTATCTCTGTTTATTTGCATTCCCTAACTTCTTCCAAGATTGTTTCGTCGGCGAAGGTTCTTTGGTAGAAAATCGGATAGCCGAGAGAGACGGGATGTTCAGCTTTGTTTATTCGCTTTACGCAGTCGAAGTCGGGTAAGCCGAAGTCAAAACTTCTGCCGTAGAGTATTATTCTGCCACTTTGATTGTCTATTTTCCACAATCCACCGCCATGGCAAGTGGTGTGTCCTTTTGGCAATAGTTCCCTGTGAAGATAGACATTGCCGAACTTCAGCACGCCGTCGAGCGTTATGATGAATTTGTTGTACATGGAATTTGTTTGTTGAATGTTTCGGGTGCAAAATTACAAAAAATAATCGGAAATAGAGAAGGAAACAACGTAATATATCAAGAAATCATTTCGCCCTACAATAGAGACAGCCTACATTTCTCAAAGATTTCTTGTGTTTGCTCGAAGAAAAATAAAGAAAATAAAGAAATTTACGTCGCGAAGTTACTTTCTTACAAATAAGTTTGTTACAAAAAAAGAATATGTGTAACTTTGCACTCAAATACTATTACCTAATACCATGGCAAAAGAAATATACCGCCGCTACATGTGGCTTACCGACACCATCCGCAGTGCAAAGAATGGCATAACATTTGAGCAGATAAGCAGCAAATGGCAACGCTGTTCGCTTAATCTCAAAGGCGAGGAACTCCCAAAACGAACTTTCCGCAACTGGCTCAACTCACTCCCTACGGCACTCGGTGTTGTGGTGGAGTGCGACAAGAAGTCGCCGTTTCGCTATCGCATTGCCAATCGCGAGATAGAGCGCAACGATTTGCTGGAATGGTCGCTCAATGCAATGGCTCTCGGAAACATCATTTCTGAAAGCAATGATATTCACGACCGAATCATCCTTGAGGACATACCATCGGCTAACGAGAAACTCAGAATAATCTGTTCTGCCATGCGCAACAGCCACATGATCTGGATGCACTATCAGCCGTTTGACACCGACTACGACTACTCCTTCAACACAAAGCCATACGCAGTGAAACTCGCCGGCAATAGATGGTATCTCATTGCCCATAGCGACAGCCACGATAGGGATTTCTGTTATGGCCTTGACCGCATATTGGAAGTGAAGGAAGTGGAAGAGTCGTTTCAGATGCCGAAGGACTATTCCGTGCAGGAGAAATTCAAATACAGCATAGGAATATATGCTGGCGAACAGTTGCCTATAGAGGATGTCAAGCTGAAGGTGTCCGGCTATCTGCAAGACTATATGGAAACGCTTCCGCTGCATTGGTCGCAGAGAGTTGTTGAGCGCGACGATAACTCCACGACATACGCTTATACCATGAGATGCACATACGAACTTGTGGACAAACTTACAGGACTTGGCTCCTTCTGTCAAGTCTTGGAACCGTTATCATTACGCCAACAAGTGCGCGAAAATGCCCTGAAAATAGCAGAAATATACAAATAATCTGTAAATTTCTTCAAAGTAGGTAAGGTTTTGGCACTGGTGCCATCGTACTTTTGCGCCCAGAAACTTAAACAAAAGATTATGAGACGCAAGTATTTTACGAACACCAGAGTTGCGGGAGTGCAGTATGGTGAGGCTCTGTTCTGCAGAGAAGTATTGAAACCAGGCAAGGAGTTGCTGATGAAGCGTGAGGCAGAAAACCTTTACGATCACAACGCCATCGCCCTCTATTGTGGAGATTATCGCATCGGCTACATTCCTTCTGCCGACAACAAGCAGTTGGTAACCTTCCTCGACCAAGGCTGGTCAAACATCTTCGAGGTCTATATTGACCGCTACGATGAGGACGTTCATCCAGAACGACAGATAGGAATAACGATATTTGTAAAGGAAAAGGAATAAAAAAGTAACTATGAAATTGAAAGTTGATAACATAAAAGATATTTTACCTAAAGACCTTCTGCAAGTTGATTCGCTACCAGAAGATCCAGCGGGTTCTATTACATTCATGGCGCAAAATGAACATGCAGGAATAATGCTACAGGTGTATATGGTAGGAGCGGAAGAAGCCATGGATTATGACAATGTTGAGCATTTGATACATTGTATTCATAATACCGTAAGGGAAGATCAAGCACTTGTGGAAGTTGATAATGGTTTGACTGCTTCTCGAAGGAAGTTTATCTATAGTATAGTGAAAACAAAATTGGAAGAAGGTGGTGTTCAATATACAGTACTTATTCATATTGATAATGATGACGAAGCATTGTCAATTCTGATATTTTTGAGCGAAATGGGTATTACAGGGCAACGTGATGCAGCGGTATTTGAATGGGCGACACGTCAAGGTATCGTAAGCATTAATGACCGTTCCAAATGGATGGTTGACAGATATGTGCCGGATTTGAAGAGAGGTTATCTTATGAACCTTTCAGAATACGAAGATTTTGATGAAGCATTTCCTGAACATCCTTTGTCAAGAGGAAGAAAGATCATCAAGATAATTACTGAATCTTTATAAATACCACATTTAATATGACAATTAAGGACATAGATGTAACCTTTGATTTCACATCAGACAGCAAAGGTTATTGGGATGGTTTCTGGGATGATGAAAGACATCTTGGATATGGTGGCTGTGATCCAGACAACAAGAGTGCTACGCTGCGCCAATATCATCGACTATTGTGGAGTAAGCGCAAACTTCCAAATGGTGAAGATTTGGATTTGGAGATAGGGAAAGGTTTCTATCTAAAATATAAGAATATGTATCTAAGTAGCGATTCTATTCTCGCTTCATTCAGATACTATGACAACAAGTACATTGAGAAGATTGCAGAGGAAATACCTAATTATAGGTCTTTTATGGAGGATTTCATTCATCGCTCTTATACCATTGGTGGAACTATTCTTTTGCCGAGCTTTAGAGGTGGACTCAACCAGGCACGCGGATGCCATAAGCGTATTCGTGACCGTTGGGATCTTACGATGGAATGCATAAGACGTCATTATGAGGGATTGGAAAGTCCTTTGACTAAGGCTATGGAAAAGAGTCGTGCTTTCTTCGACTTGTTCGTAGACTTCAAAGGCTTTGTTGATTTCTTCTTCCTGCAAGACCTTGTCAGTGATGATTATTCAAAAGTTATCCTTTGGTACGACACTCCGTTCTTTGAACCAAATCCAATGCCAAAGGATGTTGATGTTTATCAGAAGTTCATACAGAACGAACTTGATTTCCTTGACAAAAGAAACGCAAGGATAAAAGAGTTTATCGAGAACCTTGAACAGTGTTAATCATAATGAACAATACAGTAATCTGAGGCTATAATCCTAAAGATAAGTTGGTATGCAAAAAAGTAAAAACTATTTAGATGAACTTGAAGACTATGAGTCTGAAGAAGAAAGAATTAAAATGGCAAGCTCTTCAATATGGATGTTTGGTCTTTTTAAAACAGAAGATGAAATTAAGGAAGCCTGCAAAGATAGAAATATAACCTATGAACAAGCTATGAAATATAAGGACTTTTGGCAAGAGTTATTTAAACAATGATGGCATATTCAATTGAAGCATTTTATCTGACTCTTCTAAATTCATAGTCGTTTTGTTTGCTGTAAACAAATAAATTGTTAACTTTGCACCATAAAATATCTTTCCCTAATATCACAGGTTCGCAATTTTATTAAAAACATGATTCAAAGCGTAAACAAATATCATATCTATGAGATATATGCTTCGGATGGACGATTCTACTATTCCATTCCGAAATATCAGCGTGAATACACATGGAGTTATCGTGAGTGGGAAGCACTCTATGATGATATAAGCGAGAATAATCCTGAATATTTCATTGGCTCAATCATCTGCATTCCTCTTGGCGACGCCATCAATCCTTATATGGAGGTTATTGATGGTCAGCAGAGACTTACCACAATAAGCTTGTTCCTTGCAGCTTTATATAAGCGCCTATCGGAACTCAAAGAGTATCTTGATGAGGATGACGAAGATATTATCCCAGCAATGCGAAAAGCACTGAAGAGCAATATCTCGCCAAATGAAATGAAGCTTGTTCCACAAGTACAGAATCACAACCAAGATGACTATAATTTCATAATGTCTAATCTTGGTTTGAAAAAATCGGTGTCATCTAAGCATGCCTATTTTAGCGTACGAAAGGTATCTCGTTGTTATCAGCACTTCCTATCTCTTATGGATAAGGAAATGGAAGGTATGACTCCTGAGGAAAAAGTTACATTCCTTCTTAATAAATATGACAAGCTAAAGCAAGCTATGCTTGTAAAGATGGAAGTGTCTTCTCATTCTGATGCATACGTTCTCTTTGAATCACTAAACAATAGAGGTACCCCTTTGACGGCCATCGACTTGATGAAGAACCTCATCATGGCTAAGGCTGAAAGTAATGGCTTGACTACTGACGATTGTTTCAATCGTTGGCAACAGTTATTGGCTTATTTATCAGATGACTACGGAACACAAGAACGTTTCTTCCGTCAATACTACAATGCATTTAAACATCGTCTGAACGATCCATTCCGTAGCGATTCAGACAGAAAGAAAGACCCTTTAGGTGTTGTTGCTACCAAATCCAACCTGTTGAACATCTTTGAGAAATTGATTAGCAAAGACCTCAACTTATTCCTCGAAGATATTCTAGATTGTGGAAAATACTATTCATGGCTTATTCTTCAAGATTCTGACAACGCTTATTCAAAGAATCTAGAGGACCTCGACCATATTCAAGGTGCTCCATCATACTTGTTGCTTTTATACCTATTGAAGAACAAAGATGCTTTGCAGATTACCAATGAAATGATTAACAAACTCATTGGATTACTTAATAAGTATTTTGTTCGTCGTAATCTTACTGATTATCCAAGTACAAGAGACCTTACTCGTATCTTTATGGATATCATAAACAAGATTGAAGAAGCCTCATCTGTTGCTGACAGAGTGTTCAGTATCATCATTGAGACTTTGGGCAATCCAAACAATTGTGCTTCCGACGAACGATTCAAGCTAAGTCTGGAAGGAAATGTGTATAAGGATAACGTGGGTGCAGCTCGTTATATATTGTGTAAGCTAGCAGAGTCTACCATGACACAAGAGACATGGCAGAATCTATGGGGACGCACTAACAAGAATGTGTTCATTTGGACCATTGAACACATTTTCCCAGAGGGTGACAACATTCCGGAGTGTTGGGTTGAAATGATTGCCGACGGAGACCGTCAACTTGCAAATCGCTATCTAGAGGAATATACTCACAAGATAGGAAATCTCACCATTACAGGCTATAACAGCACGTTAGGTAACAAATCATTTGAGGAAAAGCGAGACCGTAAGAGCAAGGATGGCAAGAGATTTATCGGTTACAAAAACGGACTTGATATCAATAAGGAGATTGCACAGAAAGACTCGTGGACTATTGATGACATCAAGAATCGAACCAATGCACTTGTAGAAGAGCTTCTCAAAGTTTACGCATTTCCTGGCTTGTAAATAGATTGAGCCAATGGTCGATTCTTCAACTTATGCGAGAAGCGAAAGAAGATGCTGTGTGACAAGGGACGGTTCTGTGTCACCGTTTATAGCACAATCATTCCCTATGAACAACAAACCTCATACCTGTTTTGAGTATCTGGTTTCTAAACCACCGTCGCGATTTGCGACACTGGTTTATGGAGATGTCACCGTCAATAGAATTACTGGGCTAACCCACAATTTGATATTGTAATGACGATAAATTGCACAAAAGGGTCAGACCCCTTTGTGCAATTTTGTTAGTGTAATATAATCCCTGTTGGCTAGTTTAATCTTTTTTTGTGTATTTACATTTAGGATAATTAGAGCATCCGTAGAAATTTCCGTATCTGCCGTTTCTTAACACAAGGCTACCCCCACACTTTGGACAGATTCCAAGCCTGCTTTTTGTCTCAGACACGCTCTTGGCTAGACGAACATTTCTTATGTGAGTCTTATTGTCTATATACAAGCTACTGTCGTGTATGGAAATACATTCAATGACTTTATACAAATCGCTCTCTGAAAGATATATGTTGCGATAAGTCTTTAATACATCAAGCAAATCGTTCTCATTGATTACGATTTCTTTTGTCTTCACGCCAGAAAGGTCAGCTTCATTTGAGAAAACTACTAAAGGAATAATTGGTAAATGAGGGAAATCCTTAAGTTTCTTACGGATGTTGTAGGCATGACCTTTAGACTGTTTGACCGGATTATATAGCTTGTTCTTTGTGATGTAAGTGTATGTCTTCCACCACTTTCTGCTATACCTTACATCAGTCTTTATAATCTGTTTCCATTCCGTGTCATCGTCTTTACCATAGATGCTTCCGCGATAGTTCTTTGTCTCAATAGCAAACACTCCGTAGCGAGATACTACAATATGATCTATCTGCGTTGTACCATGTTCTGTGAGAAGCACAACATTGTCAAACAAGTGATACTCATCCGGCAACGCCATCAGCCTCATGTGAACACGAGCCTCACCAGCCTTTCCTTTAAGCTTAGCCCTATTCGCTTTTGCATAGACAGTTAAGCCTAATAAGATGACAACTATGACAATAGGTATAATGAGGATTGATGGCATAGTTTAATTAACTGTTTTTCTAAAAATCATCATCTTTAGACTTAGCTTTTAAATATAATTGGTAAAGTTTACTACCAATCTTATCTTTCTTGAATGTTCGTTCATGGTCCATTGGAGTCATTGATAAACGAATTTTACAAACGCCGTCATTAAACTTTTCCATTTGTTCTGGTGTTATTGCAAATTGAGCTGAAGAACTGATTGTTGTTACGGGAAGAACCATGTTGCCTATCACAACACCACCAGTTTCACTTCCATTACCTATGACAACGCCATTTAGAGTTATTACATCATTTTTGAAAGTACGAATTTTCATTGTAGATTCTTTCAAAAAAATCATACGGTCAGAGCGTACTGTAGCAATAATATAATATGACGAGTCTTGTTTAACAACACTATATTTCATACTACATCCTTCAGCAGCAAGGGCTTTGTAGGTATAACCAACCGTTTGTGCAGAAGCTGCCATAGCCGTAAGGGCGATAACGAGAGTTAAAAAGAGTTTTTTCATAGCTACTATTGTTAGATGTTCCGCTGCAAAATTACAAAAATAAATCGGAAGCAATGAAAAATCCTTTACTTTTTTGTTTCTTTGCTCACTATCACCCAATTTGAAATTGTAATAAGGATGACTCCGTGAAATACGGACTCATGTTTCCGTTTGAAAAACAGCCTCCATAAAACTGCCGAAATATCTATAATGTCCTATATATTTTGTTGGTTTGTTGGTGTTGGTTGGTGGTTTGGAGCCGGCTGAGCTAAAATCAAAGCCATTTTTTGTTTGTTTGTGTTTGTTTGCGTTTTTGGGAGGATGCATGATTTCGGGAAAAGAAAATTGTTCAATTATTTTGATGTTTGAAAATAAAACCTTAATTTTGCCGACAAATGCCAAAAAAAATAATGGTAAGGATGAGTAATAACAAAACAATAAGGTTTATCGCAACGACTGCTTTATGTGTATTATCGTTAGTTGCAAATGCACAGGCAACGATGCGAATAGAGTTTATGGGAGGAGATTGTGTTGATTATCCTGTATCTTCAATCAAATGCATCAGCTTCACTAAAGACCAGACGCCGACAACTCCCGACAATACCCCTTCCGGCTTAGAGGCTGTTGACCTTGGACTCTCTGTAAAGTGGGCAAATATGAATATCGGTGCAACGGCGCCCGAAGATTACGGGGATTACTTTGCATGGGGTGA
This sequence comes from Bacteroidaceae bacterium, assembly GCA_024401275.1. GTDB lineage: Bacteria > Bacteroidota > Bacteroidia > Bacteroidales > Bacteroidaceae > Prevotella. The sequence goes on along the minus strand of JAKSLJ010000021.1, from coordinate 51,202 downwards.
GACTGTAGGCTACAATGGTGGCAAGGAGACTTTCAATCAGAGGACTTACAAGTACTACATGCTGACCAACACGACGGATGAAAATGGGGCCAATAGAACAGTTTATGGCTACACAAAATACATAGAAAAAGCCAGCGCGCTAAGGTATGGCTATGATGGTTTCTATGACGACAAGACTGTGCTGGATCCCGAAGATGACACAGCTATTGCAAATTGGGGCGGCTCTTGGCGCATGCCAACAAAAGGGGAGCTGGATGAACTGCGAAAGAAATGCACTTGGACATGGACTACTGAGAATGGAACAAAAGGGTATAAGGTAACGGGACAGAATGGCAACTCTATATTTCTTCCTGCTGCTGGCTATCGAGTTGATGGCTCGCTTGATAATGTTGGTTCCTACGGCTATTTCTGGTCGTCGTCGCTCAATGCTGTTTTCTCAGGCTATGCATACCGTCTCTTTTTCTATCCGAACTCTGTCAGTGTGAACTACTTCTGTCGCGACTATGGCTTTTCGGTTCGTGCTGTCTGTCCGTAGGACAATAGCTGCCAGGCTCTCTGCAAATATAGTAAAAATCCCTCATTGAGGGAGAAAATGTGCAAAAATCATCCTTCAATGAGGGAAAAATTGCAAAATCATTGCTTTTTCGCCTGTTTTCTTCTCTGTTTTCGGAGTATTGATTGTGAACTAACCCACAATTTGAAAGTGAAATTGTAACAAGTATTGTTTCACTTCAATTCCTTTGGTTGTTTCCCGGTAAGAATGTCTATAAACACTTTCACTCTTGCAAAATACTCCCTTACATACGTCATCATGGACATGGCGGAGGTGGGTTCCTTAGCATTGTAAGCTTGAAGGTCTTTTACATCCTGCCCTGTGTATTCTGCAAGGTATAGGGCGCGGTTCTTTATCGTCTGCGAAGTTTCTCTCGCATGTCCTTGATATCCTCTTCAGTGAGATCTCTTGGATCGAGATGTACGCTTGCCTTCACGAGGTTATCGTCTTGCACGCGCTTTTTCAGGAAGAAAATGTCGAAGATGTTCAATATGCCAAGACCTCCGAAGGAGATGAGCTTAACGATACCCAAGTCAACATCGCCGACCATGAATCGGTCTATTCCCCACCATCCTCCAAAGATTGACAGCTTTTGTATTGTGGAAGGCTTCTTGAGGCCAGCAGCCTTGATTATCTTCTTTGCCTCCAGTACATTGTCGTACTTCATCAGGAGTTCCTCTATGATAGGAAGGTCTTTCTCTGCAAAATATTCGCCGTATTCTGTCAGTAAATCTTGGATGTTCTTTGAGTTCATAATTTGTGTTCTTTTCTTTTGATGCTGCAAAATTACAAAATATTATCAAAAACTTTTGCTTTACTTTGATTTTTTTTTTTTATTCTCTATAGCACTATCATTTCAGGGTGGAAATGAACTAAAATAGATGCGGTGGAAACTGCTTGCATTGAAGAAAATCGTTCAATTATTTTGAAGTTTGGAAATAAAACCTTAATTTTGCCGACAAAACTTAAACTATACATTAAAAATGGGACTCTTTGGAAAATTATTTGGCGATACTCTCGGACAGGTCGTTAGCGAAACTGTCGGCAAGGTGGTGAAAGATGCCATGACAGGACAAAACACTTCAAGCATTAACCAAAATGGACAGGCAAAGCCTCAGTCAGGTATGATGGATGTCTTGTCTCGTTTGCAAAACGTTGTGAAAGATGTTGAAAGCATCGGAAATACCCAAGGTGTTGCAGCATGTCTTGCGAGATGGAACACGCTGCTTCCACAATATCCGAAGTGGGATCTTCCGGCAAAGTCCATGTCGATAGAGCGTCTCGGAGATAGGGATGGCGGTAATTTCTACTCTCTTGAGGTAGAGGTTGAGCACGAGGTAGAGATGGAGCAATTCCGCAACATCTATTGCGACAGACTTCGTAATGCGGGTTTTCATAAGGCTGGTAAATATCCTAGTGAAGACCATTATTACAAGCGCATCTTAGGTGTCGTTTACCACGTTGATCTTGAGCATTGGCATGAAAACGATACGGTTCTCAACATCCTTTACCGTATAGGGGAACCGGAAGGTGGCTACGATTACAATCCAACGGGAAAGCCTACTTGGGGCGATGTCATGGACACGATTAGTGGAAACCAATCAAACTCTCAGTCTGGCAAAAGCATCTTCGACATACTGAAAGGTTCGCTGTAATCGATAACATTGAAAACTGCCAGCTAACGCAAATTTTACGTTTTTCCTTTACCAGCTGCCGATTCCTCCGCCGCCACCTCCGCCGCCGGAGTAGCCACCGCCACCTCTTCTGCCACTTCTGGATGAAGGACTTATGCTGCTTGTTTGCACATGGCTGCTTATGACCTTGTCGAAACGGTCGGTGAGTCTGTCGGCAACAACGCCTCCTGCCATGATGATTCCCGCTGCGGCAAGGGCATAGCCGGCATTGTACCAAGTTGGTGGCTCGAAGTCTATCTCCTTGAAGCGCTTGCACCATTTGTCGCTCAGGCCGAAGACGATGGCGTATGGCAGAACATCGTAGAAGTAGTTTGGGTTCTCGTTGACCATAGCCTTTAGCATTGGCACCTCTGCCGTATTGATGAACTCGCGGAAACCGAGCAGACGCGACATGAGTTCTATACGATAAGGTGTGTCTCGCTGCAAGTTTGGACTCAGCAGAATCAATATCCACGACATGAGGGTGATGCCGTAAAGGACGAAGTTCGGACAGCGAGGACTTCCGTCGTCTATCACCAAGAGCACTACTATGAGCGAAGCGCAGAAGTAGCCAAACAAAATGCTATAGTTTACCAGCTTCTTCTTCAACGAATCAAAATACTTGGAATCCGATGTAATGAGATTCTGCATGGCACCGAGGACAACGACTCCAATCCAAGTGAAAAGCAGTTCGTAGGATTCCTGTGACCAACAGCATACGAGGATGGCAAAGACGGCTAGGAGAAGGAAACCGAAGAGATAGCAGAGTAATGTTCCATTGAACTCTTGGAGAGATTTCTCTTCCTTGTACTTATGTTTCAATGCAGTCTTCGCGCTATCTATCTGCTTGTATTTCTTGCCGATTTTGCTGATGGCTATGGAATCCTTCTTGTCGAAGAACACCTTCCAGAACTTCTTCTGATATTCTGGCGCATCCTCAGGCAAATCCTTGATCTTGTGGAGAATGATTTCCTGATTGTCATCCTTCTTCTTTTTCTTTTTGTCCTTTCCTTCTTCCGGCGCAACCTCTTCAATGTTGAGATAACCCTTTGAAGCCCACCAAATTATAAGAGATGTCAAGTCCTCGACATCTACCGACAAGTCAATGATATAGCCCACCTCGGCACTGCTGATGCCGTCGGGAGCACAGTACTCGATGACGGGTATTGGCTTCTTTCCTTCGCCTCGGTTCATCAATAACTTCACGAAGACTACGACGAACAGTATGCACACCAAGATGATAAGCAGCGTTGGAATGCTTAACAGCGAAGACATTAGCCAATCGCCCAGCCACTTCATCTTCAGCACAACAGGATGCGAAGCGCCCTTCCAATGGCCTTCCGGTAGGTTGGCGTAGAGTGTTATGGAGTTGTGGTGGGTAATGTTGGTTGCCATGCCGCTGATGTTGTTTTGGGTAACGACATTGCAGGATACATTGAGGGAGTTTTTCTTGCTATATTTTCCACTATAGACGCGGATACTGTCGGCAAAAGCGGTAGGGAGAGGTTCGTCGAAGGTTATGTTGTAATAGAACTCCTTGATATAATTCTCGCACATTGCTCCCAAAACCGAGGTATAGAGCAAATCGCCACCATTGAAGCCGTCGTCAGGGAAATTGAGCGTATATTGTATGGAGTAAACAACTTTGCCCTCGATTTCCTTGTCAGAATCGCCTATGCGAATCACGGTGAAGCGATCGTTCTGAAGGTAAGTGGTCTTGTACTTATGGCTCTTTACCTTAATGTTCGTAGCCGAAGCGAAATAGTCACGCTCCTTGCCGCCAAATTCCACATCATACTTCTGCTCAATATACTGGAAGATGCCGTGTCTCGGTTTCTTGAAGTCAACATGGATTATTTCCGACACGTCCCATGTGTTGTCGGCATGCACTTTGGCAAAGTACTCGAGTTTCTCAATCACGCAGCCAGAATCGTAATATTCTTTTGAAGCATGTACCGTCGTGAATGAAACAACGAGTGTGAAAAGAAATAGGAGAAAGCGCTTCATGGTACTGTGAATCTTGGGATAAATTTACAAAAAAAGCTCATGTCCAAAATGGACACAAGCTTTGTATAGGATAATGGGCGGCAGTGCTATTTGCGACGGAAAGACATAGTGGTACCATCTTCGTCTGTAAGCGCGAGCTGAGTTGCTGTAAGAGTAGTGATGGTCATCTTGCCGTCAATGTCGTCAAAGCTTGACTTGAACTGATCAGGGTTTATGGATTCCTTTACCATCTTTTCAAACTGCGCCTTAGTCATGCCCGCTGCAGCCATTGCAGACTCCATCTCTGGCGTAAGTTTGATATCAACCTTATAGAGATTTATCTTGGCAGACTGCTTGTTGCAGTTGACAGTTATTTCTTTGCCAGTGATTTGGTAAGAGCCGCTAACAGAGCCCTTGACACCGATTTCGCCGCTTATGCCGTCTTCGCTCATTGCCATGAGATAGTCGAATGTTACGGTCACTGTTTTGTTGCCATTGAATGTGAGAAGCATGTCGGCTTTCTTGGCGTTGACTTCGTCATCGTCGTCAAGGAAAGCTTTGCCGTCAGTTACCCATGTACCGATGATAGACTGTGCATTAACTGTGCCGTCGAAGAGTGGCATCAAACAAATTGCGAGGAGGAAAAGTGTTTTTTTCATAATAGTTAGTGTTTGTTTCGGTTGCAAAGTTACATCTTTTTTTGCTATCTCCAAATTTTTGGCAGAATATTTTTATAACTCCTTATACTGAGACACCATTTTATTTCTCCTCATCCGCGATGATGCGGTAGAGGGGGGCGTTTTTAGCACGCAGATTATTGGGATTACGCGGATGGCTTTTTATGAAGACTATGAGCCCAAGTCTTATGTCTTAGAGGAATAGGTCTGTAGCTTCTACGATTTCATTGTTCCACAACCTTTTAAGGAACTCTGTGGCAGGGAGCACTTCTACTCCATTCAGCAATCGAGGTGAAGCATCCAGTGAAACGATTATTTTGCGTGCATCGGGATGCTCCTCCGAGAAGGCTTTTAGTCCCTTCAGGTGGCGTGGCTGAACTTCCGTACATGATTTGAACTCTATTGCAACTTTTGCATTTCCAAGAATTGCGTCAACCTCATAGTCGTTATAGGTATGCCAATAGGATAGGCCGCCATCAATGTTGTTATAATCAAGCCATGCAATAATTTCCTGTATCAGAAAATGTTCGAGTGCGTGTCCGAAGTCTGCACTGCCTGGCTCGATCTTACGCCTTCCAAGAAGGAAATTTACGATTCCTATGTCGAACATGTAAAAGCGTGGTGCCTGGCGCACACGTCTTTTCACGACCTTTGTGAATGCAGGAACCATACGTCCGATGAGAGTGTCGTCAAGTATTTGGAAATACTCCTTTATGGTTTTCTGGTCAACGCCACAGTCTTGGGCGATGTTGGTCATATTGACCATCTCACCATCGGTCATTGCGGCTACCTCAAGAAAGCGGTTGAAGGCTGCAAGATTGCGCACCACTGCTTCGGCGATTATCTCCTCCTTCAGGTAAACACCTATGTAAGCCTGCCTTCTTCTCCATGAAGTGGCTGGGTCTGCCATGTAATGGCGTGGGAGCATACCCTGATTGACAGCTTTGATCAGGTCAAAGTCATCCACCTCGTAGCTCACAAGCGGATGCAGCACGTTTGGATTTGCGCGACCGCCCAGAGTGTTGTTTCCCCCACGACGCAGTTTCCTTGCGCTTGAGCCTGTCAAGACAAAGCGTGTGGAGTGATGTACTATCAGCCAGTGCACTTCATTAAGTAGAGCAGGAAGTAGAGGAATCTCATCAATCACTACGAGCGAATCCTTTGGAAGTATGAGCACTTCTTGCCTTAACAATTCTGGATGTAGCGTTAATCGGCTAAGCGTTGATGAGTCGAGCAGGTCGTAATGTTTTGCTTTAGGGAAAAGCTCGTTGATGAGTGTAGTCTTACCTGTCTGGCGGGCACCGAAGAGGAAGATGCTATCAGTTTGTACTTCTTCCAACTTCTGAAATCTTTTGTACATTTTTCTATTCTTTTAATTCCTGATTTTGTGTTAAAATCCGGAGTAGAGTTCCGTATTTTTGTGCAAAATTAGGAATTAATTCTGTTTTTCCAAAGAATAATGAACGATATGTTTGAAAAATGTATGATTATTTGACGTAATGATTTCCCCAAGAGACGTTTTTTAGCACGCAGATTTCGGGATTCACGCAGATGAAACCAAATTTATTTGAATCTCAAAAATCTGTGTTCATTTGGCTGAATCTGCGGTTTGTGCCCAAAAGTATTCTTCTCTAGTTTCCTACTCCTCGCTGTCCGCGATGATGCGGTAGAGTAGGGCGTTCTGGAGAACGAGTGGACGGTGGTGGGAGAAGAAGACGATGCCGTCCTTGTGCGAGCGGACTTCTTCAAGCACATGGCCGTCGTAAGGGTTGAGTATGCGAGCGAGAACCTCTCCTGCCTTTATCCTGTCGCCCGGTTTGCTGTTGCGGATATATATGCCTGCATGATGCGCGCTTATGGTAAGCATATTGTCCTCGTTGAGAACGGCAGAGAGAAAGCCCGGGCTGCTCGTGCCTTTCTCCGTAGCACCAACGCCGACGAGGAAGCGGAGAACGGCGTCAACAGCCTGTCGCGAGTCGTTGACATCGATGCAGTCGGTCTGTCCGGCATAGACGCTGAAGGCCGAGGTGTTCCATATCTGCCAGTTGTAGTTGAGTAGGGTAGTGTCGAATGGCAACGGTGTGCGAACAGTAACATAAGGCATTCCGAAGAGCTTTGCCTTGGCTACGTCCTCATAGCCGGTACGCAGCATTCGGATGTGCGGAACGAACTCTCCAGGAACATAGAACGAAGCAAGCTGCAAGCCGTATTGGAACTTCTCGATGCGCTTGAAGATGGCGGCAGCTATGCGCTGCGTTGTCTCGCCCTGGTTGTAGCCCGGGAACATGCGGTTGATGTCCGTACCGTCCATTGCCCAGAAGCGGCGACCGACATTCATCGAGAACGGGTTGCACGAAGGTATCACGAGGATGCTCTTGCCGTCAGCAATACCGCCGGCAGACTCTATCTCCTGAAGTTCGTTGACTATCTGAGAGCATATATATTGCTGCTGCACTTCGTCGCCACGCATTGGACCAACGATGCAGACAGCGTCTTCGCCACTGCCGAAGCGGTAGCCTTCTATCTTGAAGTCGTCACGGTAAGTGGACTTCATGCTGAATATTGTTTCTTTTTTCATAAAGGGACCCCTCAAGCTCCCCCAAGGGGAGGTGTTAATAGCTTTGTGTGGTTTTATTTTTTGAGATAATATAAATGTTGTCCTTCTTGATTTTGTTGGATTGGAAACGACGCCTCATAGCGTCGTTAAACTGGCGCAACAGCTTTTCTTAGCGCTCCCTAACGACGCCATGGGGCGTCGTTTCCAAAAAGATCACTTAGGGACAAGTCAATTAGAAGTTCCCCCTTTGGGGGTTAGGGGGCTATAAATTCGTGCCATGAGCGATCCTTCATAGACAATCGGGTAGGCGCGGATGGTGAAGAGGAAGCCATCGACTGGCGAAACGACATCGCTGAGTACGGTGCCAGTGAGCGGATCGACAATCTTTCCGATAGACTGTCCGATGGTCAGGTTTATGCCGGTGCGCAGTTCGGTGAGGAACACTCCGGAGCATTCAGCATTCAGGAATGTTACATGGTTGCCCTTGCACACGAGAGCTTCGGCTATTTCGCCCTCAGGCGCTGTGTCCCACATTTCCATTTCGTGCATGAGATTGAATATTCCGTCAACGAGGCGGTGGCACATGTCATGGTTAATGCGCTGACCGACACCCATCTCCACGACGAGGCAAGGAGTGCCGGTGCTGTTGAGCGAGTGCGCCAGTGTTGCCTCGAGAACGGTTGCCGCATCGTGAACCCAGATGAAGTCCACGCCGAGGTGCTTGGCTTGTGGCACGAGTTGCTTTTCGTTGAGCACATTTATGCGCACCTGTGGCGACTCGCGGAGGTAGAGGTTCGACGAGTGGATGTCGATGACCATGTCAGCGCCTTTAAGGTCTTTGCAGATGCGATAAGCCGACTGCTCAGCCATCGTGCCATGCTCGTTGCCAGGGAAGATGCGGTTCATGTCGAGGTCGAAGTTCGGAATGCCTCGCTGTATGGTGTCGATACCCAGCGGATTGAGTGCCGGATAGATTTCTACGGTGCCGTTAAGACGTTGGATATTCTCTGTGACGATGCGCGCCATCTCGTAGCATACCATCTGACCTTCGAGTTCGTCGCCATGTGTTCCGGTAACGATGCAGATGCGCTTTCGTCCTGTGCCATTGCTGAGGACATTCTTCTTCACGAGAAAACGCTCGGCTATAGGCAGTTCGGTGTTAACTATTGTTTGGAGCATTTGTTTTTTGATTACAGTATATTGTAGGGCGAACATTTGTGAGCCGTTACTTTTTCGGCTCGGAAATCCTCGCCCTACATTCTCATTTTTCCGTTACGATCACATTGGTTGTTGAAATCTCTGTACACATCCCCCTATACACACCGCGAACGACGGGGCAGTCGAGAGCATCGCGACCGTGGGCAAGCTTTATGTAGCCCGTGGCGATGGCGGTGTCGTTGGTCGGGTCGAAGGCATACCAGCATTGTCCGTCGTGAACCTCAACCCACGCATGAGTCTTGCCCTCGCCTGTCATCATTCCGCAGACATATCGCGAAGCATAGCCTGCTGCACGACAGAGAGATATCATCAGATGCGCATAATCCTGACAGACACCTTGGCGACGTTGCATACACTCATCGGCAGGCGTGAGGACGGAGGTTGTTCCCGGTGCATATTGCATGTGGGAATGAACGCTGTGGGCAATAGCCATGCAGTCATCAAGCATTCGTCCAGTGAGCGGTGGCAAGAGTTGCTTTATGCCTTCGGTGGCAACGGTAAGTCGCGATGGCAAAAAGAATGCAGGATGAGTGTTGGCATCGGGAATGCAGTAGGTTGTCATATCCATGATACCACAGCAAGAATACTCCAGAGAACGATGATCCTCCGAAGTACCTCCCGATATTATCCTATTGCCAAATCCATCCTGCCCCTCCTGATACCAGAAATTTTCTTGTATGCGGAAGTCCTCTTCCACGCTCTTTTGGAAGCCTTCACGAGCAGGAAGGCAGCGCAAGAGAATGTTGTGCAGACCTATCGCATGACTGAATTCCACGCGAGTAGTGTATTCGTATTTTAGTGTTTGATTGTTCAAGTTTTTTCAAGATGAGCTTTAGTAGGGCGAAGATTTCTGAGCCGTTTTTCGAGATAGCATGTTGTATGCGGCTCGGAAATCCTCGCCCTACACCAGTGAAAATCAACAGAGTACTACGCCATTGATAAACTTGCAGAGTGTCCAGCGGAAATTATCATCGTCTGCTGGGCTCTCAAGCATATTCTCAATCTGTTCGTCGAGGTTCTTGTCCAGCAGTTCTGGCCATTCCTTCGCCCAGTTCTTCAGCATGTAATACTGTGTAGCTATGCGGTTGTAGTCATAGCCAAAACGGAGCATGATGTCCATCTTCTCGATAAGCTGACCGATAGCCGTAATGATCAGCACCTTTGGGTTCTCTATTCTCTGTGCAGCAGAACCGCGGAAGGCAAGCATCCAGTCGGTAACAGGCTGGAGGTTAGTGATGTTTGACATAGCTTCTGTGCGGAATTTCTTTAGCAGAGAGATGCTCATCTCAATGTATGACATAGTCTCCGACTTGATGTCCTCACGCAGCATTATCGCATTGTCCATAGCACGATTGAGCGAAGAGAGGATGGAACTCGGATTGCTCTCGTCGTACATCATGCCGAGAGTGAACTCGCCGGTAGAAGCATAGCTGTCGCTCATGTCCAGCTTCTGCCAGAAGCTCTCGTAGTCGGCAGGTTCGCCGTCTATCATCTTGTCATATACTCGACGCAGCAGATGCAGCGTCATATACACTCTTTCCACATATCTTCCGAGCCAAAACAACCTGTTTGCCTTGGCAGCGCTTATTGGTGCAGTTTCTTTATTGCTCATGTTTTATTCAACTCTAATATTATGGATTGTTAACTGTTTAAAACAAAAAACAACGCTTCGCTAAAAACACTGTTGTGATTAACAGAAGCAAATATCCGTAATGCACGTAATTATTCCGTAATGGACATTAATTATTATTATGGATTAAATTATGCGTATTAAGGTAATTGGCTTCAGTTTTCTGTTGAAATGTTTTTTCTGTTTTTGTATTTGATTAGAATCCTTGTCCTACAAGTCAATTAAAAGCTCCCCCTTGGGGGGATGGGGGGCTATTTCGCCATCACCCAAGTGTCCTTGAATCCGCCGCCCTGGCTAGAGTTCACGACGAATGAATCCGGGTTGCGTGAGAAGCGTGTCAAGCCGCTCTTCCAGACCTTCGTTTCCTTGCCACTGACTACGAATGCACGGAGGTCAGCCTTGCGCTCTACGACCTCGTCACCTTCCAGAAGTTCGAGGTCCTTGAAGTCGATAACCTCCTGCGCAATCCATCTTCTTGGCTCGTCTTCCACCAGTTTGCGCACTTCGGCAAGTCGCTTCTCGTCCATGTCGCTTCCGAACATTACGCCGTAGCCGCCAGCCTCGCTAACATCCTTTATCACAAGCTTCTCAAGATTGTCCATCACATACTTCTTATCTTCCTCGTAATAAGGCAGATAGGTAGGCGCATTCTGGAGAATAGGCTCTTCGTTGAGATAGTACTTCACCATCTTTGGCACGAAATAATAGATGCCCTTATCGTCGGCAACACCATTGCCAATAGCGTTTATCAGCGCCACATTTCCCGCCTTGTAAGCCTCCATGACTCCCGGTATGCCAAGAAGTGAAGACGCCTCGAAAGCGAGCGGATCCATGTATTCGTCGCTCACACGGCGGTAGATGGTTGCCACGCGAATCTTCTGCTTGAACATTCCTGCGTAGTAAACCTTGTTGTCTTCCACGAACAAGTCGCCAGGATAGGCAAGCGTTGCGCCTGTTTTCTCTGCAAGATACGAATGCTCAAAGAAAGCCGAGTTGTATCTGCCCGGAGTAAGGATGACGGACATCATCACCTCGTCCTTGTCCTCTGCTGCGATAGGCGCTTTCATGTCGTCCATCATCTCGCGGAGCAGCTGACTGTAGTCGCGGTTGTCCTCAACGGTGTTGTAGGCGAAAGTCGTTGGCGAAACCTTACGACAAATCTTGCGAGCTATCATCGGATAACTTGCGCCACTCGGAATGCGGAGATTGTCTTCCAGCACATACCATTCGCCATTCTTGCCCTCAACGAGGTCGATGCCGGCAATGTGCGCATAAACCTTTCCTACTGGGTCAACGCCCTCGCACTCAGGCATATAGCCCTTGCTCGAATAGACAAACTCCTCGGGAACAATGCCGTCCTTAATGATCTGCTTATCGTGGTATATGTCCCAAAGGAACATGTTCAGCGCGCGCACTCTCTGCTTCAATCCTTTCTCCAGATAGTCCCATGATTTCTTCGGAATTACTCGGGGAATGGAGTCAAACGGAAACAGCTGCTCGTTGAACACTCCGTGCTTATATACACCGAAGCGAACACCAAAGCGTTCCATCCATTTGTTGACAGCATCGCGACTGTCAACGAGTTCTTTTAAGTTAATGTAAGCCATGTTTAGTTACGTTTGTATTTATGTTTTCTTTGTGTTGGGTTGCTCTCCTGGTTGTCTAAGCTTACGTTATTTCATGCTGCAAAATTACTATAAAAAGTTGATTGTCTTGCCATTATGCTTGCAAAAAAGTGCTATTTGCCCTCTTTGTTTATGAATTGAAAGCAAATTGCGGGTTCGGCTTCCGATTTCTCTCTTTTCTTTCGGTTTGGCTTATAATTCGTAATGCTCGCGCTGGCTGTTCTTCTCCCTCCCGAAAACAAGTGAACTGTCAAAACCACCAACAACCACCAACAAACCAACAAAAAATATCTTGATGTTAGGATATGGAAAGATTGAAAGTTACGCGATAGCCGTTGACAGGACGGTCGGCAAGGGTGAGGTTGCCGCCCTGCATAATAAGGACCTGGCGCGAGAGGGCGAGTCCGATGCCAGTGCCGGTCTTCTTTGTGGTGAAGAACGGAATGAAGATTTCGCGCGCCACATCGGCAGGGATTGGTGCTCCGTTGTTGCTTATGTTGATGGTATTGTCGCGGAAACGGACATCAACATCGTCGGCGCCCGCTTCTACGGCGTTCTTAATGATGTTAATGAAAACCTGTCGAAGCAGGTTCTCGTCGGCACGAATGGTTGCTGATGCGGGAATGTCAATGTGCCAACAGATATTCGGATAGAGGCTCTTTATGACTCCCAAGAAGTCTGCGAGCTGTATGACGGTCGGCACTGGTTCCTGGAGCTGCGTGAACTTGCGGTAGCTATCGACGAAGGCGGTCAGTCCGGCGCTGGTGTCGTAGATGGCCTGAATGCCCTCCTCGTATGGAGTTCCCTTGATGTTAGGACTGCTGAGGTAAGCCTGACTGATGCTGCTGATAGGTGCTGTGGCATTCATTATTTCATGCGTAAGCACGCGCGTGAGCTTCTGCCATGACTCCACCTCGTTTTGCGCAACGAGGTTCTTCACATCAGAGCCCAGGTCGTTCAGAGCCTCCTGCATGGCGCGTTCGCCGAAGAAAAGTCCTTTGCCCGGCAGACGGAAGGAGAAATCGCGGTTTCGCAGCGCCTCACGCATCAAGTGAGCGCGGTCGGCAAGCATCTTCTGGTGGCGGTAGAATAAGGCAAATATTGCCACCACCACAATAATTATACAAACGGCAATTGTCATAGTTTCTTCATTTTAGCGTAAAGTGTCTGGCGTGTTATGCCAAGCATCTCGGCAGCCTTGCTCATGTTGCCATGGCATTTGTCCACCACCATGCGGACATGCTCTGCCTCCAACTGATCCAAAGGCAGGACAGCCTGGTTCTTATCGACGGCATCTTTCAGCGTGCGGATGAGCTCGTCGTTGTCCCAAGGCTTTGAGACAAAGTCCGTAGCACCGGCTTTCAGTGCGCGAACGGCAAGCTTCACATCCGCGTATGCCGTGATGAGCACGATAGGAGTATCAGGATGGCGACGGTTTACAGCCTGCAGCCACATCATTCCCTCCTGTCCGGAATTCACTCCGAGCGAGAAGTTCATGTCGAGCAGGATAACATCCACGCGCTCCTGCTGAAGCGTAGTGAGAATGTTCTCCGGCGCAGAAAGCGTAATGACACGATCAAAGACACCAGCAAGACAAATCTTTGCCGCGGTAAGGATGGCAGGATTGTCGTCTACCACGAGTATTGTGTTGTAGTTTCCCATAATATCATTTACGATTTATGATGTATGATTTGACGGCAAAGGTAATACTTTTTATTTAATTGCCAAAGAAACTAGCGATTTTGTATGGTGGAATGGCATGAAAGTGTATGATTTTCATACATTCTGAACGGTTTATGATTTGGCATTAATGATGAACGCATTTTGATAGGTCGTGTTTTTAGCTTGATATATGCAAATTATCTTAGCTTGCAAAATGTAATTTGTACGTTTTGCAAACATCATTGAATGGTTTTTTATATATTTTTGCAGCAAATTTTTGGAAGAATATATAGAATCATAATAGAATAATAACAATTAAAAAACAAAGCAAAAAATGAAGAAATTATTTGCAATCGTTTCTGCGATTATGCTGTCTGTTGCTGGTTATGCACAGAATGGTAATGTCGGTGAATTCACTGTACAGCCAATGGTCGGTGTTACTTATACATCTGCGTTCAATCACACTTTTGAGGCTCCAGGCAAGGTGGAGACAAGTGGTGGCTACGGCTTCACTCTCGGTGCTGATCTCGGCTATCGTGTATCAAACGTGTTCTATCCAACAGTAGGTGCTCACTTCATCCAGTCAAGAGTTAACTTTGATGTGTATGGTGCAGATGGCAACATTACTACTGGCGGTCTTGCTGTTCCTGTACTTGCTAACTTCAACATTTCTGGCATGCGTCTTGGTGTGGGTGTTCAGCCAACATTCAACCTCAGCAAGTCTGAGAAAGAGCTCACTGAAGTAGAAAATGCTGATGCAATAAACAAGACAGCTATCGCAATCCCAGTTGTTTTTGGTTATGAGACTGCAAGCGGTCTTACACTTGAGTTCCGTGTAGCTTATGACGTAAATAAGTCTGTTGACCTCGATGACGCTAAGCCTCAGGCAGCTGATGCAATTACTAAGCTTCAGACAAACAACCTTACTGGCATGTTTACTATCGGTTACAAGTTCAAGCTGTAAATTGTTTTGCGGCGATTGGTGTCCTGAGGGCAGGACATCTCCATATTTATGGCACACAGATTTACGCGCAGTAAGTTTGTGTGCCATTTTTTTATGCGCTACAAAAGGAAAGTGTAAAAGAATCATACACTATTGTGTCTAATTTTCATACAGCATGCCATTTGGAACGAGAAAAACCTTGCGTGGAAGTGACGAAAACTGTAACTTTGCAATCGGAAAACAAAGGAAGTGCGCAATTCCGAGTTTCCTGAAAATCGTAAATCATAAATCGTAAATTGTAAATCCGTAAATTGTAAATATCATGTTGTTTCTTCACAATCTCAAAAGCGGATGGCGAAACATCCTAAAGTACAAGGTACAGAACATCGTTTCAATACTCTGCCTCTCTGTGGGCATTATCTGCTTCGGCATCACTCTCTACTTCACCAATGCCTGGTGGCATTACACTGTGAAGCATGAGCTCGACAGCAAGTTTATCAATAGTTGGAGCATCAACTCTGACCTTGACAGAATAGCACCTACCACCATCGCCTTTGCCGACTCCCTCCAGCAATTACCAAGCGTGAAGAGTGTGCTGTTCCATGAATCGCCGTTGAACGCGGAGTTCACGTTGCGAGGAAAGAACGGCAAGGAAGGGAAAATATTGGAGACGCTTTCATTCATAAGCCCTGATTGGTTGAAGGAGAATAATTTCTACTCTGTCGTTACAGGCAAGAAGATCGGTACGCTGAAGCCTGGCACAGTGGTGATTGGCAAGCAGGCAGGAAATATGCTTCGCGATAAGGGAGTAGAACCAATAGGTGCACGGATTACAGATTCGCACTATGCTCCGATTAGCGATGTGGTAATATCTGATACGAACATGGATCACTTCGATGGTATCTGCATTGTTGTTGAGGGTGCAAAGAACCTGCACAAGAGCAACATGGACATTCTCAATACGGAGATCTACAGCCTTCAGATTCGCCTCAATGATGATGCCGACTTCAAGCAGTTTGCAAAGGAGAGGAAGACCATTCGCCCGTACGAGGAGATCTCGGAAAGTAGTCTTGGCAAATCTTTCGTTCCTTTGGTGCTGTTGGGATTCATGATTCTCGTCTTCCTTGGTGCAAGCGTGCTGATAATTGGTCTTTCGGGTTATTTGAAGATGCAGCTCCAACTCTTCACTCTGCGCAGTCGTGAGATGGCATTGCGTCGTTGCAATGGAGCCCAGATACGCCAACTCTTCTGGTTGTATATGACAGAAATCCTTATCGTGGCAGTCATCACCGCCATCGTCACTGCCATCATAGCCTACGCATTCCAAGACTTCATTATGCCTAAGATTGGCTTGTTCAGCTTCGCGAACATCATGTATGTCAACCTCAATGCCATCTATAGGATTATCGCAGAGGTGCTCATCGCAACCTTCCTCTTCGCCATCGTCCTCTCATGGTTCTCGTTGCGCAAGGTGATCAGCAAGCCTTTGGGCGAAACTGTTGGCAGAAGTTATGCCCACAAGAGTGCATTCACCAAGACCATGCAGGTGGCACAATATTTCGTGGCAACATTCTTCCTCATCGCCGCACTGTTCGTTACGTATGGTTTATCGGAAATGAGCGCTGACGAACGACTCGGTTTGGAACATGGAGTGGACGATTTCAAGAGCATTGTCCTGACTGGTCACATCGCTGTTCCTGATGAATTCGCGGATAGAATACCTGAGTTTGAGAAGGAATGCAATACGTTCCCTTCTGCCGACAAGACAGCAAGATTCTTTACTCAGCGCATCGGCTTGAAACAAGGCGAATACAATAACGAACGAATAGCCGTAGTGGATGTTAATCTGGATGATAGCGTCAATCACTATAACGGCTTCTATGCCAACCCTGAAATCTTCACTATCTATGGCAGAAAGGTCGTTGAAAATGAAGTGCGCACAGAGCATCCATACGATGCAGAAACAACTCCTGTATTTGCTTTCCCTGAAGAGGCAAAGCAGATGGCAAAGGCGCTTAACCCCCTAACCAACCAAAAAGGAAACGACCCCCTAGCCCCCCAAGGGGGAACTCCTAATAGCTCTGCTGATAAGAATACCTCCCACAAAGGTAATAAAGACCTCCCCCTTGGGGGGATTGAGGGGGTCGAGGGGATTGAAGGGGTCGTCCTTCTTCCAGACAGCAGTCAATGTGTCTGCCTTGGCTACGTTCGCACATTGCCACAGGAAATAATCCAGCACCATATGAGCTCATACTACGTTGTGGCAAGCGACTCAATGCTTAGCAAGCACTATGGCGGAAACTTTAAATACTACAGCGATTTCATCATCAAGGCTAAGGACGGCAAGATAAAGCAACTGCAAAAGGAAATCGCAAAGGCATGGGACAAGCATTTTCCTGAATATGCAGGAGCTTGGCAAGGTTTGACAGCCTACGACAGATGGTGCAAAGAGTTTGAACTGTACAATGTGATTGGTCAGCTCTGCTTCATCCTCGTGGCAGTCAGCATCCTCTGCATCATCCTTACCGTCTATTCTTCGGTATCGCTCGAGACACGCGGTCGCCAGAAAGAAATCGCCATACGCAAGGTGAACGGTGCAAAGACGAAGGACATCATCCGACTGTTCTCACGCTATTACATCCGCACAATGGCGGTAGCCTTCGCTCTTGTGCTCATCATCGGACTTGCCCTCATCGTCGCAATCTCCATAGCCGATAACAATTGGCCGAACCTTGAGGACTGGATGTACATGTTACTCCCATACTTCGGCGCAGTAGTCATCGTTGCTCTCATCACTGCTCTCACCGTAGGACATAAGATCTACAAGGTGGCAAAGACCAATGCTGCGGAGTATTTGACCCAATAACCACCTAGTTCACTGAAAAAACTCAATAAAGACAGAATGTGATTTGGCGCGAATCTTGACATTATGATATATGTTGGGATTCACGCCAAATTTGTTTTTCAAGGAAGGAACGGCAGATGTTTAATTGACAACAAACAATTAATTGGACTTTACTTATAAATAAAACGAACATTTTACTTATAAATGAAACGCAAATGCTAACTTTGTGCCAGAAAACTAACATTACAAGATATGAACCAGCTTCTTAGAGAAGGTGTTGAGAATGGTAGCATTGAGGTTACGGAAACTTCTATAGAAACGGATAATATCTTTGAACTATGAAACAGATAAATGCAAATTTCAATGAATTGATATCGTCTGTACCAAAGGATATCAAGGCAGAACTTGACTTGAGTTTTGCTATATCCAACCGTATATATCAGTTAATGGCTGAACGCGGATTAACAAAGAAGCAGTTCGCAGACGCAATAGGAAAGAGACCGAGCGAAATTACAAAATGGCTAAGTGGTCAGCATAATTTCACTATTCGCACTCTTAGTCAATTGTCTGTTTTCTTTGGCAAAAATTTGATAACAGTTGGCAATGGAAGAAAAGCAGCAAAACCTTATGTCGTAAATGATATAGATGGCAATGCCATTTCGTGGTGTGCAGAATCTGAAACAATAATCTGACATAGGAAGAACTTTAGAAATAAAAACGGTTACTTTTGCAGTTGCTTATGAAACTATTCAACAAAATATTCGGAAAAAGGGAAAAACAAGGCAAGCAATATTCCCAAGAAGAACTGGAAGAAATCACAGATTTCATAGAGAAGAACTATGGAGCGGTAGATCTTGTGGGGCACGAGGTTGAGTCTGGTGATATCCATATTGATTTGGCGGTAATATTCCCTCATGATGGTGCAAACTACTATACTATTTGCACTATGGGGCGTGGAGCGCATAAACTGGAGGGACTGGGTGGAATAAAAGCTCGCCAGGAGTTTGTCTTGTTCCTTCCGGCTTATTGGAATGTTGCTAATGAAAGTGGTAACAAAGAAGAGAATTGGTGGCCTATAAGACTCCTGAAATCCGTTAGTAGAATAGATGAATACTACGGACCATTTGAGATATTGGATTTAGAAAAGAATTATAATGATTTCACAAAGACGTCCGCTTTGTTCTTTACCCCGTCGTTAACTGACTTCTGTGGTTCAACCGAAGTTCGTTTGGCATCAGGAAAAAGAGTGGAATTTCTCCAAATGATACCAATTGATGCTAATGATGTAGAAAAATGGGATAATAATGAAACTTCAATAGAACGAGCAGCCCAAATATTAAACATTTCTCAAAAAGAACTCGAAGATGGTACGGTTTCAAGAGATGTTCTCATTTCAAGAGTTCTTGCTCATTTTGAACAATTGAACCTTGAAAACAAATGATTCAAAAGCCTTCGCGAGCGGAGATTGCGAAACTATTTATTGACGTTTAGAACAGATAGCCGAGAGATAGCTGGAGGTTTCTGTTCTTGCCGCCGCTGAAGATCTTGCATGTTTCTGTCAAACCGTGGATGTAGCGGCCGTTGAGGAACATGCCGTTAGGGAATACATAGCCCACGCCACCGAGAATGCCGAAGTCGAGAGTGCGGTTGTCATCCTTGAACGGAGTGTAGGAATCGCCACCGCCAACAGTTGCCTTCTTTGAGAGCAAGATGCCAAGCTGCGGTCCGAGTTCCAGATAGAAACCTTTGCCTGTAGGGTAGAACTTCTCTGCTACCGGAATGGTGAGATAGTGGCTTGTAACATTATGGTCAAGCTTCTTTTCGCCCCTGCCGTCAATCTCAATAATCTTATCATTATATCCGAGCATGGAGTAAGAGAGTCCTATCTCAAGGTCGAACATATCACTCTCCGGAATATTCACAAAACCGCCGACATTCACACCCGCACGCCATTTCATGTCGTTGGAGAAGTTTATCTCTTCGGTACCTCCATTTTCAATTACGGCTGTAATAATCTGGTCGGACTCCTTCGAAACATTCAAACCGCCTCTTACACCAAACTGCACCTGAGCATCAGCAGAAATCGCCATCAATATGACGGCTATCATCAGCAATATCTTTTTCATGTTCAATTATGTTTTTGTTGCTATTAAAATAAACGAAAGGAAAGGCGATTTATTGCATTATGCAGTCCGAAATGCCACTAATATGCCTTGCTGGAAATCCAGAAGTAAATGACATCAAGCAAGCCTTTGAGCACCTTGCCATTATCCTTTTTGCGCCACGGCAGGTCAATCTTCAAGCCGATGGAATAGCCGTTGCGCACCATCGACTCATCAATATCGTAAGCATTGCCGGCATGATAGCCTTCAAGCACTTCCGTATGCGAACGGTTATGGCCATAGAGTCCGATGCGATAGTCCATGTTCGCGGTAAGGATAACGCTCTTTGTTAGTCTCAAATCAATGCCGAGCTTGGGAGCTACCGAAGCCACAGGACATTGGATGTCATAATCGACAACAGCCTTCGAGCAATCAACCGTATTGCCCTCGTATCCGAACTTGCCTTTCTCCTTGCCGAGATTAAGGACATTAGTCTTCAGCATGGCACCGACGTACGGTTGCACCATCCATTTCTTAGGGAAGAAGTAGAACTTGCCTCCCACCTCCGGACCAAACATGCAGAAGCTCTTCATGCCAATGCCATTGGAATAATCCGTCATGATTCCATCCTGTTCCAGATACAAGCCAGCGCTCAAGGCAAGACGTGGCGTAATGTAATAATCCGCCGTAACCTCAAATGCGTTGTAACTATCTTCATTGACAAGAGTCTTGTTCTCATAAAAAGAGCCCCCACCGAGCGTTGCCTCCACACCCCACTTTCGCTCCCAATCATCTTGGGCGAAAAGACTGGTAGTAAGACTAATGAACAATAAGAGAAGCGATATTCTTTTCATTTTAATTCTGGTTAAGGTTAATATGGTTGTTCAAATATCACATTTCTATTTTCTTCAAGCAGCCAATCCAAGGCAGATTTTATATGTATAACCTTCCCATCAACCTCTATGTCACGGGAGTCAGCAAAGGCTATGAGTAGGAGATTGTCACAAGCGAGTGCTGAGGATGCAGCAACGAGAGCAGACGTCTCACGCTTGAATGTTTTCTCTGAATCTATGTCATAAGCTACCTGCACGAGCATCTTTGCTTTATTCTTGTCGCATACAACGAAATCCACTTCCTTGCCATTCGCTTTAGGCTTATAAAAGTAGATGTCAAGAAAATCATTGGCATAACGTCTGAGCAGCTCTATATACACAACATTCTCCAAGCGCCACCCGATGTTTTTTGCTGCCATGGAATTCTCCCGATTATTCTGCAAGCCTGAATCTACGATATAAGATTTTGCTCCGCGTATTCGTTCCCTACTTTTAAAAGAGTGCTTACTGAGTATCTGCACAAGAAAAGCCTGCTGCAAGTATGACACATATTTCTGTATGGTCTTGTCAGAAAGACCAAGCAGCTTAGCCATTTCGTCATAGTTCAGCTCTTGACAAGCATTGCTTATCAGATGATGTGCTATCTTGCGCAGCGACTCTACATCGCGTATCTTGAAACGCTTCTGAATATCTTTCTGCAATATGGCTTCTATCAGGCTCTCAACATAGCCTCTCTTATTACGGATTTTCTGCACTTCGGGGAAGCCGCCAACATTTATATAATCCATAAAGGCCGACTTTCTCTCGGCTTCTGCCTTGGTAGTTATATCACTGGTATTCAACTTTTTATACTCACAATACTCTGCAAAGGAGAACGGAAACAGTTTTATCTCGTTATATCGACCTGTAAGATGGGTGGCAAGTTCACCACTAAGCAACTTTGCATTACTTCCGGTAACGAAGATATGCAGGTCTGTGCGCAACAATCTATTCACAAAGAGATACCATCCTTCCACATCCTGTATCTCGTCCAGGAAAAGGTAAGGCACATCTGTTCCATACAATTGATAAACGCAGGAAAGCACTGTATTAAGGTCTTCTGTCTGCATATTCGCAAGACGATCGTCATCCAGATTCACATAAGCGTATCTCACGCCATGCTCCTGCAGCACCTTATGGCAGAGTGTTGACTTTCCACTACGCCTAACTCCTATGACAACTTGCGCTAATGTACTATCAAATTCAAACAAAGATTCCTCTCTACGAGTCACCCATTTTTGTGGCTTGTAGTTCATTATCTCGGCCTTTTGTTCTGATAGGACTTGCAATATTATCTTTTCATTTACCATAACTGCATGAATTATAGAGACATAAGAATAATCAAAAACTGCTGCAAAGGTAAACAAATTCCGATAAATACCAAAAAAATGGCTCGCAAATTCCGATAAATCCGCACTTTTGGGTTCTTGAATTCCGATAAATCCGCACTTTTGGGTTCTTGAATTCCGATAAATCCACACTTTTAAGCACATAAAAGTGGAGGAACGTTCCGAAAATAAACAATAAATCCCCGAAAGTTTAGCAAAGATCTTTCGGGGATTACAGTTCTATATCATGTCTATAATTAAAATCTCACTTGGAAACCGAGAGCAAGTTGCAGGAAGGATGGTCCTTTGCCTTTATGGAACATGGACATCGGAGTATAGCGAAGATAAAATCCATACCTATTATCCATCATATACTCTGCCTTTATGGAGAAGAGATTTCTGCGGATAGGCAGTTCATTCATATCTACAACTTTTGTTCCGTCAGAGAGGGTGTATTTCGTCTTGTAACTGCCGTTGTCCATTATTCTTTCATTCCACGAGATGCCCAGTCCCAATGAATTATTCTTGGAAATGTAATAGTGTCCCATCAGCGTAAGATTTGAAGAGACTGTCTGGAAATAAGAAGATTGAGAGTCGCTGCCTTCTGGATATTGCGAGATGCCGACATTTCCGTCCGGAGAAGCTGTCATCATGCAATCTTTAAGATAATATTTGTTGTACAAAACTCCCCAATCCAATGATACCCACCATTTTGCCTTTGCTGGCCTTACCGATAATCGGAAAATGTCAAAGCCTAAATCAGTAGTTGGGAACCATTTTGTTTTCATATCAGAAGGTTTCCCGAGAAGAATATTCCAGCCGGCAGATAGTTGTGGAACAAATCCAAGCTCAATTTCCGCTGCAGAGTTGCGATCTTCTATTAAGCTGAAGTCCCAACCCAAGCGAGAGCCTACATTTTTGGAAGAAGTTGTCTCATCTTCCTTCTCCGAATCTACGGCAACGGTCTTGTTGAAGTAATAGTTTGGCTCGTCCTTCTTGCCACGGATGCTTACGCTTAGAGTGTCGCCAGTGGTTACGACTTTCACTTCATCAGCATTCTTTACGACGACAGTATCTGTCTGGGCAGCAGCATTCTGCATAATTGTCATCGCTGCCATCAATGTAAACATTATTCTTTTCATACGGTTTATTTGTTTTTGAATCTTCGTTGTAATGTCTTGAGGGTAATGTATCCCTCCATGTAAATAACCATAACTGCGTTCTGCTTCTTTGACGGCGACAGTCTCATGTCCTTGAAAAACAGGAACCTGTTCACATCACCGCCATACTCCAGGCGATACATGCCAGTGCTAAGCCGTCCACCAACATTGGTCACATCCTTGTCCACAGCCTTCGGTTCATCGGCAAGGAAAGCCGCCCTGACCTCTTCCATAATCTTCTGGTCGCCTTTCACCGTGAAGCTATGGTAATAGGTAAGTCCGTACTCGCGCAGTCGTTCGCCCATGATTTCCACTTCCGTAACGGCAGGATTCTTCTTGTAGTGACCGTTCAGAATCCGACCTACGTGAAGGTCTTTCTGCGCCATTGCCGCTATTGGAATGAAGCATACCAACAATAATAAATATAAAAACTTTCTCATATTTTTGGATCGGTAGTTTTGGAAACTGCCCTTATTCGTTAAACATTACACTTAATTGGTCTTCCAGAATGTCGCTTTCGCCATTCAGATGACTCATGTCTTCTGCCATCAGTTGCATGACTTTCGTTTCGTCCGTGATGCGATTTCCGCCTACGTATGCTATGCAAAGCTCCTTGCTTGTGGTCTGATTCTGATAAGTGGCAAAACCGACTCCCAGCAGAACAGCCACACATGCAGCAATGGAAGCTATCCGCAGTCTTGACTTTGACTTAGCATGAATCTTGCTTTCTGCCAACGAATGTACCCGCCGCAGCTCAGCATCAATGTCTGGCATACAGATTTCAGCGTCAGTCTTTTCAAGGACGAAAGCCTCCATCAGCTCCTGCTCTATGTTGTATTCATTATATTTCTTCATAATTCATTTTTCACTTTTCTGGGGGATTGAATCTTTCCCGAAGTTTCTTCAAGGCTTGCGAGATATGTTTGTTCACTGCTTGAATGCTTATGTCGAGTTCCGCAGCCACTTCCTTGTACGATTTCTTCTCTGCATAACACATTCGCAGTATTCTTTGCGTCTGCGGAGTAAGTTCATTCTCAACGAATTGCAGTATGGCATTCAGCCTTTCCTCCTTCTGTTCATCAGTCTCGAGGAATAGTTTGTAGTCATGCAGCAACCGTTGCCGAGCCTCATTTTCCACTTTCTGCTGTTTCAGTTTGTCCAAAGCCTTGTTGTGAACCATTGCCATGAGATAGCCAGTCATATTCGTAGTTTTCGGCTTCTTCTCCAGAACTTTCACAAACACCTCGCTCACCACATCCCGACTATCATCCTCATCCCGCAGAAGCGAATAGGCATAACGGTAAAGACTCGGGTATGATGAGCGGAAAAGCTCGTCAAACTCCTCGTCTGGACTTCGTCGTTTATGTCGGAATATTGATATCATTTTTTAGGACTGTTTACTTATATAACGTAAAAGAAGGTAATTCAATTACCCCAAAAATGATTTTTTTGAGATTTTCTTCAAAAAACATTACACCCGCTATTGGCATCTCTTATAAGTAGGATTTGCATAAATTGTGTAAAGGAATCATACACTTTTCTGTATGATTTTCATACAGTGGGGCTTTTTGAAGATGTTAATCCTTGCGTGTTTGTGGAAAAAACTGTAATTTCGCACTCAGAAAACAAAACTCACTGCTATGATACAACTACAAAACATCTCCAAGATCTTCCACTCGGAAGAATTCGACACTGTTGCCCTTGGCGGCGTAAACCTTGAAGTGAAGGAAGGCGAATTCGTGGCTGTCATGGGACCTTCAGGCTGCGGAAAATCCACTCTCCTCAACATTCTAGGACTCATTGATACTCCAACCGAAGGCACTTATATGCTGAACGGCAAGGATGTTTCGCAACTTACCGAAAGCGAGCGCACGGACATTCGCAAGGGTTTCATGGGCTTCGTGTTCCAGAGTTTCAATCTTATCGACGAACTCAATGTAAACGAGAATACCGAACTGCCACTTCTCTACACTGGCGTTCCCTCTAAAGAGCGTAAGCAGAGGACACTCGAAGTGCTCCGTCGCCTCAACATGTCGCAACGCGGCAAGCACTTCCCTTCGCAGCTTTCCGGCGGTCAGCAGCAGCGTGTAGCCATCGCCCGCGCTATCATAGGCAAGCCAAAGCTAATCCTTGCCGACGAACCAACCGGCAATCTCGACTCAAAGAACGGTCTTGAGGTGATGGAACTCCTCTCCCAACTCAATTCCGAAGGCACAACAATCGTAATGGTTACCCACTCCCAGCACGACGCCACCTACGCCAACCGCATCATCAATCTGTTTGACGGTCAGGTGGTGGATGATATAAATGACAGATTATAGTTGATTGGAAAAAGCGTTGACGTAAAAATGCAGGTTCTGTTTAGTATATGTTAAGTGTCGAACGGTCTTCGCATCACCTTCGTAGTTAATAATTGAGTTTTATTAATACGAATCGGTGAAGTGGCTGCACACATGGCGCACCGTTCTTCAGCTTAATCTATTAATGTCTGTTTCGTAGTGTCCCAGCCGAGGCAAGGACTAAAAAATGTTTTTAAGAGTTCTACTTTATGTTTATTATTTTATTTTCCCATATTCAGGACTATCATCTTCCGCAACAATGCCTATAGAACAATCTTCCATTTTATAAAGGCTCTCGGGTGCGATGTCGATGTTTCCGTCATCCCAGGTTAATGTCCATGAGTCGAGGGTGAAGTTCTTGAAGACTTCAATGTCCCTAAGCTTCTCAAAAGGCTTACGGTAAGGGTAAGAAGAAAGGTCAACCTCCTTCTCCGTGTCATCGTTGAAGACCAACGCAACGCGATAATCTTCGATATATTTTGCTGATGTAACCCAAACCATAGTCATTAACCTAAAGGAGTTATTCTTACCAAGGTCTCGCCATTTTCTATTCTTTCCCAGTTGCTCTGCAACTCAGATTTATGAATATCCAACCACTCATATACGAGGTTTAAAGCTCTACGAGGGAGTTTTCCTTCCACAATGCCATCTTCAATAGTTACGATAGCTTTGTATTCATTGTATTCTACATGGAAGTGTGGAGGGTTATGGTCATCGTAAAACATTTTGATTACAATACCATAAAATCTGCTTATCTCTGGCATAGTCTTGTAAATTCTTTGGGGCAAAATTAGAAAATGTTTCGCAAAAAAGTACATTTTGCCGTCAAAATGTTGGCTTAAAACGATAAAAAAGCATGAAAAGTAGCTTTTTTGAAATGCAACATGTGGGATTTTTAACAAAAAACTGTATCTTTGCAAAGTAAAAGCAATGTTAAACAATTTATATCGATATGTTAATGAATCCAATAGACATCGCGCTGCAAATAGCAACTAAGGCTCATGCCGGACAGAAGGACAAAGATGGCGCTCCGGTTATCCTGCACCCTATTACCGTGGGCATGATGGGAAAGACGGACGAAGAGAAGATGGCAGGTTTCCTGCATGATGTTGTGGAAGATACGGAATACTCGTTTGAGGACTTGCTGAATGCCGGCATTCCGGAGAGTGTGGTGAATGCGCTGAGGCTGCTCACTCACGAGAAAGGAACCGACTATTATGAATATGTGCAGAGGATTATTGACTCTGGAAATTCTATAGCGCTGCAAGTGAAATACAATGACCTGCAGCATAACTATGCTCGCGGCAAGGCTTATCCAGACCTTCAGGCGAAGCATGGAAAGGCACTTGAAATGGTGAAGGCTGCAATCGGCGATAAATAATAACACCATTATCCATTAAATCAAAGATTCCAAGAACAGATGGAACAACAAGGACAGACCAATCTTAGGACGCGTTTCATCATTAAGGAGCCGACGATGTACGCCGTGCTGATGCTCAACGACGATTTCACCACAATGGAATTTGTGGTGGAAGTGCTGCGCACAGTCTTCTTTCATGATGCGGCGCAGTCAGAGAAACTGATGCTCGATATTCACAATAACGGTCAGTGCATCGTGGGAACATATACCTACGACGTTGCTCAGTCGAAGGTGCAAAGGGCTACGACGATGGCGCGCGAGGAAGGTTTCCCGCTGAGACTGAAAATAAAGGAAAAGACCTAGGTCTTGGGGGTAATTCTGAATAAAATCATACATCAAAAATCATAAATGACACTGTGATAGAGATAGAAAAGGCATCGCTACTGCTGAAGGATGCCATAGACCGAACAAACAAATCAAACGCGGAGCATCGCGATGAATTCGTCACTCCCGAACAACTGCTGTGGAACATAGCCTGGCAGAATCCTTATATACTGGCATCCGGTGGTACGGAGACGTCGCGCTATCTTACCTATTACATGATGGAGCATAATTCCGTCGTGCCTGAAGGAATAGAATACGAGTGTGCCTATCCTTCTGTGCAGTTTTCCGAGATGATGAACTATGCAGCGGACATTATGTTCGCTTCGAGCGCCAAGGAGATGGATGTGCCTCATGTGATAAAGGCTATCTTCATGCTCGAGAACTCGTATGCCAAGGACCTGCTTATGGAAATTGCCCAAGGAGACGAAGGCAGCTTTATGAGCAGGATTATTGAGGAATATGGCGACGAGGAGAAGCGCGAGTCTGCCGAGAATGTCATGTATCGTGAACATGACATAGAGGAGATGATGGCTGAAGAGCTTGGCGAGGAGTTTTCTGAGCCTGCGGTAAACAAGAACCGTTGGGAGCAATATGCTACTTGCCTGAACGAAAAACTATCCGAGAGCAATCCGCTTATCGGTCGTGAGGAGGAGTTGGAGCGTACCATTCAGATTCTCTGCCGAAAGGACAAGAACAATCCGCTTCATGTCGGAGAGCCGGGTGTCGGAAAGACAGCCTTGGCTTACGGTTTGGCGGCAAGGATAGAGGCTGGCGATGTGCCGGAACGACTGAAAGGTTGCAAGATTTACGAGCTTGACCTCGGCGCACTGATGGCTGGCACGCAGTATCGCGGCGACCTTGAAAAGCGACTGAAGATGGTGCTCAAGGGTATGGAAGAGCAGGGTAGGGTAGTGCTCTACCTCGACGAGATTCACAACATAATCGGTGCCGGCCGTACCGAAGGCGGTTCGCTTGATGCCTCAAACCTCCTGAAGCCTTACCTTACGAAAGACAGCTTCCGCTTCATGGGAGCTACAACATACGAGGAATACAACAAGCACTTCGTGCGCTCAAAGGCTTTTGCCCGTCGCTTCGAGAAGATTGACATTCTGGAACCGACCATCGAAGAGTGCCACAAGATTCTCATGGGCCTCAAGCAGAAGTACGAGGAATATCATGGCGTCACATATACCGACGAGGCTATACGCTATGCCGTGGAAGGTGCTGCGAAGTATATGAACGGAAAGTTCCTGCCAGACAAGGCGATAGACCTTATTGACGAGGCTGGAGCAAGATGCGAGTGTAGACCCCCTCTAACTCCCCCACAGGGGGAGGACAGCGCCGCTAATGTAAATTCTTCAAAAGTAAATAGTTCTGCGGGGACAACCCTCCGACTCCCCCCACAGGGGGAGGACAGCGCCGCTAATGTAAATTCTTCAAAAGTAAATAGTTCTGCGGGATCTTCCCTCCCCCCTGTGGGGGAGTCGGAGGGGGTCAGCAAGGCTGATATTGCCCAGGTTTTGGCGAAGATTTGCGGCGTTGACACTCTCGCTGAGAATGAGGACGATGTGCAGAAGCTGGAGCATTTGGAGCAGCATATAAAGTCGCAGATCTATGGTCAGGACAAGGCTGTCAAGGAAGTGACGGAGGCTGTGCAGATGGCGAGTGCCGGTCTGCTTGAGGACAATAAGCCGATGGCGAGCCTGCTTTTCGTCGGACCTACCGGCGTTGGTAAGACTGAGGTGGCGAAGGTGCTTGCCAGTGAACTCTCGCTGCCACTTGTCCGCTTTGATATGAGCGAATATGCAGAGAAACATACCGTGGCAAAGCTTATCGGCTCGCCGGCGGGATATGTGGGTTATGAGGATGGCGGTCTGCTGACTGATGCCGTTCGCAAGACTCCGCATTGCGTTCTTCTGCTCGACGAGTTGGAGAAGGCTCACGAAGACATCTACAATATCTTGCTTCAGGTGATGGACTACGCTGTGCTTACCGACAACAAGGGCCAGAAAGCCGACTTCCGCCACGTCATTCTCCTTATGACTACAAACTCCGGTGCCCAGCATGCCCGTAAGGCGAATGTCGGTTTCGTGGGAAACATCAGTTCCGGCGAGGCTATGATGAAGAAGGTGAAGAGCACCTTCAAGCCTGAGTTCCTGAACCGACTGACCGGCATAACCGTCTTCAACGACATGGATCGCAAGATGGCGAAACTTATCCTTGACAAGAAACTTCGTCGCTTGGAGGAGCAGTTGGCTGCGAAGAATGTCACACTGGAACTTTCTGTCGCCGCCTTTGACTATCTTCTCGACAAGGGCTTCTCTGCCGAATACGGAGGTCGTGAGGTTGACCGCGTGATAACATCGCTCCTCAAACCGCTCCTTATGCGCGAAATGCTGTTCGGAAAACTGAAGAACGGCGGCAAGGCGAAGGCGGAGATAGTAAATGGAGAATTGAAAATTGAGAATGGATTATAAGGCTGTGCGGCAAATAATTATCAATTAAAATCAAAGATTTTATATGATTAAGAACCTGATATTTGATTTCGGCGGCGTGCTGGTGAACCTTGAAAAGGACATCTGCGTGGCTGAGTTTAAGAAAATAAATGCAGAGGAAGTGGCGCATTATGTGGATTTCTGCATACAGGAAGACCTCTTCCATGAGTTGGAAATTGGTGCGATAAGCGTGCCGCAGTTTTGCGAGGAAGTAAGAAAGAAGGCGCCTCGCTGTACCGGAACAGACGAGCAGATAGTCCGTGCGTGGGCATCGCTCCTTACCGAAGTGCCAGTGCATAGACTTGCCGCTCTCCTTGAACTGAAGGAGAAGTACCGCATCTTCCTGCTCTCAAATACCAACGAGATACACTGGGAACTAGCGGAGGATGTGTTCTTCTGCCAGGTGGAAGGTCTCGGAGTGGAGGACTATTTCGAGAAGTCATACCTCTCTTATGAACTCGGAATGATAAAGCCATCCAAGGAAATCTTCGAACTCGTGCTGAAAGAAAACGGACTGAATCCGGAAGAAACAGTCTTCATAGACGATTCGCCGAAAAACTGTGCAGCCGCTGAGAGCGTTGGCATAAAAGCCTTCCACTCGCCAACGGGAGAGGACTGGATCGGGAAGTTCTAAGACTTCCCGCCCCTATTTTATAGCCTATCGGCTAGAACTAGCGTTAGCGTAGTCGCGACCGTCAGGGAGTCCCGAAGGGATGCGAAGCACAAATCTGATTGAGGAAATCTTTTGAGGAAATATTTGACTTTCCCTTGTGCTCTCGCATCCCTTCGGGACTCGCTGTCGCTCGCGACTAACAAGTGAGTTCGGCCGTCGAGCTACGCTCAGCGCTTGCGATGCTCTGCCTTTAGTGCAGAGAACCTTCTGGCGCAAGCCTTAAGATTTCTACGAAGTTAAGATTTCTTGCGAAAGCAATATAATTAAGAAGAGCCTTATGCTTTTGCCTAAAGTAAATCTTACTTCTTCTTTTTCTTGCTCTTAGCCTTAGTCTTGGTCTTAGCCTTAGGCTTCTCTTTTGCCTCTTCCTTCTTGTCGAAGTCAGAGCTCCAAAGAACGAGAGACCCCTTCGTGTCGGTGGCGATGACGCTGAATGTGCGGCGCTCTTTGAAAGAACTCAGTTCGAAGAGCATGTCGTTGCCCTTCTTCTGTCCTTCGCATTCGAAAGTCATGCCAGTAGAATCCACACACTTCATTCGGAGAACAGCCTCCGCATTCTCAGGAACGGATGAAGTGTAAACCGTATTTTCCATGCCAGCATCCATAATAGCCTTGGTCTGCTTGCAAGTGAAAGTCTTTGGCGTAAGCTTCAGAACGCCCATGCCGCTCTCAGTTCCTGCTATGGCATAACCGCCGCTGAAAGGCTCTGCGCTGACGAACTGCGGCGGCAAGACGATGTTCTCGCCAATCTTATAGCCGTATCTTTTCTTCTTTCTCTTTTCCTCAACAAATACTTCTGGTTCGTCGGTTGCAAAGTCAACTTCAACAACGTCCTGCTCGTTCTTCTTGCCCTTGCTTTTGCTCAGAGCCTTAGCCTCGTTGGCTGCCTCGTCTGAAACGGCGAAAGCACCGTCCGTAGTGAGATAGCCGTACTTGTTCTTCTTGTTCTTGGCGAGCAGTCTGCCGTTGCCGAAGCGTGGAAGAGCGTCAGTGTAAAGTTCTTCATTGAGTTCCATGGCTTTGCCACTCTCGTCGATAACGGCAAGCAGCTTCATCCTCTTCTTCTCTTTGTTTACGGCACAAACATAGCTGTTGAGTGAGACCGTCACTGCGTCGGCTATGGTGTCAATGACTATTTCACCCTCGGTGGTTGTAGCGCCAACCTTGTTCGCCTTTGTAGTGATCTTGAATACTGAAGGCAAGATTCTTTCTACGGATTTATATACAGGAGCCACAGCCCATTGCGCACTTTGTGCAAGGGCGGCAGTGCAAGAGCAGAGGGCAAGCACAGTGCAGAGGATTATTCTTTTGTTCATAATAGTCGGTGTTAAGTGTTATGTGTTATTGTTGCAGTTTGTCTTATCGGTGTAAGCCGCTGCAAAAATACTAATAAAACCAAAAACCGAGAAGCAATGGCTACCTATGAGGTGTTGCGACTTGCTGTGCGTCAATGAATCGGAGGCAATCGATTCCAGGAATATGTGAAATCAATGCCCACTAACACTACTTCTGCCAAGGCAAATGATACCTCCCACCAAGGCAAATTGTACCTCCCGCCAAAGCAAATGATACCTCCCGCCAAGGCATAAAATAACTCCCCCCTATTGGGAGCACCCGTTTTCTAGTAAGAAAGTTGAAGTTTTCTTATAAGAAAATATATCTTTTCTAGTAAGAAAATGAGTTGTCCGGATAGGGGGGAGGTTTTGTTTGTTGGTCAGGGTGACTTTTGCACACCTACTTAATCATCCAGAATCATGCGAATCTCTTTCCTCAGTTCGTCATCCAGGTATTTTTTGTCTAAATCGTAAACGAAGCTTGCCGATGCTCCTTAGCCATGAGTTGCTCTCGCCAGAATCCGGCATTTCGTCCACATGCTTGGCTAGCAGATAGAGTCGGCGCTGATGTTCTTTTATGCCCAATGGCGCTATGCGGAATGGACGGAGATGCTTGCCTAAGGATTTGTTTCCGTATGACATTTCCAGGAGTTTTCCGCGCTTCATGGCGTCGGCTATCTTTTCGAGAAACTCGGAGCAGGCAGGTGTTTCTTCCAGTAGGACACGGCATCTGATGTCGTCATCTTTGGCAGCAAGATTGCTGAGAATCATGGCTTGCTTCATTCTCTCAAAGGCAAGGGTGCTGTAATGCTCGCCGGTGAAGCTGCTGGTGATGCAGTAATACTTGTTGTTAATACTGTCTATCTGGTGGCCATACTTTTCAGAGATAACCTTTCGCCAGTTGCGGAGGGCTCGCCTTTTATGCCGCAAGATATAAGCCATAGGGAGGCGAGTTAAAAGTCATAGGAAAAGACATCAAAATGCTTGGTGAAACGCATCAAAATCCTTTGCGAAACAAAACGGGCAAGTTAATCTATCTGACTGTTTTCACGAGAAATGCTCCTATTCGGAAATTATACCTTTCCATTCTTTCCGAATAAACACCAACCAACAAACAAAATATGTGAGCAGAAGTTTTTGCTACCTTAAGTTTTGTTATTCTTATATTCTTTTACTCTTTTGAACAGTGTACTTCCCATATTTTAGTACTTCAATTCCTTCTCTTTAAAAAATCTTAAAAAATCATGTAGTGGAATTAAGGAATTAAGCATGTTTTTATTTTTTTTCTTCATTTATTTGCGAGATTGAGAATAATTAATTAATTTTGCAACGGAAAACCAGTCTGCTCCAATCAATGAAGGGCGGAGGGTTATGGCACGGAGGATAGCTCTGTGCCATAGAAGCGGAGGCTTCGATTAGCTTATTGGTTGATGCTTGAGCAACGCGCATCAGATACTGCTCTAAGGACGGAAGCTTGTATGTTTTCACCGAGTTGGTCTGGGGACCGAAGAAAACGTCAAGGAACTTCAATAAATATCTCTATCGAGGTCATGTCTATGGCAAGTCCAGATTGGTTGAGGCAGTTATTACCGACTATGTTCGTGAGCATACAGATATAGCGATAGACGAACTCAAGAAAGTGTTCCCTGATAATCTGCAGGGCAGTTGGGGATGTTTCCAACCACATGACGAAGCTATCAAGCGTCAGAATGGTGGTCGTAAGAGATACAGAATAGACACGCCAGTAGATGTCAATGGAGATTCCATTGTTATCTGCGACCAATGGAGTATCCATAACATTGGTAATTTCATTGACAAGGCTAAGACTCTGGGTATTGATATTAAGCAATATAAGTAATAACCTTATCTGTAATACTTTTAAACTATGAAAAGATTTCTAACTTTATTGGCATTTGCAGCTTTGATTATTACCGCCAATGCCACTGTAATCCAGTCTGGCTCCTGTGGCGATAAAGGCGATAATGTCACCTTCGTTCTTAACGATGACGGTACTTTGGTAATATCCGGTAGTGGGAATATGAAACACTATAGTTCATATAGTAATATTCCTTGGTACAGTAACAGAGAAAAGATCATCAAGGTACAAATAGAAGATGGTGTCACGATCATTGGAGACAAGGCGTTCTCTGGTTGTTCCGGCCTTATCTCTATCACCATCCCGAATTCCGTCACGAGTATTGGTTTCAGAGCGTTCGAATATTGTTACGGCCTTATCTCCATCACCATCCCGAATTCCGTCACGTACATTGGAACCGAGGCGTTCTCTGGTTGTACCGGCCTTACCTCCATCACCATCCCGAATTCCGTCACGAGCATTGGAGATGGTGCGTTCTCAGGTTGTTCAGGTCTTACCTCATTTGAGGTAAATAAAGATAATCCTAATTACTGTGCTATTGACAACGTACTTTTCAACAAGAAAAAAACAGAACTATTATTATGTATAGCAACGAAGAAGGTGGCATATGCCATCCCGAATTCCGTCACGAGCATTGGAGACTATGCGTTCTCTGGTTGTTCCGGCCTTACCTCCATCACCATCCCGAATTCCGTCACGAGCATTGGTAGGTATGCGTTCTCTAAGTGTTTCGGCCTTACATCTGTCACCATCCCAAATTCCGTCACTAACATTAGAGAAAGGGCGTTCGATCAGTGTACAAGCCTTACCTCTGTCACCATCCCGAATTCCGTAACGAGCATTGGAGAACGTGCGTTCTATTGGTGTTCCAGTCTTACCTCTGTTACCATCCCGAATTCCGTCACGAGCATTGGAGACTATGCGTTCTATTATTGTTCCGGCCTTACCTCTGTCACCATCCCGAATTCCGTCACGAGCATTGGAAACTCTGCGTTCACTGATTGCTCTAAAATAAAGACGATATATTGGAACACTAATGTTTCTTACTATTTCAGCTCGTATGTAGAGGAGATATACTATGGAGATGATGTGACTATTGCTTACCCTCTTGTCAGCAGTCCTAAGATTAATCGCTTAAACAAAGTGGTATTAGGCAAGAATGTAGAGTATATCAGGGCTAATGCATTCAAAGGCGCACCGTTGAAGGAATTCTACATTACAGGCGAGAAGGATATCTATCTTTATTCAGGAGTGTTTGATAATGTCAATGTTAGCAATTGCACTCTCTATGTGCCTAAGTCAAGAGCAGAATACTACGAAACTACAGCCCCATGGAAAGATTTTGGCAAGATTGTTGACCTTGACGGCAACGAATTTCCTGAGATTACAAAGAAACAATGCGAAGCTCCTAGCGTTGTTTATACTGACGGTCATCTGAAGTTCAGCAGCACAACACCGAATGCCACTTATTCATATACCATTACTGATAATGACATTAAGACTTCGCTCACAAAGTCAACCTCAGGCGACATCCCACTCTCTACTACATATAACATAACCGTCTATGCTGAGGCAGAAGGCTACGAAACTTCTGATGCTACGACAAAGACTATACAATTCGGCAGCAACTCTGGCACAGAAGATGTGGATGCACTTAAAGAGCAAATCAAATCTCTTGAAGCACAGAATTCTGCTCTTGAGTCTGAGAATACCTCTCTAAAGGAAACAATAAAGAAGTATGCCGAAGGCGACTTGAACCTTGATGGTCGCACAGATATTGACGATGTTGTTTATCTCCTGAACCTTGACAGCTATTCAAGTGATGATGACGCTCTCGCCCTGCTTATAGACAAAGCTACAGCAGTAACGCTATCTGATATAAACAGCAAATACGGCGATGTGGAGTTCTACACTCTCAATGGCGTGAAGGTGGACATCCCTAACCAGACAGGCATCTATATCGTAAAGAAGAACGGCGAAACAAAAATGGTTGTCGTAAAGAAGTAATCTCCTGTAAGAGTCAAAGAAATATATAAGACTCCTTAAATGTAAACATTACTCTTTGAATAGACGACCGGCATGAGTCAGTTTTATGACTCATGCCGGTCGTCATTTGTTATCTGAGAGAGAATCTCGTGGATTCTACATTATGCTTAGTTGTGCTGCAATATCATTGAGTAATAGGCATTGCCAACGGGCAAGGCTCCGTTTACCTGCATGGAAATCCCACGGCGACAGAATCAGCAACTGTCCTCGTGCACAAGCATCAAAGTAAGTACCGTATGGTTTGTATTCTGCCATATCGGCAGGAATGCCATTAGGGAAGATCACGATAAGCTGATAACCAGCGTCCATCACTGCCCTTGCTACACGCCTCTCACCTTCAGAAATACATGGTGACACGATTACCACACCATGAGAACAAGCTTCCAAGACCTCTTCAATAAGGTTGTTGAGGGCGTCTTCCGTCATCTTTCGTGAACACTGTATCTGCATTCTTTCCGGCACTTCCATAAGCGCTCTATTGCCGATGGCATTGAAGGTCATGGTTATGGTAGGTGTAGAAGGAACTGCATTGTTTATGTCAACATCTGTACCACCTATGTGAACTTTATCAAGCAGTCCTCTTGCCCCTCCTTCTTCCGTCAAAGATTGCATTCCTCCAGGATAATATTCCCACCAATTGCCAGCGCCTTTAGTACCTGTACCTGAAAGTAAGGGCATTGTTATTCTCCAGTCAGCGATCTTGTTGAAATACTGACGGTTATGGACTACATCCCATAATCGTTGCGGATTGCTTCGCACATAGCTTATCATAGTTTGCAGTTGACCCTCGCGGAAAAGGATGCGGTCGTGAAAGCCTGTCTCAAAGACAAGGCCGGCATCGGGATGCTTGCTGCCGTGGCCACCATGCTTCTCGCGTCCTGCCTGTAGCCTTGTACTCAGAGCTTTAGGCTCAGATGACCCAACTTCCATGTGCGTCTCCTTTGGGAGCCCAAGCACGATCTCTTTGAAAAGCTTGTTTACTCCCGATTTCCACTTGTTCAAGACAAAGCCCAGAGGTTTCTTTTCCGGCAATCTCTCCTTTATGCGAATAATAAAGTGCACATGATTAGGCATTACCACTCGCTCACCGATACTGATTTGTGGATAAAACTTACTTATTCCCTCAATACTATCATACACCGCCTTGCCAAAATTGTTCAAAGCTATTGTAGCCTTCCCATCCGCATCAAGATTCTGCGCCAATTCCCCGAAAAGATGCGGATGCCCAGTCTTGCCATATGCTTTCAACAACCATTCTGGAAGTCTGTAGCCATCAATGAGAGGCATTGGAGGTTGGTCATGGTGCTGTGTATTAATTGTCACCATGTATATCCAAGGTTTGCAATAATCCCAACCCTTGCAACGGCGATGCATGGAATGCTTCACCTCGCAACGCCAACCGTCCTCTGTCAGTGTCAAAGTGCAACCATGCCACTCACGACATATTATCATACTTCCAGAAAGTTCTTTAGCATCTGCTTGCCGTCTGGGGTGAGGACGCTCTCGGGATGGAACTGGATGCCGTAGATAGGCAGCGTCTTGTGCTGGAGTGCCATGACCTGTCCTTCTTCGGAGAGAGCGGTAACCTCAAGGCATTCAGGGAAACCGTCGGTGTCAACCACCCAAGAGTGGTAGCGGCCGATAAGCCCCACCCCGACCCTCCCCCTAATGGGAGGGAGTTTTTCAATAGCCTCTTGCGTTGGAAGGCCTTTGAATATAGGAGAATCAGCGGCTGTTTTATAGCATGGTGTCTGCACGCCATGGAAGACGGTAGAGAGGTTTGTGAGTTTGCCGCCGAAGGCTTCGCCGATAGCCTGATGACCGAGACAAACGCCGAGCATAGGTTTCTTGCCTGCGTATGCCTTAATGACATCGAGGAGAAGACCTGCCTCGGAAGGGATGCCAGGGCCTGGAGAGAGAACTATCTTGTCGAACTCTTCAAGCTGCGAGAGTTGGAACTGGTCGTTGCGATAGACGGTAACATCTGCGCCAAGTTCTTTTATAAGGTGACTCAGGTTGTAGGTGAATGAGTCGTAGTTGTCGATGATTACGAGATTTGTTTTTGCCATTTGATATTTATTTTTATTATCAAGAATTTAAGAATTATATGGTTTGCCCAAAGGTGTAGGGCGAGGATTTCCGAGCCGCGATTCCGGTATTATTTCCGCTAAACGGCTCGGAAATCCTCGCCCTACAAGCAGCTAAACCTTCTCTAATTCCTTAATTCTTGATAAAATAAATCTTTCTTGGTGGGGCTTTACATCTTTTCTGCCATTAATATAGCCTTGCGCAATGCGCCGAGCTTGTGGTTAACTTCCTGAAGTTCGTACTCAACGTCGCTTTTTGCAACGATGCCGGAGCCAGCCTGGAACCAGAGTTCGTTGTTGCGAGAGACGAAGGTACGGATGACAATAGCCTGGTTGACATCGCCATTGAAGCCGATGAAACCGATGCAACCACCGTATGCACCACGGTTGTGGGGTTCGAGCTCTGAGATAATCTGCATGGCACGAACCTTCGGAGCACCTGAGAGTGTGCCAGCAGGGAAGGTGTCGATGAATGCCTTCACCTTGTCTGCGCCCTTGTCAAGAGTACCGCTTACGCGAGAAACGAGGTGGATGACATGGCTGTAGAACTGCATATCCTTGTAGAAATCGACATGCACATCGTGGCAGTTGCGTGAGAGATCGTTGCGGGCAAGATCAACGAGCATGACATGCTCCGCATTCTCCTTAGGGTCGTTGCGGAGGTACTCGGCATTCTTGCGGTCTTGCTCGGCATTGCCGGTGCGAGGTGTAGTGCCGGCGATAGGGTCGATATAGGCTGTGTCGCCATCAATGCGGCAGTGTGTCTCTGGCGAAGAACCGAAGATGCGGAAGCCACCGAAGTCGAAGTAGAAGAGGTATGGCGACGGATTGATGCTACGAAGTACACGATAGAGCTTGAAATCGTCGCCCTCATATTTCTGGCAGAAACGGCGCGAGATGACTATCTGGAACACATCGCCACGGAGACAATGCTGAATGCAGCGACGGATGTTCTCGCGGTGTGCATCGTCAGTAATGGTTGACCAATAGTCGCCCACAGGATGGAAGTCGTATGTGCGGAAGTTGCGCGACATGAGGTCGCGCTCCAACTTGTCAAGATTATCCTTCTCGCCATCTCTGAGCAACTCAATGAGCATCACCTCGTTGGTGAGGTGATTGAATACGATGATCGTTTTGTATAGAATATAAAACACATCAGGAGCATCATTCTCGTCCTGGGTCTCGTCCTTGATCTTGATGTTCTCTGTATAGTTTACCGTATTGAACGAAGTGTAACCGTAGAGGCCACAATACTCCTTGCCTTCGCCCTCAACAGTGAAGTTTTTAAGAAAACTGTTTATGTCGAAGCTGACAGGATTTCGCCCTATAACACTGCCAAAAGAACCGCCTCCCTTTGGATAGCCTATTCTACTATTGCCGTGCGATATGCTTACCGAAGCGATAGGATTGATGCCAATAAAACTCTTTGAATTTTCGCTTCCGTGGTAGTCGGAACTTTCAAGCAGCATGCTCTCCGGATAGGTGTCTCGCAGATTAAGATAGGCAGATACCGGAGTGATGGTGTCGCCCAGTAACTTTTTGGTAGCGGTATGATAGTGTTCGCGCATATCATAGTCGCTCATATCGAATCCTTCGTAATCAAAT
Organism: Bacteroidaceae bacterium; assembly: GCA_024401275.1. Lineage (GTDB taxonomy): Bacteria > Bacteroidota > Bacteroidia > Bacteroidales > Bacteroidaceae > Prevotella. The sequence continues at coordinate 12,172 of JAKSLJ010000021.1, read as the reverse complement.
TCCATGATAAATAACTTTTATTTATTTTAAATCTTATCTGCGTTTTTGAGATAAGTGTCAAGGTCCTTGTCGCCACGACCTGAGACTGTAAGAACTACGACATCGTCCTTCTTGAACTGCGGTGCCACCTTAGGAAGAAGGGCAAGGGCATGGGCAGATTCAAGGGCTGGGATGATGCCTTCCATGCGAGTAAGTTCGAAGGCTGCGCGGAGAGCTTCGTCGTCGTTGGCAGGAAGAACCTGTGCGCGCTTCTGGTCGTAGAGGTTGCAGTGCATAGGACCAGTGCCTGGATAGTCAAGACCGGCAGAGATAGAGTATGGCTCGATGATCTGACCGTCTTCTGTCTGCATGAGTCGGATGCGAGAACCGTGGAGGATTCCCATTGTACCAACCTGCATTGAAGCGGCTGTCTTGTCGGTATCAACGCCCATACCACCAGCCTCGCCGAGGATAATCTTCACGCGCTCGTCGTTGAGGTAATGGTAGATAGTACCGGCTGCATTGGAACCGCCACCAACACAAGCCATGAGATAGTCAGGATAGTCGCGACCAATCTTCTCCTGAAGCTGCCACTTAATCTCCTCAGAGATAACGGATTGCAGGCGTGCAACCATCTCTGGATATGGGTGAGGACCAACGGTAGAACCGATGATATAGAATGTATCTGCTGGGTGGCAGCACCAGTCGCGGATGGCTTCGTTTGTGCCGTCCTTGAGAGTCTTGTTTCCGCTTTCCACAGGAACAACCGTTGCGCCGAGCATCTTCATGCGCTCTACATTGACATGCTGACGCTGAACATCAAGAGCACCCATATAAACGGTGCAAGGCATGTCCATAAGAGCGCAGGCTGTAGCCGTAGCAACGCCATGCTGTCCGGCACCAGTCTCTGCAATGATGCGAGTCTTGCCCATCTTCTTCGCAAGGAGAATCTGACCGAGAGCGTTGTTAATCTTGTGAGCGCCGGTGTGGTTGAGGTCTTCACGCTTGAGGTAAAGTTGGCAGCCGTACTTCTCCGACATGCGCTTTGCATAATAGAGAGGCGAAGGACGACCGACGTAATCCTTCAGAAGGGCGTGATATTCCTGCTTGAACTCCTCGCTGTCGAGGATAGGCTTGTAAGCAGCCTCAAGGTCTTTTACTGTCTTGTATAATATTTCTGGGATGTAGGCACCACCGTAGTTGCCGTAGAATCCGTTTTTATCAACGAAAAAATTCATAATCGACCCCTCCCAACCTCCCCCAAGGGGAGGAGTTTTTATACTCTGGAGGGTTAAGAGCTCTATTTTATATCTAAATGTTTAACAACAAAATTGAATATTTCATCTAAAACAGCAGAAAGGTCTGAAAATACTCGTTCATTGGTGAACCGTATAACCTTAAAACCCATTTGCTCTAGATTAGTAGTTCTAATCAAATCTTTGGCTTGCTGACATTCCTGAGAATGATGACCACCATCTATCTCTATAATAGTATTACTCTTTAAGCAGACAAAATCAGCAATATATGTACCAATGATATACTGTCGGCGAAATCTTAGTCCCCAATTATTATTAGAAAGGTAATACCATAATAGTTGCTCTGCATCTGTCTGATGTTCTTTGTTTTTATCAGCAAATGTCTTTAGCAAACTATAATAACCAGGATCTGCTGTTATGAATCTTGCCTTCATAATAGAGTCTGACCCCCTACCCCCCGAGGGGGAATTTTTTAATGTTTTGGGGGATAATTTATTGTTTATACTATTTTTAAGTTTGTGGATTATATCATAGGGAAAAGACTATTAAAAGTTCCCCCTTGGGGGGTTAGGGGGTTGTTAGAGCCTCGTATAGCTTATCCATAGCGAGTTCTGCGTCGCCGTTGGCTTCGCTGAGGAGGTTAACGAACTTGGAACCGATGATGGCTCCGGCAGCGTTCTGCTGTGAAGATTCGAGTGTCTGCTTGTTGCTGATACCGAAACCTATCATGCGAGGGTTGCGGAGGTTCATTGCATTGATGCGCTGGAAATACTCCTGCTTAGCATCGTCGAAAGACTTCTGCGCACCTGTTGTTGATGCAGAGCTTACCATATAGATGAAGCCGTCGGTGTTCTCGTCGATGAAGCGGATGCGGTCTTCGGTAGTCTCAGGAGTGATGAGCATGATGATGCGGATGTCGTACTTGTCGGCGATAGGCTTCAGCTCAAGATAGTCCTTGAAAGGAAGGTCTGGGATGATGGCACCAGATACGCCAACTTCCTTGCACTTGCTGAAGAATGCCTCGAAGCCGTACTGCATCATTACATTGAGATAACCCATGAGGATGAGCGGAATCTTCACTTCGTCCTTGATGGTCTCGAGCTGCGAGAAAAGCTTGCGGAGAGTCATGCCGTTCTTGAGAGCCTGAGTGGCAGCACCTTGGATGACAGGTCCGTCAGCCATTGGATCGGAGAAAGGAACGCCGACCTCGATCATGTCTATGCCTCGGCGTTCAAGGGTCTTTATGACATCGGCTGTGCCCTCGAGTGTTGGACAGCCTGCGCAGAAATACAGCGAGAGGAGTTTGCGGTCGCCGCGGTTCTGGAAAAGGGAGTTTATCTTGTTCATATAGACCCCTCCCAACCTCCCCCAAGGGGAGGAGTTTTTATACTCTGGAGGGTTAAGAGTTTTTTTGTGCTAAATATTATATCTTAGGGAAAAGACTATTAAAAGTTCCCCCTTGGGGGGTTAGGGGGTCTGGATTTTCTCAATGAATTCCTTAATCTTTTCTACATTCTTGAGGGCGGGAGCGTCTTCAAACTTTGAGTTGAGGTCGTAGCCGGCAAGCATAGGGTGGGAGAATTTCTTCAGGTCTTCAAGGTCTTCGATACCGATGCCACCGGAAAGGAGGAACGGGATGTTGCCATCGTATGCCTTAAGAAGATCCCAATTGAAGTGCTTGCCGCTTCCGCCAACGGTCTTGCATTTTGTGTCGAAGAGGAAATAATCGACGAGTCCTTCGTACTGGCGCCATCGGAAGACATCCTCCTCGTTCTGTATGCTGAGGGCTTTTATGATGCCAATCTCAGGAACGAAGTCCGGTATGAGGGTGCGCTTGAGATTCTCGATCATCACGGGCGACTCGTTGCCGTGGAGCTGAACGAAGGAGAGCTTGTAGTTTACGACGCGGGTGAGAATGGTCTGTGGCATGTCGTCAACGAAAACGCCAACCTTCTTCACGGGCGTGGTGTTCTGACCTTCGCCGGCTCTGTCCGGGATGATTCCGGCACGGGTAGGTATTTGTGAGACATAGCGCTTGCTCTTCGGATAGAAGATAAGACCGATAAGGTCAACACCGAGAGCGGCTACGTCGTCTATGTTCTGCGCCTCGCGCATTCCGCATACTTTGATTATCATAAAAAGCCTCTCCCCCCAACCCCCTCCCCGATTATGGGGAGGGGGAGTAATATGCCTTGTGGGAGGAATTGTATATTAGTTGTTTATGTTATTAATGAATTCTTTCAGTGACTCGCCTGGATTGGCTGTCTTCATGAAATTCTCGCCGATGAGGAAGCCGTTGAAGCCAGCCTGGATGAGCTGCTTTACGGTGTCGGGATTGCTGATGCCGCTCTCGCTGACCTTCACTGCATCTTTCGGAAGAAGTTCTGCAAGGCGGAAGGAGTTCTGGACATCGGTGACGAAGGAACCGAGGTTGCGGTTGTTGATTCCGCAGACATCCGGTTCGAGTTCCACATACTCCAGCTCCGGTTCGCTGTGCATCTCAAGTAGTGCCTCAAGTCCGAGGTCGTGGGCAGTATGAAGTAGCGACTTGCACTCTTCCTTCTTCAGATCGGCTGCGATAAGGAGAACGGCAGAAGCTCCGCAGAGGGCTGCCTGGAAGAGCTGGTATTCATCGACCACGAAGTTCTTGTATAATATAGGGATAGTGACTCCACTTTTGCGAGCAGTAACAATGAACTCATCCTTTCCGCCGAAGTATTTTTCGTCGGTGAGTATGGAGAGAGCAGCAGCGCCGTTCTGTTGGTAAGAGAGCGGAATGATGTCTGCACGACCTTCTTCCTTTATCCAACCTTTAGAAGGCGACTTGCGCTTGAACTCAGAGATGATGCCAAAGCCTGCGACCCCCTCTTTCCCCCCAAGGGGGATGTTTTTATTTGCTGTGAGAGCGGCTTTCAAGGATGGATGATATTGCTTTAGTTCCTCAGCCTTGCTTTCCCAAAGCTTGTGGATGTCAGCCTCTGAGAGTCGCTCTTTTGCAAGGGCAATCTCAATGCGCTTGTCTGCTATTATCTGGTCTAATATGTCTGCCATAGAGTTGCTGGGAGCCCGAGGCAAACGCCTCGGGAACGGGGGCTTTTTGTTTTTTGTTTTTTAGCTGTTTATTTCCACAAACTTCTTGAGAGCCTGCTTAGCCTTGCCGCTTTCAATAGACTCTTTTGCCATATCGAGGGCTTCTTCAAGCGACTTTGACTGGTCAACAACAGTGATTGCCAGGGCTGAGTTCATCATCACAACGTTCTTCTGAGACTCTGTAGCGCAGTCGTCAAGGACATTGTCGAAGATCTTCATCGCCTCTTCCTGAGTATTGCCGCCGTAGAGTTCTTCTTCCTTAGTGAATGGAAGACCGAAATCGGCCGCATTGAAGATTTGTTCGATTTTGTTTGTTGACACCTTGAAGTCGCCAGTGAGAGAGATCTCGTCATAGCCGTCGATAGAGTTTACGATACCGAAGTCGAGACCGAGTCGGCGGCAGACATTTGTGTAGAGACGCATCTGGTCGAGATTTGCCACACCGAGAACCTGGCATGCCGGCTGCGATGGGTTTACCATAGGGCCGAGAAGGTTGAAGAGGGTAGGGAAGGCAATCTGCTTGCGGATAGGAGCAACGAACTTCATAGCCTTGGCAAAGAGCGGAGCGTGGAGATAGACAACGCCAGCCTCGTTGATGGAACGGTTGAGCTGGTCAAGGTCGTTCGTGAACTGCACGCCGTGCATGCGGATAACGTCAGACGCACCCGAAGTGGAAGTGGCAGCAACATTACCGTGCTTTGCCACCTTATAGCCGGCACCGGCAACGACGAAGCAAGAGCAGGTAGAGATGTTGAAAGTGTTCTTCTGGTCGCCGCCAGTACCCACGATGTCCACATAACGCTCGGCATCGAGAAGGGCTGGAACGCCAGTCTCAAGGATACCATCACGGAAACCGAGGAGTTCGTCAACGGTAACGCCGCGCATCTGAAGCATGGCAAGCATGGCTGCAATCTGCACATCGTTGTACTTCTGCTCGTAGATGTTTACGAGAATGTCTTTTGTCTCTTCACGGCGGAGAGGTTCTCCTGCGAGCACTTTGTCAAGATATTGTTTCATTTTTGATTATTTGAGGTATGATGTATGATTTTTGGGTTGGTCTTGTAATTTGAAAAAGGGTCTGTCGCGATAAGCAACAGACCCTTTTCTTTATTCCTTTTATTTAATTATATTAGGCATAGGGGGAAGCTTCTCACGACTTTTTCAATCCTGAGCTACGCCACCACCATGCAATATAATTAGAAGTTTTCATATCAAAATGTTATTAAATTGGGGCTTTTGGTTGCTTTTTGTAAGCATTTACTGAGCCTAAAGACGCTGCAAAGGTATAAATCTTTTGTGAACCTACAAATATTTTTAGCTTTTTTTTTCAAAAAATTAAAATATTCTTTGCATAAATCCGTTTTATTAACACCAAGTACCTCAATACAAAGCACAGAATTGCTGGTACGGATTACTAACCAAAACCAAATTGCCTATGCCAAATTCTACTCCATTAACAAACCAGTATCCTTCAGAAAACACATTGTCGTTTCTTCGTGAATTTGCTCATTCCATCCGTTTCATCAAGACGAATAACCAGAGCATTGCATACAGTCTCAATTAGTTTGTTGCAAAGGAAGGATATATGAAAAAGACGATACTCTTTATTTTTTCGCTTTTAGCTTCCTTGAGTCTTTCTGCTCAAGATGCAGATGTAAAGATTCTTGCCATAAATGATTTCCACTCGCATATAGAGCACTTTCCGAAGCTCGCCTATCTTGTGGACAGCATTCGCAGCAAGCATCCTGATGTCCTTTTGTTTTCGGCTGGCGATAACCGAACTGGTAATCCAGTAAACGATAACTACAAGGAAACGAATCTTCCGGGCATTGAAATGATGAATCTGCTGGGTTTCAACATGTCAACAATGGGAAACCATGAGTGCGATGGCGGTCAGTCTGCCTTTGCCAATACCATCAACAAGAGCAATTTCCCTTATGTCGTTGCCAATGCTTATCCGCACGACACGCTCCGCATCCACACCTATCCTTATCGCCTGTTTGAGCATAAGGGACTGAACATCGGAGTCATAGGACTTATTCAGCTTAACAGTACCGGTCATCCAGCCTGTCTTCCTGCCAATGTGGAGGGCATCCGCTTCACCCATTTTGAAGAGGAAATGCAGCGTTATGCTTGGTTGCGCGATAAGTGCGACGTCTATATCGCACTCAGTCATCTTGGCTATACCGACGATAAGGTTCTTGCAGAGAATCATCCGGAGCTTGACCTCATTATCGGCGGACATTCCCATGACCTTATTCCGGGCGAGAAACATAATGGCGTATTCATTTCTCAGGCTGAATGCTATACGAAGTATCTTAACGAGATAGACATAAAGGTGGTAGGCGGAAAGGTGGTTGAGACTACATGCCGACCAATACTCGTTAAGTCTGCTGGGGGAGTTTCTGACAAAGCTCAGGCACTTTACGATAAATACGCAAATGCTCCAGAACTGAAGCGCGTTGTGGCTCGTGCAGTAAAACCGTTTGCGTCTGCTGAGGAGATAGGCGTGATGATGACAGAGGCTGTCCGCGAATACACAGGTGCCGACATTGCATTGCAGAATCAGGGCGGCATACGCATCAACTCTATCGATGCGGGAAACATTGATGTCGCAAAGATTCTTGAACTTGATCCGTTCGGAAACATCATCTATACTTTCCAGCTTACCGGTCGTCAGCTCGAAGAACTTCTTGTGGCATATCCCGACATAGACCATAAGCCGGTATTCTGTAGCGGCATAAAATACACCTACACTTACGGCAAGAAAAAGGGTGACGCGAACAGAGTGACCATCAAGAACGAGGACGGCAGCAAGTTTAATATGGACAAGACTTACACCGTGGCTGTGAACTCTTTCATGGGATCTGTTTGTCCGATGCTCGGTTTGGACAACGGACTTGACCATGGCAAGACAAACTCAGACATTCTGACGAACTATATGGAAAAGCATCATGACCTGGACTTCAGCGGTCGTAAGTGTCTTACTGTTGTGAATTAACGCTTTTCCGTATGCTTATTTGTAAGTGATTTCTGCTATATTAAATGTCTTACAAACTATACATTTCCACTGAAATAAAAAGCTTCTCGCTTGTTGAGGCACTTGAACAGATTTCGCCTGAGCGAAGGGAGAAGGCTTTGAAGTTCCGTTTTGAGCAGGGGCAGCGCGAGTGTGTGCTTGCCTATCTGCTGCTGAAGCGTGGACTGAGAGAGTTGTATGGCATAGACGGGAACCCGCGACTTTTCGAGCAACCTGACGGCAAACCCATACTGACGGACTATCCGCACATCCATTTTAACCTTAGTCATTGTAAGGAGGCTGTTGTATGTGTTATTGGCGATGAGCCTGTTGGCGTTGATGTTGAGCGTGTAGGTCGCTATAAAGAGTCGCTAGCCCGTCATGTTTTGAATGATGAGGAATTGCGGAATGTTGAGGCTTCAGACAGTCCCGACCGTGAGTTTATACGGTATTGGACAAAGAAGGAAGCTCTTCTGAAACTTACTGGCGAGGGCATTCGCGATGACCTGAAGAAAGCTCTCTCTCGCACGGATGTCGCCTTTGACATAGAGGAATCACCTGCGTTTATCTGCACCGTTTGCAGGTATCAGTAGTGCTTTTCATCTTCTTCCTCGGTCTTTTTTACGGTCTTCTTTGGCCTTTTTAGTTGTCTTCTTTGGCCTTCTTTATAGTATTCCCAAGGATTGTGTTGCGTTTTCTTATAAGAAAAAATGTTTTTTCTTATTAGAATTTTTTTGTTTTCTTATAAGAAAATGACTCGTCTCCCTAGGTGGGAGATTTTCTTTTCCCAAGATGTAGGGCGAAGTTTACTGAGCCGCGATTAAGGTTTTATTCTCGCATACGGCTCAGTAAACTTCGCCCTACATCTTGTGGCCAACACGTATTTGACTACCTAATAATAAGCCTTTCTACTTAAACTTCTTCTGCATCTGCCACTGGAGGCTCTGGAGCATCTTTCTTCTTGGCAAGATACTCAGGGAGATTGAGACCTGCCATGTCGAAGAGCTCGTTGAGCGGTGGCACGCTCTTCATGAGTCCGCTTACGAAGTTTGCTGTGCTGCCTTTGCCGTCGGCTGTGTTGCCGCCGTCCCAAACAGTGACGTGGTCGATGTTGATGCCCTTGACTGCCTCAACCTGAGTCTTGACAAGGTCTGGGAGTTTCTCGAGGAGGAGAAGCATGTAAGCCTTGGTAGCGTCGCCACCGGCAGCTTCAACCATCTTGTCGTAACCTTCAGCCTGCTTTGCGAGGAGCTGGAAGAGACCCTTTGCCTCAGCCTCCATCTTAGCGAAGATGGCGTCAGCCTCACCCTTAGCATTTACGCGAACACGCTCAGCCTCAGCCTCAGCCTCGATGATGAGACGCTTCTTCTCGATCTCCTGAGCAACGAGGACGTTAGCCTTCTGTGTAGCACTTTCACGCTCAGCACGACTTTCCTCAGCCTCCTTCTCAGCGAGGTAAGCCTCCTGGAGAGCCTTTGCTGCCTGAACCTTCTCACTGGCAATAGCCTTGCGGTTAGCCTCTGCCTCACGCTCACGACGGTTAGCCTCTGAGTTGGCAATCTGAATCTTAGCCTCGTTCTCGCCCTGTACAGCCATAGCGTTAGCTTCGGAAGTACGGATACGAGTTTCGCGCATAGCCTCTGCCTTACCGATTTCACCAATCTTCTCCTGCTCTGCTACGCGAACCTTTGCCTCGTTGATAGCCTTTGCAGCAGCTTCCTGCCCGAGAGCCTCGATATATCCAGACTCGTCCTTGATGTCGGTAACGTTTACGTTGATGAGTCGGAGACCGATCTTGCGGAGCTCTACCTCAACGTTCTTGCTGATAGCGTCGAGGAACTTATCGCGGTCGGAGTTCAACTCCTCAATACTCATTGTCGCGATAACGAGACGGAGCTGACCAAAGAGAATATCGCGGGCGAGGTCCTGAATCTGTGCTGGGCTCTGACCGAGGAGTCGCTCAGCAGCGGCATTCATGAGGTCTGGCTCTGTGCTTACGCCGACAGTGAAGCGGCAAGGCACGTCAACGCGGATGTTCTGACGAGAGAGTGCGTTGGTGAGGTTTGCATCAATGCTCAGCGGAGTGAGCGAGAGGTAAGCATAGTCCTCGATGATAGGCCATACGAAGGTACCGCCGCCATGTACGCAGCGAGCACTTCCGCCAGAGGAACGACTACCGTAAACAACCAGAATCTTGTCTGATGGGCAACGGCGATAACGCTTGAGTATCGTTACGACGAGTACGAACAATACTACACCGAAGATAGGAATTAACATGTCCATAGTATCATTTGTTGATTTGATGATTTGACGATTTTATGATTTACTTTCTTATTTTACGACATACAGTCCGTCAGCCTTCTTGCTGACAATCTCCACATTAGCACCTGTAGGGATTTCTGTCTCCGTATCTTCTGCTACTGCATTGAACTCGAAGACTGCGCCCTTGATAGAGAGTTGTATCTTTCCCTCGCCGCCAGCAGGTATGCGAAGATATACGCTTGCCTTCTTGCCAACAACATCTTTCTCCGTGTCGATGGCACCGTTATGCTCAAGGCCGAGGAGCTTCTTGTAGACGAATACAAAGAGCAGCACGAAGGCTAAGCCTACAACTACAGCCACAATGGTAAGCAGCACCCTGTTGCTTATAGCATCTGCCAGGCAAACACCAGTCCATCCGAAGCCGAGGAAGAAGTTTACAAAGTTGCGAATCGTGAACATATCGGCTAGGTCGGAAGAGAAAGTGCTGTGTCCTGCACCGTCAACATCGGCGTCGAAGTCCGTGTCCACCTCAATGTCTCCGTCGAATCCGAAAAGCGTCAGTGCTGTCTGCAGTATGAAAAACACGGAACCGACCATAGCGCAGCTCCAGAACACTTTCATCCAAATGTCTAATTCGTTGAACCAATCCATAGTGAAATTTACAATTTGTTTTTGGTTTATGTTTTTGCTTTTATCGGTTATTCAGCATTCTGCCTTTAGCCTTTCCTTATTGCAAATTTACTAAAGCCCTATAGATTGTTTGATATAAATTCATTAAAATCGGACGAAAGAGCTTCGTTTTTAAGTTTTTTTTCGAAATTTTGCTAAGTATGCTTTATAAAAAAGCAATTAAAATGCTCTTTAACTTATTAGATTTCCTTATTTTTGTCTGCAATATCCTTCCTGAAGATCCATTCGCGCTGGATGTAGAAGTTCACCAAGAAAATTACTGTATCCACCATCAGCTTCAGGAATGTGGCATTTATTCCAAGCATATCGAAGATATTTGATACGGCGAAGGCAGACACGAACATTTGCACAACGACGAGGAGATAATACTTGATGATAGTGCTTGTACTTTCCTTCTTTTTGAATACAACTCTTGAGTTGACGAAGAAATTGTAGAGTGAGGAAATGATACGCGCTACAATCGTTGCTACCACAATTCTGGTTATTACACCACACTTGATGTTTGGCAGCAGAAGAACCAGCAGTGAAAAGAGACTGATGTCTATGAAGAACGAACTCAATGCCGTTACGATGAATTTGAAGAAAATCTTATAGATACCGATAGAATCCACGATTGGGTTGTAGTGCCTGAACGCCTCGCTAACAGTACCTATAGTAGTAATAGGTGTCTCTACAATCTTTATACCCTCTTCCTTGCAGTGGATTATCATGTTTGTTTCATAATCATATTTCTCACCGTTTACCTGAAGCATTTCCATCATCACGCTCCTTCCGAACGCGCGCAGTCCAGACTGGCTGTCGGAAATGTTTACTCCAACGAAGGCGGAGAAGATGGAACGCGTCAGTTTGGCGTGAATTTTATTAATCCACGACATCTCTTTTTCGTCAAAGTTGCGCGAACCAATGATGAGAGAGTGCGGGTCTTTCCTCATTTCTTCAGCCACTCTCTTTAGGTTTCTTACAGAATAAACTCCGTTGCAGTGGGTGGTTATAACGCCAATGGCATCAGGATAATTCTCCAGGGCGTGGTTGATGGCACTCTTCAAGGCGCGTCCCTTGCCAAGTCTGACACTGTGGGAAATTACATCATAGCCTTCGTCTTTGAGACCTTGGAAAAAACTATGGAGTTCTTTTCCGCCGCCGTCATTAACGATAATAATATTGGCAAATGTACCCTTCATATTTGCCAAAAAGTCCAACATTGAGTCTATTTCAGGGTTGTAAGCAGGTACAATTATTACAACATCGTTTTCCATAGGTTAGTTTTTTTGTATGAGCGTTTTTCAGGATGTTGTTTGTGTCCTATGTAGAGAAATAGGGTAGGGGCGTTGCGCCGCGTTTTGTTTGTGGCGCAACGCCTTGTATGAAAGAGATGTGGATTATTTTACATATTCAGCAAAATCTGTGAGGTGCATGTCGCCCTTGCGGAGGAATGTGTCGTGCATAGCGAGGGCTGCGTTGAGGTTGTGGTGAGTCTGACCCATCTTCGAGATCTTGAGGTAGTCCCAAAGGAGCTGCTTGTAGTCTGGGTGAGCACAGTTCTCAATGATTGCATGAGCACGCTCGATAGGAGATTTGCCGCGGAGGTCTGCGATACCCTGCTCTGTCACGATGATGTTCACGTCGTGCTCTGAGTGATCCTGGTGGCTCACGAATGGTACGATAGAACTGATCATGCCGCCCTTTGCTGTAGAAGGACAAGTGAAGATAGACAGGAATGCGTTGCGCTCGAAGTCGCCAGAACCACCGATACCGTTCATCATCTTTGTACCGCAGATGTGAGTAGAGTTAGCGTTACCGTAGATGTCAACCTCGATGGCAGTGTTGATACCGATGATACCGAGTCGGCGGATAACCTCAGGATTGTTTGAAATCT
>JAKSLJ010000020.1 GCA_024401275.1 Bacteroidaceae bacterium | reverse complement strand
TCATCGGAAGCGGGTGGTTTTCCGTTTTAGCGGGTGCAAAGGTATGACTATTCCAGAAACCTCACAAGTATTTTTGAAGGAAAGTTTCAAAAACATTTCCTTATTTGACTATCATCAAAACACCCTCGCGTGCGTACATTTTATATATTTATATAATAGAGTGAGTATTTTGAGCGCAGATAATTTTCGGCCACATTTATTCATTTTCCTGTCGAAAATGACGCATAAACTGCAATTACGATTCCACATCCTGCCAATATCATTAAAACTAATATGGAATATTATGTATTTTTATAGCATATAATTTTGAGGAATGAAATATATTAGTAATTTTGCAGAAGCAAAAGTTCCAGTTTGACTTCAACTTTGACTTTAACCTCGACTTTAACCTCTAAACCTTCTACATTATGGACATCAGACAATTACAGTACTTCGTAGGAATTGCTGAGACTGGGCGATTCTCGGAGGCCTCAAAGATGTTATTTGTTACGCAAAGTGCAGTGTCGCAACAGATAAAGTTGCTTGAAGAAGAACTTGGCGCTCAACTATTCGTTAGGCAAGCGCACAGTGTGATACTTACGGAAAGCGGAAGAGAACTGTTTCCTTTGGCTAAGAAAGTTTTGAACGGAGTGGCAGAATGCCGCAACCGCATATCAGATTTGAAAGGGTTGATGTGCGGAACGCTTAACATAGGGCTGACCTACAGTCTTGAACCTTATATCCGCGAAACGATGCTGGCGTTCATGACTCGCTATCCAAAGGTAAAGGTAAATGCTTATTACAAAAGTCTCTCTGACCTTCTCAGCATGCTGAAGGACCATGAGATAGACATAATGTTCTCCATGATGCCTACTAGTCCGCATGAGTTTGCCGAGTCAACGCCAATAATGGAATATCGCCTTGCAGCAATCATGCGCAAGAATCATCCGCTGGCAACAAGGCAGATACTACGATTCACGGATTTTCTCCCTCACAAACTGATACTGCCAGAGAAAGGGCTTCGCGACCGTAATGCAATAGAGAGCTTCATTCATGCAGATACAGGAGAGCTGAACGTGGTGTCACTGATAAATGACGTAAACGCCATTATGAACATCCTGCAGGAATCAAACTATATCAGTATCCTAACGGAGAACATTATCAAGAACAATCATCAGCTCTGCAGTGTTGAGATTGAGGAACTTAGCAAACCGATACAAATATACGCTCACACGAACAACACCACTCTGCGAAAGCATAGCGCAGAAGTATTCATAGAGATGCTGCTGCAGTCACGTTCGCTGTATGCCGCAAAGAATATTATAGATGCTCACTAAAAGTCAGCTAAGGAATGAAGGATAAAAGTTCTGAAAAAGACTAAGGTTCATGCCATAATGAAGGCGCTAGCAAATGCTGGCGCCTTCATTATAATACTGCAGACCTTTAACTTCATCACATAACGCGACAGCCTTGGGAGTCGCAACCTTCCGTCTTCTGTGGAGCATCTACACGCCAAAGTCCGTGGATGTTGCAGTAGGAATAAACGGCAACAGGAGTACCAGAGAAGCGAATGCAAGCTTCTGGAGGATCATCCTCCTTCAAGTAGCGTACAATGACTTCGGTGTCGGTCTCAAGACAGATGAAACGAATGTTGTGCTGCGATGTCATAGGATGAGGTTCGAAGCCGATTCTGACCATCAGAGAATGGTCTGATTTGCGACTTACTACAGGGAGATGCTTCTCCGTGTTTCCGTCAGTAGTGTTAGGTTTTAGCATTTCCATCTCGTCGCCGCAGCAATAAGGGATAACGCCACTAGCAATGGCAGCAATAAACAGATTGCCACAAGCATTGCAGAAAAAGAATCTTTCTTCCATAATGTTCTAGGTTTTAAAGGGTTAGTGTAATAAAAGGGTTGAACAAAAAGTAGTTTTCTCGCTGCAAAGGTAATGAGTTTTAATAATGCACAGCAAGCATTTTGCATAATTGTTCTAATGGAACATATTAGAAGTGAGTGGGGCGTTCCCCAAATACAAGATAGAGATGACAAGGGTAAAACGAGCAAAGAGGTGCGCCGATTAAATCGACACACCTCTTTTTACACGATTATAATTCAGTATATAAAAGAATTAAAGAATGTTCAAATTGTACTAGCCATATAGGCTGACCTAACTACACAAACGAGATTTTACCCGATGCGCTAACATTATCATCTACAGACTCTTCGTAAGCAGCTTCATCAGCATTCTTATTGGCAGAAGTTGCTACTGAACTTTTCAATTCCTCAACGAGTTTCTTTGAACGAGAGTATGTAGGTGCCTGCTCTATAGCTGAGATAATATCGTCATTATCAAGGTCTGCAGTAGAGAACAGATAAATAGAAGGACGACGCTTATAGCGAGGAGCTGAGTCATTGCCATAGTATCCACGACGACGATCCTCACGCTGACGTTTCAACTCTTCCTCGCGAGCCATCTCGTCGGCAGTAAGGTCATGGTAACGGTCGAGCTTATTCTGCTGCTCATAGATATTACGAAGTCCGAAGCCGGTCGCAAGAATCGTTACCTTCACCCTATCACCCAGTTCAGGATCAAAAGCAAGTCCGAACTTAGTCTCTATATCCTCATCGAACTTATCCATAAACTGATGGACATAGTTCATTTCCTCCATCATAAGACCTTCACCATTCTCTCCCGGAGAGGCAGTGATACTGAGAAGAATCTTACGAGAATTATACACATCATTGTCATTGAGAAGTGGAGAGTTAAGAGCATCCTCAATAGCATCACCAAGTCGCTTTTCACCCTCTCCATAGCCTGTAGAGATGATAGCCACGCCGCCATCCTTTATCATTGTCTTGACATCATTGAAGTCAAGATTGATATAGCCATGGCTTGTAGTGATCTCCGCTATGCTCTTTGCCGCAACAGAAAGAGTGTCATCAGCACGCTTGAAGGCGTCAGCAACTGAGAGGGAAGGATATATCTGACGAAGACGCTCGTTGTTAATAACAAGAAGAGCATCAACATGCTTTGACATTTCATCGACACCATCAAGGGCTTTGTCAATCTTGCGCGATCCTTCGAACACAAACGGGATGGTAACAATACCAACAGTAAGGATATCGTTTTCGCGAGCCACTTTTGCCACAACCGGTGCAGCACCAGTACCAGTACCGCCACCCATTCCGGCAGTGATAAAGACCATCTTAGTGCCATCGTTGAGCATACCAGCAATCTGGTCAACACTTTCCTCTGCCTTCTGGCGTCCAACCTCAGGCTTATTGCCCGCACCAAGTCCTTCGGCACCGAGTTGGAGATGAACAGGCACCGGGCTATCTTCCAGGGCTTTCTGGTCAGTATTGCAAACCACAAACGACACGCCGTTGATGCCTTCACGATACATGTGGTTGACAGCGTTGCTACCACCACCGCCGACACCAATAACTTTTATTATGCTCTTTGCCGACTCCTGAGTCGCAAACTCCAATGGTACAAATGAGTTGTTTCCTACTTCCATATTTACTCCTCCGTTGCCAGATTATTTAACCAGTTCTTTATCTTCTGGAATGTTGATACTTTTGGATTATTCAAACGATCAGCTTGCTCTTGAGCCTCCTGTTCAGCCTGACGCTTTTCCTCTTCTTCCTGAGCAAGTCGCGCCGCCTCTGCAGCAGCCTCTTCGGCAGCGATTCTTTCTGCCTCTTCAGCTTCTGCACGCTTTCGTTCAATATCTTCTTTTTCCGCAGCAGATACAACGACTCCGAAACCGGAACCTGAGCGGCGTGGAGTTTGTCCACCCACCTCAAAGAGTGAGCCAGAACCGTTATTCATTTCAACAGCGGATTCTCCTTCCTGATTGAACAATTCCTCGTTTGGATTGTAAACATCTCCAGAACAAACCATATCACCCTTTGCCAGAATAGCAAGAGCAGTATTAAGCATTGAATTATGTACAGACAAGTCGTCAAGATGTGATGTAACTGACTGCTGAACAAACTTGGCAATACGAATCTTCTGAATACCGGTATAAGCAGCGAAAGCTTTCTCTATATCATTCATATTGCTTCCACCACCAGTAAGGATAAGTCCGCCAAGAAGGTTATCACGATACTGCTTTGGTATCTGGTTCTGGACATTCTCAACAATCTCCCTTACACGCGACTCTACAATCTCGTTAAAGAGAATATTTGATATAGTCTTTTCATCGCCACAGTTATACTGAACAGCATCATTGGTATCAATGAACTCGCTGTATGCCGTACCATACTTCTTCTTCATATCTTCTGCCACATGCTCCTCAATATGCTGCGAAGCGATGTCGCGAGTGATGTTCATACCTCCAAGAGGAATCACGACAAGATGACGAAGAATATTCTTATGGTAAATGGCAACGGTTGTTGTATCTGCACCAAGATCAACAAGGACACATCCAGAGCGCTTTTCCGCATCGGACAGTACGCTGTCAGCAAGAGCTATTGGCGAAAGGAACAATTCGGCAATCTGGATGCCAGCAGAATTGAAGCATTCGTTCAGGTTATTGTAAAACTGCTCACGGCAAAGAATATTCAGGAAATGAGACTCCAGATGTCGGCACTGAATGCCCACAGGATCAATCTGTTGGAGAGTATCAACCTTGTATTCCTGAGTGACAGAATCGAGTATGAACTGTCCCGGATAATTCATCTGGCGGTTAATCTCCTGTATCTCATCAACCATCTCCTGAGTTATCATGTCAACAACAGGGAGATCACGCACAATAACATTGCGTTCGCTATGGATAGACTGACCGCCAACACCCACATAGACACGGTTAATGCGAGTACGCAACTGTGTCTGGAGTCTTGCCACAATGCTTGAAACGCACTGTGCAGTCTTATCCATTTTATATACAATGCCATTACGAATGAAAGAAGAAGATTCTTCACGAATAATAGCGAGCACACTGATACTGCCGTCAAGATTCTTTCTTCCGGCAATACCCGTGACCTTTGACGAGCCTAGCTCTATTGCTACAATGAAATCCTTGTTTGTTGCCATTGTTTATGATTGCATTAATACTTATTCAATTCCTATGGTTTCTTTGCTCTTGGCGTTTCCGTCTTACCTACGGTAGCAGTAATAGGTCCGCCTATGCCATCAGCAGATGCCGCAGCATCCTCTTCTTCCTTTTTCTGCTGCTCCAAATCTGGTTCTTCCATGCTATTCTTGTCTTTCTTGCAGATTATCTGGTTATCAAACTCCAGATTGATGTAACCGTATTTATTCCATCCCGCCTTTGAAAGACCATAACGATAGAAAAGTTCCAGACGGTGCAAACGCTCCTTGACATAATCCTCTATCAGCGTTTTCTGCTCTTTGGAATCTTCTGCCTGAGGCAATGTACCGATATAGACAATATGCTCGCCTACACGCGGAACCAATTCTATGCCACCAGTGGCCAAAACATTTATCTGCTCTATCTGTGCATTCCAAAATTCATCGTCAGTGATAGTCTGCGCAAGAAGAGCGAGCGAACTCATCGCAAACTTCTTCGAGAACTTACCTGTAGCGATGATAAGGTCGCTGTTGTATGAAGCATTCGGCACAACACCACCTTTATCGTCAAGATAATAGTCGCCTCCATCATCCCCCTTTATGCGGATAACCGGCAAACGCTGCGTTACCTCTATGCTAACGAGAGAATCTTTCGACTTATAGCACTGTGCAGTATTAATAAACGGACTGCTCATGAGAAGTTCCTCAATGGTTCGTGGCTCTATCTTATCCATTTGCTGAAGATATGGCCACTTATCCTGCTTGAGCAACATTGTCTTTATCTCATTGACATCAAGGAATCCGTTTGTATTCTTATCTGCGATGTTTACCCTAATCTCACGACAAGTTTTCTCGCTCTCATCAGGCTTATTAAGCACTGTGACAGCAAGAACAAGATACGCAAGAAGTAGCACATCTATTAAAATCAATATGTATTTACGCCAATTCAATTCTTTCGTTTAGACTCCAAGCTGACGCTTGGAGCACAGGGGCTATTTGGGGGTTAGGTTTGCTATTCGGATTAGGTTTTGCTATTTGGGGGTTAGTTTTTAGCAGAGAGTATCTCTGTGAATTCTGCCATCTGATTGTCAAGATCGCCAGCACCGAGCACGACAACGACATCCGTCTCATTGTTGCGCAGATAGTCGGCAACCTCGTCTTTCTTGATGATAATCTTATCTACACCTTCTGCAAGATTGTCATAGATAAGTTCAGAGGTAACTCCAGGAATAGGCAATTCGCGAGCTGGATAAATCTCCGTAAGCACCACCTTGTCAAGAATACTCAGTGCATCAGCGAAGTCTTTATAGAAATCACGCGTGCGAGTATAAAGATGTGGCTGGAATATTGCCGTAATATGGCGGTCTTTGTAGAGTTCACGAAGCGACGAAGCGCTTGCATGGATCTCTTTAGGATGATGAGCATAGTCGCTTAGAAGAACACACTTCTCGCTTCTTATTCTAAAGTCGAAGCGACGGTCAACACCGCCGTATGTCTTCATTCCTTCGCGCAGTTCATCCGCCGTACAGCCGTTAAGCTGCGCCATTGCCATTGCGGCAATACCGTTAACGATGTTGATAGGGATAGGCTGTCCTAGTTCTATTCCCCTCACATTTTCAACTGGCGAGATGAAGTCGAACGATATGTTGCCTTTCTCTATTTTGATATTTTCAGCGTGGAAGTCGCCTTCATCGCGACTATACTCATATATCTTTACGCCTTCCTGAGGACGAATCTTCACCTCCAGTCCCTTATGAACAATGAGCGCACCGCCAGGCTGCACAAGTTCAGAATAGTGGGCGAAGCTCTCAAGATAGGCTTCTTTTGTTCCGTAAATGTCAAGATGGTCAGGATCAGTTGATGTGATGACACTCATCCAAGGGCGAAGCCAATGGAAAGAGCGATCGAACTCATCTGCCTCTATTACGACATAATCAGATTCCTCTGAAAGGATATAGTTTGTGCCATAGTTCTTGGATATACCACCAAGGAACGCGTTGCAATCAACAGAAGACTGGTGCATGATATGTGCGCACATAGTAGAAGTAGTAGTCTTACCATGCGTTCCAGAGAAGCAAAGTCCTTTGTGTGAGCGAGTAAGCATACCAAGCACCTGCGCACGCTTCTCAACATCAAAGCCATTCTCCTGGAAATAGACGAGTTCTACATGCTCTTTAGGTATAGCTGGAGTATATACGACAAGAGTCGTTTCCTTATCCTTGCACTCTGCTGGCACGAGTTCAAGATTCTCCTCGTAATGGACCTTTATGCCTTCCTCTTCAAGCTGACGAGTAAGTGCAGACGGAGTCTTATCATATCCTCCGACATTTTTTCCCTGCTTCAAGAAATATCGTGCAATGGCAGACATACCAATTCCGCCTACACCAACAAAATATACCGATTTAATGTCTTTTAGTTCCATATATATTATCTTCCCATTTTCACCACCATGTCCGCGATGATGTTTGCAGAATCAGGAAGTGCAAGTTTAAGGATATTATCGCTCAGGTTCTTCAATGTTACATCATCATTGACTGTCGCAAGTGCAACGCTAATGACTTTCTCCGCAGCCTCTGCATCAGGAACATAGATGGCAGCACCTTTGTTTACGAGTGCCATGGCGTTCTTTGTCTGATGGTCTTCTGCCACATTTGGAGAAGGAACGAGAATCACAGGCTTACCAATCAAGCAGAATTCAGAGATACTACTTGCTCCTGCACGACTTATCACAAGGTCAGCTGCCTTGTAGGCTGCTGCCATATCGGAAATAAAGTCCGTATTCTGAAGGTTCTCTGGCCAGCGCTTCTCGTCAACGGCAAATTTCTTTGCATCAGCTATCTGCTGAGAATAGAACTTACCAGTCTGCCAGATAATCTGAACATCGCTATTCTTAATGTCATGAAGATGCTGCAACACACTCTCATTCAGTGTGCGTGCGCCAAGACTTCCTCCGACAATAAGGATTGTCTTCTTATTTGGATCAAGATTGAATGCCTTCATAGCCTCTTCCTTTGTAACGGCAGAGTCAATGATATTCTGGCGAACAGGATTTCCAGTAAGCAAGATCTTGTCTTCAGGGAAGAAACGCTCCATACCTTCGTATGCCACACAAATCTTCTTTGCCTTCTTGGCGAGAAGCTTATTGGTAACACCGGCATAGGAATTCTGTTCCTGAATAAGGCAAGGAACGCCTGCTGCAGCACATTCGTCGAGCATAGGTCCGCTAGCATAGCCGCCCACTCCGACTGCCACATCGGGTTTGAATTCCTTGACAATCTTCTTCGCCATACGCTTGCTCTTCCAAAGATTCCATAAAACCTTGAAATTCTTCAGAAGATTCTTGCGGTCAAAGCCCTGTACAGGCAAGCCGATAATCTTATATCCAGCAGCAGGAACACGCTGCATTTCCATACGGCCAAGCGCTCCGACAAAGAGAATCTCTGTCTCAGGCTTCTGAGCCTTTACGGCATTGGCTATTGAGATTGCGGGGAAGATGTGTCCACCAGTTCCACCGCCACTTACTATTAATCGCATATCTGATTTGCTTTTTCAGGTCTATTCTATATATTTTCCAATCCAGGATTCTTCTTTGCCGTATGACTTACGCTAAGAATCATTCCGAGATATATACAGTTGAGTATCGTTGATGTACCACCTCTTGATATCAGAGGCAATGGTTGTCCGGTTACAGGTCCAAGTCCTACGGCAACCATCATATTGAACATCGCTTGTGATGTAAGCATCAATGCAAGTCCCATTGCAAGGAAAGCAGGGAAACTGTTCTCACAGCGGTTCGCTATATAAGACGTTCGGAAGAGCAGCACTATATAGAGCAGACAGACTCCAAAGGCTCCTTCCAGTCCAAGTTCTTCTATGATAATGGCAAAGATAAAGTCCGAGTATGCCTGCGATAGCCAGTCGCGCTGAACGCTGTTTCCAGGTCCTACACCATAACCGTTTGATTTGACGATTGCGATGTTGGCATGTCCCACCTGAGCATCCTCGTCAAGGTCAAAGTCTTCTGGAGCGACCTCACCGCCTTCTGTAAACTTAATGATACGCTTCTTCCATGTTCCGAAGCGGTGGAACACCTTTCCGAAGAATGTAGGTTTCTCTTTTTCCACCACTTTCTCTGTCAGAGTGAGTGCCTCTTTTGTTTCCGGTTCATCAACCTTTCCGAAAGCAAGAACCAAGAAAAGGAACAACCCTGCAGCGCCTGCGCACAAACCAAGCAGAGGTCCCAGCTGTCGCCAAGGAACTCCACCCACAATCATCATGGCAAGAACTACTATGGCAAGGAGCAGAGCTGTAGAGAAGTTCTCCAAAAAAATGAAGAAGCATATCGGAACAGCAATACAAAGTATATACTTTATGGCTCTCTTATCAGTTCCACCTGGAGTCTGCATGGCAGAGAGAATCTGTGCAACCGCAAGCACAGTGGCGCCTTTAGCCAGTTCCGAAGGCTGATATTGTATGCCAGCGATGTTTATCCAACGGCTTGCGCCATTGGTACTTTGTCCAATAACCAGCACGAGAAGCAACGAAACAGCAGCAACGAAAAGTACGATAGGAGTAGCAAGTTTAAAGTATTTGCATTGCACATTGCTTACACCTACCATACAGGCGATGCCTACAAGAAGCAGACCAACATGGCGTAAGATCGGACCAGCAAAGTTACCGGTCTTATATGTCAATCCGCTTGAAGCACTGAATACCTCAACTATACTGATGATACATAGACAGAAGAACACTATCCATATAACCTTATCACCTTTTTTGAATTGAAACCTTGACAATTTTTGAACTTTTAGATTTATTGGGGTTATACAACCTTATTATGTTTGCGGGGGCGCTCTTTAGAGTTCTCCGCATATATGTTGTTATGAGTTCAGGGCAATCTCCTTGAACTGTTCGCCACGATCCTCCATGTTCTTGAAGAGGTCGAAGCTTGCACAGCACGGAGAGAGGAGCACTGTTGAACCGTCTTTTGCCAGTTCCTTGCAGGCTGCCATTGCGTCCTTCATTGATTGTGTGTCGCGTGTTGGGATGCCGAAGCCATCGAAACAATCGTGGAGTTTCTTGTTGTCAACACCCATATACACGATGCCGATGCACTTCTCCTTCACGAGATCGTAGATCTGTGAGTAGTCGTTACCCTTATCAACACCACCGAGGATAAGTACCGTAGGCTGTGTCATGCTTTCAAGTGCATACCAACAAGCATCCACATTTGTTGCCTTTGAGTCATTGACGTAAGTAATGCCACCCACTGTGCAGATCTTCTCCAAGCGATGCTCTACACCAGGGAAGTTGCCGAGACACTTGCGAAGAGTGTCATCCTTCACACCAGCAATATGAGCTGCAAGACCTGCCGCCAATGAGTTATAGACATTATGACGACCACGGAGCGAAAGGCTCTCTTGCTCCATATTGAATGGTGTCGGATATTCAAGGATGTACTCGCCATTTTCAGTATAACCAGCAAGACCGTCACGCTTTATGTCGCTGAACGGACAAAGCTTTGCCTTTAGGTCGTACTTTGCGAGTTCCTTTGTGATGATAGGATCGCCATCCCAGTAGATGAAGGCATCTGCCTCTGTCTGGTTCTGGGTGATACGCATCTTTGAATCCACATAGTTCTGCATGCAGTTGTCATAGCGGTCAAGATGGTCAGGCGTGATGTTCATCAGCACGGCAATGTCTGCACGGAAGTCGTACATATTGTCAAGCTGGAAAGAACTGAGCTCGATTACATAGTACTCATGTGGCGTCTCAGCTACCTGAAGAGCGAGCGAGTGACCGATATTTCCTGCCAATCCCACATCAAAACCAGCATCCTGCAAAATATGATGGATAAGTGTTGTTGTTGTAGTCTTGCCATTACTACCTGTAATGCAGATCATCTTTGCATTTGTGTAGCGTGCAGCAAACTCTATCTCAGAGATGATGCTTGTACCCTGAGCCTTGAGTTTCTTGATTATTGGAGCAGTATCAGGAATACCAGGACTCTTGATTATCTCATCCGCATTAAGGATTTTCTCCTCTGTATGCTGCCCACTCTCCCACTCTATCTGGTGAGAGTCAAGCCACTCTATGTATTTTGGTTTGATGGCCGACATATCTGATACGAACACATCAAAACCTTCTTTCTTTGCCAATACGGCTGCGCCAGCTCCACTTTCGCCAGCTCCTAATACTACAATTCGTTTCATTCGTTTATTCGTTTATATCCTCCCCCCCTGTGGGGGAGTTAGAGGGGGTCTATTATCTTATCTTCAGCGTAATGATTGTTATTGCTGCAAGTATCAGCGTTGTTATCCAGAAGCGGAAAGTCACCTTCGACTCATGCCAAGCTCCCTTCGGTGTGTTGAAGAGATACTTTATCTCTGGATCAAGCTTTGTCTGCGGTGTGCGGAAAGCGTCGTGAATCGGCGTACGCTTGAACATTCTGCGCTTAATGCCTTTCTTTGTTCCTGTCTTTGCGTACCACACTTGAAGGATGACGCTAAGACTCTCCACGAAGAATATACCGCAAAGTATCGGCAGAAGGAGTTCCTTGTGTATGATGACTGCTGTAACACCAATGATACCACCGATAGTCAAACTTCCAGTGTCGCCCATGAACACTTGTGCTGGATAGGCGTTGTACCAGAGGAAGCCGATCAATGCTCCAATGAATGCACAGAGGAATACCACAAGTTCCTGACTGCCCGGGATGTACATTATATCAAGATATGAGGCATACTCAATATGACTGCTTACATAAGCCAAGATACCGAGTGCTACGCCAATTATGGCAGAGTTTCCTGCGCACATGCCGTCCATTCCGTCATTAAGGTTCGCACCGTTTGATACGGCTGTTACGATGAAGATGGTAAGCAGAACGAAGAATACCCAAGCTGCAGCACTTGCATAGTCACCCATGAACGAGAACATCTCTTCGTAGTCAAGATTGTTATTCTTGAAGAACGGAATTGTTGTCTTCAGCGACTTAACAGGCTCCGACTTGTGTATGACGATTTCATTTCCTACAGGCTCCTTGTCTTCGTCAATCGTATTTACTACTTGCGTTACGGTTGTAGTCTTTGACACGGATACGTTCTCGTTTATCTTGGCGTCAGGACTTGCCCAAAGTATCAGTCCTACGATGAGTCCGATGCTCACCTGACCGACGATCTTGAACTTGCCAGGAAGACCTTCCTTGTTATGCTTATAGTTCTTGATATAGTCGTCCATGAAACCAAGGAAACCGAGCCATACCGTCGTAACTATCATTATTATCAGATAGATATTGCGCAATCTGCCAAGCAGCAATGCCGGAACAAGAATGGCAACGATGATGATGATGCCGCCCATGGATGGTACGCCAATCTTGTTTACGCCAAACGGATCTATATCAGCAGAACGCTGCACCTCAGTCAGATTCTTTCGCTTCATGTATTTGATGAACTTCTCGCCAAACCATGCTGAGATTATGAGCGATAGTATCAATGCCAGCAATGCACGAAACGAGATGTAGCTCCACAGATGCGAGCCAGAGGTACCGAACTGCTCCAAGAATCGAAATATATAGTATAGCATATTATATCGTCAATGATAATTATATTATTCGCCAATGAAGGCACGCACTTCTTCCTTATCATCAAAGTGGTGCTTCACGCCCTTCACTATCTGATAGTCTTCATGACCCTTACCGGCAATGAGTATAACATCACCTTTTTGCGCCATCATACATGCTGCCTTAATAGCTTCACGACGGTCAACGATTGCGATGACCTTCTTCATCTGCTGTGGATTCAGACCAGCAAGCATATCGTTGATGATATCCTGTGGCTCCTCGTTGCGAGGGTTGTCAGAAGTGATTATCACACGGTCGCTCTGCTTCACTGCCTCTTGAGCCATAAGCGGACGCTTTGTCTTGTCACGATTACCGCCACAGCCGCAGACAGTTATCACCTGTCCCTTGCCATCAACAACCTCGTTTATTGCCTTCAGCACATTCTCAATTGCGTCTGGGGTGTGGGCATAGTCCACAACGGCAGTCCATCCTTCAGGCGAGCGGACTGGTTCCATTCGTCCGCTGACGCTCTTCAATGTACTGAGTACGACGAGAATCTCGTCCTGGCTCTTTCCGAGCATTCGGGCTGCGCCATAAACGGCAAGAAGGTTTGAGACATTGTATTTACCAATGAACTGCACGCCCACTTCCTTTCCGTCTATCTCAAGATACATTCCTTCAAAGTGGCATTCCACGATGCGAGCCTTGAAGTCTGCCATGCGCTGATAAGAGTAAGTCTTGACAGTCGCCTTAGAGTTCTGTACCATGAACATTCCGTTCTTGTCGTCAGCATTGATAATGGCGAACGCATCTTTTGGGAGAGTGTCAAAGAAGAGTTTCTTCGCATCACGATAGTTCTCCATTGTCTTATGATAGTCAAGGTGGTCCTGAGTAAGGTTTGTGAACATACCGCCCACAAATCTCAGTCCGCCGATGCGACGCTGCTCAATGGCATGACTTGAACATTCCATAAAGGCATATTCGCAGCCTACCTCAACCATGCGTGCAAGGAGTCTGTTCAGTTCTATTGGGTCAGGAGTAGTGTGACTTGCAGGAACTGCTTCGTCCTCAATATAGTTGCATACAGTTGACAGCAATCCGCACTTATGTCCCATCTGACGGAACATATTGAAAAGCAGAGTAGCTATCGTTGTCTTGCCGTTAGTACCAGTTACACCACAGAGCTTCAACTTTCTTGAAGGGTCACCGTAGAACTGGGTTGCCATCTCGCCTACGACATCACCAGTTGATTTTACGACAACATAGCTTACGCCGTCAACTGGTTCCACTGGCTTTTCCTCACAGACAATAGTCTTTGCGCCAAGTTCTATAGCCTTACCAATAAAGGCATGACCGTCCACTTGTGTTCCACGCATTGCCACGAACACATGACCGTCTTCTATCTTGCGAGAGTCAATATTGATGCCCGTAACTTCTTGTTCTGTAGAGCCTATCACTTCAATAGGCGTTACATTTTTCAGTAGTTCTTTCAGTATCATTGTTTTATCCTAACACGATATGGCAAACCATATTTTTAGTTATTTTTTCACCAGCAGGAATACTTTGGCTCTGTACCTTTCCGCGTCCCTGTATCTTCACCTTCATGCCGCAGTTTTCAAGCAGATAGACAGCGTCTCTGGCTCCCATACCGTAAACATCTGGCACATTTTCCTTATTCACGAGCTTTGACTTCGACTTAAGTTCCACCGACTTTGGTTTGGAACTAGCGGCTCCCCAGACATTCTTGCCTGTTTTCTTATAGTTGTTTTGGAAGTCGCTGTCCGCCTTAATACCGAGTTCGTCAAGCACATAGCCCGCAGCATTGATATTTCCGTTCTTAACATAAGGGGCAGAAGCCTCTTCTGTTCCCTCCTCAGCAGCTACGGTATTGTATCTTACGCTCTGTGCCATAATGCCCTCTGAAACTTCATGGAACACTTTTCCGCACATCAGACCGCCCGATGCTGCACCACCCTTTTGTATGCAGACGATACATGTGTATTTAGGATCATCTGCAGGGAAGAAACCGCAGAATGAGATAAGGTAGTACTTACCGTTCTTTCGGGTGTAGCCACCGCCACTTGCCACCTGAGCAGTACCAGTCTTTCCTGCCACCTTGAAGAGCTTTGATCTTGCCTTCTTTCCTGTACCAGCATCTACCACACTGGTCAGCATCTCAGTCATCTTCTTGATAGTCTCTTCCTTGGCAATCTGCTCACGCATTACCTCTGGTGGGAACTCCTGAAGCACTTGTCCGTCCTTTTCTATGCGCTGTACAAAGCGTGGACGCATCATCTTTCCACCGTTGGCTATAGCGTTGTAGAATGTACATGTAGAGATTGGTGGCACCTGAGTCTCATAGCCGATGCTCATCCAAGGAAGAGTAGTGAGAGGCCAGTTGGTAAGTTTGCCATTACCGTTCCTTATAGGTTTACGGATGTTTGGCACTGCATAGCCAGGGAATGGAAGTTGCAAATCATCGTGAAGACCAAGACGATAAAGTCCGGCAACGAATTCCTCAGGATTCTTTCTATAGAAATGGTCTATAATGTAGCTCACACCGATATTGGAGCTCTTTCTCATGGCTCCTGCCATGGAAATAGTACCGCATCCACCAGTCATCCAGTTATGGTCGCGCATCTTTGCGCCATACATATCCCTGATGCCGTTTCCGGTGTTGATCATGAATGTTGTATCACATTTTCCGTCGTCCAATGCCACCATCATTGAGGCAGTCTTGAACACGGAACCCGGTTCGAGCAAGTCGCTTACGGCATTGTTCTTTATCTCTGCATAGTTACCGTCAGCAAGTTTTGCCATGTTAACCATTGCCTTCACGTCGCCTGTCTGTGTCTCCATGACCACGACAACGCCCACATCGCCATTTATCTCCCTAAGTTCAGAGAGCATAGCACGCTCGGCAATATCCTGGATGCCGACATCAATAGTTGTTACGACATCTGCGCCATCCACAGGTTCTTTTACGGTGAGACTCAGATACTTATTCATCACTTTCTGGCGATTGACGATACCGTTTTCGCCGCGCAATACAGAGTCAAAAGCAAGTTCCAAACCGCATTTAGCAGAGTCCTTAGCACCATAAAGGTCGCCAATTGTTCTGCTTGCGAGTGAACCGTGAGGGTGACGACGAGCATTGAATTCCTCTACATGGAAGCCACCCTTGTTTGCATTAAGACAGAACACAGGAAGCTGCTGCACCTGAGCATAGATGTTGTGCGACACACGACGGTTCCATATCTTCCAGTTTCGCTTTTCGTTCTTATAGCCGTCCATGAAGCTCTCCTTGAACTCTTCTGCGGTTCTGGTAGGGAAAATCTCGTGCAGACCGTTGCAGATGGTATCCACATTCGCCAGAAGAAGTGAATCGTTTCCGGCATCCTTCACGGCAACGAAATCCATGTACAGCATATATTCCGGCATACTGCTAGCCAAGATCTCGCCACTATCGCTCAAGATGTTTCCTCTAACAGGCTTTGTTTCAACGCCTTCCTTCTTAAGCTTCGACGCAACCTTTGTCCAGTAGTCGTGCTCCCATATCATCACACTTGCTGCCTTCAGCACCACTACGATGCCGAGAAACACCATTATGAATGATATTATTCTAAATCTAGGTATTATCTTTTTTCTATCAAAAATGCTACTCATGTTTCCTATTCAATTCGTTTTTGCAACTTTTAGATTGTCATGTGTCTCCCCTCCCTGTGGAGGGGTTGGGGGGAGGTCTAGTCTTCTGGTATGTTGATCTCGTACGGAGGATGATTTGATGCGTGCACCATGCTATCGGGTCCGTTTCTCAGCAGTTCCAGAACATTCGACTCGCGGGATTTCTCCGTCAACTGACTCTGCGCAGCGTTTGCCTTGTATCTTGCGTCCTGCAGTTCTGTCTTCAGATTGTCTATCTTTATCAGATCTTGCTGAACATTGTAGCGCATTGCCACATATATTATCACGAAGACTACAATCAGAATAATCAACCACAATTGCTCACGCACGCCTTCAGCCGTGAAGAAATCGCCCGCCAGAATCTTCTTCAGCGACTGGGTAGCCGCATTCGGGCGTTCATCCTCACGGGCTTGCGATCGTATCGCTTCCTGTAGAGTTGGTTTATTTTCCTGTAGTTCTTCCATTTATGATTTTTGAAGAATGATTTGTTGATTTATTCTGAATTCTGGATTCTGCATTCTGGATTCTGCATTACCCCTTAACCGCCACCCTTAGCTTAGCACTTCTGCTTCTCGGGTTGCATTCCTGCTCCTCGTTTGTTGGCAGTATTGGCTTTCGGTTTACTGCTTTCAATGGAGCCTCCACCCTGCCGAAAAGGTCTTGCTTCAGTTTGCCCTCCGCATTGCCCGTTTTTATGAAATTCTTCACGATTCGGTCCTCAAGGCTGTGGTAGGTTATCACGGACAACCGTCCGCCTGGCTTTAGTACCTTTATTGCAGCCTCAAGCATCTCCTTCAGGGCATCCATCTCGTGGTTCACCTCTATTCGCAAAGCTTGGAACACCTTTGCCATTTCCTTTTTTGCACGCTCACGCGGCAGACATTGTTCGCAGGTTTTCACCAAATCTCCCGTTGTCTTATAAGGAGTGGTTTGGCGTTGCTTAACTATCAGTGAAGCCAGTTTTCTTGACTGCTTTACCTCACCGTATATATATATAATGTTCGCGAGGCGCTCCTCGTCGTACTCGTTGAGTATGTCTGCTGCCGTTTTTCCTGCCCTTTTGTTCATTCGCATGTCTATTGGCGAATCAAAACGGAAAGAGAAACCACGAGTATCGTCGTCCAGATGATGGCTTGAAACTCCCAAGTCTGCCAGAATGCCATCTACTTTCGGGTTCTCATCTTCTGCCTCAATTTCTCCGTAATAGCGCATCCAATTGCGCAGATAGCGGAAATTTGAAGCAATGAAAGTGAAGCCATTTGCCGATTCGGCGATTTCTTGATTTGCTGATTTTGTCGCCATGTCAGCATTTTCCGCAGCGTCCTTATCCTGGTCGAAGCTATATAGCTTGCCACCTTTCAGTCTGTTGAGTATTTCCCTTGAATGACCACCGCCACCGAATGTTACGTCAACATAAACACCACCATCCTTGAGTTCAAGTCCTTCTATGCTCTCATTTAGGAGCACCGGTACGTGATATGTAGTTGTTTCGTTTGCCATTTGATGTTAGTTATTCTTTTCGCTCATCATCGTCTCCAGCGCTTTTGGATATTCTT
Source organism: Bacteroidaceae bacterium (assembly GCA_024401275.1). Taxonomy (GTDB): domain Bacteria; phylum Bacteroidota; class Bacteroidia; order Bacteroidales; family Bacteroidaceae; genus Prevotella. Next base: position 41,797 of record JAKSLJ010000020.1, on the reverse strand, counting down.
CCTTTTTCTCGCAGAGCGCTTCCTGCTTCTCAGGACTCCAGAGCTCTATCACCTCGTCATAACCAATGAAATTCACTACAGAACTGAGTCCAGCCACATCCAGCATCTTCTTCGGAATGAGGAAACGACCGTTTCCGTCAAGTTTCACTTCCTCTACGTTCATGACAAACTGTCGGAAAGTGTTTCTATCATCTCGATTGAAAGGATTCATTGAAGCACGAAGTTTGTCGAGCTGAGCATCCCATACGCTACCTGGACAGAGTGTGAGGCAATCCTCAAAATCGTCCTTGCGCAGATAGAGCACATCTTCCTGAGCCAATTCCAGCACTTTTCTGAATGCCGAAGGCAAGAAAACGCGACCTTTTGCGTCAAGCTTCGCTTCTATGGTTCCTGTAAATCTCATTAGTTTCTTATTTGTCGATAGTTAGTGAATTTGTCCACAAAATTAGGAATTTTACTCCACTTCTCCCCACCTCGCTCCACTTTATTTGATTTTTTATTGATTTTCCTTAAACAATTCCCCACTTTTACCTTCTCATAGAGCAAAAAAAACACTCATTTTAACCCAAACAAATCATTAGATAACGGATAGGATTTTGACGTTTTTTAGGTTTTATGCCATCCGTCTTGTAGGGTGAATTTGGGATGAGTCTTTAGTTTTTTAGCGCATTTTTTCCGTTTTTCTTTGGCAGTTAGCGAAAAAATAGTAACTTTGCAAGCGAATAACACAATACATTTCAAAATTCTTGTTTGACTACTTACTATGAAAAGAATCTTTTATGTTGCCACTGTCATGATACTGGCAGTTTGTTTTGCAAGCTCTTGCAAGAAAGGTGCAGAATTAACTACAACGGGAGAAAATCCAGATCTTCCTGATTCTATAGCTGTAAAGGCTGTCAGTCTTTACAGTACAATCCACGATAAACTCGACTCTCTTGCCGTGGAAAGAGCGGCAGCTGCGCCCGAGGAAAAGCCACTTGAAGTTGACGCAACATTCTTCCTCCCACTGTCTTTCGCCGACGAATCGTTTACAGAACTCAACAAGATTCGTCTCCTCGGTATGTACTTCGCTGACAGCAACATAGACTATACTTACTTCAAGGAGAGCAGCACATCCAAGAAGCGCGATGAACTTGAAGCACAAATGGCTATAGAGTTGAACTTCGACTTACCACAGGAGCGTCTTGCAGAACTCAGCAAACAGCGTGGCATTGAGTACGGTCGCATGTTTCGCCAAACAGAATATGACCTGTTTGAAGGCATGATGGAGACAAACCGCGCCGATTTGATGGTACAGTTCACTGCCTATCTCAATGTGGAGATGCTTCACAATTTCCGCGAAATCATGCGTATAAAGTATCCTAAGAAGGATGTCATTGAGTTTGCTGCAAAGGAAGTTGTTTCACAGAAGGAAGTCATTGCCACTACATGCGAGTTGTACGAAATGCTTGAACCTTACTATGACAAGCTCAAGGAAATCAAGCCTCTTATGACTGCAGCACGCAAGATTGCTGATGCAAACGATCAGAAGAAGGAAGAAGAAGCTGTAACAAAGTACATGCAGGAATGTTGGAAACTGCGTGACCAAGTTACTGCAATGTTTGATTAAGATAAGCATACACTCCACCCAATATGTTCTGAAATGCTGGTTCTTACCTTAAGAGCCGGCATTTCTTTTTTCTCTTAAATCACGCTTACATCGGGTTCATTCCTTTATACTTCCATATATACCCATTTTCGGAATACCCAATAATAGGTATTTGTTCAATTTCATTTCATAACACTCATATTTTTCAGGATATTGACAACAACATATTACCTTTTTTTAGGTATTGCGTAATAATCGGAAACATCGTAATTTTGCAGCCGAAAAAAGCAATACTAGCTATGTCACATAAATTTAAATTCATAATGTTTTTGTTTGCTCTTCCTGCTGTTTGTTTTGCTCAGACAGAGCAGAACGACAGCACGGAAAAGAGTGAAACTATCGAGAAACGCCTCAGCATAGGCGGCTATGGCGAGGCAGTGTTTTCTAGAAACTTCTACAGCGACAGTCCATTCCGCTACAGTAGCGCAAAGAGTCATAAGGACGATCCTTCTCATGGTCGCTTTGACCTTCCACACGCGGTAATATATATGGGTTACGACTTCGGCAAAGGATGGACATTCCAAACGGAGATAGAGTTCGAGCATGGTGGCAGCGGCGGTGCCGTTGAGCAGGAGAATGAGGAAGCTGGCGAATGGGAAACAGAGACGGAAAAGGGCGGCGAAGTGGAACTTGAGCAGTTCTGGATCCAGAAGTCGTTTTGCAAGGAACTTAACATTCGCGCCGGTCACATCATCGTTCCTGTTGGTTTGACCAATGCTTACCACGAACCTCTTAACTTCTTCACCTGCTATCGTTCTGAGGGTGAGCGCACTATACTGCCTTGCACATGGCATCAGAACGGAGTATCACTCTGGGGACGCTCTGGCAATTTCCGCTATGAACTGCAGGTCACTTCAGGCTTGGATGCATTCCAATTCAATCGCGAAAACTGGATTGGTTACGGTGCAAACTCTCCATATGAGTTTGAGGTGGCAAACAAATATGGCTTCGCGGCTCGCATAGACAACTACACTGTGACAGGTCTGCGTATCGGACTGAGTGGCTATCATGGCAAGACGATGCACAACTCATTCCCGCATGACATGGAAAACGACAACTCGGTATATAAAGATGTCAAAGGCAATCTCTGGCTCGGTGCGGTTGACTTCACTTACAAGGGACACAACTGGATTGCACGAGGCAATGCCGACTACGGCTATGTAAGTGATAATGAAGTGATTAGTCGCCTTAAACGCAACAGTACTGCGGGCAATGCTCCATACCAGAAGCAGGGCTTTGGCTCGCATGCTGTGGCCGTAAGCGTGGAAGCGGGCTACGACTTCTTCTCGCAGATTCCATCGCTCAGAGCGTCACGCCAGAAGTGCTACGCCTTTGCACACTACGAATATTACGACTCATACATCGGCGCAACTGCAAATCAATACACTCAGAAACAGATTATCGCTGGTGGCGTGAACTATCATCCTATACCACAAATTGCCATAAAGGCGGAGTATAACCACCGCCTCCTGAAGTCGCAATACAACAATGAGCCATCCTTAAATGTAGGTGTCGTGTACCAAGGATGGTTTCTTTGAAAGTGAAAAATGAAAAGTGAAAAATAAAATTTAAACATAATAACCATAATAATATGAAGAAAGTATTCTTTTCTGCTGCGCTCTTTGTCTGCGCAGCTTTGATTTCCGCTCCGCTTGCTTCTTGCAGCAGCGATGACAAGAACGACGATCCGGTCGTTGATGTAACAGACCCAGCAAACTATCCTTCTGCTGCACCACAGTCGCTCCAGGCTGTTGTTCAGACATACGTGAATGACGTGGTTTATCCAACATACGCTTCACTTGCGAAGAATGCACAGCAACTCAAGACAGCTTGCGACGCTCTCTATGCTGCCGCAGAGAAAGGTTCAATGACTCAGGCACAAATTGATGCTGCATGCTCAGCATTCAAAGCTGCACGCGTGGAATGGGAGCAGAGCGAAGCGTTCCTGTACGGCGCTGCCGAGGATAAGGACATCGACCCACACATCGACTCATGGCCTCTCGACCAGAGTCAGGTTAAGGACGTGCTCACAAACAGTCAGATGGTAAACATGCTTAAGGGTGCCGACGCTGTAAGCTATGTTCGCGAGAAGAATGCCGACTTTGACACTGCACTCGGTTTCCACGGCATGGAGTTCGTTCTCTTCCGCGACGGAAAGAACCGTACGGTAGCGGCTCTCAACACTAACGAGACAGCAGAAGGCATGACATCAGTAAAGGGCATTGACGAAATCGCATTCCTCAAGGCTGTTGCCGGTGACCTCCGTGACAAATGCTATCAACTGGAGTTCTGCTGGAGCGGCAATGCTTCACAGGCAGGAAGCCAGAACTGGTTTGCCACAAACGCTTCCGACATTGAGACTTCTGACCTCTTCTCTGCGAAGGGCAACTCTTACGGCGAGAACATGTTTGCTACAGGAAACACAGGCAAAAGCAACTGGGAGACTTGGCAGGAGAATGCCAACAACATCCTTGTGGGCGGCTGCTCCGGTATCTGCCAGGAGGTTTACACTCAGAAGCTCGGTCAGGCTTACCGCGTAGCCACAAAGGCAGGTGGCGACGAAGATGCTGGCGACTATATTGAATCGCCATACAGCAAGAACTCTTTCACTGACTATCAGGGCAATATCTACTCTATCAAGAACACTCTCTACGGCACTCGCAACACTTCAGCTTCTGCTCCTGTTCAGAACTCTCTTCTCAACTATCTGAAGAAGAACGGCTATGAGCGCACAGCCAATCTCTCGGCTGCCCTCAACGATGCCATCAAGGCTCTTGAGACTGCAAAGAACTGCGGCATTGCCTTCGTAGATCAGCCAGGTCACGCTCAGGTAGGAGAAGCTATCAGCAAGATTCAAGCTTTGGACAATGAACTGAACAAGGCTGGTCAATGGATTGCCAGAAACTAAGATAAACCCAACAAGACATTATGATACGACAAAACAACTTAATTCTAAAATCGCTCATTCTCGCCGCAGGAATGTCGTTCGCTGCCTGTGAAGACAAAGACGACTTTGAAGACGACCCAGCGAAGCCCGATGTTCCGGAAGCTGCATACATCGGCAAGGCTGTAGGCAACTTCTCTGCAGAAGAATGGTATCCAGGCGGCGAACTCGGCACTACCGAGAACATTGCCTCAAACAGCTACCAAGACCAGACACCGGCTTCGGAAAACATGGGACTGACCAGCGACTTCTTCATCGGTGAGCAACTCTTCGAGAGACCGTTCTCAGAGACTCAGGCTCCATTCAAAGGCTACGGTCCTGCAGCCGTTCGCCGTTCATGTCTCGACTGCCACCCTGGCTACGGACATGGCAAGCGCTTCGACTCCTACACCACGAAGTTCGGCAATGGCAACGGCTATCTGCTCGTTGTCTATCACCCAGTTGACGGAGCGAACTCCAACGACGGTCCTTACATCTCTGAGGTTACGGGTATGCCGCAGACTCAGGCTACGGCTCCGTTCAAGGCTCCTATAGACGAAAGCCAGATTACGATAAAGTGGAACAAGGTCACTGCCATGGAGAGTGGCATACCTATGCAATTTCCTGATGGTGAGAAGTTTGAGCTCATCTACCCTGATGTTAACATTCCGCTCTCAGCTTTCCACACAGATCCTATTCCTTCTAACGTTGCCTTCCGTCTTGAATCGACTATCGGCATCCCAGGTTCTGGTCTTATCGACGCTATTCCGCAGGATTCCATCAAGGCACAATATGCCAAGACTGCCAGCTATTTCAAGACGCTCAGCAATCCGCAGGAGTATATAAACCCTAACTTCTGGGACTTGGCAGCCAACGATTTCGCGGCAGGAGCGCTATATTCTCTTAATGAAGGAAAACTTGCCGACGGAACTCCAATCCCTGCAGGCACTAAGGCGTTGAAGCGTTTCACTTATGCCATGACTCGCGCCTCTCTTCAGGATGGTGCAGGAGCAAATGCTATCTGGAACATCACCAACGTGTCACGCCCTGACCGCCCTAAGCTCTACACTACCGACGCCTGGGCTACAGCGATGTCTAAGGATGCTGATGTCATCGCGGCAATCAAGGCAAATCCGTCTTCACCTTACTTCAATGACGGTACGGACAGCGGCATTGCTGCTGCGGTGAAGACTCTGCTCTCGCCAAGTACGAACCAGTTTGACAATGAGTATCACAATTTCCAGCCGGAGATGACTTCCGAACAGTTCTACTCTTTCATGGTATGGCATCGCGGTCTCGCAATTCCTCGTGCACGCAACCTCAACGACGAGAAGGTGCAGCGCGGAAAGGAAGTCTTCAACCAGATAGGATGTGCCGCTTGCCATCGTCCTAAGTGGCAGACAAAGGAAGACAACTACTGGACTCCTGCTTGCATTGCCGACAAGCCACTGCCACGATACCAGAACCAAACCATCTATCCTTACTCGGACTTCATCCATCACAAGCTGTACATGAAGAACGATATTCACGGTTCCTGGTGCCGCACAACTCCACTTTGGGGACGCGGTCTGTCGCTGGTAAATTCTGGTGCGGAAGATCGTCTGCATGACTGTCGTGCCCGCAACGAGATTGAGGCTATCATGTGGCATGCTTACTCAAAGAACAGCCACGCCTACGAATCGACCTACAAGTTCTACAACCTGCCGAAGTCTGATCGCGATGCGGTGGTTAAGTTCCTAAGGTCAATCTAAGGGTGGGAGTATAATTAGCGCAATCGTCTTAAAATAAAACACAAAGAATTACGTTTTATTTATAGAACCCGCCTTATCAACAAGGATACAAAATTAGTTTATATTTGATGCTGAAGAAACTCATTTTCATTATTTATATAGCTGTGCTCATAGTCATGGGCACAGCTACTTTTGTTGAGAACAGCCACACTACCGACTATGCTCACGAGCATATCTACGGGGCATGGTGGTTTGTTGCACTTTGGGGCGCACTCGCTTTGTGTGGCTTGGTCTATTATGCTATCTACCTGAAAAAGACGGGAATAAAGAAACTTCTCTCGCTCCATTTCTTTGCACAAGCTTGTCTTCATCTCTCTTTCCTGCTCATCCTTGGCGGTGCCTTGCAGACATATCTCAATGGTTTCAACGGCATCATCCATCTGCGATACAACCAACCGCAAGACGTAATGCTGGTTCACGAACGTGGAAAGTATTTTGAGAAGAAACTACCCTTCACCGTGGAGCTGACCGATTTCGAGATGAAGAAAGGCGACGAGGGTAAGGTCATTGACTATGTTACAAATTTCACCATCTATCGTGGCGACAAAAAAGAGCAATGCCTCGTCTCGATGAACAATATCTACAAGTACCATAAGTACCGCTTCTATCAGTCGTCTTACGATGACGACCTGCGAGGAAGCGTGCTATCAATAAACCACGACTACTACGGAATTCTGATTACCTACTGCGGTTACTTCCTTCTCTTCCTGTCGTTCCTTCTGCTTGCATGGCGCAACCTGCGACTGTCAGTGCCGGTCATCGCGCTTACACTACTTTGGTGTTTGTACTACTTCGTACTTGACGGCAGCTGGAAGGATGTGCCTGTACTGCGACATCCACTGCTGGCGGTGCATGTAGGCATCATCATGACAGCCTACGCCTTGCTACTCGTCATGGCAATAAAGTCAGCTTACTGGCTGATAAAGAAACAACCAGCCGAGAAACGCCATGCGCCTGACAACAAGGAACTCATCGCAGCCCTCGGTTTTCTCTCTGCCGGCATCTTCATCGGTGCCATTTGGGCAAATGTGTCGTGGGGCAACTACTGGAGTTGGGATTCCAAGGAGACATGGGCTCTCATCACTCTCTTGCTCTATGCCGTGCCTGCCCACCGTCGCTCATTGCCGGTCTTCAACAATGCGAAGGTTTACCACGCATATATTCTCCTAGCCTTCCTCAGCATACTGATGACCTATTTCGGAGTAAACTATTTCCTCACCGGAATGCATTCTTACGCTTAGTCTTAGCAAAAAATGTAGCCTTAGCAAAAATGTAGGGCGAGGATTTCCGAGCCGATTGCGGGAAATTATCCTGAATCGCGGCTCGGAAATCCTCGCCCTACATCTTGTAGATAACGTTGAATCAATTCGTCCCACTCGGGCGGACAATTCGTCCCACTCGGGCGGACAATTCGTCCCGCCCCGCCGGACAATTCGTCCCGCCCTGCCGGACGTACCATTTTCTTATAAGAAAAGTTTCAATTTCTTACTAGAAAAAATATGTTTTCTTATAAGAAAAATTTTACTTTCTTATAAGAAAATCACTCGTCTCACCAAGGCGGACATTTCTTTCCACCAAGGCGGACGTTTATTATTACCAAGGCGGACGTTTATTATTACCAAGGGGGAGGGGCTTTTAATCTGTATATTTTCGTGGATATTGGAAAGCGATGGCGAGGATAAGCATTACTGCCAACACAAACACATAATATAGATGTGGAAGAATCTCAAGCGGACTGATCTTGACGAGGGCGGCAGCCATCAGCATCTGCGCACCGTAAGGAAGAACACCTTGTATAATGCATGAAGAGGTGTCCATGACCGATGCCGCACGACGAGGATCAATATGCAGTCGCTCTGACACCTGACGAATAATGTCGGATGTCGTGATAAGAGTGATCGTGTTGTTTGCCGTACAGAGATTGACAAGCCAAATAAAAAGCATCATGGCATACTCTCCACCTCGCTTTGTAGAAACCTTGCTGAGCATATTCTCTACGATGCACTTGATGCCACCAAGATACTTTATCACTCCCATTATGCCACTTGCAAGGAGTACAACGATAATCAGTTCGCCCATTCCGAGAATGCCTTCGCCAGCCGACTTGCCCCAATCCATGAAAGAGAGAGAACCTGTTATCATGGCAACAGCAAACGAAGCGACGATGCCAAGAGAGAGAACGAGCATTACATTCACTCCGCAAATAGCCATAATGATTACTAGCATATAAGGTATGATGGTAAGCCATTCCACGGTAGGCACATGCTCCGCAGAGTCATAGTCCATTCCAATGAAGAAATAAAGCACACAGCACAAAATGGCTGCCGGCATAGCTATGTAGATGTTCGCCTTGAACTTGTCATTCAGTTTGCAGCCTTGAGAGGTTGTGGCTATGATGGTGGTATCTGATATAAACGAAAGATTGTCGCCGAAATAAGCACCACCAACGATTATTGCCGTCATCACTCCTGTCGGCATTCCAATACTTTCCCCAAGTCCGGTTGCTATCGGCACCAGCGTAACTATCGTTCCTACGCTCGTCCCCACGCTCATGCTTACCAGACAGGCTGCAATGAACATGCTGACAGGTACAGCCTGACTTGGAAGTATCTGCAGCAACATACCAACCAGCGAGTCTATTGCTCCCATTGCCTTCGCTGTTTGGGCGAATGCTCCGGCAAGGACGAATATCCAAATCATCAGCATCGTTGTGCTGTGCATGGCTCCCTGCGAGAATATTTCTATTCGCTCGTCCATCTTCTTTCCGCGAATAAGCATCAGCGAATATGCGGCTGCTACAACGAAAGCAACCGTGATAGGCATGGCATAAAAGTCTCCAGCAAGGATTGACGAGGAGAGATAGACCAAGAGGAATACCAATATAGGAGATAGTGCTAGCATAGTTTTATTTTTTGTGGGTTATATAATAAAATTGTAGGGCGAGGATTTCCGAGCCGATTGCGGGAAATTAACCTGAATCGCGGCTCAGAAATCTTCGCCCTACATTATAATTGTGCTTTCTAAAAGCCTCCCTTCTCCCCTCCCTGTGGAGGGGGCGGGGGAGGTCTTAGAGGGTATATTACTTCTTGATAACCTTGGCTTTGCCGAGCCTATCCTCGTAAGGCAATAATCAAGCAAGCTTGTTATTGCTCTTACTTCTTGATAACCTTCTTGCCGTTCTGGATAGCGATACCCTTGAACTCCTTGTTCACACGCTGACCAGCGAGGTTGTAAGTGCCCTTATTAGAAACCTTAGCAACTGTAGTGTTCTTGATGCCTGCAGATTCCTCATCCTTATCGCACTGTTCCTTAGTGTACTTGCCCTGGAGAACATAGATAGGAGCCTCTGAAGTGAAGCCACGACCTACGACATAAAGCTTGCAACCGCGACCTTCTACACCTGCAGGAAGTGGATCGCACTCAAGAGACATTGCTACGCTTGGATCAAAATTCTCGTCTGCTTCCCATCCAGAGTTATCTACGAGATAACCAAGAATCCATTCTGGGAACTCTACATTTTCTGCTACGTCAAGATAGTAATTCTCATTACCTTCCTCATCATACCATGGGCATGCAGTGTTAGCCATAACACCTTCAAAGTCAGGGTAACCTGCGTTTTCAACAGTCTTTGCATCAGCAGAAACCTTTAGCACGTTGAAATCTGTGAGGTCTTCATCACCTGCAGCAGCAGTTTCCCAAACAACAACCTTGTCAAACAAAGCATTAAATGTGATTGGTGCAGAAGCATACATAGGAGAACCCTGTCCGAAATTCACATAGTAAGCAGCCTCATCAGTCTCATCAGCTGCATTGAAACAGAGGTTGAGACCAGGACCTGTAGGGAACAGACCATTAGCGTTAGCAGAACCATAGAAACCGATATTGCTATTTGGACTGTACATTATATATACAGAGAATGCCTTATCAAGAACAAAAGGAACTGGAACTTCTTCACCAGTAAGCTCATCTACTACCTTATTAGCAAACACTGCTGTGACAGGAGCGAAACCATATGAAGTCTTCTCTTCAATAGTAAGATCCTCAGGCTTGCAAGTAAGAGCAGCCAATTCTGTACCATCAGCATCAACAATAAACATCTTAAGCTCCTCACCTGCAGGAAGTGGGTTATTGCCATAAGTAAGTGCCTGAACAAAGACATCCTCTACATACATAGGAGACTTTGGTTTTGCAAACTCCTGTGCGTAACCATAGCTAACATAAGTAGCGCCATTATTAGCAACTGTACCTGTACCAAAGATATACTTACTTGAAAGATAACCAGTACCATAATATGTATCTACAGCATGTGGATCCATGAATGTAAGAGGAGCGATTTCATACTGAGGACGGAAGTAAGCATTCTGCTTTCCATTAGGATCTGCCTCTATCAGCTCTGCGTAATTGAAAGCGTCTGAGCCATCAGCAGAAGTGAGTGTATATGTAGGCATATAATAGCCTGCCTCAACATCAAGAGTCAAGTCTCCGTTTGGTTCTGCATACTCTGTGAAGTCAGTATTATTGATGAACCATTTAGTTTCTGTTGGTTTTGCAGCCTTGTTCTTTGCTGTAAACTCTGTGAATGCAGGAACAACGACAAAAGCAGCATAGTAGCCACGTCCATCCTTATCCCATCCGTAGAAAGGAACACCTTCCTCAATCTGATACCAGAGACCTGTGCTCGGTGATTTCTTGATGACATTCTTATTTGCCGCATCAACTTTCTGCGCGGTAGCAGCCTTAGGAGCCAGCTGAGCCATTGGCATCTTAGCTGTCTTTGCCACAGCTTCATTTTTAAGAAGCTGAGCATTTGCTGTCAAGCCTGTGAGGGCAACAGCAGCGAGAAGTAAAAGTTTTCTCATAATTAATAATTTTGATTAAACAAATATTGATTTATTTTTTTATGTTTCAGATTAGTTCTTAGCTGCCTCTGCTGGGAAAGTGATGTTCATAACGAACGACTTGCTTGCATCGTCAACACTAGTGAACTTCAGACCGGCAACATCAAACTTATACTCTGAAGGATTAGAGATTGTATAGGTTCCTGCAAATGCCTTGATGTATTTCTCGCAGTCAGGTATGTTTGTGAGCATGTTCGCAGCACCTGTATTGTAAGGACCTACATAAGAGAGAGTAACCTTGTCATCTGCCTTTGAGATATTATAAAGGTAATAGAGGGTTACTGCTGTACCAGTACGAGGCTTATACTTGAGGGTAATAGTGCAATTACCTGTGTCATCAGCCTTTTCAATAGAGAGTACAGACTCATTGAGAGTGTAGTTCTTTGACTTGAGTGCATTCTCAGCAGCAGTCCAAAGAGCCTTGAAAGAATCACTCATATCGCAGCTCTTAAGAAGTCTGGCACCAGTAATATCACCAGCAAGAAGACCATCACAAAGAAGGGAATGACTTACAGGAGGAGTGATACGGGCATTACCGTTCACACCGACAAACTCCTGCTTCTCAGCATCAAAGATGAAGTTTTTCTCAACGAGAGTAGAGTCGCTGTTATAGAAGTCATAGTTGTAACGCATCTCGTACTTTCCGTCATACTTGGCAAGAAGGTATGAGTTTGGCTGGCCGAAGAAGATTGGGTCTGTGCCGAATGGGTAATATTCAGGAACCATTGTGCTCATGCCGTCAAGACGATAGACGTCCTCTCCGATGTTAAGAAGAGCATAGTTCTTCATGCTTGGAGGGAAGATCTGCTGCATCTTGCCATCAACATCAAGGAGATACTCTTCAGGAGTAACATTCTCATCAATCATCTTGAGACGGCTCTTGAGACCACGCTTCTTTCCGCGAAGCATGACAACCTTCTCTGGGTCTTCGTTCTCATCGTAAACGAAAGAGAACTCATAGTCGCCCATGTAACCTTCACCATCGTTGAGAGGGTCTGACCACATGTGGATAAGGTTATTGTATGTGCTGAAAGAAAGCACTGGACCCTGGTCAAGGATAATGTCCCAAAGTGAAGACTCGTTCAAGACATTATGTTCCTGATAAGGATCACCGGCTACAGTAACTGTGCCGTCCTTAGAGAACTTCAAAGCGTAGAGCAATGCGCCGTCATCAGCATCGCCCGTTGGATAATACTCGAAAGCCCAGCCGTAAGGAGCCTTGGTAAGGAGATTTGAATATTTATCAGTAGCTTCGTTAAGACGCTCTGCTGCCGACTTGTCGAAGATGAAGTCGTCTTCAATGGTGCTACATGCTGTGAAAGAAGCAGCTGCAGCAGAAATCAAGAGTGTTGAAAATATTTTCTTCATTGTTTCAGTTTCTTTAGAGCGTTACTTAATAAAATCGAAAGTTTCCACTGTCTCGTAGTTTCTCATCTTGTCAACGAGATACTCAAGGAGAGTTGCCTTACCGCCGTATGGCTGGACGATTCTGTTGACTGGAACACCATTCTGGTAAACGATTTCACCGTTTTCGTCCATAACATAAGAACGAGTGAGAACTGCCTTGCGGAGCTTATCAATATCTACATTATAATGCTCCTGCATCCATTCTCTCAAAAGAGAGAGCTTCTTAAGGATAAGCTCTGTACCAGTCTTGCCTTCCTCCTTGAATACATACTGGATGTTGCCTTCATCATCAGGAAGAGCATAAGCATAGTCATTCTTCTCTTCTGTAACAGTACGCTTAATGATCTTACGAACAATGGTAAGCTTTGTGTCTGTCTGTGACTTGATGTAACCGATAGAGTCAATGTCACCACCTTCACGATTGTACTTGGCACGAATCTTATCAAACTGCTGCCAGCCGTGAGAGTCTCTGTCATAAGTGACCTCTTCCCACTGGAAAGCAGCCTTTGCAAGATGATCTTCCCAAACCTTTGGAGTCATTGTCACGTAGTTTGCAAGCATCTCCACGAAGTCGTCGTTGTAGTTGTTACGAGAATACTGAGAGATGAAGCCGTCGCCAAGAGCAACAGAGTCGCAAGTTTCCTGCCAACCGAGGGCATCGTAGAAACCAGAAGAAAGCTGACGATACTCAAGAGGCACAACATGACGAGAGTGGAGCACGTGGCCGAACTCGTGGTGCATAGTCTTGAAGAAGTATCTGTTGCAATAATCAAGGTCGCTGATGTCGAGAGTGTTTGAACGATAGAGCGTTACCTTGATACCACCTTCTGATGTACCGAGGATTTCTGTTCCCTGTACAGGGTTCATGTTCTTTGAACCGATAAGGTGGATGATGCGTGGAGAGTTCTGCTTGAGGAACTCATAGCCGTCAGCGGCAGAGCCACCAACATTCTGCTGATAGACATCATACCAGAGGTACTTGATGAGCACAGCCATCTCTTCGCACTTGTCGTAAGAAGCTGGAGTGAGGTTCTTGTCAACAGAAGAAGAGATGTCCTGCATCTTATACTTGAAATCGACATTGTATGTCTGGAGGAAATTCTTCTTGCAGAAAGAATCGAGCGGCGCAGAGAACTGTGTCTTGTCGATAAGGTCAGGACGGATGTCGAAGATGCTCTCGCCTGAAATCTTATCGTCAGCACACGAGCCAAGGCCAAGTGTTGCCGCTGCAGCAAAAAGGAATATATTGAATATCTTTTTCATGTCTGTTCAGATTTTTGTTATTACTCAGCTGGTTTGTCAACGATAACAGGCTTCCATGCCTTCACACCTGCTGTTCCACCAGAGAATGCAGATTCAGCTGGCTTTCTAGCGATAGAAGAACCGAGACCTGCTGCAAGACACTGATGAGGAACCTCGATAGCCTTACGTGGGTCGAGAGAAGTAAGAGTTACAGAGTAAGTGCCACCCAGACCGTCAGAGATAACGTGGGTAATCTCCATACCCCAACGCTTGATGTCGAGGAAACGGTAACCTTCCTGAAGGTTCTCGTAACGACGAGAGTAGTTCAAGCAGTTCATGTATGGGAGCATCTCCTCTGAGATAGGAGTGAACTCATTAGATACTGACTGCATCCAAGTGTTCCACTGCTCAGCTGTGAAGCAGTTGTAGTTATTCGGATTCTTGTAGAAGTTTACGAGAAGTGCATCTGTAAGAGGCTTGAGCTTACCTGTCTCAACGTATGCTGCGTAAGCATCCTTAGGAAGAGTCAGACGAGTGTCGCTCCAAGCGCAAAGGTCAGCAGAGCATCCCTGGAGGTCACCAAGCATGAGCTTTGCCTCAGCACGCTCAAGGAGGAGCTTGTTACCAGTGAACTCAGGACGGATGTGGTGAACATAACCGATACCAGCAACCTTGTCAGTATATTCGAATTCCTCGTTAACCTTCATCTGGAAGAAGCCATAGTCAGACTCGCCACGGTAGTAAGTAGCACCGCAAGAGAAGAGTGTAGGGAATGGATATACAGAGTTGATTGGTCCCCAGTGCTGCCAAACCTCTGTAAGCGGAGTAGAAGTGAAGCCGTAACGCTTACCTGCAGCACGGCGACCGAGCAGACTGTTTGAAGTAGCGAGGAGCATGATGTTGTTGGCAAGGTTTGGATGCTGCCAGTTTGTAACATAGTCCTGACCGCTTGTAGCGCCCTCGAAGACTGTGTAAGTCATAAGGTGGTCAGGAAGTGCAGAATAGTCTGTGCCGAGAACTGCGTCAGCATGTTCTACAACCTTCTTCCAGTCGTGCTTGAAGAGGTAGAAGCGAGCTGCGAAAGCGTGAGCGGCAGCTGGAGTGAAGCGCCACTTTGGCTTATTCATATTGATGTCAGAGATGTCCTTGAGACCTTCCTCAAGGTCCTTCTCTATCTTCTTATAAATGTCTGCAACATTACCACGATCGTACTGTACCATCACCTTGTCCTCTGGCTGGTTAATGTATGGAACACCGATAGCTACCAATGGGTCAGAAGAAAGGCTCTCTGAACGATAAGCAGGAGAGAATATGTTTACAAGGCAGAAATAGTTGTAAGCACGGATGAGCTTACACTCTGCGATCGCAGCAACAATTGCATCTGACTTCTTCTGGTCAGGCTGCTTCTCTAGATACTTGTCGATAGAAACGAGAATCTGGTTTACCTGAGCGATAGACTCATAATAAGCTGACCAGAGGGCAGTTGGAGAGTCGTAAGAAGTTGAAGATTTCGCTGGCTCGAAAGCGAAGATCTCGTCATCCATCTTCTCCTGAGGATTGAGATTGTAGTGGATAAGTTTCTTTGACTTATCCTTATCATCATTCTCACCAGAAGGCTTGTGAGGAGCATTGTTGTCGATATAGTTATCGCTCGAAAGCTCGCAAATCCAAGCGTAGTTCGCTGTTGGATAGGCTGTAACAAGGAACGCCTTGATCTGGTCCTCGGTCATGTTGTCTGCCTCGATACGCTCATCTGGTGCCTTGTCAAGGAAATCATCGCATGACGCAAGTGTCATACCGCCTGCAATTCCCCAAAGAGGAAGCGCTGCCATAACGATGTTCTTTATGCTGTTCTTTATATTTTTCATTTTTTATTCCTTTCAAATATTTCGATGTGTGCAACTGAGATTAGATACCCAAACGAACTGTCAATGTGAACTGCTTAGGGTTTGGAAGAGCCACACCACCAGAGTTTACGAACTCAGGATCCTGTCCCTTGAGTTTCTTGTCAGAGTAGATAAGCCAGAGGTTGGTAGCGTCGAGCTTCACTGAAGCTGTAGAGAGACCTACCCAGTTTGTAACCTTCTTTGGCAAATCGTATGTGAGGGAGATGTCCTTCAAGCGGATGAAACCACCATCAGCAACACGCGCTGTAGAATAGTTGTAAGCGTTGTATGCGTAAGAAAGATGGCTCATTGTAGCTGCCTGACGGTAAGAAGCAATCACAGGAACTGAAGTGAAACGCTCGTCGCCAGACTCTACCCAACGGTCGAGGAAGTCTCTTGCCATCGCTGTCTGGTCAGAATAAGCGTATGCAAAGACAGGATCAAGACGAATCTTGTTACCGAATGCGTATGTCAAGAAGACATTGAGGCGGAGGTTCTTCCACTGGAGAGTGTTGTTGAGACCACCAGTATAAGGTGGCTCAGTAGGACCTGCATATACGAGATGATCAAGTTTCTCGTACTCCTGGAAGTAGATGTCTGTAGTTGTTGTCTCACCATACTCGTTGATAACCTGAGGGATACCCTGGTCGTTAAGACCTACGAAAGGAATGGCAAACATTGCAGAGTTGTTGTAGCCTTGACGGAAGTGAGAAGAAGATGTTCCCTGGCAAAGCTGCAACATGTTTGAACGAGAGAGAAGACTTGTGATAGTATTGTGTGTCCAAGCGAAAGTGAAGTCGGTTGTCCACTTGATAGGGCTGTTGTAAGAGAGGTTGTTGGTAGAGATTGTAGCCTCAATACCGTTAGACTCCATCTCGGCAACGTTAGCCCACTTTGTAATCTTACCACCAACACCGGTAGTCTCGATAGGACCAACGAGGTCGAAGTTCTTACGCCAGTAGATATCAGCAGAAACGTTGAGACGGTTGCGGAAGAAACCTGCGTCAAAACCGAAGTTCAACTCCTTTGTCTTCTCGTAAGTAAGCTCTGAGTTCTGGATATCGTCAAGGTAAAGACCGATTTCCTGCTGGTCGCCCTGTGGACGCCAGATGTTTGTAGCGTAGATCATTGGCTCTGCATTGGCCATCCAAGCTGGACCGCGGTCAGCAACCAATGAATAAGAAGCACGGAATGTGAAGTTTGAGAATGCGCCGTTGTTGTTCTCAACCATCTTCTTGAACCACTCTTCCTCGTGAGCATTCCAAGCGCCTGATACAGACCATGTTGGGAGCCAGCGTGAGTCGCGGTTCTTACCAAGTTTGTTAGAACCCTCGTAACGACCAGAGACGTTCATTGTATAGCGTCCCTTGTAAGAATAAGAGAATGAAGCGATGTAAGCAAGACCGCGAGACCATCTCTTAGAGAAGCTTGCGAGCTCTGTACCTTCCTCCTTAGCCATCTTGTAGAACTGAGGAGTGATGTTCACGATGCGAGCGTTGTCGTAGTCAACACCGTAGTCAGAGTGGTAGATCTGCTCCTTCTCTGTACTGTTGAGGTCGAAACCGAGCATACCATTGAAGATATGTGTGTCGTTCCATACCTTATTATATTGTGCAGTGGCACGGAAGTCTATCTGCTCGAGAGTGTTGTCTGTACGAGTGTAGATACCACCTGTTGGCATAACAGAGATAGGGTCTGCACCTGGCACATCCGGGTCAGTATAGAGATAAGTGTTACTGTACATGATGTTAGGATTGTCAACACCTGCACGGTAAGCCTCAGCCATGTTTGAAGTGTTGAGAATCTTATGCTCGTTGGTACCGCGCATTGTACGGTAAGCACCGAGAGCCTTGAACTCAAGACCGAGAACTGGCTTCCAAGCCACCTCTGCCTGGAACTTCAAGTCAGTAGTGTGGATGTCGCTATAGTTCTTGCGGAGCTCGTCGAAGATGTTGAAGCGAGCGTAGTTACGAGAATATGTAGCGTTAGGGTCAAGAGTACGAGAAGTGTTCAACGCATATGAGAATGGGTTGATATCGAACGAACGGTTTACAGAACCTGACACGGCGTCTGTCTCGCTGTTCAATGTACCGTTTGACTGCTGGCTACGGTAGCTGCCGTTTGTGAGGAGCGAAACTGTAACCTTCTTTGAGAGCTGGAACTGCGCGTTCATGTTTGCAGTGAAACGCTGCACCTCAGAACTTGGCACCCATCCTGGGTCTTCAAGGAAAGAGATAGAACCGTAGAGAGTAGCCTTATCAGAACCTGTTGAGATGCTGACTGCGTGGTTCTGCACGATGTTCTCGTTGAAGAGAAGGTCGAACCAGTCAGTGTTGCGATACTCTGCCTCGCGGAGA
This sequence comes from Bacteroidaceae bacterium, assembly GCA_024401275.1. GTDB lineage: Bacteria > Bacteroidota > Bacteroidia > Bacteroidales > Bacteroidaceae > Prevotella. The sequence continues at coordinate 23,646 of JAKSLJ010000020.1, read as the reverse complement.
TACTCGTTCATTGCAGCCTCTGTGTTTGCAAGACCGTAACCGCCGTATCTGTTACCGTAGAGAGAAGGGTTATAGTCAGCCATAAGGTTGTACATATGACCGTAAGCACCTGAAGAAGAAGAGTTTGCAAGGTTCTCAAACTCGAGCCAACCCTTGGCAGCCATTTCCTTGTAGATACCCATCTGCTCCTGTGAGTTACAGATGTTGTAGTTGCGGTAAGATGGTTTCAAGCGGTAAGTGAGCTCACCAGTATAGTTGATGGAAGAGCGACCTGCCTTACCACGCTTGGTTGTGATAACGACAACACCCGCCATCGCGCGCGCACCATATATAGATGTGGCAGAACCGTCCTTCAAAACCTGGAAGCTCTCGATGTCGTCTGCAGAGAGACCTGCGATGGCATTTGAGATAAGCGTTACAGCGTCACCAGAAGAGAGGTCGTCAGCACTTACGTCAACGGCATCTTCCTGAATCACACCGTCGATGACCCAGATAGGCTTGTTGGTACCGTAGATTGAAGTAGCACCACGAACGCGGATCTTTGGAGCAGTACCGAAAGTACCTGACACATTCTGGACAGACACACCGGCAACGCGGCCTTCAAGAGCACGAGAAACGTCAGACACACCGCTCAGACGAGCTTTCTCACCGTCAACCTTTGCTGTGGCACCAGTGTAGAGACGCTTGTCAATCTGCTGCATACCTGTGACAACAACCTCATCAAGGGCTGTTGAATTTGGCTTAAGTTCGACCTTCATGCCGTCCTTAGCCTTTACTGTCACCTTGTCATAACCGATGTAAGAGACTTCGATGGTCTTGCCTGCGGCATTGTTCAGAGTGAACTTACCGTCAATATCGGTAGCAACACCTGTCTTTGTTCCCTTAATCATCACAGAAGCACCGATAACCGGTTCTCCTGACTCATCGACTACCGTACCCTTCACAGACTGTGCAACGGCTTCTCCGGCGCACATCAGCAGGGCTGTAATCATTGTAAATAAGAACTTTTTTAGCATTATTATTGTTTTTTATTCTGTTATCGTTCTTTCCGAGCGTGCTCTTCGCATACACGCACAAACAAACAAATTGCGGGCAAAATTAATAACTTTTTAACTTTTTTACAACTTTTTCAGACACTTTCTTACTTTTTGCCACGATTTTCCCTCTCTTATCATTCATTTTGACATTGTTGCTTTCAAAAAAAGCCACTTTTTACAGCAGCCAAGTTCGCAATTCTGGCACTTCGACTTACACTCCGACGAAAAGAAAAAAAAATCGACTTTTGCATGTTCTCAAGTCTGTTGATTTCAAGATGTTTATTAGGATTTTAGTTAGGATGTCGAGCCGTTAGGCGATCCAAAAAAATCGTTCCTTAGAGCGACGCACTGGAGCGAATTCTAGGACTCCGCGAAGCGACTGAGCACCTGCTGGAGCGCAAGAAGGATTTTAGTTTTAAGATTCTAATCTTTATGAAAATCCTAACTGAAAATACGCTCGAATTCCTCGCTTTTATGAGGACTCCTTAAAGGGATCGCTTCGCTCGAAATCCAAACAAAAATCTTTATAAAAATCAAAAAATTAAACTTTATTAACACTTTTTTTGCAAAATATGTCATATATTCTACTCATTATATATAACTTTGCAAACGAATTATGGGTATATTATACCCTTTTGGGTAGCCCTACCCCACTCTCTATGGCGGTGCGGCAACCTCACCAAACAATGCGCAAGGCGCATACATTATTATATATTAGGTAATTAACATTCTCGCCCTATTAAGGGCAAATCGCGAGCTTAAATTTGTTGAAAGAGGAAAAACGAAGAGCAAAAGTAGCTTCCACAGTCGCAGCACTTTTCACTTTCATTTTTCGCTTCTCACTTTTCCGGCTTCGCTTATATACAAACATTAGGTAAATTAATTAATTAAATCATTATAATAACCAAACTATTATGAAAAAGTTTTTACTCACATTGATTGTGACGATGCTCACGTGCATAGGGGCGTGGGCACAGGATGAGACTGTCATTCTTAACAGTGGGCAAACAGAACTCTCAGCAGCTGATGTTGAAGCCTTAAATCTGGAAGAAGACAACATCTTAAGATTGTATTACCGTTCACAGCAACAGTATTATGGTGGTGCAATATCCCTTAATTATAAAAGTGATGCGTATGGTAATACTGCGCAACTTTTTAGCAACAATAGCCAAGTCTATTGGAAAGATCCATTTGGTGATGATGATTGGGGAGTTATTTCTTATACATTAACCGAAGCTGATGTAGCCAAATTAAATGCAGGTATAAAAATTTATATTGACCAAGCTACATTTGGAAAATTAACTCTTACTAAGCCTGTGTATGAAGATGCCACTGGTGTTACTATAAGCAGAGAAACTCTTACTCTTGAGTTTAATACTTCTGAGACATTGACAGCTTCTGTTGAGCCAGACGGCGCAAAGCAGAGTATTATATGGTCTGCAATTGATGGTACAGGAAAAGTAACTGTTGACGAGAATGGTAAAGTAACAGCAGTTGCTGCTGGTACAGCTACAGTGCGTGCTACAGCAAAGTCTGACGAAACTAAGTATGCAGAATGTGTAGTTACAGTAAATCCTCCTGTAGGCATTACAGATTTCACTCTTTCTTCTACTAGTGTAGAACTTCTCAAAGGCAATAAGACAACTCTTACTGTAACAATCTTGCCTGACAATGCTGCAGATAAGACTGTTACTTGGTCTAGTGACGATACTAACGTTGCTACTGTAAATAATGGTGAAATCACAGCTGTTGGTCGTGGTGTTACTACTATCACTGCAACATCAGCAAGTATCAATGGTGCAGAGCCTTTCACTGCAACAGCAACAGTAACTGTAAAGGAGAATCTCGTTCCTACAAACAGCGATCTTAAGACAAGTTACCTCGTAGGTGAAGAGTACACACCTACTATCGCACTTTCTGACGCTAGTCTTGGTGAAATTGCATACACTTCTGACCCTTCAGATGTTTTCTCATTTGCAGATGGTAAGATTACAGCTCTCAAGGAAGGTACTGCTAACATTACTGTTACAATCACTCCTTCATCAACTGCAACTGCAGACAACTACACTGACACTCCATGGACAAAGACATTCACAGTGACAGTAGCAAAGCCTGCATTCGGTCTTACTATTGCAGCATCTCCTTCTACAGTTCAGTTAGGTGAGGCTGCTACAGTTAATGTAACTCCAACCGTAACTCTCAATGGTGCAGCTACATCTAATACTGACTACACTATTGAATACACTCTCGAAGGTGCTTCTGCTGGTATTAATATCGATGAAGCAACAGGCGCTGTGACAGTTCCTGCTACTGCAACAGCTCAGCAGTTTGACATTGTTGCAACACTCAAACCTAATGAACCAACTCTTTATACAGGTGCAACAGCTAAGACAAAAGTACTTGTAGCTGACCTCAGTGCCGTAGTAACAGTTTCTGTTGATGCAAATGGTGTCTATACTGTAAATGTTCCTTATGGTGGTGCATCTGGAGATTTGTTACCAGATTATCCGTCTCAGTCAGATAAAGATGCTGATTATGAAGCTCATGTCGTATTTACAGGTGGTGCAGATCTCCAAGGTCTTAAGAATGCTGAGAGCGTTAAGGTTACAGGCCTCGTTAATAATAGCGATATTGCCAAGCTCATAGACATGATTGGTGATGCTACAAGTCTAACGGATCCTGCTAACGTTTGCAAGTCTTTGGACATGAGCGAAGCCACAATGGCAGAACCTCTTGCACTCAAAGCTGATGAAAAGACTTGGGATTCATCATCTTGGATTAAGGATCTTTATGTATGTGGTCTTTGGTACTTGGAAAGCCTTGCTCTTCCACAACCAAAAGTAGGAAGCACTGTAATCCCTAGCGAAATGTGCGCACTTTGGAATCCTAACGCAACACTTTTCCAGAGTCTTACAATTCCTGAGGGATGGACAGAAGTTGGCGATTATGCATTCACTAAGTCTGATAGCGGTAATGGTTTGGGAGGTCTTAAGGAACTTAATCTTCCTAATTCCATAACTACAATTGGCAAGTATGCTTTCCAAAATGCGTACAATGTAACATCATCATTAGTTTTACCTAAGGAACTGCTCTATATTGATGAATATGCATTTAGAAATATTGGTATAAAAACATTGACATCAAATGACAATACAGTCATTGATGGAAAGAATGTCGTTATAGGTCCACATGCATTTGATGGAGCCGCTAATCTTGAATCAGCGGTAATGCCACAGAACCTTGTCGAAATTAAGGAATATGCATTCAACACTTCAAGTCAGAATCATCTTACAGACCTTAAGCTCAACGACAAGCTCGAATTGATAGGCGCTTATGCATTCTCTAACTTTGCTGTATCAGTGTTGGATATGCCTTATAACATCAGAAGAATAGATGACCATGCATTTAATTCTTGTGATAAACTTGAAGATGTTTATTTCTATGGTCCTGCACCAGAATTCGTTCATACACATGCATTTGCGGGTGCATCTCAGATGGCAAACAATACTGTAAACGATGAACTTTATAATGGTAAGTACGATCCTACAACAACTCGTTTCAACTATCAGGTAGCAGGTGTGTTGGCTTGTCTTCTCCACTATCCAAAGGAGTTTAAGAATTATTACATTGATATAACTCGTGAGTACGAGAAGCGTAATCCAGCAGAGCTTTACCAAAAGGGTAATGATGACAACAAGTACACCATGGAGGGTTGGACAACAGAAGTATTAAATGCGATTGCTAACCATCCTCAGCACGATCCAAATGCAAAGGTAGAGCAATATGTTGACTATGGTGTAAAGGACCAGTACTATGGCGACAATATGATTTGGCCTTCACAGAGCCAGATGACTATGGGCTACGCTCTTGCACAGGGCGGTTATAAGTGGACTGGTGAACCATTGGATGCTAATCAGTATGATCCAACTGCAAAATACGAAGATGAACATAGTATTGACAAGCGTGGTCTCTATCAGTTCATCGTAGGTATGGGTAACTCTACTATCGGTTTCAAATACGAACAGGATGAATGGTACACAATCTCTCTCCCATTCAACATGACTCCAGCGGAGATTCAGAGAATCTTCGGTCCTCAGACTCAGGTTTGTCGCTTCAGCAAGGTAGTTCGTGAAACTAATGAAGAAGAAAAGGAGATCCGCCTTGAGTTCCGCCACTCTGTCATGAAAGATGATCTTACAGCAGGAACAGACTATGTAGGAACACATTACAATGCGTATGGTGGTTGGGATGCTGACAACAATTGGGTAGAAGAACCAGCATTTGATAAACCTGGTATCATCCACCACTACCCATACATGATCAAGCCTTCAGGAGAAGTTGATGAAGATCCTGCTATCCGCTTAAACCCTGATGGTTCACGTACTTTCAATGGTAAGGGATTCAAGAGAATCTCTGGTACTCTCCACCATGATGCAGTTACCCCAGTAAACCACGCTGGAAGCCAAGCAATCTTCGCATACGAATTCTGTCCAATTCTTGAAGCAGGTACTATCAAGCCAAACAGCTATGTTCTTGTTAACCATGGTCCTAAGAAGCATGAGTATGTCTTCTATAAGGGTAATAAGAATGATGCGACTGGTGAATACGAGGCAGGTGGTAAGGCAAACCAGAATACAGCTTACGTACAGGTGCCTATGACAGGAGAGATGGACGGTGATGATACAGAACCGACTATAACCGATTGGGGTAAGGAAGATCTCAGAGAATTCTTCACTTCTATACCAAGCACTTATGCACCAATCAACGCTTCATTATTCGGTGATGATCCAGAAGCTACTAGCATAGAGAAGGTGGTTATCGTTTGCGGTAATGATGGTCTTGAGAACGGTAAGATTTACACTATTGGTGGTCAGCTCGTTAACAACAAGAACCTCCCTGCAGGTCTCTATATTAAGAATGGTAAGAAGTTTATCGTAAAATAAATCCTTAAGTTGTCAAGAGGTGTAACAGCCTCTTGGCAATGAAAGATAAAAAAGAATATACAGAAATGAAAAAGACATATTTAACACCTGCAATATTCGAGCATAAGCTTCTCGTAGAGACTCAGATACTCGCTAATTCACCTATCATTAAAAAAGGCGTTGATTTCGGTAATAAAGATGCTGGACAAAGTATCGGAGGAGAAACAACTGTCATCGAAGACTTCCATCAAGGAACCATTGGAACTTATGAAGGTGATGACATCAGCAACATCTAATCTTATTGCAAAGAACCCACTCTCCGCATGACGAAACTCATGCACAAGTGAGAAACATCATAAAACTCCCTGCGGCATCCCCGCAGGGAGTTTTGCATATAGAAAAAAACGCACCACCAAGACACAAGCGCTAAAAAATATCATTCCTTGTTTTTTATTTCCCCCGAAATATTTGTCAGAAAGGAAAAAAGTCGTAACTTTGCAGCGGATAAAACTTTAATATTATGACAGGAAGTGTTAATTTTTCCCAAGGCAACATGCAGTTGGTACTTAATCAAATTCCGATAGAGTACACGACTATGGCTATTGACTACCTTAATAAACGAAGACAAGAAGCCGAATCTAAAGCTAAGAAGATTGTACTTTCACCTCGCATATTGGAGCACATGTCTAAGTTTGCAGATCCTAGTGAAGATGTAAAATCATTGAAGGCAGAAATGCTTCTGGAAGAATATAAACAATAACCTATGAAAGCTGATAATAGAATAGCCTTATTCTTAGATACCAATGTAGTCATAGATTATTTGACGTCGAGAGAATGTTTCTCGATGTATTCTGCCGCATTGTTTCAGTTGGCAGAGGATGGGATTGTTGAGTTATATCTTTCAGACATAACCATTACGAACATTTCTTATATATTAAGGAGAGAAGAGAAAGATAAACTTTATGCAAGTCTTACAATGTTGGCTGAAAGTGTTAATATTGTAGCTGCATCTTCTCCAATAATAAAACGAGCTATTAAAGCTAAATGGGATGATTTTGAGGATGCAACTCAGTATTTCTCTGCCATGAATTGTAAGGCTGATTATTTGGTGACCAGGAATGCAAAAGATTTTAAGGATTCAACAATCCCTGTAGTGTCACCGCAAGAATTATTGCAGAATCTTGGATACATGATATAAAGGTACGCTGAGGGCAGCGCACCGCCGAGACACCAACGCTAAAAAATATCATTCCTTGTTTTTTATTTCCCCCGAAATATTTGGCAGAAAGGAAAAAAGTCGCAACTTTGCAGCCAATGGAAAAGAAACCTATCTACATTACTGACAAAGGTTGGATGTACGAAACAGAACACAGCCAAAAACGACGACATCGTACTCATAGGTATAATGATTTTGGTTACAGTAGTTGTAGAAGGACGAAAAAACGTTTTAGGTTATATCGATGGTAGCATTAAAGCTTCTCCTAATGACAACGACTATCCTATAACAAATCTCTCTCCATTAGGCAAGAAAGTTCTTTTCGAAGAGATTCCCAAAATCCACTCCGTTTATCCAATGGTGGAAGTGTGGAAGGTCTGCATGATGCCAGACCATATTCATATAATACTGCATATAAGTGATCTTTTGCCTCCAAAGAAAAATCTCGGAACAATCATTGGAGCATTTAAAGGCGGCGTAAGCAGAGCCTACGGAGAAGGAGCCCTTTTTGAAGATAATTTCAACGACCGCATCCTTATGCGAGAAGGACAATTGGAAAACTGGAAGGCATATCTACACGCAAATCCATTCCGTTGGCTTGTAAGACATACTCATGCCAAAGTGATGCAAAGAGCCCTGTGTCTGGAGATCAACGGCATACGTTATGGTGCTTTTGGTAACTTTCTGCTGTTACGTCATCCGGAAAAGACGCAAGTATTTTTCCATAGAAGGATGATTGACGATTCCCAATCAATATTCATCCCTACAGAGCAGACCATATTTTGGCAGGAAGAACATAAGCGGCTGATAAGCATTGCCGAACAAGGCGATGTTTTGGTAACGCCAGGCATAAGCGAGTGCGAGAAGCGCATAAAAAACGAATGCCTACAACATCACTATCGTCTGATCCATCTTCAATCATCCCCAATAGGAAACTATTGGAAACCCGAGAAAAGCCGCTTCGATGCTTGTGCAGCAGGCGCTCTACTAATCTTGGCTCCATGGCAAGAAGACTTGCAAGGCTCTTCTGACTACGAACGTTTCCATAACCTAAACGCTCTTGCCGAAGATATTTGCAAACTGGGATCTGACGCGGCATTTGTGCTGAAAAAGACGACAGGCTGACGCCTATCACACTGGGGCTCATGCCCACTCCGCTCATGCCCACTCCGCTCATGCCCACTCTGCTCATACCCACTCTGCTCATGCCTACTCTGCTCATGCCCACTCTGCTCATGCCCACTCCACCGACCAGCCCCCGTGTCTGTGGCATTAGCCACTGATTTAGCCTCGCAACCCTAGGAGTTTTGCATCGTTTTCCTAGGAGTTTTGCTTTGCATTACAAACCGATAATATTGCGCAGTATTGCCCAAAGGAAAGCCAAAAGGCAGTAAAGATAAAAGGCGCGAGTGAGGTCTTTGCGGGTAATGACCAAAGCGACTAGCCAATACACAGCGGAAAAAGGAAGAAAGTAATTATAATGGAAAGCGGAGAGGAAGTTACCGTGCAGGAACTGATGCGCTGCACGCTGCGCACCACAAATAGGACATTTAAGTCCCGTTAGCTGATATAACCCACATTTAGGAAACCACCACACACCCTCAGGATTAACGGCATAATAAACGGCTATTGCAATCACAAATAGAAGCAATAAAAGCCCCCTAGCCCCCAAAGGGGGAACTTTTATGTGTTTTGAAGGATATTTTTCCATTTATCGTTCGGTTAAAAACTATTAAAAATTCCCCCTTGTGCTGCGCATCCTTTCGGACTCGCTATCGTTCGCGACTGGCCTTCGGCAAGTTCGGGGGCTAGGGGGGCTTTATTCAGCCAACACAAAGTCAAGCTGGCGGCGCTCCACATTAGCTTTTGCCACCTTAATGCGGATGGCATCGCCAAGCTGGTAGCGATGATGACGGCGACGACCTATCATGCAGTAGTTCTTCTCGTCAAACTCATAGTAGTCATCGTCAAGGTCATGCACAAGGATAAGTCCTTCGCAGTGGTTCTCGTCAATCTCGCAGTATATGCCGTGGGAGGTGATGCCAGAGATATGCGCATCAAATTCCTCACCGATATATTCGCCCATGAATTCCACCATCTTGTACTTGATGCTCTCGCGCTCTGCCTGAGCAGCAATCTGTTCCATATCGGAAGAGTGCTCGCAGAGATCCTCATACTTGCTTTCGCTTGCTGAGCGACCACCGTCCTGATAGCGGGTAAGAAGGCGATGAACCATAGTGTCAGGATAGCGACGGATAGGCGAAGTGAAGTGAGTATAATAGTCGAATGCAAGACCGAAGTGACCGATATTATGAACGCTGTACTTAGCCTTCATCATGGCACGAAGGGCAACAGTCTCAATGAGTTTCTGCTCTGGTTTGCCGTTGATATCGTCCATGAGTTGGTTGAGCGAGCGCGAAGTCTGTCCCTTTGTGCCGTCACTCTTCATCTTCAAGCCGAAGCGAGTGATGAACGAGCGGAGCGTTTCGAGCTTCTCAGGATCTGGCGAGTCGTGAATACGGTAAGGGAGAGTCTTTGGCTTACGACCCCCTCTGCCTCCCCCACAAGGGGGAGTAATGCCATCCGGACGGTCTTTTCCTCCTGTGGAGGAGTTAGAGGAGGTCTTTCCTATCATTTCCGCCACATAGCGGTTGGCTAGAAGCATGAATTCCTCAATAAGCTGGTTGGCATCGAGACTCTTCTTGAAATAACAGCGGGTAGGCTTGCCTTTCTCGTCAATGTCAAAGCGAAGCTCTTCGCGGTCGAATTTCACAGCACCATTCTTGAATCGCTTGTCACGGAGCTTCTTAGCAAGGAAATCAAGCGTAAGGCATTCGTTGAGGAAGTCGTTTTCCTTTCCCTTGAAGTCCTCAGCCATGATCTGCTGATAAGCGCTGAACTGCTCGCTCTCCGACTTATTCTCAAGTTTGAAAGCGTCAATCTTCTGCTGCACCTCCTCGTATGCAAAGCGGCGGTCAGACTTTATGACGGTATGAACCAGTCGCCAATTCTTTACCTCACCCTTTTCGTTCATATTGAACACTGCCGAGTAAGCCAGCTTCTCCTCGTCAGGACGAAGCGAGCAAATGAAGTTACAGAGTCGTTCTGGAAGCATCGGGATAGTGCGGTCAACGAGATAAACACTCGTAGCACGCTTCTGTGCCTCACGATCAATTATGCTGCCTTCGAGGACATAATGCGACACATCAGCGATATGCACGCCCACTTCCCAAAGATTATCCTTAAGTTTCTTGATGGAAAGAGCATCGTCAAAGTCCTTCGCATCATGTGGGTCGATGGTGAAAGTGGTAGTGTTGCGGAAGTCCTCGCGACGAGCGATTTCCTCTTCGGAAATCTCAGCAGGAATCTGGTTTGCTGCATCTTCCACTGCCTGAGGATACTTATACGGAAGATTATACTGAGCAAGGATAGAGTGCATCTCAGCATCGTTGTCGCCCTGCTGACCGAGGATATCCACGACTTCGCCGAGAATCGTCTGATGCTGCTCGTCAGGCCATGCAATGACCTTTGCCACAGCCTTATCGCCGGTAACACCCTTCTTAACCTTGTTTCTTGGAATGAAGATGTCTCGACCGATAGTATTATTGTCAGGAGTAAGGAAAGCAAAATCCTTCTCCACAGTCAGTTTGCCGACAAACTGTTCGCGGGCTCGCTGCAAGATTTCAGTAACGATAGCCTCCTTCGTATGGTTGCGCTTGCGGGCAAGATACGACACACGCACCTTGTCGCCATTGAGTGCAAACATAGAGTTGCGCTCCGTAACGAGCACAGGACTGCCGCCTTCATCCGGTTGGAAACTGTTGCGACCGTTTCCCTTGCGAATGAAAGTGCCTATCTGCACCTGCGATTTCTGGTTGAGCTTGTAGCTATTGTCTGCTACACGAGAAAGATAGTCGTCCCATTCCATTTCCTCAAGCACCTGGATAGCAAGCATTTTCTTAGGATGACTGTCAAGATGAAGAGCCTTGAAGATTTGCTTGAATGAGAGAGTTTTCTCAGGATTGTTGTTGAACAATGCGGTCAAAGCCTCCGAAACCTTAGCCAAGGAGAGTTTTCCGCCACCTTTCTTAGTTTTTTTGCTCATGGTATATAAGTTTATTATTCTCCGGCGAACTCGTTGGAGAATATTGTTCTCAGAATCTGTTTTCTATGTCATCAATTATCGTCATGATGTTCTTGCCCGACGGCGTGTAATTGACATTTGAGCAGCAGAACAAGTCGGCTACGAGCTGCTCCATCTCCTTATCGCCCAGAATCTCGCCATAGCTGATGGCAGCGTTGTTGGCAAGTCGCTCTGCAATGATGGAGTTTACCGTCTCCTTTGCCGACGCTCCGACTGACGAGATGATGTCCTGAAGGAGTTTTACGATGTTTATGCCCTCCACACCTGCTGGCGTACCGTTGATGGCATAGCTGCCACCACCGAGGGATGTCAGTTCAAAGCCGAGAGCAGTTAGACTGTCGTTGATGTCCGTTAAAGTCTGCTCCTCTTCGCCGGTGAAAGAGATAATCTCTGGGAAAAGGACCTTCTGCGACGGTGCCTTGCGACTGTCGAGCTGCTTCATAAAGCGTTCATAGAGTATGCGGACATGGGCACGATGCTGGTCAATAACCATCAAACCAGACTTAACAGCAGTCATGATATACTGTCCTTTGTACTGGTAATGCACCGAAGATTTGTCCTCTATGAGCGACTGCTTGCGTCGTTCTGTTTCCTGCTCTGGTGTGAGTGCGTGAGAGAAGAAACCTTCCTGCGACTCCGAACCTGCGGCAGAATCTCCCGTCAGCGTGTCCAGATTCTTTGTTGCTTCATAAAACACTTCCCAATCAGCAGGTGCTGCCGAACGCTTTGGCAAATATGAACCAGCACTGCCACGGGAACTTCCACCCTGTGCATGACCTGTGCTCTTAAACGGATTATAACTTGAGTTCAGTTTTACACCAGGAGCAGAATCGCCCAAGTCGCCATCGCCAAAGACAGGTATCTCAATACGACCTTCAGAGCCGAAATCTATTGACGGGATTTCAGAGAACTGACCGATAGAGTCTTTTATTGCAGCATTTATTATCTGCCAGATAGTCTGCTCATTCTCAAACTTTATTTCCGTCTTTGTTGGACTTACATTGACATCAATATTCTCTGGGCTGACATCAAGATAAAGGAAATATGGTATCTGCTCGCCAGCGGTTATCATTCGCTCAACTGCCTGAGTAACAGCCTTATGGAAATAAGGATGACGCATATAGCGACCGTTCACGAAGAAGAACTGCTTGGCACCTTTCTTCTTGGAGGAAGCAGGCTTACCAACGAAACCTGTGAGTTTGCAGATAGTCGTTTCAACATTCACCGGCACGAGATCCTGCTGCATCTTTGCGCCGAAGATGTCAACGATGCGCTGGAGCTGCTGACCGGCACGAAGATTATACTTCTCCATCTCGCCAACATGGAGAGTGAAGGAAATCTCAGGATAGACGAGAGCTATGCGCTCGAAGATTGTCGTTATGTGGTTCAGCTCGGCTGCATCACCTTTAAGGAACTTTCGGCGAGCAGGGATATTGAAGAAGATGTTCTTCACAGAGAAACTACTTCCCGGCGGACATGAAACCACATCCTGGTTCTCCACCTTACTACCTGCGATGTTTATCAGAGTACCTATCTCGTCTTCCTTTTGTCGGGTGCGAAGTTCCACTTGGGCTACAGCGGCTATCGTTGCCAAAGCCTCGCCTCGGAATCCCATTGTATGCAATGCAAAGAGGTCGTCTGCCTTGCGGATTTTCGATGTGGCATGATGTTCGAAAGCCAGTCGCGCATCCGTCGGCGACATTCCCTTGCCGTCGTCAATGACTCGTATAAGTGTCTTTCCCGCATCTACCACAACCACATTGATATGCTGCGCACCGGCATCGATAGAGTTCTCCACCAGTTCCTTTATGACTGATGCAGGACGCTCTATAACCTCACCAGCGGCTATCTGGTTGGCTACGGTATCTGGGAGAAGTTGTATAATATCCATGTGTCTATTCCTCTTGCTGACTCATAAGGAATGCCTTTATGAAGCCGTCTATCTTGCCGTCCATTACGGCATCTACATCTGAAGTCTGGAAATTTGTGCGGTGGTCTTTTACGCGGCGGTCGTCGAAGACATAGCTGCGGATCTGACTACCCCACTCTATCTTCTTCTTTCCTGCCTCCACCTTTGCACGCTCCTCCATGCGGTGCTTCATCTCCTTGTCGTAAAGTATTGAACGGAGGTGGCGCATAGCGTTCTCGCGGTTCTTTGGCTGGTCGCGAGTTTCAGTATTTTCAATGAGGATTTCCTCTTCCTCGCCAGTATATGGATCCTTGAACTGATAGCGCAAACGGACACCCGACTCCACCTTGTTCACATTCTGACCACCGGCACCAGAGCTGCGGAAAGTATCCCAGCTGACCTTTGCCATATCAACCTCCACGGTGATTGTATCGTCAACGAGCGGAGTGACAAAGACGGAGGCGAAGCTCGTCATGCGCTTTCCCTGAGCATTGAAAGGCGAAACGCGCACAAGTCGGTGAACGCCATTCTCGCTTTTGAGGTAGCCATAAGGATAGTCTCCGCCCTTGATATCCATCGTAACCTGCTTGATGCCAGCCTCATCACCGTCCTGAAGGTTGGTTATTGAGACGGTATGACCGTTAGCCTCAGCCCATCGCATATACATTCGCATAAGCATGGAAGCCCAATCCTGGCTCTCCGTACCGCCGGCACCGGAGTTTATCTTCAGCACGCAATCCATGGAATCCTCTTCCTGACCGAGCATGTTCATCAGCTCAAGGTCCTCAATAGCGCTGATAGCCTTCTGATAAGCCTCGTCAACTTCCTCTTCCGTCACCATCTCTTCTTTGTAGAAATCTATGGCAAGCTGCACTTCGTCAGTGTAGTTACGGACATTCTTGTAGCCGATGAGCCACTTTTCTATGCCTTTTACTTTCTTCATCTGCGCCTGCGCACGCTCCACATCGTCCCAGAAATCAGGCGCTTGAGTGCGAAGAGTTTCCTCTTCAAACTCCACCTGTTTCTTGTCTATTTCAAGATAGCGCTTGAGGTCGTCAGCACGTTTCTGTATATCTTTCAGTTGATCTTGTGTAATCATAATATATGCAATTTATGTTGCAAAATTAATATTTTTTGCCAAATCATCAAAGCCTTTAATCTTTTTTTTACATAAATGTAACATATTAGCCATTATTACGCATTACATCTTACCGCATTACGCATTAATAATTTAACTTTGCAGCGTAAACAAATAATAGCCAACAAATCATGAAATCATGCTTTAAGCATTATGCATTACCCCTTGCGCTCCTGCTAATTGCGCTCTCTGCAAGCGCCCAAAACGACTATGAGCATCAGTTCTCCAAGCCATTCTCTCAGGTTATGGCAGAACTTTCCAAGCAGTTTGGCGTGAAGTTCAAGTATGATGTAGATACTACCGGAATAATCGTGAAATATGCCGATGCTCGCATTCGCCCATATTCCATTGCCGAAACCTTGAAGAACATCTGCGCGCCATTCGAATTCGTAGCTTGGGATCAGGGCAAGAATACATTCAGAATAAAACCGTTTGAATATCCTCGTCGCAAACCCGAAGACGGTGCGAAGTTCACGGCTTACCTTTCGTCTTTGTACAACAACACAGCGGAATGGGAAAATCGTCGCGAACTGTTGAGGAAAGAGGTGCGCGAACGACTCGGCATAGATCCTGTCCTGGCAAAATGCTATGAGGCAAAGCCGCTGCTTGGAAAGATTCGCAAATATGATGGCTACACCATACAGAACTTCCGTCTGCCGATTATGGAAGGCAGAACGATTTGCGGTTCCATCTATACTCCGGCAAAGTCTTCTGCCAAAAACAAGTCAGCGCTTATCATTTGTCCTGCCGGACATTTCGCAGCTGGTCGCTATAACCCAGATCTTCAGAAGCGTTACGCCACACTCGCTCGCATGGGAAGCATTGCGGTAAGTTATGACATTTACGCTTGGGGGCAGAGCGAAGAGGAAGTCGGCGCAGAAGCTCACCGCACTCCTGAGGCTCATATCATGCAGACCATCCACGGACTGAAAATTCTTGACTTTATGATTCAGCGCAAGGATGTTGATAGGAGTCGCATCGGCTGCAACGGTGGCTCTGGCGGTGGCAGTCAGACAGTCTTGCTCACTCTCCTTGACAACCGCTACACAGCATCTTGCCCGACAGTTTCCATGTGCTCATGGTTTGACGGCGGTTGCCCTTGCGAAAGCGGAATGCCGATACACCGTTCGGGAAACCAAACCTGCAACATGGAGCTCGCGGCTTGCTTTGCTCCACGCCCAATGATGATTGTTTCCAACGGCGGTGACTGGACCTCTACCGTGCCTGAAGTGGAATTCCCTTATCTTCAGAAAGTTTACGGATTCTACGGGGCAAAGGACAAGGTGTTCAATGTCCATCTGCCAAATGAGCGCCACGACTTTGGTCCGAACAAACGGCAAGCCGTCTATGACTTCTTCTGCAATGTTTTCTCTCTTGACAGATCAAAGCTTGACGAGGAGAAGGTAACTGTTGAAACAGAGGAACAGATGAAGAGCCCCCTAGCCCCCAAAGGGGAAACTTTTTAATTGGTTTGTCCTCAGTTTTTTTTATACAAAACAATATTATTCCCATAAAATATGAATTCATCCAACAATACTATTAACACCTCCCCTTCGGGGAGCTTGAGGGGCTTCACTCCTTCGGGGAGCTTGAGGGGCTCTTCGGGCAGCATTTTCATCGCAGGTCCTTGCGTCATTGAGTCTATGGAGTGCCTTGAAACCGTTGCTCAAGAACTCGTTAGAATAAACGGGAAACTCGGCACAGACATTATTTTCAAGGCATCGTTCGATAAGGCAAACCGCACATCGCTTTCGTCATATCGCGGTCCAGGTTTAGAGAAAGGATTGCAGATGCTTGGCGATATAAAAGCGAAGTACGGACTCCGAATACTCACCGACATCCACGAAAGTTGTCAGGCAGCACCAGCAGCGGAAGTGGCTGATGTTCTGCAGATTCCTGCTTTTCTCTGTCGTCAGACCGACCTTCTTGTCGCAGCCGCAAAGACGGGCAAGATTGTCAATATCAAGAAGGCGCAGTTCCTCTCTGGCGACGACATGAAATATCCAGTGGAGAAAGTGCGCGAGTCGGGCAACGAGAATGTATGGCTTACTGAGCGCGGAAACATCTACGGCTACAACAACCTCGCAGTCGATTTCCGCAATATCGCTGACATGAAGAAATTCACTGACATCGTCATCATGGACTGCACCCACAGCGTACAGCGTCCAGGAGCTGCTGGCGGCAAGACTGGCGGCAACCGTGAGTTCGTTCCTGCCATGGCTTTGGCAGCAAAAGCATTCGGTGCAAACGGCTATTTCTTTGAGGTTCATCCTAATCCGGAAGAAGCTCTCAGCGACGGTCCTAACATGCTGTACCTTAAAGACTTGGAGGCACTTATAGAGAAGTTGCTATAAACTTCCTCAGATAACTCTCTCCTACTCCATTCCATACAAAACCAAGATTAGCGAGCATTCTTTCCGAGTGTTCGCTATTTATTTTTACCCTCTCAGAAAGTGACTTTGCATCTATTCCGTAGGCCACGACATTTGTCAGCAACAGCGAGCGAACTTCGTCGTCAAGCGACTCAGCCTTGCGCACAAAATCACTCATATCCAAGCCGTTAAGCGCAAGACCTTCCGCCTGCATAGCGGAGAGAATATCGCCGTAGGTTACGGACTGATGATTGCAGCAGTTCAGCACAAGACGGTCTTTTGGAGTCTGAGCAAAAAGCAGCAGCGCGCGAGCAGAATCATCCACAGGTTCAAGATGAACTGGCTGCGACAAAATTTCCTTCGGATAGATTCCAGCCCTGGCAAAACCGCGGAAAGTGCGCAAGAATGAATTGCTGTCCGGATTCAGCTGGAAGCGACCGTCAGTGGCTCGTGGCGACAAGTTTCCCAAGCGCACGATCTTTCCCTTCAGTCCATCGGCAACAGCCTGAAGCACAGCGCGTTCGGCAAGGAATTTACTTAGAACATACTTGTTCTCCGAACAACTTTGACCAATGAATAAATCGCGCTCCGTAAGTTCATTCTTTCTCGTTTTCTTGCCAACAATGCCAGCCACGCTGATTGTGGAAGCATGAACCAATCGGCAATCTTGTTGCTTACAATAATCTATGATATTCAGCACACCGAGATAGTTCACATCCTCAATCTCCGTGCCCTTTGCAAAATGCTTCACATTAGCAGCACAATTTATCACCACATCCGGCTTAACATCCGCAAGATTACGGAAAGAGCGACTGTCCGCAATGTCCACAATCTTCACCATAACACGCTCTTCATCAAGTTCTTCGTTGTGATAGTAGCGGTAAATAACAGCCAATCGTTCCCAAGCAGAAGCTTCATTCTCCGCCCTTACAGCACAGCACACCTTTGCATCATAATCATGCAGCAATTGGAAGAGAACATGAATGCCAAGAAAACCCGTTGCGCCAAAGAGCAGACAATCTCCAAAATGCGGCTCATTATGTGCCGTCTCAGCACTCTCTTGTGCCAACAACTTGTCAATCGCAGCATAATCGTAATCGGAAATATCCATGTCACTAATCGTCTCACTCACTCCATCAATTCTTGCCTCGCTCATTCCATCAATTCTCGCCTCACTCTCTCCATCAATTCTCGCTGCTAGTTGCTGCGGAGTCGGATTATCAAAGATGTTCTTGTAGGTGAAACGAAGGCCGCGCTTGTGAGCCTCCATAACCAACTGAATAGCAAGCATTGAGGTGCCGCCAGACAAGAAGAAATCTGCATCAGCAAAGTAGGAATCCGTGCCAAGGATATCTGCAAAAAGTTGGCAAAGGAGTTGCTCGGTTTCGGTTTGCGGCAACCTGCCTTCGTTAATCTCGCACAGAGCAAGCAGCTCTTCGCCATCCGGCAACGCCTTTCGGTCAATCTTGCCACTTGGAGTAAGCGGCAACTTATCCAACTGAATGATATAGGAAGGCTGCATGTAGGATGGTAGATTACCTAGCGGCTTGATTGATGTGGTGAGGGCACCACACCGCCATACCACAAACAGCACCAAATGCTCCGCGCCATTAATCTCCCTAACCTCAGCCACAGCCTGTTCTACGCCATCCATCTTCAGCGCAACAGTTTCAATTTCAGCGAGTTCAATGCGGTAGCCGCGGAGTTTAACCTGAAAGTCTTTTCTGCCAAAGAACTCAAGCTGTCCGTCTTCGTTCCAGCGGCAGAGGTCGCCAGTGCGATAGGAGTCACGCTGCACTCCTTCCAAGCAAAGTTCGCCAACGACTCCGCGCGGCAACATATTTCCGTGGCTATCAAGGATGTAAGCACATGTATTGTCTATCGGTCTGCCTATCGGAATATTCTCGTATTCCTTACCATTTTCCAATTCAAAGAAAGTTGCATCGACCGCAAATTCCGTCGGACCATAAGTATTTATCAGTCTCGTACGGCAAGGCGGATTAATCGTCATTTTCTCTCCTCCCACCACGAGATAATCCACTGGCAAGTCGGGATAATGTTTGAGCAGAAGCTGACCAAACTGCGTAGTATAGCAGCCGCCGGTTATGCTATTTCGGTAGATGTAGTCGCGCATCAGAGCAAGATCCATGCGCACCTCTTCCGGCACGATATAGACAGCGCCGCCGACGGTGAGCACAGGGAAAAGATCTTCTATCGAAGCATCAAAGGCAAACGAAGAGTGGCAGGATATTCGACTTCTCTCGGTCAACTGCCATTCGCGAGAAACGAAGCGGACCAAATTTGCCAAAGCACGATGGGAAATCATCACACCTTTCGGTTGACCGGTTGTGCCGGAGGTATAAATCATATACGCAAAACCTTCCCCACGCCTTTCCTTTGCATCATCAACAATAAAAGCACAGCGGTCGGACGGCAGATTATGGTCAAGTGGCACAAACGCACTGCCAGCACGCATTATTCCAATAGCGCGCACAAGGTAGTCCTTCGTACGATAAGTCTCAAGAGTAAGGAATCTGCCAGCAGAAATTTCCTTAGAATAGTTGCGTGACAGAGCGTCGAGTTCGGCGTAGGTCAGACTGCCGTATTCGTCCACAACAGCCACATTATCAGGAGTTTTAGCCACTTGCTTCAAGAACAAGTCAATGAAAGTCTCGCTCTCATCGCAATCAGTCTTTCTGCCAGTACCAAGCTCTATCAAAAGCTCTCGCTCGCAATCGTCTATAATCTGTAGTTCAGAAATCTTTGCCTTCGGATTTCGCATTATGTTTCTCACGCAGACAAGCACGGCATGAGCAAACGCAGTCAGTCGGGAAAGCGGATGGAGAGCATCGCTGGCAGTAAGGCGAATCTCATAGTCGGAGTTCACCGTATAAATCATGCAGGCAAGGTCCTCTTCGGTCAGTCCATGTGGCAGTTGCACGGCTTCAATGCGCTCATTGTCAGCAAACACAAACTCCTGCATTGCCTCGCCTTGAAAAGCAAACACTGTAGCGACTGCGGTGTTCAGGTCCTGGCAGAAATGGGTTATCGGATAAGCGCCATATCTCACCGTTGCCATCAGTTCGCGCCGCTGCTCACGCACAAAGTCCAGAACGGTCTTATCGCCCTGAACATCAGCGAGTACGGGAGCATTGCGCACAAACATTCCGTAGATATTGCGCAGTCGGCGATCAGTTCTGCCGTGGTTCAGCGTGCAGAATGCCACACTCTCCTCGCCGGCAAATCGCGATAGCACTATGCCGTAAGCAGCCATGAACAGCAGATTCGGCGCCACATCGTGAGACTTGCACCATTTGTCCACCTCAGCCTTCGGAACAAACTCCGAGGCTATAATCTGGTTGCCCCAAGCCGACTGCCTATTGTCGGCAATATCGGTAAAGCCTACAGCGCGGAACTTTTCCTCGTAATATTGCTTTGCCCTAGCGTAAATATCTGATTTCAAGACCTTTTGTTCCTCCTCTGCATAGTCAAGCATGGAGAAAGAATGCGGCTGAAGCTGTTCGCCACGAAAGGCTGCCGAGAGGTCATGAATGCTCCAGACAGGAGCGTAAGAAGCACCGTCGGCAAGGATATGGTGGAAGTCAACCAGCAGGTAGTCATTACTCTCGGCTTCTATCACCTCAAAGCGCACTAGCGGCTCGTCGGAGAACGGCACAAAAGGTCGTACAAAACCGCTCTCAATATACTCTCTCGCCTCGTTATCGGTCAGCGCTCTTTGCGACACGCCGACCGTCATTCCATTGTCTATGTATTGCAACACCTCGCCGCGTTCGTCTTGTGTCAGTCGCAGACGGAAGATGTCGCGCACAGCCACCACTGCCTCCACAGCCTTCCTTATCCGTGCCGCGCCTATCCTCTTCGGGAAGGTCAGGCAGACAGGAAGGTTGTACTGCGTCATCTCAGGATAGGCAATCCATCTGATAGCCACGCTGATTTGCGACTGTAGTAGTGGCGTCTTGCGCATTTGCTCAAAAAGCTACTTCAGTTGCTCGTCAAAGAAGTTCAGAACCTTCTGCAGCAAGAATTGGCGTGACTTGCCGTTGTATATGCTGTGGTTTGAGTTTGTGAAGATATGCATATCAAACTGCTTGCCAGCCTCAACCAGCTTCGTAGTATATTCAAATGTGTTCTGCGGATGAACATTATCGTCGCAGAGACCGTGGCAGAGAAGGAGATTGCCGTGGAACTTGTCAGCACGGGCAATCGGATTATCGCCATAGCCCTCCGGATTCTCCTGTGGCGTACGCATATAGCGCTCAGTATAGACAGAATCGTAATAGCGCCATGATGTTGGTGGTGCTATTGCCACGCCGCAAGAGAACACATCGCGACCTTCGCTCATTGACATCAGAGTATTAAAGCCGCCGTAGCTCCAGCCCCAGATAGCCATCTTGCTTGCATCCACATAAGGCTGACTAGCCATATAGAGCGCAGCCTCCACCTGGTCGCGACTCTCCATCTGTCCCATCGTCATGTAGGTAAGTTTCTGGAAATCAGCACCGCGACCGCCTGTGCCGCGAGGATCTACGACTACGCAGATATAGCCATGCTGACAGAGCAGAGCCTCGTACATTCCACCACGAGCCACACTACCCGTTGTCCAACTGTCCTTGACTTGCTGACTGCCTGGTCCACTATACTGATGGAAGATGACAGGGTACTTCTTGTTCGAATCAAAATCCTTTGGCTTATAGATTATGCCGTTCAGCGTAACGCCCTCAGAAGTAGTGAAATAGAAGAACTCGCGCTGTGGCAGTTCCTCTGCGGCGAGAGTCTCCTTCAGAGCAGCATTTTCCTCTACCACCTTCAGCTTCTTTCCGCTGACGAAGGTCGTCTTCGTAGGAGTTGTAAGGTTAGAGTAAGAGAGCACATATCTGCTGAAGTCATCGCTGAAGTAAGCATCGTTCCATCCGTCTTCCGTAGAGAGTTGCGTAAGCTTGCCTTTCTTGTCTGCCTTATATACTACGCGCTGGGTAGGATTCTTGCCAACAGCCTGGAAGTAAGCTGACTGCGTGCGGAAGTTGTAGCCATAGAAAGCGGTTACGATGACCGACTTATCGGCTATCAACCTACGGATAAGCTTGCCGCTATAGTCATAAAGGAAAGGCTGCATGGCGCCCTCGTTGTCATTGAGCACGATGAAACCGTCAGGATAGAGCGTAAGGTCGGTTACAGCCTCTTCCGGCAGATAGCACTTAGAAGTGAACTTTGCGAGAATGCTAGCTGCACCGCTCTTGCAGTCGGCTTTCCACAGCTTCATCTCGTCCTGATGGCGGTTTACGGTGCAAACCAAGACATTGCTGTTGTCGGCAGGGATGGTTCTCACCACAGGGATATAGTCTTCCTTATCAATGTCAAGCTTCTTCACGGCAGTCTTACCGCTACTGAGCTCGTATGTACAGAGCGACACCTTCGCATTGTCCTCGCCAGCCTTAGGGTACTTGAACTTATAGATGCGTGGGTAAGGATTGTCGGCACCGTCGTGAAACTGCAACTGCATCTCCTTGACATCAGTCTCGTCGAATCTCACCCAAGCTATCGCGCTGCCGTCAGCAGTGAACGCCATCATGCTTGTCTGGGCAAATTCCTCCTCATAAACCCAGTCGGCATGACCGTTTATCACTTTGTTCCATTCACCGTCAGCAGTTACTGCCGTCTCTGCCTTGCCATAGTCTTCACCATCAGCAAGAGCCTGGAGGTCAAGCAGATAGATATTATTATCGCGAACAAAGGCTAGATGCTTGCCGTCAGGAGAGAGCGTCGGGATCTTTATATCGCCCTTCACCTTCATCTTCTTGCCGGTTTTCGTGTCGGTTACGGTGTAGTTGGCAGTGAAGGAATGACGATAGATTGCCTTGCGGTTTGCTGCGGTCAGTTCGTATCTGTCCGTAACATCTTCCTTTCCGGCAAGGAATTCCGCAACACCTTCAACACGGGCTGTGTTGAACTTCTTTGATGCAACGACATCTTCTACTGTAAGCTTGTTCTGGGCATTCATTGTAGATGCTGATAAAAGGAAAAGGAGTCCAACTCCGATTTTTTCCCTTATATTGGAGAGATTAATCATAGTTTGCGTTATTATTTCGGCTGCAAAGTTAATAATATTTACACAAACATACAAGAAAATTTTGCCAATTCAACATAAAACACTAAATTTGCCGCAAATTACAAAAAGTTGACTATGGAGAATCAAATACAGACTCTACGCGAGATACTCAGCGTCTTCACCGCCGACGCAAAAGCCATGTTCCACCTTGCCATCGGCGATGTTTCCGTCGGACTTGCCGACACCCTTTGCGACGATGTTCCCGAATATTTCGACAAATATGCCGACCTCGTCATCTACATGCACGAGCTTATCACGGAGGGCAAGAAAGCATCTAACAGACAACTCTCCCAGACGGAAGACATGCTGGTAGAGCAGATACGGTTCCTCTCTACCCTATCCGGCGAAAACGCAGTCTTCATTGATGTCCTGATGTCAGCGATAAGTGCGGCTATAGACATCATTGCCGACTGGAAAGGACAGGACATTCTCGGCAGCATGAAGGACGAGAGCGACTTCACCAGTCAGTCAGTAGTGCTTCGCGACATAGTGCTGCAACGCAGTGCCGATCAAGTCTGTGAGAATGCCAAGCTTGCCGGCAGTACGGAAGAAGAGATAGAGGAAATACGCGAATACATCCTCACCCTCTGCGAGGCAGAGGACGATGTCTGGGAATACGACGAAGACATTGAGGAAGAATAATAATGGAAAATGGATAATTGATAATTATTTTGCCGCGCAGCCCAATTATCAATTATCCATTATCAATTATCCATTAACCATCTGTGTCGGGATGACCAGATTCGAACTGGCGACCCCTTCGTCCCGAACGAAGTACGCT
>JAKSLJ010000002.1 GCA_024401275.1 Bacteroidaceae bacterium | reverse complement strand
ATGCCTACTACTCCAGAGGCTATCAAGGTATTCCAGGACGCTAAGATCCTCTACTCTCCAGGTAAGGCTTCTAACGCTGGTGGTGTATCAGTATCAGGTCTCGAAATGGCTCAGAACTCACAGCGTCTCAACTGGACTTCAGAAGAGGTTGACGCTAAGCTCCTCTGGATCATGGAGAACATCCACGAGAACTGCGTGAAGTACGGTACTGAGGAAGACGGCTATGTAAACTACGTGAAGGGTGCTAACGTAGCAGGCTTCATGAAGGTTGCTAAGGCTATGATGGCTCAGGGTATTGTTTAATTATAAGCTGAGCCGTCAAAGGTTCACCATTTGAATGGCTCAGGGTATTGTATAATCTGAATCTTACATTATAACATAGCTTATAAACAAGCCGAGGTGTCTCAAAACAAAAGGACACTTCGGCTTTATGCTTTTTCAAATTTAACGCAAAACATGACTCTCCTCCCAGAATGGTCAGAACAGGCTTTCGTACAGCTCACATGGCCAACAGAAGAAACCGACTGGAAGCCTTATCTTGATGAGGCTATAGAATGCTACAATCACATAGCAGACGAAATAAGCAAGCGCGAACCGCTCTTCATCTTCCGTGGCGACATAAACGACACTTGGGCGCGCGACCATGGTTTCATCACAACCACAAACGACGATGGCACGCTCCTTCTAAACGACTTCCAGTTCAACGGATGGGGCTTGAAGTTTGCAGCCAACAACGACAACCAGATTAACACCCAGATTCTCACGTCAGCAAAAGAGGCAAAGGAGAATGGCGTAGCAAACATCTTTAGCGAATATTTCCTTAATGCCGGCTATAACGACTGCATGAAGATTGTGCTCGAAGGCGGCTCCATTGAGAGCGACGGCAAGGGAACCATCCTCACTACCGAAGACTGCCTCATGGCACCAAACCGCAATAACTTTGAGAGCAAGGAATGCTTTGAGCAGATTTTCCGCGAGAAGTTTGGCGCAGATCGTGTGCTTTGGCTGAAGGATGTAGGACTCACAGGCGACGACACCGATTCCCACATAGACACCCTTGCCCGCTTTGCTCCTGACGACACAATAGTTTACATCTACGAAGATACTGACCAGTCAGTCCAGTCATGGGGATTAAAGAGCATGAAGAGTCAGTTGGAAGCCTTCCGCACACGCGAAGGAAAACCCTATCGTCTTGTTCAGTTGCCAATGCCTGCGCCGGTAGTCTTTGAAGACGAGATACTTCCTGCCACCTACGCCAATTTCCTCATCATAAATGGCGCTGTTCTCATGCCTACATACGGTCAGCCAGAGAAAGACCAGGAAGCCATGAACGCTCTTCAGACAGCCTTCCCTGACCGCGAAATCGTAGGCATAGACTGTCGCGTTCTCGTGAAGCAGCACGGTTCCCTCCATTGCGTCACCATGCAGTTCCCCAAGGCGTAACAACTAACTATTCCCAACAAACAATCAAGTAGGAGGAAAACGAAAGTAGGAAGAAAACTCTACTTCGTTTTCCGCCTACTTTCGTTTTCCGCCATCTCATACCACCGTATGTGCCGTTCGGCATACGGCGATTCTCTAATTACGATGCTGTTGTATTGAAAGAATAATATGCATTACTGAAATTCTGTGGTCATTACTCTTTTTTGCTTGCTTCCTTGAGGTCTTTCTGAATGGCTTTGCGTCGCTTGTTGAAGAGGCGCTGAAAATCGTACTTGAAAATCATACCAAGACCTTGCGTATTGAGCGACGAACGAGTGAAGTAACGGTCGTTTGTCTGGTTATAAACGCGAACGGCAATGTTGCCACTCGGCACAAGAAGATAACGCACATCGAAGTCGCCAATGAACGAAGATGTTGAGTTAGGGTTGTCGCGATAGCCAAACTGACCGTTGATGAGAAGTCGGTCGTTGAGAAGAGAGCCGGAAAGAAGGCCTTCATACTCAGCGTTGTAGAATCCATCGTCACCCGTAGAGATGTTTGCACCGAGATTCCAGTTATTGCTCTTCGTCACGCTTCCGAGGGCGTTGTTTATCTGCTGACTGATAGTTCCGCTGAGGAAACTCTGCATGGCAAGCGAAGCCTGACTCTGACGCGCAGCATCGTCGCCAGTGACATTGTTTCCGGAATAGAAACGACCTACGGCAAGAAGATAGACCACCTGCTGATTTTTCTCCTGCTCTGAGTTGAGCAAAGAATAAATCATAGACTTGGCGTCGGCATTTACGGTAGGAAGATCCAAATCGAAGTCCACTTCCGGATGTTCCGGAGTACCGTTAATGTTCATCAGACAATCCACATGGACATTGTTGTTCTTGAAACTGTTGCCAATCTGAAGGTCGCTCAAAGGTACGCCGTTGACCGGATATTTTGCCTTCAGAGAAAGCTGAGCCTCATAAGGTTCGCCACCGAAAACAATCTGACTTCCCGGCTGGAACTGGAAGTTCTTCTGAATAAGGTTCTGGATTGTCATATTGTAGTTTCCCGACTCCACCTGATAGTTTCCGAAGAGCGCGAACTTACCTTTATTGTAATATGTGGCACGAAGGTCGCCGTTGCCATGAAGCACAATCTTATCGCCACTCTTGCTGTCCATCAGCACACGCAATGTGGAATTAGCGTCAACATTTGCCGTAATATTAAGTCGCAGGTCTGATTTGAAGTCATCATCCACAATGCTTGGTATCTGATTCTTGTAGATTGTCCGGTCGTTCCAGTTGATAAACTTCTGACCGGTAATGGCGTCCGGATTTGAAGCGTTATACTCAACGAACGAGCCTTTCTCGGCTTTCGCATTCACATTGAAGGTGATTTGTCCAGGACGACCGATAATGTCGCAACTACCTGAGGCGAAGGCTTTTCCGTAGAATATATCACTTCCGTAGGTAGGAATGTCGTAACAGAGCATCTTATACGGCTTGACATTCACATCAAAGGTAAGGCGAGAGAGGTATTGGTGATGTAGCTGACCGCTGACTACGCCATGATGTCCATACTTGTCATAAACAGTGTCGTTCATGAAGCAAATCTCGTTCGGTATGAGTTCCACAAGCTGGTTCTTCAGAGTATAATCCGTGCCCAGAGCGTTAACATGAACCGAACCAGTAGCATTGAGGATTCCCGTAAGGTTAATGTAGCTGAGATCGCCCCAAAGACGGCATTCGCCATCAACGGAAAGGTCAACTTTGGAGAGGAAACTGCTGCAATATTTTCCGACAAATTCGCCGCGAGTTCGGTCGGCTTTGATGCCCAAATCAATGTAGTTGCGCGACGGAGAGACAAAGCCGTCAATCTTTGTATAGCGTCTTTCGTCGTCACAGAGCGCGTCAATGTCAATCTGGCTCTCCTCGTTGTTCCAGCTTGCCTTTGCCATGAGCGTTCCCATTCGTCCGTGTTCAAAGGTGAAATCTTCGACAGTGAGCATGGCACTCGCTTCTGGCGTAGAGAAAAGCTTCTTCACAACAGCGAAACCGGAAGCCTTGCCCGTGAAATCTACGGCATGGAACTTCACGAAATCAAGTATATAGGCAACATCTATGTCGTTGATGTCCGCCACGATGGAATCGGACGAATGACGGTCGGCACGACCATTTACTATGATGTGCTGTTGGTTATGGCCTATCTCAAGGTCCTTTATGGCGAGAACGTCATCGTTATAGACAATGTTACTCTCCGAAATACGGAAGAGAGTGTCGCGAACATAAAGCTCTGAAGGCTTGATGTTTACGCTGGCTCCACTGATTCCTCCCTTTGAATTTTCAAGCAGTTTGACGGAAGAATTCAGCGCAACACGAAGACTGTTACTGTGGTTTCCGTTATCGAGCTTTATGTTTGAGTCAATGCGTTTGCCCAAGGCGTTGAAATCGGCATCTACATTATGTAGATTAAGCGAAGCTACGGTTAGCTCTGGCGAGAGAATCTTTCCAAAGACGGAATCGCCACGAAGCTTCAGTTCGGCATCTACCCTACCCTGCGCATCCAAGTCCAAATCTAGAAGTTTGTCCAGCTTAGCCATGTCGCTTACATGAATGGTAGAATTGATGTACTTCTTGTCCAAATCGCCTGATAGTGAAACATTTCCTACATCTGTCATCAAATCAACTGCGTCGCCTTTGAGGTCAGCCACAACCTTTTCCAGATGATACTTGTCGTAAGCGAGGTTATTGAGCGTAAGTTTGCCCGTAAGATTCTTCTCCGTAAGCTTACTGATGTCAAGGTGCATATCGGCAATGAACGATGCAATATTCTGCGGAGCCACATTGAGTTTTCCGTCGAGAATGCTATTCGAGAGAGTCAGGTCGGCAAAAATGTTCTTGAAAACATTGCCGTCAAAGTCGAAATGGCGCACATCAGCCTTCACGGAAAGGTCTTTTATGTCAGGAAATTGAAGTCCAGTCGTTGTAAGTTTCTGGATAAGAGACATTGGCGCAACTGCCTCAACATCAGCCGAAACCAGGTTGAAACGATTGTCTGCAAGTAGCGTTCCGAGCTTCAAATCCTGCGTTTTTACATTGGCTTTCAGCTGCTCACGAGTCTTGATGACATTGAGCATCAGATTTCCGATGCCCGACTTTATCTCGCCATCAATGGAACCGTTTATGGCATCAAGCGGATTCATATTGAAGCCATTCTCCAGAACGCCCGCTGTTTTTCCCTTGAAACTCAGGAACATTGCGCTTTCAAGGGCTGTCGGAAGTTGTCCGATGTTAACATTGAACAAAGAGGAAAGGACATGGCGGAGCTCGGCTATCTCTACATTCGAATCCTTGATATCGGCGTCCCAAGTAGTGCCTTTAGCCTGGAGCATGCCGACACTTCCGCTTCCGTTGAGTCGGAGGCTCTTTGCGTCGTTCTCCAAACTGATTCTGTCAACGAGAATCTGCTCCTTGCTTCCAAAGACTCTAGCGCTGACATTCAGGTCCCTATATCTTGCTTCAACATCGCCGTGAACCCTGTTTCGCTCGGTATTATAGACTATGGAGTCGCTCTTCAGGAAACCGTCTGTGAGTTTCATGTCAACATCCTTCAGCGTGAGAAGGTCATTATGCTTCTCAAAGTCGCACGAAAGTCCCTGAAGTTCCAGTCCGTTCTTCTCCTTAAACGCTAACTTCCTTACTGCCAGTTCAATATCTCCGTCCTTAAGTCCGTAGAGAACAATGTTTGAGCGCAGGTTATCCAGCACGATATGGTTCGGATCGAGTATGGCTGTGGCGTTTCGCGGTTTGTAGTTCAGGTTATACGAAAGCTTCGTGTTCCTAATGATCAGCGTATTTATGCGAAGGTTCAGCTTGCTCGGTTCCTTGCTGTCAGGATCGCTCAGTTTGTCGATGAAGAACTGGCAATTCAGCTCTCCGTCCTCGCTGTCCTTGTAGATACTGATGTCCGCTCCGAAAAGCTGCGCATCTGAAATAGTGATTTTTCCGTTCAGTATGTCCCAAAGATCGGGAGTGACGGCAATGCTGTTAGCCTTCAGAAAGGGATTGTGAGCCTGGTCCTTCAGTTCTACATCCTCAACAACCACTCTGTTCAGGTAGCCCAGATTCACGGAACCGATAGAGCAATAAGTGCCAAGTTCCTTCGCAATGATGGCAGACGCTTCCTCTCCCAGTCGTTTCTGCACGGCTGGAATATGAGTCAGGACAATGGCAACAAAATATAACAACGCCACTGTCCAGACGACAAATTGTATGAATTTACTTATATATTTCATTCACCTGGCCGGCTTCCCACATAAGCTTTTTTCTTCATTGAGCGCGGCCATAAGTCTGGCTTATTTGCTTTGCAAAATTAATAAATAGTAATGCCATCTGTTTAATATATTGACAAAAAATCACTTTTTTATCATTTAGAGTCAATTTTTGCAAAGTTGATTTTGCAAAATCGAAATTTTAATCGTAACTTTGCGGCTATGAAAGCCACCCTTATTCTCATAGGAAAGACGGACAATAAGATGTATCAAGCTGCGATTGAAGACTATGTTTCGCGCATAAACCACTACATCCCGTTCGACATTCAGGTCATTGCCGACCTCAAGAACTCGAAGAATCTTTCCGAGGAACAGCAGAAGCAAAAGGAGGGCGAACTCATACTGAAGCTTCTTCAGACATCCGACACCGTTGTTCTTCTAGACGAACACGGAAAGGAGTTCCGCAGCGTGGAATATGCCCAATGGATAGAAAAGAAGCAGCAAACGGCTAAGAGGCTGGTGTTCATCATCGGCGGACCTTACGGTTTCTCGAAAGATGTCTATGCCCGCGCTAACGAAAAGATCTCACTCTCAAAGATGACTTTCTCCCACCAGATGGTCAGACTCATCTTCGCCGAGCAGCTCTATCGCGCCTGTACTATAATTAAAGGAGAGCCGTACCACCATGAGTAAAAGCCCCCTCCCCCCCGTAGGGGAACTTTTAATTGACTTGCGGTGAACAGTCCCCGTGCCCAGCGGTTTTCCGTTGGGTCTCCCCCAAAAACCGAAAACCGAAAACTAAAAACCAAAAACTTTTATAAATAACTAACAAACAAAAATGGCAAAACTTCAAGAACTCAACAAGCGCACCGCTCCTAAGAGCGTGATGCCTGAGAAAATCGTTCAGTTTGGCGAGGGTAACTTCCTCCGCGCATTCGTAGATTGGATTGTATGGAACATGGACCAGAAGACAGACTTCAACGGCTCTGTTGTAGTTGTTCAGCCTATCGAGCGCGGTATGGTTGACTGGCTCAACGGTCAGGACTGTCTCTACCACGTAAACCTTCAGGGTCGTGAGAACGGCGAACCAGTGAACACTCTCGAGCGTATCGACGTTATCTCTCGCGCTATCAACCCATACTCACAGAACTGGGCTTACATGGCTCTCGCTGATCAGCCAGAAATCCGCTTCGTAATCTCTAACACTACTGAGGCTGGTATCGCTTTCGATCCTGCTTGCAAGCTTTCTGACGCTCCAGCTTCTTCTTACCCAGGCAAGCTCGTTCAGTTCCTCTATCGTCGTTACCAGACATTCGCTGGCGATCCTGAGAAGGGTCTTATCATCATGCCTTGCGAACTCATCTTCCTCAACGGCCACAAGCTCAAGGAGTGCATCGCTCAGTACATCGAGCTCTGGAAGGACGACTTCGGTGCTGACTACGAAGGCTTCAAGGAGTGGGTTGAGAAGTACAACTACGTATGTGCTACTCTCGTTGACCGTATCGTTCCTGGTTTCCCACGCCACGAGATCAACGAAATCCGCGAGAAGATCTCTTACAACGACAACCTCGTTGTTCAGGCAGAAATCTTCCACCTCTGGGTTATCGAGAAGCCAGAG
This sequence comes from Bacteroidaceae bacterium, assembly GCA_024401275.1. Lineage (GTDB taxonomy): Bacteria > Bacteroidota > Bacteroidia > Bacteroidales > Bacteroidaceae > Prevotella. Next base: position 169,827 of record JAKSLJ010000002.1, on the reverse strand, counting down.
AACATGTCCATCGAAGACCTCCGCAAGGAATTCCCTGCAGAGAAGGCTGGTCTCCACGTACTCATCGCTGAGTCAGAGAAGCCATACCACGAGCGTAAGGTTACTCTCCTCAACGGCCCTCACACTGTTCTCTCTCCTGTTACTTATCTCTCAGGCGTGAACATCGTTCGCGACGCTTGCAACCACCCTATCCTCGGCAAGTACATCCACAAGGTGCAGTTCGAAGAGCTCATGCAGACTCTCAACCTCCCAATGGAAGAACTTGAGAAGTTCGGTGCTGACGTACTCGAGCGCTTCAACAACCCATTCGTTGACCACCAGGTAACATCTATCATGCTTAACTCATTCCCTAAGTATGAGACACGCGACCTCCCAGGTCTCAAGATCTACCTTGAGCGCAAGGGCGAACTCCCTAAGGGTCTTGTTCTCGGTCTTGCTGCCATCATCACATACTACAAGGGTGGTGTTCGTGAGGACGGTGCTCCTATCACTCCAAACGACGACCCAGCAATCATGCAGAAGCTCACAGACCTTTGGGCAACAGGCGACACTCAGAAGGTTGCAGAAGGCGTTCTCGCTATGACAGAAGTATGGAAGAGCGACCTCAACGAGATTCCAGGTCTCACTGCAATGATCAAGGGCTTCCTCGACGACATCCAGTCAAAGGGCATGCTCGCTACTGTAGAGTCTATCCTCTAATGTAATAAATGATGCAGGGCGAAGTTTACTGAGCCGCGATTCTGGCTTTATTGTGCGGCGGAAACGGCTCGGAAATCCTCGCCCTACGATGAAGCTAACAAAACGGGAAATCCCCAACCTTTCGGATTTGACTTTCCCGCCTATATATATATTAATGTATATAGGAAAAAGATGAAAAACCTATAGCCTAACCAAGCCCTCCCGAAGGGAAGGATGTTAAAGTGACTTGCGGTTATGAAATCAGATTATTCCTTGCAGTTTTCTGCAAGGCCAAAACAAAAAAAAAAGAAAGGAAAGAAAAAAATGATTCGTTATCAAAAGTATCAGTCAAAAAGCACCCTCGAAGGCGCTAACGGAAAATGGTTCATCCGCATAAAGAGCGGAGAACAAGTGGATGTAGATAAACTCGCTGAGCACATGGCAGACCACAACACGCCATACTCTCAGGGCACAATACGCGGTATTCTCTGCGACGCAGTGAACTGTATCAAAGAGCTTCTCTTAGACGGCAAGACCGTAAAGCTCCAGGATCTCGCGATCTTCTCGCTCGGCGTTCACTGCAAGCCATCTGACACTGCCAATGAGGCTACTCCAGACAAGATCCGCAGCTACTCTTTCAACGCTCGTGGCACTGGAAAATGCTCTACTACATCCATCAAGAAGGCTATCAGAATCAGAGAAGCTGATAAGTACTCTATCGACTAAAAACGCTAAACAGGACACTCTCCATCACGCGGAGAATGCCCTGTTTTTTTGTTTGTTCAAAGGTGAGCTGCACTCACCACATCACTCGTCCCTTCCCTTCGACTCATTCACCAATATGACTCCGAGAACCACGGCAACGATGGACAAGGACTTCCCTACCGAGAGCGTATCCATGCCAAGACAAATGCCCAAAACGGAAGCAATGATCGGCTGGACATAGGAATATAGGCTCACAAGCGTAGGACGAAGGAATTTCTGTCCGACTGGAATGAGGAAATATGAGAAGAAAGTCGCAAACAAAATAAGATAGCCAAGGTCGAAATAGCACTTACCCGGAACAGCCGCATAATTGACCGAGAGTATGTCTGGCGCGGAAAATGGCACCGATATGATGAAGGAATAAAGGAAAATCCACTTCATGAAAGTCACTACCGAATACTTCTGTATCAAGGGACGGAAGATGCCCAGATACATGGCAAAGGAGAGACAATTCAGCAGAAGCATGACGATTCCGAACGGCGTTGTTACACGCGAAGGATCGTTCATCGTAGAAGAGCTGCTCAATATCAGCATCAATATTCCGAGAAAACTCAGGACAACGCCTCCTGCCTTCAGTTTCGTTATAGGTTCCTTCAGCGCAAAGGCAGCCGTTATCATGGTGAAAACAGGCGCCAGGGTTGATATTATGGCACAGTCAAGAGGCGTGGAATAGTTTATGCCGACGAGGAAGGTGATCTGCGTAACGAAGAAGCCAAGAAGACTGGCAAGGAATATCCTGAACAGGTCTTTTCCCCCCACATGCTCTTTTCTCGTAAACAAGGACAAGGTCCAAAACAGAAGTCCAGCGCCGATGGCTCTCAGGGTGAAGAGTGAAAGCGGCTGGAATATATGGGAATTCGTCAGATCCTTCGTCAGTATAATGTTGAATCCGAATATGGAGTAAGCGCAAAACGCGGCAAGGTGTCCTGAAATCTTTTGTATCTTAGTGTTCATAATCGATGGCAAAGTTACGACTTTCATGTGTTTTATCCCTTTATTCTTGGGTATAATTTGTTAATTTTGGGGGAATTATTCACATAAGTTTATTTTTAAGCAGCAGATTTAGCCGAATTACCGAATATTTTAATAATTTTGCAGTAATAAAAATAAAATCATCAAATCGTCTAATCGTCTAATCATCAACTGACAATATGAAGAAAATAACCCTTGTCATCGCCCTTTTTGTACTGGGGCTTTCAAACGCTGCGGCACAGCAGTATCCGTATCTCAACCCAAAACTCTCGCCTGAAGAACGTGCGAAGGACCTTTGCAAGCGTCTCACTCTCGACGAGAAGAAGAAGCTGATGATGAACAGTTCGCCTGAGATTCATCGCGCTGACATCCACATCCCTCAGTTCGACTGGTGGAGTGAAGCGCTTCACGGTGTTGGTCGCAACGGTTTCTCTACCACTTTCCCTTCTTGCATCGGCGTTGCCTCTGCGTTCAATCCGGAACTCGTAGAGCAGATCTATACAGCCGTCAGCGATGAGGCGCGTGCAAAGAACACTGCCCTTCGCAGAAAGGGTCGCGTTGGAAAATACCAGTGCCTCTCGTTCTGGACACCAAACATCAACATCTTCCGCGACCCTCGTTGGGGACGTGGTCAGGAAACTTACGGCGAGGATGTCTTCATGAACTCTGTTATGGGACAGGCTGTCGTTCGCGGTCTTCAAGGTCCTGCCGACGCAAAATACGCAAAGCTCCTTGCTTGTGCAAAGCACTTCGCCGTTCATAGCGGACCGGAAAAGACTCGCCACACTCTCGACATCAACGACCTTTCCACTCGCGACCTTTACGAGACTTATCTCCCTGCCTTCCAGGATCTTGTGCAGAAAGCCCGCGTTGCCGAAGTGATGTGTGCTTACCAGCGCTTTGAAGGCGAACCTTGCTGTGGCAGCAACAAGCTTCTCCAGCAGATTCTACGCAACGATTGGGGCTTCAAGGGCTTGGTTGTTTCCGACTGTGGCGCCATCTCCGACTTCTGGCGCAAGGGGCATCACGAGGTAGTAAGCAATGCCACTGAAGCTTCAGCAAAGGGCGTTATCGCTGGTACCGACGTAGAATGTGGTAGCGACTACAGAAACCTTGACAAGGCTGTTGCTCAAGGTCTTATCACAGAGGCAAAGATTGACGAGAGCATTCTTCGACTTCTCGAAATGCGTTTCCGTCTCGGTGAGTTTGATGATGACAATCTCGTTGAATGGACAAAGATTCCGACTTCCGTTGTAAACTGCAAGAAGCACCGTGACCTCGCTCGCGAAGCTGCTCGTCAGCAGACTGTTCTCCTTCAGAACAAGAACAATATTCTCCCTCTCAAGAAGGACAATCGCAACATCATGCTCATGGGTCCAAATGCAGCTGACTCAATGATGCTCTGGGGTATCTATTACGGTCAGACACCTCACACAGTGACTATCCAGGAAGGTATTGAGAACGCCGTTGGCAAAGTGCCTTTCTACAAGGGCAGCGAACTCACTGCAATGACTCTCGACCGCTCTTGCTTCTCTGCCATAAAGACCATGGACGGGCGCCCAGGCATGGAGGCAAAGTATTGGAACAACGAGAAGATGGAAGGCGAACCTGTATTGACCAAGGTTTACACGAATCCGCTTTCTTTCGATGGCGGTGGCGACACAGCTTTTGAGGGAGGCGTCAACCTCTTCAACTTCTCGGCTTCATTCAAGGGAAAACTCACTGCCGACAAGGACGCAGAGATTCTCCTTGACTACAAATACACCAACTCTCTCCGCATCATCGTGAACGGCGACACACTGCTTAACCGTTGGCGTGAAGACCGCTACTCTTACGGAAATAAGGCAATCAAGATGAAAAAGGGACAGGAATACACTATCCAGCTTGACTACAAGAACGCTGCTCAGGTAGCTTCTCTCGGTTTCAATCCAAAGGAGAAGTACAATGTCAGCGTAGAAGATGCCGTGGCTGCCGCAAAGGATGTGGAGACAGTGATCTATGTTGGCGGTATCAGTCCTCTCTATGAGCGTGAGGAAACAAGCGTAACGACTGTTGGCTTCGACAAAGGTGACCGCACAAGCATAGAATTTCCACAGGTGCAGCGCGACATTCTCAAGGCTCTTCACAAGGCTGGAAAGAAGGTTATCCTCGTAAACTGCTCTGGTTCTGCCGTTGCTCTCACTCCGGAGACTGAATCTTGCGATGCCATCATCCAGGCTTGGTATGCAGGCGAGGAAGGTGGCAACGCCATTGCCGACATTCTCTTCGGCGACTACAATCCTTCCGGAAAACTCCCTGTAACATTCTACAAGGACGACTCACAGCTTCCTGCCGGCTTCGATGGCTTCGAGAACTACTCAATGGAAAACCGCACTTACCGCTACTTCAAGGGCAAGCCTCTCTATCCTTTCGGCTACGGTCTTTCTTACACAACTTTCTCTCTCGGCACAGCAAAGTACAACAAGGGCAGCCAAGGCGTTCAGCTCAGCGTGAAGAACACTGGCAAGCGTGAAGGTACGGAAATCGTTCAGGTTTACATCAAGAATCCAAAGGACAAGAAAGGACCTATCAAGACTCTCCGTGGCTTCAAGCGCGTAACTCTCAAGGCTGGCGAATCTCAGAATGTAACCATCCCACTCTCTCGCGAAGATTTCGCTCTTTGGGACGAAGGCACTAACACAATGCGCGTCATTCCTGGCAATCCATATGAGATCTATGTCGGAACTTCAAGCGAGAATGCGAAGAAGATAGGAACCGTGAAATTCTAAATATTTGAACCATGGAATTCTAAAATTGGAACCATAGAATTCTAAAATTGGAACCATGGAATTCTAAAAAAGCAAGGCGGCACGCTAATCACTTAGCATGTCGCCTTCAATCAACAATTAACCTTTACCTATTAATAAAAAATAATATTCCTTTTATTTCTTCTCTTCTTTTTATATTAACCTTATATTATTTCATCCTTTTGTTTTCCTGCCATCACACTATTTGTTAGCGTAAGCCATTAATTATTTTCCGGCTGCAAAATTATAAAAAACATTTAGAACACACATGGAAAAATTAACTTTCTAGGGGTAAAAAATCGTTTTTTCGGCAAAAAATACCTAAAAAAAGTAGTTTTTACTTAAAAAATCCATGCTCTTTTTGGAGTTTTTTCACATTATTCGTAGTTTTGCAGACAGAATAAACAGTAAGAAACACAGCAATAACAAATAATGAAAAAGATTCTTTTACTAATAATTTCACTCATCATAATCAATTTTTCCATTCATGCCCAAGAGGTGGTTTCCACACATTCCCAAGAAGTGGCTTCCACACATTCCCAAGAGTTGGCATCCACTCCGGAACAGGAGACTTTTCCGATAAAAGTGAAGCATGAAATAGCAGAACCGGAATTTGACAAAAGCTTGCAGATGCCAGTTCTTCAGAACGATTCGCTTCATCTCCCATTGCTCAATGATTTCGGGCAAGTGCCATCCTACAATTATCTTGGCATGTATCCAAATTGGGGAGTTTTTTCGTCATGGAGACTTCATGAAGGACTGAATGTAAACATGAGAGCAAGCGTGTTTGCAGAATTCGGAAAACATGCTCATCGCGGTGCGGGATTCGGGCATAACATAGCCCTTCAGTATGCTACTCCGCTGACGGACAAGCTATCACTTTCCGTAGGTGGATACATTAATAATATATATTGGCAGAGAGACACTTACAGAAATGCTGGATTTTCTGCTGTATTAGGTTATAGATTCAACGAGAAATGGGAAGCTTACGTTTATGGCCAAAAGTCTATTATCCAAACCAACAATTTCTTCTCTCGCCCAATGTACTATTGGGATGAAGTAGGCGACAAGATTGGAGCTGCCGTAAAGTACAATTTCTCAGAATCATTCAGCGTACAATTGTCTGTTGAGGAGCATTCGTATCCACAATACCACATGCCTAGATACAATCCTCAATTCGGGAATACATCTTTGCCTTCTGAACAGTATTTTAATCGATAATAATAGTGCGGTCAACTAGATCGCACTTATTTTCAAAGCAGTTGTGCAAACGATTTCACGAGTATTGCGGCAAATATTCGGCTTAATATGCAACATGTTTATTAATAATGTGTTAACTTTGCAGCAAGAAACAGAAATCCATGAGCACTGCAAAACAAAAAAACTAAAGTCGGAATGAACGAGAAAACGATAACAATGAAGGATATTGCACGGGAACTGAATGTTTCCGTTGCTACTGTCTCTCGTTCATTGAAAAACAGCAAGTTAATCAGCAAGGATGTGCGTGAAAAGATTCAAAAATACGCCGAAGAGCATAACTTCACGCCAAATCTTCTTGCCTCAAACCTAAGAAACAGTTCGAAAGGACAGCAACTGAACATCATAGGTGTAATTATTCCGCAAATTGCTCACTACTATTTCTCTACGGTACTTTCCGGCATGGAGGAAGAAGCAAGCAAACATGACTACATGATTATTGCGGCACAGAGCGACGAGATGTTTGAACGCGAGGTGGAGATTTGCGAAGCCTTTCGTAAGACTAGAGTGTGCGGCGTGATTGTCTCACAGGCAAAGGACACTGTGGAATACAGTCATTTCCAGAAACTTATAGACTCTAATATCCCGCTCGTTTTCTACGATCGAATCTGCACAGGCTTGAACACAAGCAGAGTTGTGGTAGATGACTACCAAGGTGCTTTCTCGGCTGTAGAGTATCTCATAAAATGCGGTTGCAAACGAATTGCATTCTATCGAACACCGATGAAGATTGAGATAACGAAAAACCGCTACAATGGCTATCGCGACGCCCTACTTAAGCATCATCTTCCCGTTGATCCGGAAATAGAAATAGTTTGCGACAATCGTGCTGATGCTGAAGACATTACACCTGAAATCCTTAGCAAAGACAACCGTCCTGACGGTTTCTTCGCCATTAATGATGATACGGCTCTGGGCATTCTATACTCAGCTAAAAGAATGGGCTTTAGAATTCCAACCGACATACAGATTTGCGGTTTTTCAAACGGAATACGAGCCATCTCTTGCGAACCGATGCTGACAACTGTTGAGCAGCGAGGAACAAAAATCGGGCGTGAAGCTGTTGACGTGTTGATAAAACACATTAAAGGCGAAACTCCAAAAAACAAAATAGATAAGCGTATCGTAAAAACTCGCCTCATCATTCGCGGTACAACAAAACGTCTGCCCGAGAATAGCTACTAAATTCACGAGCATTTAGAAACCTCATACCCCCCGTGTTCAAAGCATCAACTTTGAATCTATACAAAAAAACTCATAATATGCAAAAGCCAAACCTATCATTCTGGAAATTATGGAATCTGAGTTTCGGATTCTTCGGAGTTCAGATAGCTTACGCCCTACAAAGCGCCAACATCTCAAGAATATTTGCAACTCTCGGTGCAGATCCGCATAACCTGAGCTATTTCTGGATATTGCCACCGCTCATGGGCATAATCGTTCAGCCTATTGTCGGAGCTGCTTCCGACAAGACTTGGTGTAAGTTCGGTCGCCGTATTCCATATCTGTTTATCGGCGCCACTGTAGCCGTTGCCGTTATGTGTCTGCTTCCTAATGCTGGTTCTTTAGGCTTGGCTCTAAGTGCAGTAATGGCTTTCGGCCTTATCATGCTCATGCTTCTCGACACATCTATAAATATGGCGATGCAGCCTTTCAAGATGCTTGTGGGCGATATGGTAAACGAAGAGCAGAAGAAGAAAGCTTACTCCATACAGTCGTTCCTCTGCAATGCTGGTTCTGTAGCCGGTTACATCTTCCCGTTCCTCTTTACAGCGCTCGGTATCAGCAATATAGCCGCTCCTGGAGTTGTACCTGATTCTGTTATCTGGTCGTTCTATATCGGAGCAGCAATACTGATTCTTTGCGTTTTCTATACAACAGCAAAGGTGAAGGAATGGAATCCGGAAGAATATGCTCAGTACAATCCGGTTGCAGACGCAAAGGAAGACAGCGCAAACACATTCACTCTTCTAAAGAATGCTCCAAAGGCTTTCTGGCAGGTAGGTCTTGTGCAGTTCTTCTGCTGGGCAGCGTTCATGTATATGTGGAGCTATGTCAACGGAGCTGTGTCCGAGACAGTCTGGGGCACGACTGATGCTTCCTCTGAGGCTTACCAGGTAGCCGGAAACTGGGTAGGAGTTCTCTACGCCGTACAAGCTATTGGCGCTGTTCTTTGGGCTGCTATACTTCCGAACATCAAGAACACAAAGGTTGGCTATTCACTAAGTCTTATCATCGGAGGTCTCGGCTTCGCTCTTATACCAGTGTTCTCAGCAGAACTCTGCGGCGGCGTAGAAGTTGCGAAATACGTTCTGTTCCTGCCTTTCGTAATGATTGGTTGCGGATGGGCTGCTATGCTCGCAATGCCTTTCACAATGGTTACAAACGCTCTTCAGGGTTATGGTCACATGGGACAATACCTTGGACTCTTCAACGGCACAATATGCTTGCCTCAAATCGTGGCTGCCGTTTGTGGTGGCGGCATTCTCTCACTCGTTGGCTCTTCACAACCAAACATGATGATTGTGGCTGGCGTACTCCTTGTATTAGGAGCAGTAGCTGTTTTCGCAATTAAAGAAAAGAAATAATCCATATAATCCTTATAAAATATCAGCAAAATGGAATTATACTTTAATCTTGATTACAAGGTATATAATGGAGAAAAACTTGTACTGAATTTCGAAGGACAAGCGCTACCGATGGAAAGTTGTGATGACTACCATTGGACTTATCTCCACACTATCAACACACCAAAAAGCACACCTTACAAGTACTTCTATACCGTTGAAAAAGAAGGCGTTATTGAGCGTAAGGAATGGGCGATGATTCCGCATACAATAACGCTAAAGACTCGTTGTGAGCGCTATAAACTCTACGACCGTTGGTCACAGATACCAGAAGACAGCTACCTCTACAGCAGTGCTTTCACAGAGTGCATTACGCCTCACTCTTCTGCTCTTGTAGAAGATAAGGAATACGGTCAGGTAGTGCGAATAAAAGTACGTGCGCCACAGCTTCAGAAAGGTCAGCGCCTGGCGATTCTCGGCGATGAAGCTTGCCTTGGAGAATGGAATATTTCGCTTGCAACTCCAATGAAGGAAAACGACATAAACGAATGGACAATAGAAATTGACGAGACAAAGCTAAAGCGTCGCTATTTTGAGTTCAAGTTTGTTGCCTTCAATGATGACAATCAGCGCTCTTATTTCTGGGAGGAAGGCTTTAACCGCAGCATTTCTCTTCCAGAAATGACTCGCGGCGAACTTGTCAGCTATGAACTCGATCAGGCATTCTTCGCTTTCAGCAACATTCGTGTTGCAGGAACTCTCGTGCCTGTATTCTCACTGCGCTCAAAGGACAGTTTCGGCGTTGGTGACTTCGGCGACTTGAAGAAGATGATTGATTGGGTGTCACTTACAGGACAGAAGGTTCTGCAGATTCTTCCAATCAACGATTCAACAATTACCCACACATGGACAGATTCCTATCCATATTCAAGCATTTCCATCTTTGCACTTCATCCTCAATACGCCAATCTCAAGGCTCTTCCAGAGATTAAGGACGAGGAAACTCGCAAGCGTTTTGCAGCTCTCCAGGAAGAACTCAACGCACTTCCACAGATTGACTATGAGCGCGTTAACGATGCCAAGAACGAATATCTGCAGATAATCTTTAAGCAGGAAGGTGCCAAGATTATGAAGACAGAGAAGTTCAAGAAGTTCTTCGAGGAGGAAAAGCACTGGCTCGTACCTTACGCTCAGTATTCTACCCTTCGCGATAAGTTCGGTACTGCAGTTTATGCTGAATGGCCTGACCATAACCAATGGAACGAAGCCGACCGTGAACAGCTGAGCAACTCACGCACAAAGGCTTACAAGGAAGTTGCCTATTACTATTTCCTCCAGTTCGTTCTTCAGGAGCAGATGATGGAAGCTCACGATCATGCTCGCGCAAAGAGTGTTGTACTCAAAGGCGATATTCCTATCGGCGTAAACCGTTTCGGCTGTGATGCTTGGCAGGAACCTCGCTACTTTAACATGAACGGACAGGCGGGTGCTCCACCTGATGATTTCGCTGTTGACGGTCAGAACTGGGGATTCCCTACTTACAACTGGGACGAGATGCTCAAGGACGACTGCCTCTGGTGGGTGCGCCGCTTCACGAATATGCAGAAGTACTTTGACGCTTATCGCATCGATCATGTGCTTGGTTTCTTCCGCATTTGGGAAATCCCTATGCCTGAAGCAAGCGGTTTGAAGGGCCAATTCTCCCCTGCCCTTCCGATGACAAAGGCTGAGATCGAGTCTTACGGAATGCCATTCTACGAGGAACTCTTCCTTGAAGACCATAAGAAGAAGGGACTTTATCACCCAATGATTTCTGGTCATCTCACAGAATTCTACAACAAACTTCCAGACAACGAAAAGCGTGCCTACTGGAATCTGCGCTGCGACTTCTTCTACAAGCGACACAACCAGTTCTGGTATGACGAGGCAATGAAGAAGATGCCAAAGCTTATTGATGCCACTCGTATGCTTGTCTGCGCAGAAGATCTCGGTATGGTGCCAGATTGTGTGCCTTGGGTAATGAATGAGCTGAAGATTCTCTCTCTTGAACTTCAAACGATGCCAAAGGATCCAAATGTACGCTTCGGTCATCTTTCTCGCAATCCTTACCGTTCTGTTTGTACAATCTCAAGCCACGATATGGCAACGATGCGTATGTGGTGGGATGAGGATTACGACCGCACTCAGACTTACTACAACACCATGCTTCATCGCAATGATGCAGCGCCACATCCACTTCCAGGTTGGCTTGCAAAGGACATGATCTATCGTCATCTCGCTTGTCCTAGCATGCTCTGCGTTCTCAGCATTCAAGACCTTCTTGCCATCAGCGAAAAGCTCCGCTTGCCAGACGCAAATGCAGAGCGAATCAATATCCCTGCAAATCCAAAGCACTATTGGCGCTACCGCATGCACCTGAACATCGAGGACCTCATCGCAGAAACTGAATACAACGAAGAATTGAAGACAATGATCCAAGCTGCGGGAAGATAAAAGCCCCACCCCCTAGCCCCTCCCCCTAATGGGAGGGGAGTAATTACCGATATTAAAGGATAAACCGAGTTCGGTTTATCCCCATCTCCAAAAACTAAAGACATATGAAAAAAGCCCTATTTATACTTTCTCTGAGCCTCATCGCTCTCATTGGTAAGGCACAGACAGTGACATCTCCTAACGGCAATGTCTCGCTAACCTTCTCTTTGGACAACACCCGTCCAACCTATACCCTGTCTTACAAGGACAAGCAGGTGTGCAAACCTTCTCATCTTGGACTTGAACTCGCAAAGGAAAAGCATGCGAGCAAGGACTTCCGTGAGACAGACCTCATGGATGGTTTCCAAATAACAAGCACAAAGACAAGTTCTTTCGACGAGACTTGGAAGCCTGTTTGGGGCGAATGGAAAGAGATTCGCAACCACTACAACGAACTTCTCGTAAATCTCAACCAGCCTTCTTCCGAGCGTAACATCGCCATTCGCTTCCGCGTGTTCGACGATGGCATGGGATTCCGCTACGAATTCCCGATGCAGGATTCCCTCAGCTACTTTATCATAAAGGAGGAAAAGACTGAGTTTGCCATGACTGGCGACCACACAGCATATTGGATTCCAGGCGATTACGACACTCAGGAGTTTGAATATGTAATCTCAAGGATGTCGGAAATCCGCGGAAAGTTTGACGCTGCCTGGACAGACAACTCTTCTCGCACGCAGTTCTCAAAGACTGGTGTGCAAACTGCTCTCCAGCTCAAGACTGACGACGGTTTATACATTAACATTCACGAGGCTGCCTGCATCAACTATCCAACGATGCACCTGAACCTTGACGACAAGAACATGGTCTTCACTTCTTGGCTCACACCTGACGCTACCGGCATGAAAGGCTTTGTACAGACTCCTTTCAACACTCCATGGCGTACTGTTATCGTCAGCGACGATGCTCGCGACATTCTTGCTTCCAACATCACTCTCAACCTCAACGAACCTTGCGCCCTTGACGATACTTCTTGGATCAAGCCAGTGAAATATTGCGGCGTGTGGTGGGAAATGATCGTAGGTAGAAAGCATTGGAGCTACACTTACCAATACCCATCGGTAAAACTCGGTCAGACAGACTATAAGAACGCTAAGCCTCATGGCATTCATGGTGCTACAAATGAAGAGGTAAAGCGATATATCGACTTCGCTGCAGAAAATGGTCTTGACCAGGTTCTCGTGGAAGGTTGGAACGAAGGATGGGAAGATTGGTTCGGCCATCAGAAAGATTTTGTCTTTGACTTCATCACTCCTTACCCTGACTTCGATATCAAGATGCTAAACGACTATGCTCATTCCAAGGGCGTTCGCCTCATGATGCACCACGAAACTTCCGGCTCTATTCCAAACTACGAGCGATGGATGGAGAAGGCATACACGCTGATGAACAAGTACGGCTACAACGCTGTGAAGAGCGGTTATGTTGGCGATGTTCTTCCACGCGGCGAGCATCACTATTCTCAGTCATCAAACAACCACTACCTCTATTGTATAAAGGAAGCAGCAAAGCATCACATCATGGTTAATGCCCACGAGGCAACTCGCCCAACAGGTATCTGCCGCACTTATCCAAACTGGATTGGCAACGAATCAGCCCGCGGTACAGAGTACGAAGCTTTTGGAGGTTCAGAGCCTTACCACACTTGCATCCTTCCTTTCACTCGCTTGATTGGTGGTCCTATGGATTATACACCTGGTATCTTCGAGACACAGCTCAGCACATGGAGTGAAAACACTTCTTTCGTTCACACCACTCTCGTTGGTCAGCTTGCTCTCTATGTTACGATGTACAGCCCACTCCAGATGGCAGCCGACCTTCCTGAGAACTACAAGAAGTTTGACGATGCTTTCCAGTTCATCCGCGATGTTGCAGTGGATTGGGATGACTCAAAATATCTTGAGGCAGAACCTGCCAAGTATCTCACAGTAGCTCGTAAGGCAAAGGGAACAGACAACTGGTTTGTTGGCGGAAAGTGTGATGCTGACGGACATACAACTGTACTCAACTTCGACTTCCTTGACAATGGCGCAAAGTACGAGGCAACAATCTACGAAGATGCAAAGGATGCTCACTATGAGAAGAATCCTAAGGCATACAAGATTACAAAGAAGATCATAAAGAAAGGCACGAAGCTTACCATCAAGCAGGCTTCAGGCGGTGGTTTCGCGATTTCCGTAATTAAGAAATAAAAAAATGTAGGGCAATTGATTTTGCCCTACATTATTAAGAATCAAAAGAAGCTCTGATTAATCCTTAACGGTTTCTTCCTTGACTTCAATCTTAGTTCTTACGATTTCGCTCTGCTGGATGTAGCCACGCTGAGTAGCCTTGTTGAGTTCTTCCATGAGCTTCTTGTAAGCTGAATCATAGTCACTGCATTCGTTCTTCAGCTTGTCAACAGCCTTCGAGCGATCCTTCTTAGCGTCCTCAAACTTCTGCATTGCCTTCTCAAGAGACAGAGAGATTGGCTGAACAGAAGTTGAGAGTGTAGCCTTAAGACCGTGATCTTTCTCGTTCAAGATATTGACGATTGTAGCAGGATCAGTCTTGTCATAGTCAAAGCGAACGATCAGTGTCTTTGTCTTCTCCTTAATATCAAAGTCATCATAGCCCTTGACATTCTCCTTGAGAATTGACTTGATAAGCTTAGAGTGATCGCCGAGTTTTCCTTCTGGGTTACATGTTATCTGAATCTCCCAGATGTCCTTTGCCATAGCTGTTGTTGCAACAAACATTGCCACGAGCAGCAAAACGAATTTGAAGTTTTTCATAATTGCTTTTATATTAAAGATGATAGAAAAATACGTATTCACAGCGCAAAGGTAAACTTTTTTTTCGTCATAGCAAGTCTATCAGCGGAAAAATAAGCCAAAAACATAAAAATAATCTCCAAAACTACAGAAATGAATACCAAAACATTCATTCTTTCAATACTATTCTCCATGACTATAGTATCTGCAAGTGCACAAGATTTCCAGGAATTTTCCTATAGCGAAAAATCAACTTCCTTCTCTCTCCTTGCTCCTGACGGCAGTAAGCCTAAGCTTCGCATCTATAAAGACGGCGAGGGTGGCAAAGCTATCAAAACGGTCAAGATGAAGCGTGCGGGGAAAGATTCTTTCGCAGCTCTTGTCAAGGGCAATCTCAAGGGATTGTTCTACACCTTTGATGTCGGTAAGGGCGAATGTCCTGGCGTGTTTGCCAAAGCTGTCGGCATCAACGGAAAGCGTGCTGCAATTATTGATTTGGCAAAGACAAATCCTATCGGTTGGGACAAGGATGATTTCGTTTATACGAAGAATCCTTGCGACCTCGTAATCTACGAAATGCACCATCGCGACTATTCCATAGACGAATCTGCTGGAATAAAAGATGGCGGAAAGTACCTGGCTCTCACTCATTTCAAGGCGATTGACCATCTTCGTCAACTTGGCGTCAATGCTGTTCACTTTCAGCCTTCGTTCGACTTTGCTTCCGTTGATGAGTCGCACCTTGAGGTTCCACAGTTCAATTGGGGTTACGACCCTCTGAACTACAATGTGCCGGAAGGTTCTTACTCTACCGACCCTTATAAGCCGGAAACGAGAATCCGTGAGTTCAAGGAAATGGTTCTTGCGCTTCACGATGCCGGAATCCGCGTTATCATGGACGTTGTGCTCAACCATACTATGGATGTTGAGAACAGCAATTTCCAGCGCACTTATCCTGATTATTTCTATCGTCTGAAGAAAGACGGCTCACTTGCCAACGGCAGCGGCTGCGGAAACGAAACAGCTTCCGAAAAGCCTTACATGCGACAGTATATGATTGAGTCGTTCAAGTATTGGGCGAAGGAATATCACATAGACGGTTTCCGCGTCGATCTCATGGGTATTCATGATATTGAGACCATGAATCTCATAGCAAAAGTAGTGCGTGAGATTAACCCTTCAGCCTTTATCTACGGAGAAGGTTGGGCGGCAGAAAGTCCTCAATTACCAGAATCTCAGCTTGCTATGAAGGTAAACACCCACAAACTTGACGGCATTGCGGCTTTCTCTGACGAGATGCGTGATGCTCTCCGCGGCCCTTTCTCCGATGATAAGAAAACGGCTTTCCTCGGAGGTCTTCCGGGTAATGAAGAGAGCATAAAGTTCGGTATAGCAGGTGCAGTAGAGCATCCGCAGGTTGATGTTAAGAAAGTAAACTATACTCAGGCATTCTGGGCAAAGCAACCTTCGCAGATGATTGCATACGTTAGCTGCCACGACGACATGTGCCTTACCGACCGACTTCGTACAAGCATTCCTAATATTACAGAGGAAGAGCTTATCCGTCTTGACCTTCTTGCACAGACAGCCGTGCTTACTTCCCAAGGCGTACCTTTCATGCTTGCAGGTGAAGAGATGATGCGCGACAAGAAGGGAGTTCATAACAGCTACAACTCACCAGATGAAGTGAACCACCTTGACTGGAACAACCTCAAGAAATATCCTCAGGTATTCGATTATTACCGCCGACTCATCGCTCTTCGCACAAACCATCCTGCTTTCCGACTTGGTGATGCCGACCTCGTACGCAAGCATTTGGAGTTCCTTCCTGCGAGCGAAGGCGTTGTTGCCTTCCGTCTGAAGGATAATGCCGGAGGTGATGAATGGAAGGACATAATTGTCATTCTCAACGGCACAAAGAAGGAAGTAGAATTAAGCACGCCACTTTCTTCCTACACAGTTGTCTGCAAAGACGGAATCGTAGATGAACACGGAATCCAAACCGTTCACGACACTACCGTAACCGTTTCGCCACAATCTGCCGTAATCCTCCACAACTAAGCCACCGTTCCCAACGGTTTTGCCGTTGGGCATCCCGCCACCGTTCCCAACGCTTTTCCGTTGGTCTTAAAAAATATAAACAATGAAAAAAATCCTTTTCCTCCTTTTAGCCCTCAACAGTATGTTACTAACAACCAACGCCGCTCCGAAGCAACCCCTACGAATAGATCCGACAAACTGGTATGTAGGAATGAAGAATCCAAAGCTCCAGCTCATGGTATATAGTAAGGGCATTCGTGAAGCCGAGGTTAGTACCGACTATGCAGGCGTGAAGATTGACGAAGTCGTTCGTCTTGAATCGCCAAACTATCTCCTTGTCTATCTGGATATTGCAAATGCACAGGCAGGCGAGATGACTCTATCCTTCAAGCTTGGCAAGAAAACCATCAAGCAAACCTACGAGCTAAAGAGCCGCGAGATGGCTGGCTCAAAGCGCAAGGGCTTCACAAACGCCGATGTTCTATACATGCTTATGCCCGACCGCTTTGCCTCTGCTCCTCAAAACGCCGCTACAATGGCAAACGCCGCTACAGCAAAGGCGAAATCCGCCAAGAAAGCCCCTGTGTCCGGAGCGTCAGCTTCGGATAAGCTCCGCATAATAAACCGCGAGAAGCCTTCCCTCCGTCACGGCGGAAACCTTGAAGGCATTCGCCAGCATCTTGACTACTTTACAGAACTTGGCGTAACTGCCCTATGGTTTACTCCTGTCCTTGAGAACAACTCTCCTGATGCCGGCGATCAGAGTACATACCACGGCTACGCAACAACCGACTACTACCGCGTAGAACCTCTCTTCGGCACAAACGAGCAGTACCGTCAGCTTACTGACGAAGCTCACAAGAAGGGCTTGAAGATTGTTATGGACATGATCTTCAACCATTGTGGTTTCGACCATCCTTGGGTAGCCGACATGCCTTCAAAGGATTGGTTCAACACACCGGAATGGCTCTCTCCTGAGGCTCAGGCAAAGAATAAGGATAACACTCAAAACCAAAGCCAGAACGCAGAAGGTCAATCCGTCATGGCAACTCCTCCGACAAACGAAGAGTATGTCCAGACGAACTACAAGCTCACTCCTGTCCTTGATCCGTATGCCTCAAAGATAGACCTTAAAGAAACCACCGAAGGTTGGTTTGTGCCTTCAATGCCAGACCTCAACCAGCGTAATCCTCACGTCATGCGCTATCTTATACAGAACTCTTTCTGGTGGATAGAAACTGTCGGAATAGATGGCATCCGCATGGACACTTACCCATACGCTTTCAAGGAAGGTATGGCACAATGGATGAAGGAGCTGCTCGCAGAATATCCTAACTACAACGTCGTTGGCGAGACATGGGTTACAGAGCCAGCTTACACAGCAGCTTGGCAGAAAGACTTTGCTTCTTCATCCTCTAATATTACCAACTCCAACCTTCCTACAGTAATGGATTTTGCTTTCTACGAGAAGATTGGAGCTGCCACAAAGTTTGAGGAGACAGACGCTTGGTGGAACGGTTTCAACAAGATCTATAACAATCTTGTCTATGACTACCTCTACCCTAACCCTGCCTCTGTGATGGCTTTCCTTGACAATCACGACACTGACCGTTTCCTTGGCGAAAGCAAGAAAGACACTCTCGCCTTGAAGCAAGCTCTCTCCGTGCTTCTCACCATAAAGCGTATTCCACAGCTCTATTATGGAACGGAGATTCTTATGAACGGAACAAAGCGAATAACTGACGGCTATGTCCGTTGCGATTTCCCTGGCGGATGGGAAGGCGACAAAAAGAATGCCTTCACTGGCGAGGGCATGACGCAGGCAGAAAAGCAGATGCTCCGCTGGACATCAAAACTGCTCCACTGGCGACAGAACAACGAGGTTATCATCAAGGGCGAACAAACACAATGGTGTCCGCTTGACGGAGTTTACGTCATCAACCGCTCTTACCAAGGCAAGAATGTACTCGTTGTCCTTAACGGCACTAATTCCGAAGCAACATTCCAGGCAAAGCGCTATCAGGAAGCAGTACCGGCAGCAACAATTGCCAAGGACGTTACGACTGGTCGCAAGTACAACATCTCCGAAGATTTCAAACTCAAGCCACGCCAGAGCCTTATCTTGGAGTATTGATTTATAATCACAAAAAAATATTCCCCAAAGCAAACTAAGCATTTGCCTTGGGGAATTTTATTATTTTGCCTTATAAATGTATAACGCTTATGTTGACAACTTAATGCATTTACTCAAGATATGTATAACCATAAAGACCGCTCTTGTAGTTTGAGAGGAATTCCTTTCCCTCTTCAAGCGTAATCTTGCCTTGCTTTACCGACTTAGTTACCCAAGTCTCAAGCTGGCGTACGAGCTTCTTCGTATCAAATTCCACATAGTCAAGCACATCGTCAACCGTTTCGCCGTCAATAGTCTTGTCTATCGTGTAGCTATCTTTTCCTACAGAAACATGCACAGCATTAGTATCGCCAAACAAATTGTGCATATCGCCAAGAATTTCCTGATAAGCACCTACGAGGAATACAGCAAGATAGTAAGGTTCATTAGACTTTAGGGCATGTACAGGAAGAGACGATGATATCTGACCTTCAGCAATATACGACGCAATCTTACCGTCAGAGTCGCAAGTCATGTCCTGAAGAGTGGCACGGCGTGTTGGTCGCTCGTCAAGACGATGAATTGGCATTATCGGGAACACCTGGTCTATCGCCCAAGAGTCAGGAAGCGACTGGAAGAGAGAGAAATTGCAGAAATATTTGTCGGCGAGAAGCTTGCGAACGCCATAAAGTTCCTCTGGCAGACGCTTGCTATGAGAGGCAATGTTACTTATCTCACGAGTTACACTCCAATAGAGTTTCTCTATCTGCGCACGAGTCTTAAGGTCGATAATACCGTAAGAGAACATACGGAGCGACTCGTCGCGAATCTCCTGAGCATCGTGCCAGCTTTCAAGTGCAGAACGCTGTGAAAGATTGTCCCAAATAGAAGCCAACTCCTTTACAAGCTGATGATCTTCCTCCGAAATCTCGAAACTCTCCTCCATTTCTGGCAGTTCCGCATGTTCCAGAACCTCCATAACGAGCACTGAATGATGAGCAGAAAGCGCACGACCAGATTCTGTAATGATGTTTGGATGAGGAAGTTCGTTCTTATCCGCAGCATCCTGAATTTGGTACATGATGTCGTTCACATATTCCTGAATGCTGTAGTTTACGGAAGAACAGTTGCTTGCAGAGCGCGTTCCGTCGTAGTCCACACCAAGTCCGCCGCCGGCATCAACAAACTCAATTGGGAAATTAAGTTTTCTCAGCTGCACATAGAACTGCGAAGCCTCAAGAATAGCCGACTTTATGTGGCGGATATTCGTAACCTGAGAACCGATGTGGAAGTGAATAAGCTTCAGACAATCGTCAAGTCCCCTTTCGTTAAGGATGTCAAGCGCCGCAAGCAACTCACTGGAAGTCAAGCCAAACTTGCTTGCATCGCCTCCGCTATCCTCCCATTTTCCGCTACCGGAAGAAGCCAGTTTAATACGGATTCCAATGTTCGGACGCACCTTAAGGCGCTTTGAGATTCGCGCTATGAGGTTCAGCTCGTTAAGTTTTTCCGCAACAAGGAAGATGCGCTTACCCATCTTCTGTGCAAGAAGAGCAAGTTCTATGAAACTTTCGTCCTTATAGCCGTTGCAGATGATGAGCGTGTCGTCGTTGGCATTAGCAGCCAAAACAGCATGCAACTCAGGCTTGCTACCGGCCTCCAGACCGAGGTTATATTTCTTGCCGTGGGCTACAATCTCCTCAACGACAGGCTGCATCTGGTTTACCTTTATAGGAAAAACCGAGAAGCACTCGCCGTTGAAACCATACTCCTTAGCCGCTTTCTTGTAGCAAGTGGAGATGGTCTCGATACGATTGTCTATGATGTCAGGGAAACGCAGCAGGACAGGTGCCGATATATCTCGCAGAGAGAGTTCGTCCATCAATTCGCGAAGATCTATTTCCACGCCGTCTTTCTTCGGCTTAACCACGACATGACCTTTGTCGTTTATGTCAAAATAAGATGCTCCCCAGCCTTTGATGTTATACATCTCTGCTGCATCCTCAACATGCCATTTCTTCATTATAGATTTCGATTAAGAGCCCTGCCGAAAACGGCAGGGGATAGTCAATGTTAGGGCTTCTAGTTTGCAGCAAGCCACTCAGCCACATTCTTCTCGATACGAGCTGCGATGTCCTCGTCAGTTTCTTCCTTACTGAACTTCTCGCCTGTAATGTGCTCATAGAGTTCAATGTAGCGGTCAGCCACGCTGTCAGCATATTCGTCTGTAATCTCAGGGAGAACCTGACCAGGCTCGTTCATGAAATCATGCTCGATGAGCCACTGACGAACGAACTCCTTAGAGAGCTGCTTCTGTGGTTCGCCTGCTGCGAGCTTCTCCTCATAACCATCAGCATAGAAGTAGCGTGAAGAGTCAGGAGTATGAATCTCGTCGATGAGGTAAACCTTACCGTCGCGCTTACCGAACTCGTACTTTGTATCAACGAGGATAAGTCCCTGCTTTGCAGCAATTTCCTGACCGCGAGCGAAGATCTTGCGAGTGTAATCTTCCATCACTTCGTAGTCCTCCTTGCTTACGATGCCCTGAGCGATAATCTCTTCCTTAGAGATGTTCATGTCGTGGCCTTCGTCTGCCTTTGTAGTAGGTGTGATGATAGGCTCTGGGAAACGCTCGTTCTCGCGCATTCCTTCAGGAAGCTTTACGCCACAAAGTTCGCGGCAGCCGTTCTTGTACTCGCGCCATGCAGAACCAGTAAGGATAGAACGGATGATCATCTCTACGCGGAAACCTTCGCACTTGAGACCAACAGTTACCATTGGATCCGGAGTAGCGAGCTTCCAGTTTGGACAGATATCCTGACAAGCGTCGAGGAACTTAGCTGCAATCTGATTGAGCACCTGGCCCTTGAAAGGAATGCCTTTAGGAAGAACAGTATCAAAAGCAGAGATACGGTCTGTAGCAACCATCACGATCTTGTCGTCGCCAATGTTATAAACGTCACGAACTTTGCCGTGATAAACACTTTTCTGGTTAGGAAAGTTGAATTCTGTTTGAGTAAGAGCTTTCATTATGTGGTTTTTGGTTTTTAATTTTTGGTTTTTACTCGCAAATGTCTTCTATGTTGAACGGAGTTGGCTGATAGATGTAGTAGTTGAGCCAGTTGTGATAGAAGAGGTTTGCATGGGCACGCCAGCGTACGATAGGTTCGTTCTGCGGATTGTCGTCCTTGTAGTAATGCTGTGGAAGACCGACATCATCACGCTTGCCGAGGTCGCGCATATATTCGTTGTGAAGCGTGTTTGGCGAATACTCCATGTGTCCGGTGATAAAGAACTCACGACCGCCACGAGCCTTGATAATGCCCATTCCGCTTTCTTCCGAATCGGCAATGATCTGAAGTTCCGGATTCGCCTCTACCTGCTCGCGGACAATCTCCGTGTGTCGCGACTGCGGCATGAAGAAAGTATCGTCGAAACCGCGGAAGATAGGGTCTTGCTTCTCCACGCAGAAGTGCTCGAAGATGCCGAATTGCTTCATCGGAATATCGCACTTGTCAACTCCGTAGTGGTAGTAGAGACCGGCTTGCGAAGCCCAGCAGATATAGAGAGTGCTGTAAACATTTGTACGAGCCCAAGAGAAAATCTGGGTGAGCTCTTCCCAATAGTTCACATCCTCGAAGTTATATTGCTCTACAGGCGCTCCTGTAATGATCATTCCGTCGAATTTCTCATACTGAAGTTCCGAGAATGGGCGATAGAAAGCCATCATGTGCTCCACGGGAGTATTCTTTGATGTGTGGCTTTCAAGCTTCATGAGCGTCAGGTCAACCTGGAGCGGAGTATTCGAAAGCAGACGGATAAGGTCTGTCTCCGTAGTTACCTTTATCGGCATGAGATTGAGCACGACAATCTTCAGCGGACGGATGTCCTGATTGTGGGCTCGCGTAGAGTCCATGACGAAGATGTTTTCCTCTTTGAGTATCTCAATAGCCGGAAGTTTTTCTGGAATTCTTACTGGCATATTTATTGTTTATTTTGCGCGCAAAATTATAAAAAATCAAAGAGGTATGCAAGAATTATCGACTATTTTAGCACATTTGAGGCAGTTTTTTTATTATTGGTTATCGTCACCTTGCCCGTTCCATTGCTGCCAATCACCATTACCACCGCCAAAGCCACCGTTGAAACCACCGTTGCCATTGCCAAAGCCGCCACGACGACCACCGCCACGCTGACCATTGCCGCGCATCTGACCGCCATTGCCGCGCATCTGTGGAGCACCAGGGCCACGCTGACCGCCAAAGCTAGGGAATCTGCCGCCCTTCATGTAGCGATAGAGCTCAGGCATTTCCTTGCACATTCCATCAACGAGCAAACGAGCGATAGCCTTGGCTCCCGTAATATTGTAATGAGTATTGTCCTGACGACCTTCAGGTATCTCAGGAATCTCGCCAGCCTTATACCACATGTGGATCATCTTTGAACGCTCACGACCAAGAGCCTGCTCAAGCTGATGAGTAAGCTTGTTGGCGTCAACGAAAGTAGCACCTTCCTCAAGAGCCACCTCACGAGGAGAGTAGCGGTAGTAGCCGTGAGTGTCATAAAGGATGTCGCCTTCCTCCTGACCTGCAGGGGCAGACTGTGTTGGAGAGTCAATCGTGTTGCGGAGAGCCTCATCATCGTCATTCTTAGGCACTTTTTTGTAGAAGTTACGGCGCACGCAAGCGTTCATCACGATAGGCTTACCACCCTTGGCACGAGTTTCACGGATGAACTTGCGGATATTGTCGTCAAATGTTGAGCCTGGTTCCGTATGACGCTCTGGAGCAGACTTCTCATCGTTATGTCCGAACTGGATGACAACATAGTCTCCCGGCTTTATCTTGTCAAGCACTTTCTGCCAGCGGCCCTCGTCTATAAAGCTCTTTGATGAGCGACCGTTGACCGCGTGATTATCAACAATAAGTTTTGTCTCGTCAAAGTATTCCTGAACCATCATACCCCATCCGCGTTCAGGACCTTTCGTAGTGTCCTTGTTCGCCATTGTGGAGTCGCCAATCATGAACATAGTCTGCACATCGTCCTGAGTCATTGAGCAGAGGGCGAAGAATGTCGCGAAGAGAAGAAGTAGTTTTTTCATAATATTAATATTTAATCATTAAGCTATAATCTATAACCTCTAAGTTTCAAACCTTAAATACCAAAGATTTGCTTTGCCGTAGCCGTTGTAATGGCGTCAATTTCGGCAGGCGTTTTCTCGTAGATTTCCGCAAGTTTCTCTATAATGTATTGAATGAAAGCGCTCTCGTTTCGCTTGCCGCGCATAGGCACAGGAGCCATGTACGGAGCGTCAGTCTCAAGGACTATACGAGACAGCGGAACAGCCTCCTTCAAAGTTTCCGGGAGATTACTCTTCTTAAAGGTAAGAACGCCACCTATACCGAGGGTAAAATTCTCAAATTCAAGAAGTTCCTCTGCCTCATGAGCATTGCCCGTGAAGCAATGGAACACGCCACCAGGCAAGTCTTTCTTGTACTGTCGGAGAAGCTTTACCATCTCGTTCTGCGCCTTACGACAATGAATCATCAGAGGCAAACGGGTTTCCACACTCCACTTCACCTGTTCCTCAAAGGCAAGCAACTGCTCCCTCTCAAACTCGCGACTCCAGTAATAGTCAAGTCCGACCTCGCCGATAGCGATATAGCGCTGAGTTTTTGATTCACTTGCGTCTTTTGTTTGTGAAGTAAGCTCTTGCTTCATCTGCGCAAGAACCTCACGCCAGTCCTCCTTCACATCTTCCGGATGCAAGCCCATCATAGGCTTCATGAAGTCGGGAAACTGGTTGCAGACGCGCGGAACGTCGGTTATGGACTGAAGGTTTATGGCTGGCACGAGCATCATTTCGCAGCCCGCCTCCTTGGCACGAGCCACAACTTCGCAGAGGTCTTCTGCAAACTCCTCGCCGTCGATGTGTATGTGAGTGTCTATCATGTTAATGTCAGTTTCTACGCGTGCAAAGTTAAAAAGAAAATATCAAAAACGCAAGACAATCTCGCCTTTGCCGCACATTTTCCCCACTTTTGTTTGTTATTTTATCACATATTCGTAACTTTGCCGCCGCTTATGACCATAACATACCTCATAGAACTGATAGGAACCATCGCTTTCGCCATCTCGGGAGTGCGACTGGCAGGACGCCGCGAATACGACATTTTCGGCGGTTTCGTGCTTGCATGGGTAACAGCCGTTGGCGGCGGAACGCTACGCGACTGCATGCTCGGACAGACGCCATTCTGGATGACGAGTCCTATGTATTTCCTCTGCACCCTCTTTGCCGTAGTGCTTGTTCAGGTATTCGGCCGTCTGATGGACAAGATGAACACTGCCTGGCTCTTCTTTGACACCCTCGGCTTGGCACTTTTCACCATTGCCGGCTTGCAGAAGACGCTCGACTGCGGTCAACCTATGTGGGTAGCGGTCATGATGGGCTGCATAACGGGAGTTGCAGGAGGTGTGATACGCGACACGCTGGCAAGTATCAAGCCAGTGATTTTCCAGAAAGACATCTATGCCATGTCCTCCATCATGGGTGGCTGCTTCTATTCTCTCATGCTGCGCTGTGGACTTTCCCCGATCATCATTTCCGTAGCCACATTCCTCTTCATCGTCATCATCCGTCTCATAGGCTGGCACTACAAGATTGAGTTGCCAAAAATTAATATCGGAGAAGAGAAAAGAAGAAAGCATAAGGACTGAAAAACAAAAAACAAATTCTTGCAAACTTAACTTGACGACCTAAGTCTGCCCCCTATTTGCAAATTTTATGGTGATGTAAGCAAAATGCTGCGAAAGGCTTACAAAATGTCAGGTCGGGCGTTGTACGGATTTTCGGGCAGATAATTTGGAGAAAAACAGAAAATGGCCTCCAACGACGCCATTTATCGCTAAATAACGACCCCAGGAGCTGTCGTTCCCATTTCGCAGTCAGTTTTGTGTAACTTCGCAGGGAGTTTTGATGCGTTTCGCAGGGCGTTTTTGATGCGTTTCGCAGGGCGTTTTTGATGCGAAAGAGAGCCCGAAAATGCGTGACATACTCCGATTTTCAACAACATCATCGTGGTTCAAGAATAATATTAGCTGATTATCAGACAGTTACGATTTTGCGAGGATTTGATATTTGCGCATACTTATGCACTCGCACAATATAAACCCAGGAAAATGAGTTTCAAGAAAGCAAAGTGTAAGCGGATGTGGAGTTTTACCAACAATATGTAAAAGCAGTGTTAGATATCCGTCCGTCTGTCCGTCCGAAAAAAATCTACCACAATATATTTTTACTCCCTATTCTTATTATCATCTTTCTTTAATTAAATTAATTATATATAGATGTGTAGGGCATATTTTAGATCCATAATTTTTGCGGACGGACAGACGGACGGACGGACAAAAAGCTTGTCAAAAAAGCGTTCATCCGTCCGCAAAATACCATCATAAAGATACTTTGGTTAGACTTTAAGTACATATAAAAAATCACATGCTTGCTTTGAGACCGTTAATAAACTCATCGATCTTGCGCATTTCGTTCGGAATCTTGATCTTCTGTGGACAATGTGACACACACTCGTTACAGCCGATGCAATGGTCTGGCTGACGCTCTGGAGCCACCTTTCGCGAAAGTCCGATGAGATAGTTGCGACGAAGGCGAGCATATTCCGAATCGTTAGGATTTGACGGCAGGACGCCATCGTTCAGACACTTATTGTAATGCGTGAAGATGGTTGGGATGTCAAGACCATAAGGACATGGCATACAGTAGGCGCATGATGTACAAGGAATGTTCTGTACGCTACGGATGTCATCAGCCACATCGTAGAGGAAGCTCATCTCCTCGTTTGTGAGCGGCTTGAGCGGACTATATGAGAGAAGATTATCCTTGAGATGTTCCATGAAGGTCATGCCGCTGAGTACGGTAAGGATGTTTTTAGGCGTACCACAATAGCGGAATGCCCATGAGGCAAGGCTCTGCTCTGGCGCACGCTCCTTGAGTTTCTTGATGACGAACTTCGGCAGCTTTGCCAATCGTCCGCCGAGGAGCGGCTCCATGATGACAGCCGGAATGCCACGCTTCTCAAGTTCTGCATAGAGATAAGAGGCTGCGACACTCTTCTGCTCCTCAGTATAGTTTGGTAGCCAATCGACATAGTTCATCTGAATCTGCACGAAGTCCCAATGGTACTGGTCGTGATGCTCAAGAAGCCAGTCAAACACTTCTACCTCGCCATGGAAAGAGAAACCAAGATTGCGTATTCTGCCCGCTTTGCGCTCTTCCATGAGGAAGTCCATGATGCCGCTGTCGAGATAGCGCTGGTGAAGGTTTTCCATACCGCCTCCGCCAACAGCATGGAGAAGGTAGTAGTCGATGTAGTCAACCTGTAGTTCCTTCATGGAGTTTCGGTACATGGCGATAGCACCTTCTTTGCTCCATGCCGGCTCAGAGAAGTTTGAGAGCTTTGTCGCAACATAGAAGCTTTCGCGAGGATGACGCTTCAAGGCGATGCCAGTGGCACGCTCAGACTTACCCTGACAATATACAGGCGAAGTGTCGTAATAGTTTATGCCATGCTCCATAGCATAATCCACCAGTTTGTTCACCTGCTCCTGATCTATCTCGTCCGGAGCATCCTGATTGTCCTCGTCCTTCTCCACCATAGGCAGACGCATCATTCCGTAACCGAGAATAGACACCTTGTCGCCTGTAGAAGGAGTTGTGCGATAAGTCATCTTGCCTGTTGCCGGCTCCTGCTGACTCTCGTATTCGTCGTTTTTGTAGTTGTCAAGATCGGAATCCGGGTTGTTTCCGCAGCTAGCCAACTGGCTTCCTACAGCTGCAGTTCCAACCACAGCGCCCATAGTCTTTAGAAAATCTCGTCTTGATATATCCATGGTTGTTATTTTCAGATTTACAATTTTCGGATTTGAGCCCTGCCCAGAACGGCAGGGAATAATCATACTGATTTACAATTTACAGAATTACTTCTTTATCAGGTTCTGAAGAGCGTGGCAGAAGTTGAGGTAACTTGTGTTGTTGGCAATGGTACCTTCATTCTCACCCCAAAGGAATGGCCAATCGTCGTAGTTCTCGAAGTGGTCTGGCTTACGGAAGAGAACACCAGGAGCTACGTTGCCCGGAATGAACGAGAGGTCGGCACGGTTGTTGCCGTAGAACACGTTCTTAGGACGGGTAGCGCCAACGGTTGCCACGAAAGAGTAGTTGTGGTAAGGGTGGCAGCCATAGAGCCATGCTGCAACCTTGAATGCGTAGCTCTTGTCGATGACATCTGGGAAATAGTAAGATGCCTGGCAAACATTCTGACCAAACTGGATAACACCGCCGTTGCCTGCCCAGTTAGAGAGACCTACAGGCACGCCGTAAGGGTTGTTCTTCTCAAGTCCGTCGAGATATTCCTTATATTTTATAATGTAAGGACGAAGCTTCTTCTGATACTTTGCGTCCATGTATGGAATAGCGTCAAGAGCGTTTGCTATGACATTTGTGAGCTGATGGTCGAGAGCTGGCCAAATCTGCTTCTCGAATGTCTTGATGTACTGCTTTTCGCCAGTAGCGATATAGAGCTGGAGGTTTGTTGCCATCTCTGAGATGATGCCACGAGCGAGGTGTGGATGAGCCGAAAGAATCATAGCGAGGTTCTCCAAATCTTCCTCCTCTTCCTTTGCTTCCTTCTTCATCAGTTCGCGAGCCTCCGACTGAAGGCGCTTTGACTCAGAGAGAGCACGCTCAGCGAGGTTGTCGTTATAGCCACGAAGCACACGGCTTGCAGCGGCAAACATGGTAGCTGCGCGGAAGTCGAGGTCAGGATTGCGTGTTGTAAAAGCCCACATATCGTCAGGAGTACCGCTTGACTTGCCGTCAGCTGAAACCTCGTAAGGCTTCAAAGAAGGGTCGTAATGGAGACCGTCAGTAATAGCCGAGATGTCGCCAAGGTGGTGGTAGTTGTCAAGGACAGAGTTAGAGAGACATTGTGCCATGTGACCGATATTCTCCGACTGAGCGATGAGGTTGAGAACGCCATGCTCTATGTACTGAAGCATATCAGGCTTGCCGTCCGGACGATGGAGGTCAACATAACGCTGCTCCTGGCTTACGAAAGTCTCGTCGCGCTGTGGCTTGAACTTCTCCCAGATATTTACCATGTTCTGGACAACGCTGATGTTAGAACCTGTCTCGATGTCGTAGTCGCCGGCATCAAAATAACCACCGATGTTAAGACCAGGGATGAGTTCGAGAGGCTTGTACTTTGTATCGATAACACCCTGACAGTGGAGGTCGAAGTGGTCAGTGTTTGCAGGTGCCTGGAGATAGCCTTCCTTGAAAGGTTCACCGTGCCAGATGCGGTAAGCTTCGTTCACGGTCATGTGGTTCATGTGGATAGGAATCCAAACGTCGCTTGTGGCATCGCCAATCTTATCGTAAACCTTATCGCCGATGATGAAGTTCTCTGTCTTTGTATCGCCATACTGAATGTAGTAAACACCTGGTTCTGAAAGACTTGAGAAATCGAAGCGAACGTAGTTGTACTTGTAGTATCTACCCCACTCTGCCACAGCACCTGTGAAGACCTTCTCGTTCTTGCCTTCGGATACCTTATAGACAGAAGCGTCGGCAAGAACCTTGTCCATCTTGTCAAGTTCGATAACGGCAACCTTTGGCTGCGATGGCATATAGCCTACCTGAGAGAAACCGATGTTTGGCTTGCGAACCCATCCTTCAACGGCATTTGGCTCGATAGTCCAAGAAACAACCTTGCCTATCTTGCCAGCTGGAAGAACGGAACGGAGAACATACCAACCGTTCTGCGCAAGCATACGACCGTCGTAGAGGTTGATGTCGGCATCAGTAGAAGAAACGCGAACCATGCGTTCAGGCTCTTCTGGAGCGAAGAGGAAGTTGCGACCTGTAGAAAGTGGAAGCGGATCAACGAAGCGGTCTGTGCCACGGTCATCGTATGTCTTATAACCCTTGTATTGGCGAACCTTCTCGCTATTTGGGCGAGTGATGGTTGTACTAACAGCATAGCGTGGGAAACGATCTGCCTCGCCATCAACGAAGTAAGACTTGTTCCAATATTGCGAAGGAAGGAACTCAAGGTTGAAGCCTGCGTCACCTTCAAGTTCTTCTGGAACTGGCTTGTCGAGATAGACTGCAATCTCAATAGCCTTGCCCTTGCCTGTAACAACAACGCGAGAGTCAAAGTTGAACTCCTTGTAGCGAAGAGCCACCTCAATGCTGTTGTTTGCTGTATCAACCTTGCGGTTGGTGGTTTCTGGAACGAGGTCCCACTGTTCTGGTGTATTGCTGAGACGGATAGCACCGCCCTGAGCCGTACGCACGCCGTGGTGGATGAGTTCGATACCAGAGTTCTTCTCGTCGTTGAAACCGCCAGAGAAGAGGTTGCTATAGACGAGGACATTCACGCCTTGACGCTCAAAATACTCTTTGTCGTTGATCTTCAAGTCTTGCGCAACAGCTGTTGGAGGCAACAAAACGGCTGCAGAAAACAAAGCGGTGCAAAGGGTTATAAATGTTTTTTTCATTTTTATTTAGGTTGTAGTTTATTTTTTAAATTTCCTTGTGGCGCTCGTGGCCTTCTACATAAATAGCAGAGAAAGGTCGTACCGGACAGAGATTCTCGCAAGCACCACAGCCGATACACTTGATCTCGTCGATAGCCGGAATCTTTGGCGACTCGTTGTCATCAGGATTCGTAGGCACCATCTCTATAGCCTGAACAGGACAATGGCGGGCACAGTTTCCACAAGAAGCTTCGCCTGTAGCAGAAATACAGTTCTTCTTGATAAGGACAGCATGACCAACTTGAATTGCTGTACGCTCTTCTTTATCAATAGGACGAATAGCAGATGTAGGACACACGCTTGAACAACGGTTACACTCAAGGCGGCAATAGCCACGGTCGTATGAAACAACCGGCTGCATGAAACTGTCAAGGGCTGTAGATGGGCGAAGAACATTATTTGGACATTCGCTTATACATAGCTGACAGGCTGTACAGTTCTTGGCAAGATTCTGCGCAGAAAGCGAACCTGGAGGCGTGATAGGAGTCTTGCGCTTTGGCGATTGTTTGCCTTCTATATTCGCGAGTCCACCGTCGAGCTTTATCTTATCCTCAGCAAAAGCTGCGGCAGTTGTAGCCATAGCCGCGGAGAGAAGGAAAGCGCGCTTGCTCTTGTCGATAGTTTCTTCAGAAGCTGACGCTTCAGACACAGGAGCGTTATCGGTAGACATAGGGGCGTTGTCAGCAGAAATAGGTTCATTATCTGCAGAAACATTAGAAACGACAGTTTTCTTAAAACCATAAGAGAGGGCTCCGAATGAGCAGTTCTCAAGGCAATTTCCGCAAGCCACACAGCGGCTGTAATCAACAGTCATGCCCTTGGAGTCGATACAAGCAGCCTTACAATTCTTTGCACACTTGCCACACTTACGGCATTTTGTCTGGTCTATCTTTATTCTCAAGAGAGAGAAGCGAGAAATGAAGCCGAGAAGAGTTCCGACAGGACAAATGGTATTGCAGTATGTTCTACCATTTCGCCATGCAAGAACCGCAATAATAAGGAAATGGACAGCAGTTACTGCGAGGAAAATGCCCGACTCTATCCAGAGTTCCTTCTTGTAGAATGCATAGCTGTCAACACTTTCAGAAATAGAGGCAAGCACATTATTTGCCAGAATGTAAAGCGGCTGGAAAAGTGTTGCTACTATACGACCGAAAGTGCTATAAGGTGCAAGAACTTCTACTATTATAGATACGGATGCCACTAAAGCTATGACCATCAGCACAAGAAAGGCATAGCGAAGCCAGTTCTTAGGCTTGGAATATGAATAAGGATTCTTGCGACGAATGCGACCAAGACGCGCTATGAAGTCCTGCATGATGCCTAGCGGACAAATAACGGAGCAATAGATTCTTCCAAAGACAAAAGTCAAGACAACAAGTGTCACAAGCACGCCGATGTTTACGGCAAGAATGGCAGGAAGAAGCTGAATCTTGGCAAGCCACGCAAACCAGGCATGGAAAGTGCCAGTAAAGTCAAGAAACATCAGTAGCATGGCCAAACCAACAAGGGCGGCAAGCGTACGGCGAACAATTTTCAACATTTTATTAAGGTTTTAGTTCTTAGTTTTAGGGTTATTTGTAATTGTGGGGCTATTATCCAAATTTGGCTAATTGCTTTTATATTTGGCTAATTGCTTTTATATTTGGCTAATTGCTTATTTTATTATTCTTATGCTTACTTCATATAGCAACCATATAGGCAGGCTAACGGCAAAGAGTGTGAATGGGTCGCCAGTAGGAGTAATGACGGCTGCTACGATTAGAATCGCGACAAAGGCATGTCGACGGTATCGAGCCATCATTGGGGCGTTTATAAGCCCCATCTTGCCAAGAAGCCAGCACACAACAGGTAGTTCAAAGACAAGTCCCATGACAAGCGTCATCATCATCAGGTTGTCAATATACGAATCGAGCGTTAGCATGTTCGAAACATCAGTACTAACTTGATATGTGCCGAGGAATCTTACAGTTAGTGGGAATATCAGGAAATAGTTGACGATCGTTCCCAAAAGAAACATCAGATATCCACCACTAACCAATCCTTTGCCATACTTCTTCTCATTATCATAGAGCGCAGGAGAGACAAAACGGAAAAGCAGAAGCAGGATATAAGGCGATGCCACTAAAACGCCTACGCAGAAAGCCGCCTTAACGTGTACCAAAAACTGCTCAGTAAGCCCGACATTCATCAAACTTATGTTGAAATCCTCAGCATGAAGCAGACGATATGTAATGAAATCGCTACGATGTGGTGCGAGAATTATGTCGAAGAGAGCATCCTTGAACGAGAATGCTATGGCAGAAGTAACAGCTGTAGCTATGACTATCCTAATGAGCGTAGAGCGCAATTCGTCAAGATGATCCCAAAATGTCAAAGCCATTTACGGATATTTCAGATTTACGAATTTACGGATTGATTTGACGATTTTGGCTTTTCTTCATCTGAAGTCTCTTCAATATCCTTCATTCCGTCCTTGAAACCTTTGATACCTTTGCCGAGACCTTTCATGAGCTCAGGTAACTTCTTACCTCCGAAAAGAAGCAGAATAACGAGAGCTATGACAAGCAATTCGGGGAGTCTTAATCCAAACATATTTATTATATATAGGTAATTAATTAATATTTTTGAACGCAGATATATGCCAAAGTAAAAAATCAGTCAATCTTCTCTGGCACAACAAAGAGCATGATGAAATAGAGGATGATGCCAGGAAAGCCTACCGTGAAAAGGGTAAGGGCGGCATAACCTATTCTTACGAGTGCAGGATCGAGTGAAAAGTATTCTGCTATTCCACCACAAACTCCGCCGAGAATCTTATCTCTGTTAGAGCGAGTCAATCTTTTGTTCATAGATTTTTGAATTATATTTTTTGTAGCTTTCGGCCATTTATTTTGTAGCTTTCGGCCATTTATTATGTAGCTTTCGGCCATTTATTTTTAGTATAAGGCTTAATCAATCTTTATGTTATTCAGAGTGTCAAGTTTGCCTACATCGGTAAGGTTCAGGTCTGACTGGAGCATGCACTTGACTTTGACACGAGAGCAAGCCCAAAGGTAGAAATCGATTATGCCGAACTTTACTTCGTTAGCCTTCTCGGCTTCTTCATTCCGTATAGCATTTTCTTCGTTCTGATTGCTACATTCTGTCTTAACGATTGTAGCATATTCTTCCAAAAGTGGGAAGATGCTTTGCTTCACGATGTGGATGCCAGAGAAGGCGAACATCTTATAAAGCTTTTTAGCTTCCGGATTCTTCGCAATGATCTCAGCAACAGGACCTTTGAGTTCGCCGGTCTTTAGGTTCATCCATCCAACGAGCGTGTTGTCATCATCAAAGAGGAGATAGCGTGAAGTCTCTCGCTGGCTGACAAGGAGTGTGGCTACTGCGTCGTTATCCTTTGATTCTGCCATAAGACCGTTGAGATTAGCATTGGAAATGATGTCAACATTATGGATAAGGATAGGCGCTATGCCGTTGAACTGAGAGCGTGCCTTGAGAAGTCCGCCGCCTGTGTCAAGGAGTTTTTCTGTCTCGTCAGAAACCTGAATGTCAACGCCAAACTTGTTCTCCTTGAGGAAGTTGATAATCTGGTCGGAGAAATGGTGAACATTAACAGTCATGTGGTCTATGCCTGTTGCTTTGAGAGTCTCGATAGTACGTTGGAGAAGAGTCTTTCTGCATACAGGAACGAGAGCCTTTGGCATTTTGTCTGTAAGCGGTTTGAGTCGTGTCCCCAAGCCAGCAGCGAAGATGAGTGCGCGAGGACGTTCCTGCTCGCGATGTG
This sequence comes from Bacteroidaceae bacterium, assembly GCA_024401275.1. Taxonomy (GTDB): domain Bacteria; phylum Bacteroidota; class Bacteroidia; order Bacteroidales; family Bacteroidaceae; genus Prevotella. The sequence continues at coordinate 135,964 of JAKSLJ010000002.1, read as the reverse complement.
TTAGTTCTACGTTTACCATAGGAAATTTCTTGCGAATGCGATCGGCAAGATGTTGAGCCGAATAAACCGACCGATGCTGTCCGCCAGTACAACCGAAGCAGAACATAAGGGATGTGAAACCGCGCTGGATATAACGCTCAATATGGGCATCAGCAAGCTTATAGACGCTATCCAGGAAGGTGAGTATCTCGCCATCGTCTTCAAGGAAACGGATCACAGGCTCATGAAGTCCGGTTATCTTCTTGTAAGGCTCATAGCGACCAGGATTGTGAGTGCTACGGCAGTCAAAGACATAACCTCCGCCATTACCAGAAGGATCCTCAGGAATGCCTTTCTTGAATGAGAACGAGAAGATACGAACGGTAAGAGGACCTTTGCCATCGTACTTCGAAACTGAGGCAGGACCATCCATGGCATGAGCTTCATGAACATTCTCGGCTGTTTCAAACTGAGGCAACTGCGTGAGTCTTGTAAGGACATCCACGAGATATGGATAAGGGAACTTCATGTCGGCAAGCAATTCACGAAGATTCTGCATAGCTGGCGGAATGCTCTTTATGAAGTGTTCCTTCTTCTCAAAATAACCACGGAAACCGTAAGCGCCGAGAACCTGAATGATGCGGAAGAGAACGAAGAGCGAAAGCCGGTTGACAAAAGTTCTAATATCAGGAACTTCCGTATATTGCTTAAGTGCCTCGTAATATTCTTTTACAAGACGGCGGCGAAGCTTGTGCGAATACTTGGCAGAAGCTTGCCAGAGGAAGGAAGCTAGGTCGTAATAACAAGGACCACGACGACCGCCTTGGAAATCGATAAAGAGAGAATTTCCCTCACGATCAAGCATGATATTGCGCGCCTGGAAATCGCGATACATGAAGACATGAGAAACGGAGACATTGGAAGTGGAGCTGGAAACAGCATCTGTACTTTCTTCCGTAAGATCTTTTGCAAGCAGCCGGAAATCAGCTTCAAGGCGTATCTCGTTGAAATCGAGCTCGGTAGCTTTCAGGAAGCAATACTTGAAGTAGTTGAGGTCGAAGAAGACATTCTGTTTGTCGAACGATGGCTGCGGATAACAGACATTCCAGTCAAGTCCTTCTGCTCCCTTTATCTGAAGGCGAGGAAGTTCGCGAATGGTCTTCTCGAGAAGCTGCTGTTCTTCTAGGTTGTAGCGACCGCCGCTTTCTCTACCACCTGCAATAGCATCAAAGAGCGAACGCGATCCAAGGTCTTGCTGAAGATATCGCAGACGGTCTTCTGAAACGGCAAAGACTTCGGGTACAGGAAGCTGATGATGGCGGAAATGGCGAGAGAGATAGATGAAGGCATCGTTCTCTTCGACGGAAGTTCCTATGGCACCAATAACCGACTCGCCATTGACATCGCAGAAACGATAGTACTGGCGATTGCTTCCTGCACCTTTGAGCTGCTCTACCGTCTTCGGTTCGCGGAAAAAGGTCTTTATGTAAAGTTCTTTTAGTTCTTGCATAAGGAGGGAGGCGTGCATCGAAATCGATACACTTATTTATTAGTTCCGTGTTCTTCTTCCCATTCCTTGTCTTCCTGGCGCTTTTCCAAGAAACCAATAATAAGATATTCAAGAAGAATGAGCGCTATCATAACACCAAGTGACATAAGGGAAGCGCTTAGAAGCGAAAAGCCATTCATCAGGCAAAGGAACATCAGAGTACCTGTAACTATAAAATAGAGGATTATCTGAAGTGGCTTTATTCTAAAATCGTTTGGATTAATCTGTTGCATAACTTTTTACATTTGTTCAACACATACATGAACCGCTATAGAGGATGTTATCTCTAAAATCAGCAGGACATGGAAGGAAGAAAGACGTCTTTAGCGTAGGGCGTGAAGTACCATTTTCAAACACTCGGAGAGCTTCTTCTATAGCTTTGTCATCTTGATTGAGATATTGCATCAAGGCATTATCATTCAGCATGTTATAGATAATACGGCTATGTATGTAACGTTCAAAGAGCGTGTGCGATTTCTGAATCATAAGGTTACGGCGTTGCATGCCTTTACTTTCTGCAAAATCGGCAAATTCCTCAACGAGAGGAAGCGTTTTGAGGTATTTATCAAGCGACTCTGAATCCTTATATTTCTTCAGGGCATTACGATTGCGGTCGGTATAGTTAAAGGCATACTGCAAAATGAGACCGCTCATAGCAGCTTCCTTATAGTAAGATGTCATGGAAGTTGTATCTTCCGGAACGAAAATATCAGGAGTAATACCACCGCCATCATAAACTGTACGACCGATAGATGTCTTGAATGCCTTGCCGTTGTTGTGAATTGAGTCGGCAGAATAAATTTCGCCATTCTGGTAACGCTGGAGAAGATCCTCTTCATATTGTGCACCCTTACCCGGTTCATAAGGCTTCTGAATACAACGACCTGAAGGGGTATAATAACGAGCAACAGTAAGACGGAGAAGAGAACCGTCGGAGAAACCTATTTGCTGCTGAACTAAGCCCTTACCGAATGAACGGCGACCAATAATGGTTCCGCGGTCATTATCTTGAATAGCACCCGCAAAAATCTCACTTGCCGAAGCAGAAATCTCGTTTGTAAGTACGACAAGCGGAATATTCTTGTATGAACCGCGACCATCAGCACGGAAATCTTCACGTGCCACCTTACGACCTTGAGTATAGACTATAAGCTGGTCCCTCTCAAGGAACTCGTTTGCCATTAATACGACAGCCTGGAGAAGACCTCCTGTATTGTCACGGAGATCTATTACAAGACTCTTGGCATTACTCTGGGAAAGAAAAGCGAGAGAGGAAAGGAACTCTGCAAATGTATTCTCGCCAAAGTTTCTTATCTTGATGTAACCAGTTTCCTCGTTTAGCATATAAGTGGAAGTAATGCTATGCTGGACAACATTTCCACGAGTAATCTCATAGATATGCTCCTTCTTGCTTCCATAACGAAGAACGCCAACCTTTATCTTTGAACCTTCAGGGCCCTTGAGCGTTTTTATAGCTTTCTCGTTAGTAACATCCTTACCAACGAATGTCTTGCCATCAACGGAAACAATCTTGTCACCGGCAAGCAGACCTGCACGCTCGGAAGGTCCGTTGGCAATTACATTCTGTACGCGGATAGTATCTTCGCGGATATTGAACTCTATGCCAATACCTGAGAATGAGCCTTTCAACTCATCAGATGCCTGCGTCGCTTCAGAGGCAGGAATATAGACTGAATGAGGATCAAGTTCGCTAAGAATTTGCGGAATTGATCTATCGACGAGCGAGTCAATATCAACAGCATCAACATACTGATCGTCAATAACATGCAGCAAATTTGTCAATCGGCTGCTTCCGGAATTTATTATCTGCAAACGATCGCCAGCAAAATGATTTGCACAAAAAGTTCCGATAAGGATGCCTACAATAACGCAGACAGCCATAATCAGTGGCATTAATACGTTTTTCTTCATATCTTTTCTTTACTTCTTTTCCTTTTTACTTTTATCGCTTTTCCCCCCTACTCTTCCAGCAGTTCAACCTCTATACCAGCGCGACGCAAAAGCTGAATGCCGTCATCAAGTCGATAGTTCTCGCCATAGACAACACGCTTTATTCCAGACTGGATGATGAGCTTTGCACACTCAATACATGGCGAAGCCGTGATGTAGATAGTAGCACCGTCAGAATTGTTGTGGCTGCGAGCAAGCTTCGTGATAGCATTTGCCTCAGCATGAAGGACATAAGGCTTTGTTACATTTCCTTCATCCTCACAGCAATTTTCAAAGCCAGACGGCGTACCGTTATAGCCGTCAGATATGATACGCTGTCCTTTTACAACGAGTGCTCCTACCTGACGACGCTTGCAATAGCTATTCTCTGCCCAAATTCGCGCCATACGAAGGTAGCGTGAGTCGAGTGTTTTCTGTTTATCTTCCATAGCCAAACTTTTGCTTCTAAGGAGTTATTCCTTTTGCTGTTACTAAGCTTATAAGGAGTTTTTTCTCCTTATACTGTTACTTTGCTTTCTTAGTTGTCTTGTTGGTTTTCTTTAGCGGCTTATTTGCTTTCTTTATAGGCTTAATGCCGTTGCGCTTCAGGAGAGCATCTATGGTTGGCTCTTTTCCACGGAAAGCAATATAAAGTTCCATCGGATCTTTCGTGCCACCTTTAGAAAGAATGTTGTCGCGGAAGGATTGTGCCACTTCTGTATTGAAGATTCCCTTCTCCTTGAACACGCTAAACGCATCTGCCTCAAGCACTTCCGCCCACTTGTAGCTGTAGTATCCTGCGGAATAACCGCCAGCCATGATGTGCGAGAACTGAGATGTCATACAAGTACCAGGAACCTGCGGAAGGATCAAGGCACTCTTCCAAGCATCATGTTCAAAAGGCATTATCTCCTTGTCGAACGGCTTCTTTATAGAATGGAAAGCCATGTCGAGAAGTCCGAAAGAAACCTGACGCATACAGCTGTAGGCAGCAAGGTAATGCTTTGTTTTCTTCAGGCGATTGAGAAGTGTCGCCGGAACTGTTTTTCCGGTCTTATAGTGGAAAGCAAACGTGTTAAGGAACTTGCGGTTTGCTGTGTAGTTCTCCATAATTTGCGATGGGAGTTCCACAAAATCCCAATAAACACTTGTGCCGGACATAGCGCCGAAACGAGTGTTGGCGAACATGCCGTGAAGCGAATGACCAAACTCATGAAGGAAGGTTTCTACCTCGCCAAGTGTAAGGAGCGAAGGTTTGTCTTCCGTTGGTTTTGTGAAGTTCATGACAACGGAAACATGTGGACGATGGTTAACGCCCTTATGACTTATCCATTGGCAGTTGTATTCAGTCATCCAAGCGCCACCTTGCTTGCCGTCGCGTGGGAAGAAGTCGGCATAGAAAACAGCAAGGAAACTGCCGTCTTTGTCTATCACGTCGTAAGCTTTCACATCGGGATGATAAACCTGAATATCAGGATTCTCCTTGAAAGTGATGCCGTAAAGACGATTTGCCAAACCGAAAACGCCGTCAATAACATTCTCAAGTTTCAAGTAAGGTCGGAACATGTCAGACTCTATGTTGTACTTTTCCTTCTGAAGATGATGAGAATAATAGCTGAAATCCCAAGGCTCAAGCTTGAACTTGCGGTCTTTGTTGCGCTTGCGAGCATATTCGCGTATTTCCTTCGCGTCAGCAAATCCAGCACTCTTATAAGCGTTTTTGAGAGTCTTGAGGAATTCGTTTACCTTCTTTGTAGTGCCTGCCATACGATGAACCATGACATAATCTGCGTATGACTTATAGCCAAGAAGATTGGCAAGTTCGAGGCGGATGTTCACGATGCGCTTGCATATCTCAAGGTTGTTGTATTCGTTGTCCTTGATGCAGAGAGTATTGTAAGCCATGTACATCTGCTTACGAAGCTCTCGGTTGTCGGCATGAGACATGAAAGGACCGTAAGAAGGACCGTCTAGCGTGAACACCCAACCATCGAGTTTCTTCTCCTTTGCCGTTGCCTTAGCCATCTCGATGTCGTGTTCCTTCAAGCCGGCAAGGTCTTTCTCGTCTGTAATATGAAGGACGAAAGCCTTCTTCTCCTTGCGTAGATTCTCTGAGAACTTCAAGCCTAGAAGACCAGCTTCTTCCGTAAGAGCGCGGAGCTTATCTTTTCCAGCTTCATCAAGAAGAGCACCACTACGAACAAATCCTTCGTATGTGTCCTTGAGAAGACGCTCTTCCTCGTCAGTAAGGGGCTCGTGGTTGTGGTAGATGTATTTGATTCGTTCAAAGAGTTTCGGATTGAGCGAGATGTCGTTTGAATGTTGTGTGAGAAGCGGCTGAAGTTTTTCCGCAAGTTCTTCCATTTCGTCGTTTGTCTCGGCACTCATCAGATTGCCGAAGACCGTTTCAACATTATCAAGAAGATCATAGTATTCGTCTTCCTCTTCCTCCACAATAACAATTGTGTTCCAGAAAGTTGGTGTTTCCGGATTATTTATTATTCTCTCCATGCGCTCTTTTTCGCGGCGCATTCCTTCCATGAAAGCCTCTTCGTAATGTTCGAACTTTATCTCGTTGAAAGGATATGTTTCGTGGGGAGTATTGAATTTCTTGAAAAAAGGATTACTCATATTTTGGGTTTGATTATTTTTGTTTAAGACCAGAAGCTGACGCTTCCGGCACAGGGGCTCGAGGGAGGATCTATTTTACGCTTCGGACTCGAGGGGAATTTTAAGCACTGGGCGCTATGGGGCTTTTATTTGCCGAGAAGCTTCTTTAGCTTTGGCGAATACCATACCTTATTTTCGCCTTTGTCATTATTATATATTAGGTAAGCCATAAGTTCCGGATGACGGTCAAGAACTTTCTTTGCTTCCTCCAAGCCTACAACCATGAACGAGGTCGCATAAGCATCGCAGATGGTACAAGTAGGTCCGAGAACTGTAGCAGAAAGAATGTTGTGCTGAACAGGATAACCTGATTTTGGATCTATGGTGTGAGCGTATTTCTTACCATCTTTTACATAGAACTTACGGTAGTTTCCGCTTGTTGCCATAGCCATGTCCTGAACCTCAAGAACCTCTTTTACCTCATTTCCGATGCTGAGAGAATCGTCGGTTGGTTCTACGATACCAATTTTCCATGCCGAGTTCCTTGAGTTTAAGCCTTTAGTTACAACTTCGCCTCCTATCTCAACCATGAAATTCTTCACGCCTTTTTCTGTCAACATATCAGCTACAGCATCTACGCCATAACCTTTTGCTATAGCAGAACAGTCAAGCATAGTGTTAGGATTCTCCTTGACCACCTTGCCGTTTTCCATCTTCACCTTCTTGTAACCTACAAGCTGAAGAAGGCTATCTACCTGTTCCTGTCCTGGCATTTGCTTTGTCTTGAAACCAAAGCCCCAAGCATTAACCAAAGGAGCTACGGTTATATCAAACGCGCCGTCTGTGTCTTCGGAAACATTCATGGCTGTCTCGAAAACCTTCACAAAGTGTTTGTCAAGCGCAATTTCCTTATTGTTGTTAATCTGAGTAATGACGGAAGAATCATTAAAAGGAGAAAGCGAGAAATCTACATCCTTCATAGTCTGCTGAATCTCGGCAGACAAATCTTCTGTCCACTCGTAAGTTATGCTATATGTAGTACCAAAAACACTTCCTTGATTCGACAAATAAGTCATCTTTCCACCACCATTGCACATTCGCAAGCAAATGGCAGAAAGAGTCACCACAAGGAATAATGTTTTTATTACGTTCTTCTTGTTCATCGTTTTTATTTTATTTCTTCTATTACAGCATTCTGTTCCGGAGTTTTATTTTCATCAGCTTTTGGGGTAATTGACTCATTATTGCCTAAATTGTCAAGTTCATTCAGGATAGCATCAACCTTACTGGCTTTCTTCTTGTGGAACATGTCGAAGATTTCAACACCTACCGTAAAAGTTGCTCCAAAACCCGATGTGTCGTCGTTACCATAACCTGGCACATACCAAGCCTTGTCAATACCATCATAACCGCTATGCAGCTTTCTTTTGTATCGCATAGTCCATCCGAGATGAACAGGACCTATTATTCTAGCATCTACACCCGCAAGGACTTCAAGCCAAAGATAGTTACAAGAAGCATCGGTTATTTTGTATTCTGCATTACCACCCCAAACTGGATCCACAGCATCAGGAATGGAAAGGTCGTATTTGAAGTTTGAATAAGCCGCGCGAGCTCCAAGGAAAAGCTTGTAGTCATCATGCTTATTCTTCATCACATTAAAGTCGAAACCAAGTCTTCCGTACACACCTCCACAATTGTAGAAGGTTCCTGACTCAACATCGTTGTAATCTGTATTTCCATAACCAAGTTCGATGGCTGGAAATATTCTATCCTTTATGCTGATTCTTGCGCCCAGCTCATAGTATTTTTTATCAGAAAGCAAAGACTGGACAGGACCAACAAGGTCTGCATTTACCTGAATGCCATTTATCACAGCCGTAGAATCCTCAAGAAACTTCTGGAGGATATTTTTCTTTTCCACAGCATAAACTAGTTTCTTGGGGCGATTTGCCTTCTCGGCAGCCAACTTTGCAGCCTTCTCTTTTGCAACTTCTGTTTCAACATATTTCTGCGCTGAACTCTCTGCAGAGAACAGAAATAGACTGACAACAAAAGCCAATAAGCAACGGAAACTATGCTTAGCGTTTGAGGTAAATGTGTACATGTTCTTCAGTAGCGTCATAGTTTACATTGTCTTTTTTTATAACAACCGAGTCAATAAAGTTGTGAGTTGTTTCTATAGAGAGTATCTTGTGGAAATAATTTGCTCCACATTCTACCGATTCAAAATGCATCTCGTTCGTTTTCTTCACATGCATAACATCAGTTTGCTCGCCTGTTTCGTCGGCAAGAGTGAAACGAAGCGTATCTGTGTCATGAATAAAACTCATTGGCAGCGTAACATTATGCGAGCCAGACAGTTTGTTTACGAGAGTCGTGTCGTTTCCGTCATTACGGGTTGTGGTAACAGTCAGCCCATTTATTGCAACTGCCGTATCTCCGTTAATATAAAAACCATAATTGGCAAAGACATGACTGTTCATCGGGCACTCTATTGAAGTGCAGGCAGCAAGTCCCACCATTACGGAGAAAAATAATATGAGAGTTCTGAAATTCACTTAGTCTTAAATCTTTTACCCTTTTTATTATAAATTTAATTATCTCATCTTAAACAGTCTTCTCAATCTGGTAGTCATTTCTTCCTTCCGAGTTACGGCTGATAAGGTCACCGATGAAACCTGCAAGGAAGAGCTGCGTGCCAATCATCATCATAGTTAGAGCGATGTAGAAATATGGAGAATCAGTCACCAAGCGAGCAGGAATGTCTGCAGCAAGGCAATAAATCTTGTTTGCTCCAAGAATGAAGGCTGAAATGAAACCTATCATGAATACAAGCGTTCCGATGAAGCCGAAAACATGCATAGGCTTTCTTCCAAAACTGTCAAGGAACCACAGCGTGATGAGGTCAAGATAGCCGTTCACGAAGCGATTCCATCCCATGAACTTTGAAGTTCCGAACTTTCTTGCTTGATGGTGTACAGGTTTTTCGCCAATCTTTGAGAAACCAGCATTCTTTGCAAGATAAGGAATATAGCGGTGCATCTCGCCATAAACCTCAATGTTCTTCACCACCTCAGAGCGGTAAGCTTTCAAACCACAGTTGAAGTCATGCAGATTTTTTATGCCGCTAACCTTACGAGCCGTAGCATTGAAGAGCTTTGTCGGTATGGTCTTTGAAAGCGGATCGCCCTGCTTGCGGTTCTGCTTATAGCCAGAAACCAGATCATAACCATCTTCAGTTATCATGCGATAAAGTTCAGGAATCTCGTCTGGAGAATCTTGAAGGTCAGCGTCCATCGTAATCACGACATTTCCCTTAGCTTCCTTGAAGCCACAGTAGAGAGCTGGCGACTTACCATAATTACGGCGGAACTTAATGCCACGGACTTCCTCATTCTCTTTGGAAAGTCTTTCTATCACTTCCCAAGAGTGATCTGTAGAACCGTCGTTCACAAAGATTATCTCGTAAGTGAAATTGTTTTCCTTCATCACTCTCGCAATCCACTTGTGGAGTTCTGGAAGTGATTCGTCTTCGTTATATAGTGGAACAATTACCGAAATATCCATATCTAGAATTTATATTTTCTTGTTTTGATTTATCTTTTTGCAAGCGGAAGAGTTGCTTTGCCCGCAGAGAAAAAAGCTGTTATCATTGAGAGTACAACACTTATCACTATGTTTGTTGAAAGGAACTGCATCGCAATATCTATCGCGCGAAGCTCGCCTACTTCCTCAAGCATCAGTTTCACATCCTCAGGTTTCAAGTCTGACACCCCTTTCATCAATTCCTTGAATTCAGGACTTTCCAACTGTTTGATGTAACTCTGCATCAAGAATCCCTGGTCTATGTACTGGAAATAAAGCCATTGGCCGAGTGCCATTACCAGCGAAGCATAGAAAAACACCAGCAAGCTATACATAAAGGCCTTGAAATATGGCAATTCGTCAAGGTGTTCATTACGGTGGCGCCTCAATCTTACAATCACCAACACAACGGAAACTGCTGCTGATCCCATGGATATCAGCGAGAGATTCGGAATGGAAAATTGCATCACGAATGCCGCGAAAGAAAAGAGCCACAGAAGACCTACATAAAAACCTTCGAATGAAGCCTTGGACTTTAGTTCTTTATATTGTTCTAATGTCATGCGTTCTTTATTAATATAATAATCGCGGCAAAGTTACTAAAATTGAAAATAATACAAAAATAATTGCAACACAATTTAACATTTTCCACACTTTTTAATGATTATTGCAAGAGTAATAATGACCAAAAGCAAGGTATTTAGATGCCAATTGATACTTTTTTAGCAAAAATTCTCCTACTCTCAATAAACTTTTGTAACTTTGCAACCAACTATCAGATATCAATAGCAACCAATTATTCTAATAATGAAAATAAAAACATTTCTAACCGCAATCTTGCTTGCATCGGTTTCAATAGCCAATGCGGCAAACTACAGCAAGTCGGCAAACGGCATTACTGTGAAGCTGGACAATCAGGCTGACGAAGCTGTAAAACTCGTAAAGCTGGAGGTTGTAAACGACAACATCATCCGCGTTGTCGCTACTCCTGAAGCTCAGTTCCCAACAAAGAAGAGCCTGATTATCGTTCCACAGAAGGCTAAGGCAAACTACACTGTGGAAGAAGATGGCAACAACGTAATCGTAAAGGCAAAGAATGTCCAGGCTGTAGTTGACAAGCAGACTGGTCGCATCACTTTCAAGGACGCTTCCGGAAAAGTTCTTCTCGACGAGGCTGCAAAGGGCAAGACCTTCAAGCGCTTTTCTGTTCCTGAGAACGAAGTTGGCGTAGGAACACTTACAGACAAGGAGCGCAACGCTTGGACATGGCACGCTCTCTTCGAATCTCCTGACGACGAGGCTTTCTATGGTCTCGGTCAGCACCAGTCAGAGGACATCAACTACAAGGGCGTAAACGAGGAACTCTTCCAGTACAACACAAAGGTGAGTGTTCCTTTCGTGGTTTCAAACAAGAACTACGGTGTGCTTTGGGACAGCTACTCTTACTGCCGTTGGGGTAATCCTGATGACTATCAGCAGCTCTCTAAGGCATTCAAGGTTTACAACCGTGGCGGTTCTCGTGGCGGTCTTACGGTAACTTACAAGGATGCAAAGGGCAAGAAGGTTGTTCGTGAAGAAGATTCTGTTTATTACGACCACGCTTTCGAACTTGACCGTCTTCCAAAGGAGATCACTCTCGACGGTTCAAAGGTAACTTTCGAAGGTTTCATCGAGTCACCTGTTGACTGCAACTATCGTTGGCTCGCTTACTATTCAGGCTATGTTCGCATGTTCATCGACAACAAGGAGGTTGTTACTGAGCGTTGGCGTACAGCTTGGAACCCTAACTCATACAAGTTCGTTTGCGCCCTCAAGAAGGGCAAGAAGACTCCTATCCGCATCGAGTGGGAACCAGACGGAGGCGCTGCTTACTGTTCTCTCCGTGCTGCTACTCCTCGCACAGAGAAGGAGCAGGGCATGATGAGCATCTGGAGCGAGATGTCACGCGACATGGACTACTACTTCATCGCTGGTCAGAATGCTGACGAGGTTATCTCTGGCTATCGTACTCTTACTGGTAAGGCTTCTGTTTATCCAAAGTGGTCTTACGGTTTCTGGCAGTCACGCGAGCGTTACAAGACTTCAGAGGATATTGAGCAGACTCTCGGCGAGTTCCGCAAGCGTCATATTCCAATCGATGTTATCGTTCAGGACTGGAACTACTGGCCAGAGGATCAGTGGGGTAGCCATGAGTTCGAGAAGTCTCGTTTCCCTAATCCACAGGCTATGCTCGACTCTGTTCACGCTATGAACGGTCGTTTCATGATCTCTGTTTGGCCTAAGTTCTACTGCAACACAGACAACTACAAGGCTCTCGACGCTAAGGGTTGGATGTACGGTCAGGCTGTTAAGGACCAGATTAAGGACTGGGTAGGTCCTGGTTATGTTGGTTCTTTCTATGATGCTTACTCAGCAGGCGCTCGCAAGCTCTTCTGGAAGCAGATGAACGACAACCTCTACACAAAGTACAAGCAGGGCATCGACGCTTGGTGGATGGATGCTTCTGAGCCTAATGTTCGCGACTGTACGCCAATGTGGTATCGCAAGGCTCTCTGTGGTCCTACTGCTCTCGGTTCTTCTACAGAGTACTTCAACGCTTATTCTATCGTAAATGCTGACGCTATCTACAACGGACAGCGCTCTGTAAACAACAATACTCGTGTATTCCTCCTCACTCGTTCTGGTTTCGCTGGTGAGCAGCGTTACTCTACTGCCACTTGGTCTGGCGACATCGGTACTCGTTGGGAAGATATGCGTGCTCAGATGACTGCCGGTATCAACTACTCTCTCGCTGGTCTCCCAATGTGGGGTATGGACCAGGGTGGTTTCTGCGTAGAGAAGCGCTACGAGGCTGCACAGCGTGAGTTTGACCAGACAGGCGTTGAGACAGAAGACCTCAAGGAATGGCGCGAACTCCAGAACCGCTGGAACCAGTTCGGCTGCTTCATCCCTCTCTATCGTGCTCACGGTCAGTGGCCTCTCCGTGAGGTTTGGAACATCGCTCCTCAGGGACATCCTTGCTACGAATCTATCGTGAAGTACCACAAGCTCCGCTACCGCATGATGCCTTACATCTACTCTATGGCTGGTTGGGTACACTTCAAGGACTACACAATGATGCGCGGTCTCATAATGGACTTCAACGGCGACAAGAATGTAGAGAACATCAAGGATCAGTGGATGTTCGGTCCATCGCTCATGGCTTGTCCTGTAGGTTACTACGGCGCTCGCTCTCGTGAAGTTTACCTTCCAAAGCAGAAGGGTTGGTATGACATCCGCGACGGCAAGTTCTATGCTGGTGGTCAGACTATCGAGGCTGATGCTCCTTACGAGTCAATCCCTGTATTCGCACCAGAAGGCGCTATCCTTCCTATGGGCGAGGATATGGAATGGAGTGACCAGAAAAAGGGCGAGGTCATCACTATCACTATCTACGACGGCGCTAACGGTCAGTTCGAGATCTACGAGGACGAGGGTACTAACTACAACTACGAAAAGGGTAAGTACGCTACAATCCTCATCTCTTACGACAACGCTTCAAAGACAGTAACAATCGGCGACACAAAGGGTTCATTCCCTGGTCAGCTCAAGAACCGCAAGTTCAATGTCATCCTTCAGAAGAAGGGCGAGACTTCAGCAAACGCTGCAAAGCAGATGAAGTCTGTTGACTATAGCGGCAAGGTAGTTAGCGTAAAGCTCTAAGTTGATTTTTCTGACAATCAATAAACAAAGGGATGTCCACATGGGCATCCCTTCTTTGTTTCTGTTAATTCAAGAGTGTCATTACCTATCTTTTTCCCACTTCCTTCCTTACTTTATTATCTTGTAGCCTTATCTACTTATTATATACTTCCTTCCTTACTTAGATTAGTTTTTGCGGTATCTGTCCTGAGGGGAGGACATCTCCTATAAGGACACCTCAATAAATTTGCACAAATTGTAAGCTAATTTGCACATTTGCTAACACTTTGCTTTAGCGTATCACGAGATTTGGCCTATTCACTTGAATTTGTAAAAAAGGAAACGAGGCTCCTTGTAGGGAGTCTCGTTTCACTTAATCTAAAGTCTATTCGTGGTAATAAAAAGTAAATTAGTTGTTGATAGAACCGCCGACGATGTCAAGAAGTTCGCTTGTGATAGCTTGCTGACGCGACTTGTTGTACTGCAGGTTGAGCTGACGGAGCAGTTCGTCTGCATTGTCAGTAGCTGTCTGCATTGCCACCATTCTGGCAGCGTGTTCAGAAGCATTACTATCAAGAAGTGCCACATACACCTGAAGGTTGATGACCTTAGGAATAAGGGTGCTCAAAACAGTCTCGCGGTCTGGCTCAATGAGATAATAGTCGTTCACCTCGAATGCCTTAACCTTCTCGTGCTTCTCTTCTCCAGGACCATTCTCACGAATATACTGCTGCGCATCCTTTGTGGTAACAGTAGAAGTGAGGTCGCGATAGATGTTCTTGTCAAGTTCCTTCTTGAGGTCGATAGGAAGGAGCGTGTCGCGAGTGAGAATCTGCGAACCGGCACTTTTGAAGTGGTGGAAAATGAGCTCCACGCGGTCTATCTCGTGGTTGCGGTACATGTCAGCCACTTCGCGTGCTATCTCTGCACACTGCTGTGCATTAGGTTTGTCGGCAAGCTGAACGAAATTGCCAGCAGGCTTGTAACCTAACTTGGTGACCTTTTCCGCAATCTTTCTGCCAATAGGATAGATCAGTATGTTCTCCTTGCCAAGATGAGCGTATTCCTCTGCAACTTGCATGGCGAGCTTGATTACATTGTTGTTGTAACCGCCACACATGCTGGAATTGCTTGAGAATGCAATGATGGCAATGCGCTTGATCTCCTGACGCTCACGAACAAGGTCGCTCTCCACATCTACTTCCGCCTGGAGGAATGTCTTGAGCATACCCTTGAGCAATGTAGCGTAAGGGTACATGTTCTCAATCATTCGCTGCGCATGGTGCAGTTTTGATGAGGCAACCATCTTCATGGCACTCGTAATCTTGCGAGTGTTGTTGACAGAACCTATTCGAGTTTTTATTTCTTTTAATGAAGACATCTTGTCATTTTTCGATTTGACGATTTGACGATTTGATGATTTATCAACTTAAAATCAATAAATCAACAAGTCAGCAAATCAGCAAATGATTAGTATTGTCCTGCTACGTTAGCCATCACTTCCTCGATAACCTTTGTTACATCGTCGTCGATCTTACCGCTGCCGAGAGTAGCGATAACATCAGCGTGAGAAGTGCGCATTGTCTCAAGGAATGAGTCCTGACACTCACGAACCTTCTCGATTGGCACCTTTGCCATAAGACCGTGAACACCGCAGTAGAGGATGGCAATCTGCTCGCCTACAGGCATTGGAGAATACTGTGACTGGATGAGGAGCTGATTGTTCTTACGACCACGGTCGAGAGTCATGGCTGTAACGGCATCCATATCGCTTGAGAACTTTGCGAACGACTCAAGCTCACGATACTGTGCCTGGTCGATCTTCAAGGTACCAGCAACCTTCTTCATAGACTTGATCTGTGCAGAACCACCCACACGAGATACGGAGATACCTACATTGATGGCTGGACGGAAGCCCTGGTTGAAGAGGTCTGACTCAAGGAAGATCTGACCGTCTGTGATAGAGATTACGTTTGTAGGGATGTAAGCCGAAACGTCGCCAGCCTGAGTCTCGATGATTGGGAGCGCTGTAAGCGAACCGCCACCCTTGACATGTCCCTTGAGACATTCTGGGAGGTCGTTCATCTTCTCTGCCACTTCTTGCTGAGCGTTGATTTTTGCAGCACGCTCGAGGAGACGAGAGTGAAGGTAGAACACATCACCAGGGTAAGCTTCACGACCAGAAGGACGACGAAGGATCAAAGAAACCTCACGATAAGCAACAGCCTGCTTTGAGAGGTCATCATATACTACGAGTGCAGAGAAACCACGGTCGCGGAAATACTCACCGATGGCAGCACCAGCGAAAGGTGCGTAATACTGCATAGCAGCAGGATCAGCAGCTGTAGCGGCAACGATGATAGTATAAGGAAGAGCGCCGTGCTCTTTGAGGTTCTGTACGAGGGCAGCTACTGTAGAAGCCTTCTGACCGATGGCAACATAGATACAGTAAACAGGTTCGCCAGCCTCATAGAAGCTCTTCTGGTTGATGATAGTATCGATGGCAATAGCAGTCTTACCTGTCTGACGGTCGCCGATGATAAGCTCACGCTGACCACGTCCGATAGGAATCATTGAATCGACAGCCTTAAGACCAGTCTGCAAAGGTTCCTTTACCGGCTGACGATAGATCACACCAGGAGCCTTGCGGTCGAGTGGCATTTCGAATGAGTTTGTGAGGTCGATGTCGCCAAGACCGTCGATAGCCTGACCGATAGGGTTGATAACGCGACCGAGCATATTGTCGTTCACGCGAATGGAAGCGATACGCTTTGTACGCTTCACAACTTGACCCTCCTTGATTCCGCTTGTAGGACCGAGAAGGACACAACCAACGTTGTCTTCCTCAAGGTTCATCACAATCGCCATCGTGCCATTCTCAAACTCAAGAAGTTCGTTAGCCTCTGCGTTGCGGAGTCCGTAGATACGAGCCACACCATCGCTGACAGTAAGCACTGTACCTACTTCATCAAAGTCCTGTCCGCCCTCAATGCCGTTGAGCTGCTGGAGAAGAACTTCAGAGACTTCACTTGGTTTTATTTTGTCTGACATAAATATTTAATTGAAAATTGATAATTGAAAATTGATAATTGGACATTGCGAATGAATTATCCATTATCCATTATCAATTATCCATTAGTTTAGAGCATTGAGAATATTTCTCAACTGACTTTTCACACTGGCATCCATACGGTAAGTATCGTATTCAAGGATGAAACCGCCGATGATATCAGGGTTCACTTCCGACTTGAACTCAACCTTGCCGTTTGTTCTGCTCTCCACCATGCCACGCAGTTTGGCTTCCGTTTCCGGAGCAACTTCTGTGGCAGTGATGAGACGTCCACGAATGAGGTTCTGCTGTTTTCTGTACAGAGTGATATACGAATTGGCAATAAACTGCGCCATCGCCTCTCTGCCTTCTTTGAGAATCAGCTTTACGAACTTTGCTGAAAGTTCTGCCGGTTTCTCTCCAACAGCAGCAAGCAGGAGAGACTCCTTCTTGTCGGCACTCAGCATAGGGTTGTCGATGACCTGACGCAGCCTTGGCAGCTGCATGAAGGAATCGGCGAGCTGTTGCATATCCTTATATACATCAGCCTGAACCTTCTGTTGAGTGGCACTTTTGAGAAGTGCTCTCGCATATCTGACAGATATTACACCTATGTCCATTTTAAGGTTTTAGGTTTTATTTTTTAGTTTAATGAGCCAATTTTTATTTCACCTCATCCAGCAGTTTGTCAATAAGCTGCATCTGAGCCTTGTCGCTGCTCAGATTCTGGCGAATCACCTTCTCTGCAATCTGCACTGAAAGCTCGGCAACCTGCGAACGTATCTCACGGATAGCTGCTGCTTTCTCAGCCTCTATCTGCGACTTAGCTTCGGCAATCATCTTGTTTGCCTGTTCGCGTGCATCGCTTTCAGCCTTTGCTACGATGGTGTCGTGAGTTTCCTTAGCCTCCTTAAGAATAGAAGCCTGCTTCTCACGAGCCTCACGTAAAAGTTCTTCGCCCTCCTTTTGTATATTGGCGAGACGTTCTGTTGCCTCGTGTGCCTTCTTCAGGCTGCCGTCGATGTATTCCTTGCGCTCATTAACCATGTTGATGATCACAGGAAATCCCCACTTCCAGAGTATGCCGAGCACACAGAGGAAGACGACAGTCATCCAAAAGAACAAACCAAAATCAGGCGTTAATAATGACATGTTGGATTTTTGTTGGGTATTATACGAAGAGTGCGAGGAGTGAGATAATCAGCGTAAAGAATGTAGCACCCTCAACGAGAGCAGCAGCAACAATCATTGAAGACTGGAGCTTACCCTGAATCTCTGGCTGGCGAGCCATAGCGTCCATAGCCTGTCCACCAATTCTACCGATACCAAGACCTGCACCGATAACTGCCAAACCACCACCGATAGTTGCACCGAGCGTTGCCAGTGCTTCTGCTAAAAACATTGAAATCATAGTCGTAATGTATTAAATTATTGTTTATTATTTGTTTTTAATGATGAGTTGCGTGCGACATCTGGATGTAAATCGCACTAAGGAGAGTAAATACCATTGCCTGGATGTAGCAGACAAGGAGTTCAAGAGCCATCATGAAGATGCTCATGAGTACGCTGACAGGAGTTATGAATCCTCCGAGGAGATTGCCCATGAAACCACCAATTGCGAACATGATGAAAATCATACAAGTAAGCGAGATTGCAATGGCGTGGCCTGCAAGCATGTTTGCGAAGAGTCGGACACAGAGCACGATAGGCTTGATGAACACACCGAAGAGCTCGATAACCGGCATCAAAGGCACTGGGCACTTCAACCATGTTGGCACTTCAGGCCAGAAGATCTCCATCCAGTAATGCTTGTTGCCTGTAGCATTCGTGATGAGGAAAGTACAGATGGCAAGGAAAGCAGTCACCGCAATGTTACCCGTGATGTTACCGCCGCCTGGAGGGAAAGGCATAACACCCATGAGGTTTGCGAAGAAGATGAAGAAGAAGCAAGTGAGAAGGTAAGGAGCATACTTGTCAGCTTTCTCGCCAAGGGTAGATTTGATAAGGTCGTCATAGACCGACATGATAAACATGTGCATCAAACCAGTGAAACCCTTTGGAGCTTCGTCGTCAATCTTATGCTTCTTGCACCAGCGTGCAGGGATAAGGATGCAGAGAAGGAGGATGATGGCGTCGATGAACACCACGCAAACCTGCTTTGTGATGGAAATGTCGAAGCAGACAGGCTGCCATTCGCCATTAACATTCTCCACAATCTTGCCTTTCTCTTCTGCAGAGCCCTGGATAGCGAATCCGTCAGGACCTTCACGAAGCAGTTCTGCATTTGGATGATGCTCAAACTGCGATGTGCAAAGAACGTGGAATCCGCTCTGCTGACTGTAGAAAATCATCGGAAGATCTATCACGACAGGATGCCCATTAACATCAAAGAGATGCCAGTTGTAGGAGTCCTGAACGTGTCCGAACAATATCTCCTTCAAGCTTATACCTTCCTTTTCGGCCTCCTCGCCATGCTCCTGCGCAAAGGCTGCTGTGCATGCAAAGAAAGCAAGTGCCAGTATAAGTGTTATGGATTTGAGATATTTCATTTTTCTTCTTTATTGTTTTTGTCTGAATTCTTAAGAGTAAAATAGAAGTACACGGTGTCAATAGCAAGGAAAAGAAGGTAAAGGATGAGGTAGAAGATTGTGAAAACCTTTATTTCTCCCAATTCCCAACCGTAGTCTTTCCATCCGAAGAGGCATGCTGCATAGAACGCAAGCGGGAAAACGAAGCGTACACCCATGATGGCGAAGATGGACTTCAACACAGCCGAAGGGTTCGACTTCATGACGGTCTTCAGAATAAAGAATGCCATGCCCGTAAGTATCAGATGCATAAGCACCGTGATAATGATTACAGCAATGTTCATCTTTTCCTGCTTATTCCATCTCTACACAGAGATCCACCATGTTCTTATGTACTTCCACAAAGCCACCCATGATGCTGAACGAATTACGCTCGCCGTTGCTTTCCACTTCCACAGTGCCTGCCTGCAGAGCGGAAATGATAGGAGCATGGTTGTCGAGAATCTCGAATTCACCACTTACTCCCGGCACCTTGACAAGCGAAGCGCCGCCTTCAAAGAGTATCTTTTCTGGTGATATTATTCTTAATGTAAGCATAAAAAGCGGATTAAGATGCAGCCTGAGCCATGAGTTTCTTACCCTTTTCGATAGCCTGCTCGATAGTTCCGACATTGAGGAATGCCTGCTCTGGGAGGTCGTCGAGTTCACCGTCAAGGATCATGTTGAAGCCCTTGATAGTGTCTTCGATGCTAACCATCTCACCCTTAACACCTGTAAACTGCTCTGCAACAGTAAATGGCTGAGAGAGGAAGCGCTGTACACGACGAGCGCGGTTTACGGTGAGCTTGTCCTCGTCAGAGAGTTCATCCATACCGAGGATAGCGATGATGTCCTGAAGTTCCTTGTACTTCTGGAGAATCTGCTTCACGCGCTGAGCACATTCGTAGTGAGCCTTGCCTACAACGAGTGGGTCGAGGATACGAGAAGTAGAGCCGAGTGGGTCAACGGCAGGATAGATACCGAGAGAAGCGATACCACGAGAAAGCTCTGTAGTAGCGTCAAGGTGAGTAAACGTTGTAGCAGGAGCAGGGTCTGTCAAGTCGTCGGCAGGCACGTAAACAGCCTGTACGGAAGTGATGGAACCTGTCTTTGTAGAAGTGATTCGTTCCTGCATTGTACCCATTTCTGAAGCAAGTGTAGGCTGATAACCTACGGCTGATGGCATACGACCGAGAAGAGCCGATACCTCAGAACCTGCCTGAGTGAAACGGAAGATGTTGTCGATGAAGAAAAGGATGTCACCGCCTTGGTCACGGAACTCCTCAGCAACTGTCAAACCAGACAGTGCAACAGAAGCACGTGCGCCCGGTGGCTCGTTCATCTGACCGTAAACAAGTGTAGCCTGCGACTTCTTAAGTTCTTCAGGATCAACGAGTGAGAGGTCCCACTTGCCTTCTTCCATAGCTTCCTTGAACTTGTCGCCGTACTTGATAACGCCAGACTCAATCATCTCGCGGATAA
Source organism: Bacteroidaceae bacterium (assembly GCA_024401275.1). Taxonomy (GTDB): domain Bacteria; phylum Bacteroidota; class Bacteroidia; order Bacteroidales; family Bacteroidaceae; genus Prevotella. The sequence continues at coordinate 115,509 of JAKSLJ010000002.1, read as the reverse complement.
GGTCGTTACCCTCACGAGTACGTTCACCAACACCAGCGAACACAGAGAAACCGTTGTGTCCCTTTGCGATGTTGTTGATAAGCTCCATGATGAGCACAGTCTTACCTACACCGGCACCGCCGAAAAGACCGATCTTACCACCCTTGAGGTATGGTTCGAGAAGGTCGATGACCTTGATACCAGTAGCGAGCATTTCCTTTGATGTAGAGAGCTCTTCGTATGTAGGTGGTTCGCGGTGGATAGGATAAGAGTTCTGCATGCCAAGTTCCTTCATGCCGTCAATAGGCTGACCGATAACGTTGAGCATACGACCCTTGATCTGTTCACCTGAAGGCATACTGATAGGCGCACCCATAGCCTCTACTTCAAGTCCGCGCTGCAGACCGTCAGTATTGTCCATAGCCACGCAACGCACAGTGTCCTCACCGATGTGCTGCTGAACTTCCACTACGAGGTCAGTTCCGTTAGGACGCTTCACCTTAAGAGCATCGTGAATTTTAGGAAGTACCTCCTGTGCATTCTTGCCCTCTGTATCGAAATAAACATCGATAACAGGACCTACAATCTGAGATATGCTTCCTTTTATGTTTGCCATAAGCTATATATTATTAATGTGTTATCTACGTACTAAATTAGAGTTTGAGTGTATTGAATTGCGTTTTTCTGCGTATTATACAAACAAAGTTTTAATAATTTACGAGGGCAAAATTATAAAATTGTTTTATATTACGCAAATAAATCGATAAAAAAATCAAAAAAAAGTTAAAATTGTAACGCTTTTGAAGCAATACTGATTACTTTTTAGGCCTACGGCGCGCATGGCCTTCAGGCAGATTCTTGTTCTTGAGTTTCTTGTCGAAAATGGCAAACGGATTCTCATTATCGTCAAAGGCATTGCGCTTCTGGCGACTCTTGTCGCGCTTAGGAGCCTTGCTTTTCTTCTCTAACTTAGCATAATTTTTCTTGCCGCTGTCACCATCGGCACGTTTACGGCCAACACCTTCGGCACGTTTACCACCATCTGCACGACCACCACCATCGGCACGGTTGCAGCGAACCTCTCGATTCTTGTAGTATGTGCCGTTGAGGGCTTCCATTACCTTCTGTGCATCATGCTCAGGAACCTCAATGTAAGAGATGTTACGGAGCAGTTCAATGTGACCGACAGCCTGACGACCTTGAACATGCTTGTTCAGATACTGCATAACCTCGCCTGGGTAGAAGCCGTCCATCTTGCCGAGATTGATGAAGAGCTTGGCATAGCCCTTCTCTGCCTGGTAAGTCTTGCCGTTGAACTTTCCGCTTGTGTGGTGATTGTCACGAGCATTCTTGCGCTCTTTCTCCACCATCGGTTTCTCAATGACAGGAGCGTTCTTGTAGTATTCAAGGAAATGGCCGAACTGCATCTGCACGATTTTCTTGATGACATCATCCTTGTCGATATAGTCAAAATAGCGACTGATGTCTTGCATGAAAGGAGCAATCTGCTCCTCATCGACATCGGTCTTCACTATCTGATCCATCACCTTGTAGAGCTGCTTCTTGCAGATTTCCTGTGGCGTAGGTATCTCGCCCTCTACAAACTTCTTGCCGATTTCCTTCTCGATATTGCGCATCTTGCCGCGCTCGCGAGTGTGGATGATGGCGATGGAAGTACCCTTTCTGCCTGCACGACCAGTACGACCGGAACGGTGGGTGTAGCTTTCAATGTCGTCTGGCAGACCGTAGTTTATGACGTGGGTAAGTTCATCAACGTCCAAACCACGAGCTGCAACATCTGTAGCAACGAGAAGCTGCGTAAGATGGTTGCGGAACTTCTGCATGGTAAGGTCACGCTGCTGCTGGGAGAGGTCGCCATGGAGCGACTCCGCGTTATAGCCATCGCGGATAAGCTTGTCGGCAATCTCCTGAGTTTCAAGCTTTGTGCGACAGAAGACGATGGCGTAAATCTTAGGATTGAAATCGACAATACGCTTGAGAGCCAAGTATTTGTCCTTCGCATTTACCATGTAGTAAACGTGGTTGACATGCTCAGCACCCTCGTTTCTTGAGCCAACGACAATCTCCTGATAGTCCTTCAGATAAGACTTGGCAATTTTCTCAATCTCGCGACTCATTGTAGCAGAGAAGAGAAGGATATGACGCTGCTCTGGAACGCCTTCAAGAATGGCGTTTATGCTGTCCGAGAAACCCATGTTGAGCATTTCGTCAGCTTCGTCCAGAACGACGTTCTTCACGTTTGAAAGGTCGGCACAGCGGCGCTCCATGAGGTCAAGGAGTCGGCCTGGAGTAGCCACGACAATCTGCGCACCTTTCTTCAGCTGTCGTATTTGTGGTTCGAGGGAGGTACCGCCATAAACGGCACAGATGTTTATCTCGTCGCAATACTTTCCAAAATCGCGGATGTCATCGGCTATCTGCAAGCAGAGCTCACGAGTAGGTGCAAGGACAAGCGCCTGAGTATATCTGCCCTTAGGGTCAATGCGCTGAAGAAGTGGGATGCCAAAGGCAGCGGTCTTGCCGGTACCTGTCTGGGCAAGTGCAATGAGATCATGGGCAGAAGATTCCCCTAGAAGAACAGGGATAACGGCTTCTTGAACAGGCATTGGATGTTCAAAGCCCATTTCAGTAATTGCCCTAAGTATTTGTTCATTTACACCAAGTTGAGTAAATGTGGTATTGGTTGTAATTTCCATATTTGTTTTTTCGCAAAAGCGAGTTCTTCATTAATAAAATAGATCCAGCTACTTTGGTCGCGACAATCTTACGTTTTTCTCTTATGATTAAAAAAAGATTAAAGGTGGCTCCCCGGAACAAGAAACCATCTTTAATCTTTAATTATCAATCTATAAGTTTAAATGCAGTTCTAAAACTACTTAATATTGTCAACAAAACGGAAGAGACGATTCCAGCGAATACCAGAGAAGCCTCCGCGATCAGGGTCAGAAGAGAACCAGATGAAGATTGGCTTACCAACGATATGATCTTCAGGAACGAAGCCCCAATAGCGAGAGTCGGCTGAGTTATGGCGATTGTCACCCATCATCCAGTAGTAGTCCATCTTGAATGTATATGACTTTGCTTCCTTACCGTTAATGTAGATTTTGCTGTCTTTTACCTCAAGCTGATTGCCTTCATATTCCTTTATACAGCGCTCATAGAGTCCGATGTTCTTGATGTCAATGTCAATCTTCTCGCCTTTTTTTGGAATCCAGATAGGTCCGTAGTTGTCGCGAGTCCAGCCTGTGTACATCGTAAGTGGGAAAAGTCCCCACGCAGGAGAATCGGTATTGATGGTAATACTCTTGCATATATCCTTGCGAGACTTCATGACCTCAGCTGCCTTCTTTGTCATAGGCATGAAACCATATGAAGTAAGTTGTTGGAGATCCTCGTTTGTAATGCCATTTTCCTTACGGAACTCATCAAATTCCTCACCTACAAAGCTCATTGTAGGAATAGCAAGCTCAACTTTATAAGTGAACTGAGCATTCTCTGGATCCTTGTTTTCCTTACCGTCAAGATAAATTTTGCGATCTTTTATCTGAAGAGTTTGACCAGGAAGACCAACACAACGCTTTACATAATTCTCACGTCGGTCAACAGGACGCCAATCAATCATACCAAACTCGTTAGGATTGTTCTCAACGGCTTTATGACCGAGATCATAAACAAACTTGAAAAGATCACGCTGCTGCTGGGCAGAGAGCGAGTCGATGTTACGACTTCCCTCATACTGCTGCATACCAAGATCCATGCAAAGACCATAAAAGTCCTGAGCCTGATATTTCAATTCGCTAACTATTGTATCGCCGGAAGGATAGTTGAAGACTACAATATCATTTAGTTCCACCTTGCCTAGCCCCTTTGCTCGCTTGTAATCCCATTGTGGCCACTCAATGTAAGACTTCGTATTGATGATTGGCATTGTGTGCTGAGTTAGCGGCATCGTAAGCGGAGTATTAGGAATACGAGGACCATAGCTCACCTTGCTCACAAAGAGATAGTCGCCAGTAAGAAGTGATTTCTCAAGTGAAGAAGACGGAATGACGTAGTTCTGGAAGAAGAACAAGTTGATAAAATAGACTGCAACGAGGGCAAAAACTATGGCGTCAACCCACGACATGATATGTGGAGTCAAGCCTTCTGAGTCTTTCCACCATTGCCAATTTATCTTCTTCGTTATATATACGTCAAAAATAAATGGTATGACGATTAAGCCGAGCCAGCTTTCAAGCCAGTACAGGAAGAGGAGATATAGGACGAGAACAACAATGAACTTCGCCCACTGTAACTTCTTATTAGGTTGTTTCTTTGGTTTCATAAAGTCTAACCAAGCCTTCAAAAAAGGAAGGATGTTAAAATGATTGGAAGTTTATTTCTAGAAGTCAAAGAGATCGCTCATGGTAAGCATACCGTTGTGCTGTGCTGTATATTCTGCAGCGAGAACTGCGCCGAGAGCAAAGCCCTTGCGAGAGTGAGCGTCGTGAGTAATCTTGATGATGTCTTCTTCAGGAGAGTCGTATGTAATTGTATGAATGCCAGGAACTTCGCCACGACGGAGATCGTCAATACGGAGAACGCCTTCGGCAGTCTCGTGAAGTCCCCAACGCTCTTTGCGGTCAAGGTTTTCAAGGATGCCCTCGGCAAGAGTGATGGCTGTGCCAGAAGGAGCATCAAGCTTGTGAACGTGATGAGTTTCCTCCATTGTAACGTCGTACTGTGGGAACTGGTTCATAAGCTTAGCAAGATACTTGTTTACGGCAGAGAACATAGCCATACCTACAGAGAAGTTTGAAGCCCAGAAGAGAGTCTGACCGCCTTCTGTACAAAGCTTCTTCACATCCTCGCCATGTTCTTTCATCCAACCAGTAGAACCACTTACCACCTTCACATTCTTAGCGAAAGCCTTAAGGTAGTTATCGTATGCAGTCCAAGGAGTTGTGAACTCGATAGCGACATCAGCAGAAGCGAAAGCGTCGCTCTCAAAGTCTTCCTGATTGTCGATATCTATTTTGCTTACTATTTCGTGGCCGCGAGATAGAGCAATCTGCTCAATCATCTTACCCATCTTGCCGTAGCCAATAAGTGCTATTTTCATAAAAAGCCTAACCAAGCCTTCCCAAGGGAAGGATGTTTATATGTTTTATTTGTTAAATTATTCTACCAAAAAAAGTATTAAAAGTTCCCCCTTGGGGGGGGATAGGGGGCTTTTACAGTTTCCAAACTGCTCCGTCCTTTGTATCCTTTACTTGGAAACCAAGAGCTGCAAGTTGGTCACGGATAAGGTCTGATGTTGCCCAATCCTTGTTTGCTTTAGCCTTAGCACGAAGTTCAAGAACCATATCAACAACTTTTCCAAAAGCTTCCTCGCGGGCTTCATTTCCGCCAGAAGCCTCGTTCTTCAATCCGAGGATATCGAAAGTGAAAAGATTCATAGTCTCCTTGAGTTCTGCGAGATCTGATTCGGAAATAGTTCCCTTATGGTCAACGAGAGAGTTTATCACGCGGCATGCATCAAAGAGGTTGGAGATAACCACCTGACTCTGCATATCGTCGTTCATTGCATCGTAGCACTTCTGTTTCAGCTCAGAAACGACCTTCTTCGTTGCGTCGTCCGTAGTCTTCGCTGCCTGGATGCGATCAATATCAGCAATGGCAGTAAGCAGACGGTCAAGACCTTTCTGACTTGCCTGTAGAGCCTCGTCTGAGAAATCAACAGGGCTGCGATAATGAGCCGAGAGAATGAAGAAACGGATAACCATTGGCGAATATGGCTGAGTGAGAAGCTCATGCTCGCCATTGAAGAACTGGTTGAGCGTAATGAAGTTACCAAGTGACTTACCCATCTTCTGTCCGTTGATGGTAAGCATATTGTTATGCATCCAGTACTTCACCATATCGTCGCCCTGAGAAGCCGTAGCCTGAGCAATCTCGCACTCATGGTGAGGGAATACAAGGTCCATTCCGCCGCCATGAATATCAAAATGGTTGCCAAGATACTTGCGTCCCATGGCAGTACATTCGCAATGCCATCCTGGGAAGCCGTCGCTCCATGGTGATGGCCAACGCATGATGTGCTCTGGCTGTGCCTTCTTCCAAAGGGCGAAATCTACTTGGTTCTTCTTCTCTCCTACTCCATCGAGTTCGCGGGAGTTATTGATAACATCATCAAGATTACGGCCAGAAAGCTTGCCATACTTATGGTCTTTGTTATATTTCTCAATATCAAAATAAACCGAGCCATTACTCTCGTACGCATAGCCGTTAGCCATAATCTCTTCAACAAGCTTAATCTGCTCTATGATATGACCAGTTGCGTGAGGCTCTATGCTTGGCGGAAGCACATTGAGAGCTTCCATAGCCTGATGGTAACGGTTTGTGTAATATTGCGCAATTTCCATTGGCTCAAGCTGTTCGAGCTTAGCCTTTTTTGCTATCTTGTCCTCGCCTTCGTCAGCATCGTGCTCAAGATGACCAACGTCGGTTATGTTGCGAACATAGCGCACCTTGTAGCCGAGGTGCTGGAGATAACGGTAAAGAAGGTCGAAAGTGATTGCAGGACGAGCGTGTCCAAGGTGTGGATCGCCGTAAACGGTTGGACCGCACACATACATACCTACATGGTTCTCCGCAATAGGCTTGAAGATTTCCTTGCGGCGGGAAAGAGTATTATAAATATAAAAATTCATCTATTATAAAAAGTTTGTAAGTTCAGTATTTTGCGTTGCAAAGTTATACAAAAAAAATAACACTTAAAAATCTTTTTTACACATTTATATATATAATACAAACATTTATCAATCTTTAACTTAATAATGCATGATTCAAGTGAAAAATACGCTATCTTTTTATAACTTTGCAAAGATTATTACTTCATTTTGACTGAAGATTATCACTTGGAAAAACATAAAAAATGGTTGTAGATATTGATAAAAGCCCTCGTATCAAGCAAAACTCATGGAAGGCAATAGTGAAGGGCGCCAGATTGGAGACTCTACCTGGTGCAGCCGTGCCGGTTATTATTGCCATAGCTCTAGCCGCTGGCGACATGTGCCGTAGTGGAAACTTAGCTGATTTCCATATCATCCCTGCCCTACTCTGCTTCCTTTTTGCAGAAATAATGCAGATAAATGCGAACTACATAAACGACTATCTTGACTTCAAGAGCGGACATGACAGCAAGGAACGAAAGGGAAATGCTCGCGTTACCACTAATGGATGGATGACCCAGCCGTTCATGAAAAAGGTAATACTTGGCACAAATGTTTTGGCAGCAATAGTAGGATTACCAACTTTGTTTTATGGCGACTGGAGAATTCTTTTCGGTACGGGTGCTCTTTGTATGGTGTTCTCTCTACTCTATACCACACTTTTCTCAAAACGAGCACTTGGAGATGTCCTTGTACTTCTATTTTTCGGTATTGTACCAGTCTGCGTTACATACTATGTACTTACAGGTGCCATTAACTGGTATGTTTTTATTGCATCTATTGCCTGCGGATTTGAGATAGATAGTATGCTTGTTATCAACAACTTCCGCGACCATGACGAAGACTTGCAAACCGGGAAACACACCTTATCACATATTCTTGGAAGAAAGCGCATGTTGCAGTTTTATATGGCTATCGGATTCATTTGCGGCGGATTAGGTTATTTCTGTTACAGTATGTACGGCTATTCCATGGCTTTCAACCTTCAGATCATCTATCTCATAATGCACATGCGAATCTACCGAACTATGGGAGCAATATGGGAAGGTCCTGAATTGAATAAACAGTTGGCACGAAACGGCAAGAACATCTTAATATATGGTATTCTAATAGCCATTGGAATTCTACTGAATTTCATTTAAGATAATAAACTCCCCTTAACAAGATATTAAGAAAAGCAGTAGGGCGAAGATTTCCGAGATAATTCCGCAAATTTGCGGCTCAGAAATCCTCGTCCTACTTTTATCTATTGGTTTCAGGCAGAAAAGATACTTTTTCTACCTAAGAACATTTTAGATTGCGAATGGGTTCTCGCCTGGGTAGAGCTGTCCAGCTGGGAGAGGAGTGTTGATGTCGTCTACGCCGAGCATCTTGAGAGCCTCGAAGAGAACCTTGCCAGACTTCTTGAATGCGTAAGCACCATGGTGTGGGAAGCGCTTGCCAACGAGGACGTGGCGATAGAAGCGAGCGAAGCCAGGGATAGCTGCGATACCGATACCACCGAATGAGCAAGGATCGATGTCGAGGAAGTGACCTTCAGCGATGTAAGAAACAAGCTTAGCATCAGAGTTAGACTGGATGCGGAACATTGTAGTTGCAGAAGGCATGATCTGACCTTCGAGAGTACCCTTTGTGATTTCTGGGCTCATGAGACGAGCCTGGATGAGCTGATACTTGATCTTGCAGTCCTTCATGCACTGTGAGCAAGTGTTACCGCAGTGGAAGCCCATGTAGAGGTCCTTGAGGTCTGCACCAGCGAGGTTAGCGCCAGCAGGGATAACGTCAGCAGGAACAGAGTTGTTGATGTCGAGGAGAGTAGCTGGCTTCTCAGTAGCGCACTCAGCCATGAACTCAGAGAGAGCACCGTAGAGGTCAACCTCACAAGCTACAGGAATACCGCGACCAGTGAGACGAGAGTTTACGTAGCAAGGCTCGAACTCGAAGATAGGCTGCCATGCTGGCCAGCACTTGTTAGCGAATACAGCGTACTTAGAAGCACCCTTCTGGTTCTCGTACCAGTCCATGAGAGTAACCTCAAGCTGAGCCATCTTCTTGATGATTTCTGGGTATGTGTTGCGAGAAGCGCCGAGTTCAGCTTCCATATCCTTAGCAACAGCCTCGATTTCAGCAGTCTTGCAAGCAGTCTCGTCGAATGCCTTCTTGAGGTCGAGCTCAGAGTTCTCCTGAACTTCGATGCCGAGGTCGTACATTGGCTGGATAGGTGCGTTACAAGCGAGGAAGTCCCAAGGACGTGGACCGAAGCCGATAACCTTGAGGTTCTTAACGCCGATAACTACGCGAGCGATGTCACGGAAGTCAGCGAGTTCCTTAACAGCCTCTTCTGGAGTTACGTTTGGATATTCTGGAATGTAAACCTTGAGGCGACGGAGACCTACGCTGTAAGAGAAGTTGAGCACACCGCAGAGAGCGTCACCACGGTCGTTAGCAAGGTTAGCCTTGCCTTCTTCCTTAGCAGCGAGCACCATTGAAGGGCCATCGAACTTCTGGCAGAACATAGTAGTAGGACCTTCTGGACCGAAGTTACCAAGGAACATACAAACTGCGTTGATGCCATTTTCCTTAGCCCAGTCAAGAGCCTTCATTGTGTCTACGTCGTTTTCGATTACTACAGGGCAATCATAAACTTCAGGAAGACCTGCCTTACCAACAGCCTCCATGAGAGCTGCGAGACGAGCCTTAGTAAGTGTAATTGGGAAACAGTCGCGGCTAACGCCAACGATACCAAGTTTTACAGTTGGTTGATTAATCATACGATAATGTTTTTGTTTAATATAAGGTATTTCTGTGTGCAAAGTTATAAAACTTTTTCTTTCTACCAAAAAAAAAGTAAATTATTTAAGAAAGTTTAAAACATTTAGAAAGAAATGGAAACCATATATGTGTTGTCCCCAAAGATTAAACCACGAATTTTCTCGAATAATCACGAATATTCAGAGAACCTAAATTCGTTTTATTCGTGTTTTATTTGAAAAAAACTGCTATATAGTCGCCTTTCCATATTGTAACAAAAATGGCGGTTTTGCTTACACTCTGCTTTCGCATATGTGCGCAAGAAGAGCTTATTTCGGGCTATAAGATATTTGGATGGAAATATGGAAAGGAGCAAAATTCGGGGATGTACTGACTATCAAGCGGTTAGATTTTAGGTGGCAAGAAAAACGTCGCTCTGCGGCTTAAATATGACGATTTTGGCGGTCAGTTTTGCACTAAAATCGCGGCAGTTTTGTATTAAAAGTCCTAGGGAGACGAATCGTTTCGCTGGGAGTTTTGTGCTGGAAGGCCAAAATAGGGTAAAATTAAAGATTAAAAATCAAAAATTAGAAGGCTGGAGGATTTATCTGAAGGAAAATCCCGACAAAGGGCAAACTTACAATTTGTAAGCAAAAAGCGGACAGGCGGACGGACGGACACGAAAAAAAAAGTTTTACCCCTATGGCTCCATTTCCATTATTATCATATTTCCTTAATTATATTATATATAAAGATGTGTAAGCGGAAAAAAGTTTTTTAAAAAGCGTCCGTCCGTCTGTCCGTCCGTCCGCTAAAAAGCGGTCAAAACGGACGGACAGACGGACGGACAAACGGACGGACAAACAAAATAATGTCTTACACAGTTTTAGCACTTTGGCTTCCAGCTATCATTCAAGCCGACAGTCTTGTGTTTTTGGAACCAACAAGAATGAAAGCGGGAAAAAAGTTTTTATCCTCTTATTTCTTCTTTGCAACGTAAGCGTCGATAGCAGCTACTGCTGCTGTTGTTACGACGTCACGAACTGAAGAGCCAAAGTCTGTGAAGTGGATTGGCTTGTTAAGACCCATCTGGATAGGGCCGATAATTTCAGCATCCTCATCGATAGCCTGAAGGAGCTTGTAGCCACTGTTTGCAGAAGAAAGGTTAGGGAAGATAAGAGTGTTGACCTTCTTGCCCTTGAGACGTGTGAACGGATAACGCTCGTCGCGCATCTTCTGGTTGAGAGCGAAGTTCACCTGCATCTCGCCATCGATAGGAAGATCAGGATATTCTGCCTGAAGTTCTGCTACTGCCTCATGCACAGTTGCTGCGCTACCGTCCTTTGAAGTACCGAAGTTAGAGTAGCTGAGCATAGCTATTACAGGCTCCTCGTTGAAGAAGCGAACTGTATGAGCTGCAAGGTGTGCGATGTCCTTAACGGTTTCCTTGTTAGGGTGACGGTTGATGAGAGTGTCGGCAATGTAGAAGATACCTTTGCGAGTGTTAAGGATGTGCATTGTACCAAAGTGGTTGAACTGTGGCTGAATGCCGATAACTTCCTTTGCAACCTTGATGGTATTTGAGTACTTAGTGTAAAGACCTGTGATGAATGCGTCAGCATCTCCAGTCTCTACCATCATCATACCGAAGTAGTTGCGCTCAAACATCTTATCGTTAGCCTCTGGGAATGTGTAGCCCTCGCGCTGACGCTTCTCTGCAAGAATCTTTGCATACTTCTCGCGACGCTCTGCCTCACGGTCGTGACGGAGGTTTACCACCTCTATACCTTCAAGAGAAAGGTCGAGTTCTGCTGCAAGCTTTGCAATACGCTCGTCGTTGCCGAGAACGATTGGCTGACAGATGCCTTCTGCCTTTGCCTGAACAGCAGCCTTGAGCATTGTTGGGTCAATACCTTCTGCGAACACTACGCGCTGTGGGTGCTTGCGGGCACGGTCGTAGAGCTGCTGAGTAAGCTTTGTCTCCTGACCGAGGAGCTGACGAAGACCATTCTTGTAAGCATCCCAATCCTTGATAGGGTTACGGGCAACACCAGAATCCATGGCAGCCTTTGCAACGGCAGCAGAAACCTCTGTGATGAGGCGTGGGTCAACTGGTTTTGGAATGAAGTAAGCAGGACCGAACTTGAGGTCGTCGTTGTTGTAAACGTCGTTCACCACGTCAGGAACAGGCTGCTTGGCGAGGTCTGCGATAGCGTGAACGGCAGCAAGTTTCATCTCCTCGTTGATGGCTGTTGCGTTAACATCAAGCGCACCACGGAAGATGTAAGGGAAACCGATTACATTGTTTATCTGGTTTGGATAGTCAGAACGACCTGTTGACATGAGAACGTCAGGGCGAGAAGCCATAGCGTCCTCGTAGCTGATTTCAGGAACAGGGTTTGCGAGTGCGAACACGATTGGGTCCTTTGCCATAGAGCGGACCATATCCTGAGAGAGAACGTTACCCTTAGAGAGACCTACGAATACGTCAGCGTCCTTAACAGCTTCTGCGAGAGTGTGAGCATCGCGACGGTCAGTAGCGAAGAACTTCTTCTGCTCGTTGAGGCCTTCACGGTCAGATGTGATTACACCCTTTGAGTCGAGCATAAGGATGTTCTCCTTCTGTGCACCAAGAGCCATGTAGAGCTTAGTACAAGAGATGGCAGCAGCGCCAGCGCCGTTTACCACGATCTTTACATTCTTGATGTCCTTGCCATTAACTTCAAGGGCATTCTTCAAGCCGGCTGCAGAGATGATGGCTGTACCATGCTGGTCGTCGTGCATTACAGGGATGTCGAGAGTTCTCTTGAGGCGCTCTTCGATGTAGAAACATTCAGGAGCCTTGATGTCTTCGAGATTGATACCACCGAAAGTAGGAGCTATCTTCTCTACTGCCTCGCAGAACTTCTCTGGGTCCTTCTCAGCAACCTCGATGTCGAACACGTCAATGCCACCATATATCTTGAAAAGCAAGCCTTTACCTTCCATAACAGGCTTACCACTCATAGCGCCAATATCGCCAAGACCAAGAACGGCTGTACCGTTACTTATAACTGCTACAAGATTTCCCTTAGCAGTATATTTGTAAGCTGTAGAAGGGTCTGCCTCAATCTCTTTACAAGGGAAGGCCACACCTGGCGAATATGCCAGCGAGAGGTCAGTTTGTGTGCGATAAGCTTTGGTTGGTTTAACCTCAATCTTACCAGGGCGTCCACTCTCGTGGTATTCGAGAGCAGCCTCTTTCGTAATCTTTACCATAGTCTATTGAAGATTTTTTGTGTTGTTAAATTCCAAATTCCATAGCCAAAGGGCCGCTTTATATAACCCCCACTTGACCACAAAATTTTGCGCAAAGTTATACAAATAAAATGGTTCTCTTTTTACACATTATTATATTTTTAATATAAGATTGTGCAAGGTCAACGCAAAAAACAAAAAGTTTTCCTTTAGTTTGCAAATTACTGCTGTTCTTTCCAGAAAGAAGGCGTAAAGAGAACAAGAACATTAAGAATTTCCAAACGACCAAGAAGCATAAGGAAAGAGCAAATCCACTTAGATGGAACAGACAAAGAAGCCCAAGAAATCGAATCGTCCGGAGTATGCAGGAGCGAAGGTCCCACATTACAAGCACTGCTAAGTGCAATTGTCATTCCATCAACTGTATCTATGTTATTATTGCCACTTTCAAATACCATAAGTATTCCATATGTAACAACACAAAGTAGCATATAGACGACACAAAAACCAGTCAAAGTGGACATTTGTACATGAGAGACATTTTCTCCGCTAACTTTTAGTGGAAGAATTGCATTGGGATGCATGATTCGCTTCAGTTCGTTCTTTACGATTTTCCAAAGCATTAAGGCGCGAATACATTTCAATCCGCCCGCCGTACTACCAGCACAACCTCCGATAAACATTAAGACAAATAATACAAACCAGGCAAAACGTGGCCAGTTCTGGATATTATCTCCATACGAGCCTGTTGTCGTAGCAAAAGAAACAACATGGAAAAATGCCTGACCAAAAGCCTTGAAGAAATTGTAGTCCGTATTCTTTCCGAACATAAGTGCTATGGTAACAAAAACGGTAGCTAAGCCAATCATTTTCACATAGAAAAGAAACTCTGAATTCCTCCATATCTGCATGCCTTGCTTTCGCATGGCTGTTCCATAAAGAGCCGTAAAATTAGCACCTGAGAGGAACATGAATACCAACATTACTGATCCGGTAGAAACTTTATTGAAAAGCGAAGTTGTATCGTTAAAGGTTGAAAATCCGCCTGTTGCCGTAGTTGTCATGGCATGATTTACGGAATCAAACCAAGACATTCCACATGCCCAAAAGCCTAATGCACAAAGGATTGTAAGAACGGCATAAACGCAAAGAAGATAATGTCCGCTTGTTGAAATCTTAGGATGGAGTTTCATTCTGAACGGGCCAGTAGCTTCAGCCGTGAAGACTCTCACCCTTCCACCTTTTACAAGACTCGGCAAAACGGCTACAATAAAGAACACAATACCTAATCCGCCAATCCATTGGGTAATGGAACGCCAAAGTTTTATGCTGAAAGGACATTTTTCTATATCTTCAATTACGGTAGAGCCTGTAGTAGTAAAACCAGACATGGTTTCGAAGAAAGCATCTGTTACACCAAAATCTCCCAAAAAGAGAAAAGGCAGAGAGCCAAACATAGTTAGCACAATCCACAAAAGAGTCACGAGCAAAGGAGCCTCCTTAACGCCAAAACTGTTACGATCTGGATCTCCGAAATATCGCAAGAGGAAACCCGCCATGGCCGTTATAAGAACCGAGATGAGGAAAGGGAAAACACCATTACCCATGCTACTTGGGTCATGGCTTCCTATTGCAACAAACAACGGCAACAGCATAGCACCAGCTTCTATAAGAAGAATCTGGCTTATGATTTTCAGTATCAGTTTATAGTTTATTGTGGACATTATAAGGTCAAAAAGCTGTGCAAAATTAATAAATTACACACAAAAAAGCACATTATAGGACAACATTTTTGCTTTTTTCTGTTTTTTATGCCACATATTACTCTTTTTTTATAAAAAAATACTAACTTTGCACAGATTTATGAATACATAAATCCACATCAAAGCAAACAAAAGCATCAAAAAAACAAAACAACAAGAAATAATATGAAACCAACACTCGTTCTACTCGCAGCAGGTATGGGAAGCCGTTATGGCGGTCTCAAGCAGCTTGACACATTAGGCCCTAATGGTGAAACAATAATGGATTACTCAATCTACGACGCTATCCAGGCAGGATTCGGCAAGATTGTATGGATTATCCGCAAGGACTTTGAAGAAGATTTCCGCAAGCAGGTTCTTTCCAAGTATGAAGGTAAGATTCCTTGCGAGCTTTGCTTCCAGGGTATAGATTGTCTTCCAGAAGGTTTTTCCGTACCAAAAGGACGCGTTAAGCCTTGGGGTACAAACCACGCAGTTCTTATGGCAAAGGATGTCGTTAAGGAACCTTTCTGCGTAATAAACTGCGACGATTTCTACAATCGCGACTGCTTCATGGTTATAGGAAAATTCCTCTCAGAACTTGAGGAAGGAGCAAAGAACAAGTATGCCATGGTCGGTTTCCGCGTTGGCAATACTCTATCTGAGAACGGAACCGTTTCTCGTGGCATCTGCTCTACAGACGAAAGCGGCAACCTTACAACCGTTGTTGAGCGCACAAAGATAGAACGTCGTGACGGCAAGGTTCAATATATTGACGATAACGACGAGTGGACATCAGTAGAAGACAACACTCCTGTTTCCATGAATGTTTGGGGCTTCACACCTGATTACTTCGAGTACTCTGAGGAATATTTCAAAGAGTTCCTTTCTGATCCGAAGAATATGGAGAACATTAAGAGTGAGTTCTTCATTCCACTCATGGTAAACAAGCTCATAAACGAAGGTACAGCTACAGTCAAGGTTCTTGACACAACATCTAAATGGTTTGGCGTAACTTACACTGAAGACCGTCCAGGTACAGTAGAACGCATTCAGAACCTTGTAAACGAAGGCGTTTATCCATCTCCACTTTACTAAATGAAGAATCTGATCACTACCGAACGCGCAGAAGAACTAAAAACACTTCTGCGTAGTTCTCGCAAAATTGTCATCATTTGCCATCGCAGTCCTGACGGAGATGCTATGGGTTCTATTCTCGGTTTTGCCGATTATCTTCGCGAAATCGGCAAGATGCCTATTGTCGTTGTGCCAGACCAATACCCTGATTTCCTCAAATGGTTGCCTACGATAGAAAAGGTTATTCGCTATGACAAGGTTCCAAACCTCGTAAAAGACCAGATAGAAAATGCCGACACAATCTGCTGTCTAGACTTCGCACAATACTCTCGTGTGGACGATCTTGGCGAAATACTTGAGAAGTCTAAGGCACAGAAAGTTGTATTCGACCATCATGAAGACCCAACTATCGAGACACCTTGGCTCTTCTCATTCCCAGAACTTTCAAGCGCTTGCGAACTCACGTTCCGACTTATCTGCGAAATGGGTGGAGAGGACAAGATCACTAAGCGTGGTGCCACTTGCCTCTATTGCGGAATGATGACCGATACAGGAGCTTTCACATATGCTTCTACTCGTCCAGAAATCTACGAGGCAATCGGCAGACTTCTCACAAAGGGCATAGACAAGGATAAGATCTATCGTAATGTATTCAACAATTTCTCGGTATTCAAGTTGAAATTCTGGGGCTATGTCCTAAACGAGAAAATGCATTATATTGAAGCAAAGGGCGCATCATATTTCTGCATAACGAAAGAAGAATTGGCCCGCTACCATTACATCAAGGGCTATAGCGAGGGACTCGTTAACCAACCGCTGCAGATAAAAGGTTGCCGCCTGAGCATCTCGCTTCGTGAGGACACAAAGATAGAGAACAAGGTTTGGGTAAGCCTTCGTTCTGTTGACGATATGAACTGCATAGAAATAGCAGAAAAATTCTTCAACGGCGGCGGGCACTTTAACGCAGCTGGTGGTTCTCTTAACTGTTCTATCCAAGAGGCTGAAGAAATTGCAAAGAAAGCTATTAGCGAACTAAAATAGTTCAAATAAATTAGTTTAACATTTGCCCCCTCAAAAGATAGTTCCATATTAACGAACATACAAAAACAAATGAACAAACTCAAAACCATATTATTTGCTCTGGTTGCTATTGCAACAATCACTTCTTGTAACGACTACGAAACGTATGCCGAGAAGAAAGAGGCTGAGCGTGATGCCATTAGCGCATATCTTAAGAAGATCGGAGCAAAAACCATGACTGAAGACGAGTTCAAGGCACGCGGATGTGTTACGGATACAGCAAAGCAGGAATGGGTATTGCTTGCCAAGTCAAGCGTCTATATGCAGGTTATCAACAAGGGTACATTCTACGATCAAAAGATTCTTGAGACAGAAGGTCGTAAGGTGGAACTTGATCGCAAGATGCAGCCTGGACAATCTCGTACAATACTCTGCCGTTACAAGGAGACAAACCTATTTACAAATAATGTAACATCAACAAATTACGACTTTGCTTCAATTGCTATTCCTGAGATGATGACCGTAACACGTTCTTCCGACACATATACAGGTTCATTCGTTTCTGGACATAGTAATATGTATGCAACATACGGAACACTTTCCATTCCTACTGGATGGCTTGTTCCACTGCCATACCTCAACATAAGCCGTTGTGGTACAGAGTACGATGAGATTGCGCAAGTAAAGCTTATCGTTCCACATTCACAAGGACAAGCATCTGCTTCACAAGGTGTTATTCCTTGCCTCTACGAAATAAGTTATCAAGAAGGAAAATAATGACATTATGACTTTAATTAAATCTATCTCAGGTATCCGCGGAACTATTGGCGGAGCAACAGGCGACACACTTAATCCGCTTGACATAGTCAAGTTCGTAACATCATATTCTGCCTATATCCGCAAGAATAATGAAGCGCTTAAGGCAAATGGTCGTCAGCCTTCAAATAAGATTGTTGTCGGTCGCGACGCTCGTATATCAGGTCAGATGGTTGACCAGGTAGTTACAGGAACTCTTGTAGGCTGCGGCTTTGACGTACTCAACATAGGACTTGCCACAACTCCTACAACAGAACTTGCCGTTCAAATGTCAGGAGCAGATGGCGGTATCATCATAACAGCTTCCCACAATCCACGCCAATGGAACGCACTTAAACTTCTTAATAATGAGGGTGAATTCCTTGATAAAGAGGCAGGAAACGAAGTTCTTCGCGTAGCCGAGGAAGAGAACTTCCAGTATGCTGAGGTTGACGGTCTTGGCAAGATTACATACGACGACACTTACAATCAGCGCCATATCGACTCAGTTAAGGCTCTTAACCTTGTTGATGTAGAGGCTATTAAGAAGCAGGGCTTCAAGGTTTGCGTTGATGCAATCAACTCTGTTGGCGGCGTTATTCTTCCTGAACTTCTTGCACAGCTTGGCGTAGAAGCTACTGTACTTAACGCAGAACCAAATGGTGATTTCGCCCATAATCCAGAGCCTCTTGAGAAGAATCTTCAGGGCATTATGAACGAAATGAAATCTGGCAAGTACGACCTCGGTATCGTGGTTGACCCAGATGTTGACCGCCTTGCATTCATTTCTGAAGACGGAACCATGTTCGGCGAAGAATATACACTCGTTTCTATTGCAGATCATGTTCTCTCAAAGACTCCAGGAAATACCGTAAGCAACCTTTCTTCAACTCGCGCTCTTCGTGATGTCACAAATAAGTACGAAGGTTGCCAGTATGCAGCAGCTGCTGTAGGTGAGGTTAATGTTACAACAAAGATGAAGGCTGTTGGCGCTATTATCGGCGGCGAAGGCAACGGTGGAGTCATCTACCCAGAGAGCCACTACGGTCGTGACGCTCTCGTTGGCATCGCTCTCTTCCTCACAATGCTCGCAGAAAAGCAAATCAAGGTTTCTGAACTCCGCAAGACTCTCCCAGAGTATAGCATAGCAAAGAACCGTATTGATCTTACTGCTTCTACAGATGTTGACGCTATTCTCGCTAAAGTTAAGGAACTTTACAAGGAAGAGGAAATAAACGATATTGACGGTGTGAAGATTGACTTTGCAGATTCTTGGGTACATCTCCGCAAGTCAAATACAGAGCCTATCATTCGCGTTTATTCAGAAGCAGCAACTATGGATGAAGCAAATGCTGTAGCACAAAAGATCATCGACATCGTTTACGGAATGGTATAAACGAGCTTAGCCCAACTTTTACCATTTGAACTTTTAAATAGCCTTGCATAATGGATTCGTAACCTTGGATAGAACCCAAAACAAGAACCGTATGTAAGGTAGTGTGAGAGATAGGTAAACGCAAAAGTAGGAGATAAACACCTATTATTAGCGTTTACCTCCTACTCGATTTATTGTATGAAGTGTAATATTACTTCTTTTCTTCTGCCTTTACTTCTGACTTCTTAGCGAGAATCTTCTTTGCCTCGACCTTCTTTGCCTCGACCTTCTTTGCAGGAGCCTTTTTCGCTGGGGCTTTCTTTGCAGGTGCCTTCTTTGCAGGTGCCTTCTTTGCAGCTGGCTTCTTCTCAGCAAGTGCGTCTGGAGCAATCTTGTTGATCATTGCCTTGAGGCGCTCAATCTCCTGATCCTTCATTGTGATTTCCTCACCCTGGTTGCGGATAGTAGTGAGAAGATCGTTGAGCTCGTCGTCGTCGAGTGACTGGAACTTGCTCTTCACTCTGTGCATGAAGTCGCCGAGGATGTTCATGTAGTTTGTGAAAGCATCGAACGGAGTGATGTAGATGCCGCGGTCAAGACCTACGTTGGAAGCCTTGGTTGTCATGAAGCGGAAGTTGTTTGAAGCCTGGAGATAGTACCAGTCCTGAGTGATGGCTGGGTCCTGCATGATGCGTACGCGGTCAGCAATAGAATAGAGCTTGTTGAACGCCTCGCGCTGCATGTTGTTGCCAAGCCAGCAAGAGCAGTCGCGCTCCTCGTCAACCCATGAGAGTGTGTCAGGAACTGAGATATGGTCAACAGCATTTACCTTGCTGAACACTTCTGTTGGAGTAGCAAACTCGATGCCCTTCTCCTTTGCGCAGAGTGGAAGAGCGCGGAAGAAGTCGAGGATGTTTGAAGAGAGTGGCTGAGCCATGCCGAGAGCAGAAAGCTCCATGAAGATGTTGATGATCTGCTCTTCCTTTGGAGTATCTGCTATGCGCTGGATGTATGTGTCGGCAAAGAGTGGATAGCCAGACCATTCTGGGTTGTTGAAGCGGAGAGAGATGTCGTCAGAAAGCTCTACATCACGGAGAAGGAGCTTGAGGTCTGGAGCAACGGCTGAGCTATATACATAGTGTGGAGACTTCCAACCGAGTACGTGCTTAGCACCCTCTGTGAGCATGCCCTTGAAGCCCATAGCCTGAGCCTGCATAGCGATGTCGTCAGAGTAGATGAGTGAAGAGTTGCGAAGTACAGTAGGATACTTGCCGAAGTATTCCTTCATCTTCTCTGCCTGCTTCTTTACGTCCTCAGCGAAACACTCTGGATCAGCGAGTGAAGAAAGGCCGTGAGAGTATGGCTCAGCGAGGAATTCCACGCAACCAGTGTCGTTGAGTTCCTGAAGCTTTGCGATAACCTGAGGAGCGTGCATTTCGAGCTGCTCCATACCAACGCCTGAGATAGAGAATGCGAGCTTGAAGAACTTGCCGTTCTCCTTGATCATTTCCTGGAATGTAGTGAGAGCAGGCATGTAAGAACGCTCTGCAATCTCAGCGATGCTACGCTCGTTCTCATAGTCGTCGTAGTAGTAATGGTCGGTACCGATGTCGAAGAAACGGTAGCGCTTGAGATGTGTTATCTGGTGAATCTCAAAATATAATTGTATTGTTTTCATAATACAAGCCTCTCCCCCCAGCCCCCTCCCCGTATAATGGGAGGGGGAGTGATATGATTTTGTGGGGGAAGTTATATCACTTAAATTCTAATTATAGTTATTATTGCCTCTGTCCTTGAAGGGTAATTCCTCCCCCTCCCATTATATGGGGAGGGGGTAAGGGGTGAGAGGCCTATTTCAAACCTAAAGTTCTATCGTAGAGTTCGCGAATCCAGAGACCAACCTTCTCCCATGTGATCTGGTCAACTTCCTTCTTGCCCTCGACAGAGAGGTACTCGAAGAGAGAGTCGTTGGCGCAGATAGAGTAGATGGCATCTGCCATGGCGTGGATGTCCCAATAGTCTGTCTTGATACAGTTGGTGAGGATTTCGCCGCAACCAGACTGATAAGAGATGATGGTAGGTGTTCCACACTGCATAGCCTCAAGTGGAGAGATACCGAAAGGCTCTGAAACAGAAGGCATTACGTAAACGTCAGAATCCTTCAGACACTCGTAAACCTGCTTTCCGCGCATAAAGCCAGGGAAGTGGAAACGATCAGCAATACCGCGATCGGCAACCATCTGAATCATAGCTTCCATCATATCGCCAGAACCTGCCATGCAGAAGCGTACGTTGTGAGTACGGTCGAGCACCATCTTTGCAGCTTCCACGAAATACTCAGGACCCTTCTGCATAGTCAGACGACCAAGGAAGGTAACAACCTTCTCCTTACCTGTATGGTCAGGACGAGGAATAGCCTGATACTCTTCGTTGAGAGGATAAACGGCATTGTGTACGGCAAAGCACTTCGCTGGATCCTGATGGTAATGGTTGATGACTGTCTGGCGTGTAAGCTCTGACACGCACATGATGCAGTCGGCATTGTCCATACCGTTCTTCTCGATAGAGTAAACCGTTGGGTTTACGTTACCACGAGAGCGGTCGAAGTCTGTTGCATGAACATGGATACAGAGTGGCTTTCCGCTGACCTGCTTAGCATGGATGCCGGCAGGATATGTGAGCCAGTCGTGAGCGTGGATGATGTCGAACTCCTCTGCGCGGGCAACTACGCCGGCAACGATGGAATAGTTGTTGATTTCCTCTGGCAGATTACCTGTGTAACCAGGAGAGAAATAGAGACAACCCATGTCGTTTACAGGCATGTAGTTGAAGTCGGCATAGATATGGTCGCGCATCTGGAAATAGATTTGCGGATCCATCTTTGTGCCAATTCGCTCCACAACGGTATCCCAAGCAGGGTCGCGCCATGCGATAGGCACATTACCGAGGTCGATAATCTTTGCAGCATTCTTCTCCTCGTCGCCGAAAGGATGTGGCAGACAGAGGGTTATTTCAAGATCACTCTGCGCCTTGAGGCCTTGAGTGATACCATAGTTAGCAGTAGCAAGTCCGCCAAATACGTGAGGTGGGTACTCCCAACCGAACATTAATACTTTCATTTGTGCGTCCTTTCTTTATTTATTATATGTGTATTTTCCGATGATACTCATAGTACGAAGAATCTCTGCCACGTTCATAGCGAATGAAACAGCACCACGAGCGCGGAATGGTGGGTTACCGTCAGAGAGCTCAGGAATTGTAGTAACACAGTTGAGCGTCATGTCATCTTCGTAGCCAGCCATCTGGCGCTGGATGAAGCTGAGGCGTGACTTCTTGTAGAGACGAAGTACGGCTTCAAGATAGAAGCAACCGAGCCAAGGCCAAGCTGTACCCTGATGGTAAGCGTAATCACGCTGATGCTGAGGACCTACATACATTGGGTTGTAGCCGCCACTCTTTGGAGAGAGCGAACGAAGACCACGAGGAGTGAGGAGCTCGCGTGTACAGTAGTCAACAACGCTCTTCTTCTGTTCCTGAGAAAGTGGAGAGTAGTCGAGAGCTGTTGCGAAGATCATGTTAGGACGAACGCTCCAGTCAACATAGTTGCCATCAACATAGTCGAAGAGATAGCCGTAGTCGTTTACGAATGTAGAAATGAACGACTGCTTGGTAAGAGAAGCAAGCTCCTCAACCATCTGAGCATTCTTGGCATCGTTGTTGAAAACGGCAAGCTTTGCGCAATACTTCAGGGCATTATACCAGAGAGCATTGATCTCTACGCAATAGCCTGTACGAGGAACAACAGGACGACCATTTGCAGTAGAGTTCATCCATGTCATAGCACGCTCCTTGCCATCAACCCAAACAAGACCGTTGTCGTCGTAGCGAAGGAATGGATGCTTATTGTCGTGGATGTAATGAGCAATGTCGGTAATGAGTTTTCCGTACTTCTCGAATGTCTTTGCGTCGCCAACAACCTTGTTGTACTGCTGGAGAGCCCAGATAGCCCAAAGCATTACATCAGGCTGCTCAATCTCATAGATCTTCACAGAGAGAGGCTTGCCTTCCATGAACTCGCGAATGGCTTTCTCGCCAGTCTTCATGAAGCGCTCGAACTTTTCAACCTCATCAATTGAAAGCGTGAGACCTGGAAGAGAAATAAATGTATCGCGCGCACGAGCCTTGAACCAAGGATAACCGGCAAGGATGTAGCTCTCTTCGCCATCGTAGTTAGAGAACTGGTGGGCTGCACCAACGAGGCAGTCATAGAAGTTGTCGCGAGGAACACGATGCTTGCATTCGTCATCGAAAAGCTTGCTGAGCTGTGAGCTCTTGTACTCGGAAGTAGAAGCTGCAAAGACAATGCTGTCGCCCTTCTTCATGTTTACCTCGAAATATCCTGGTACGTAGAGATCCTCGTTAGAAGCGTAGCCACGCTCCTGCTCCTTAGGATACTCAATGCCACGATACCAGTCAGGCTGGAACACGAACTCATTCTTCTTTGAAAGCTGCATGAAGAGCTCTGGATAACCAGCATACATGCAAGTCTTGATACCGTTAGGCACGTGCTTATACTCGCGAGAAGCAACATTGTTCTCGTGAGTAAACTGGCGTACGCTACGGAAAGCGAGGAACGGACGAAGGCGAAGCTTCGTAGGAGAATGAGCATCCTCCAGAGTATAACGAAGAAGAATACGGTCTTCGAAAGTCTGGAAGATAACTTCCTTCTTAAGAATAACACCACCAACGCGATAGATAGTCGTCGGCATTAAATCGCAAGAGAATTCGCGAATGTACTTATGTCCCTTAGGGGCATAGTTGTTGCCCTGATACTTGTGCAATCCGAGATTGAACTCTACGCCATGCTGCACAACAGTACAGTCGAGCGAAGAAAGCAAGACATGGTTTTCGTCGTCCAATTCAGGAACTGGCACAACAAGGAGACCATGATACTTTCGTGTGTTACAATCAACGATTGTCGAACAAGAGTAAGCTCCAGAACGATTCGTACGCAGCAGTTCTCGCTGCAACGATTCTTCCAGATTGGTCATCAGAGCCTTCTCAAATTTAATATAACTCATGAAATTTGTTTAGATTGTTTTTCCAGTATTTGGTGATTTATTTGGTGATTTTTGCACTACAAAATTAATACTATTCTTGACATTCTGCAAGAGAATCCGCGAAAAAATATCAAAATGAACTAAATTTTACACCATTTTTGCAAAAAAGCAGTTAATATGACACATTTTTTAACATGTTTTTAACTGATTTGGGATGATTTGGGACATCTTGCTTCTTTTCGCAACGGACTCTTTAGCTCAGTCCTTCAATGTTACCATTGATGTAGTCAATGCGTTCGGCTTGAGGCGATTTAGGAAGACCAGGCATACGCATGATGTCGCCAGCAATGGCAACAATCATCTCCGCTCCTGCATTGATGACCAAGTCGCGAATATGGATATTGAATCCTGTAGGGACACCGTAGCGAGTTTGATCGGCAGAGAAAGAGTACTGAGTCTTTGCAATGCAGACTGGGAAGTGGGAAAGACCAAGCTCCTTTATTCGAGTCATTTGCTGTATTGCAGACTTGCCGAAAGAGACTGATTTTGCACCGTATATTTCCTTACAAACACTTTCTATTTTCGTTACGACATCATCGGTGTTAGCATAAGTGTGAGAAATAAGAGCAGAAGGATTATGCTCGATCATTTCAACAACCTTATTGGCAAGTTCAACTGCTCCGCTTCCGCCTTCAATGAATGCATTGTTCACAGCAAAGCCTACGCCTTGTTCTTCACAGTAATCACGCACGATTTGGATTTCCTCATCCGTATCTGTAGCAAAACGATTGAAGGCAACCAGTACGGACTGGCCAAAAGACTTCATGTTGTCAATATGCTTCTGAAGATTAGCCAAGCCGCGAATAAGACCTTCCTTATTAGGTTTCTTTATGTCGTCAAGAGCAACATCACCATGCATCTTCAAGGCTTGTGTGGCAGCAACGATAATTGTGAGCTTAGGCTGTAAGCCTGCCTTACGACACTTGATGTTGAAGAACTTCTCTGCACCAAGGTCTGCACCAAAGCCAGCTTCGGTGATAACATAATCACCGTATGTCATGGCCATTTTTGTGGCAAGAATGGAATTACATCCATGGGCGATGTTTGCAAAAGGACCACCATGAACAAAAGCAGGGGTATTTTCCGTTGTCTGCACGAGATTTGGTCGTATTGCATCAAGAAGAAGAACTGTGATGCTTCCGCTAACTCCCATGTCTTTTACATAGAAAGGCTTGCCTTCAATAGTTATACCGAGAAGAATGTTGTCTATACGGCGACGCAAATCGTCCAAGCTAGTAGAAAGGCAAAGTATTGCCATGATCTCACTTGCAGGAGTAATGTCAAAACCGCTCTCCATGACTCCGCCATTCGTCTTTGCACCAATGCCGGTTACGATGTTTCTGAGGCAGCGGTCGTTGACATCAAGCACGCGTTTCCAGAGTTTTTCACGCAAAGCAAAGCCTTCCTCCTTGTGCTGATATATATAATTGTCCAGCAAGGCTGCTATCATGTTGTGGGCAGATGTTATGGCATGGAAATCGCCTGTGAAATGAAGGTTGATTTTCTCCATAGGCAACACCTGCGCATAGCCGCCACCAGCAGCTCCACCCTTCATTCCGAAACAAGGTCCGAGAGAAGGTTCACGAAGGGCGACAACAGTTTTCTTGCCGATCTTGTTCATACCGAGAGCAAGACCTATGCTGACAGTCGTCTTTCCGTTTCCAGCTTTACAAGGGGTAATAGCAGTAACAAGTATAAGATTACTTTTACTGACTTTCTCTTCGTCGATAAGTTTTTCGGGTACTTTTGCAATGAATTGCCCGTAAGGTTCAATGTCACTTTCGGCTATGCCGATGCTCTGTGCAATTTTTTTGATAGGTTTAAGTTTACATTCTCTTGCAATTTCAATATCGCTTTTCATAGTTATTTTAGGCTGTTTTTACTGTGCAAAGTTAATTTATAATATTTGTAAATAACCATAAAAGGGCAAAAATATTCAAAAACAGTGTTTTTTATCACAAAAGTTTGTTTTATTGCGCGAGTTTTTATAACTTTGCACGCGAAATATGCATTTTTTATTGCAAAAAAACAAAATAATACATTCAGAATGTTAAAACCGATACTTCTCGCTCTCGCCATAGTTGCAGTATCAATACTCTTGCTTTCAGTAAAGATCCTGCTTAAGCCGAAGGGAACTTTTTCTTCGCAGCATGTAAGCGATAATCCTGCTTTGAAAAAGAAAGGAATCCATTGCGTCATGAAGCAAGATAAGGAGGCACGAGCTGCTGCAGAAAAGAAGTTGCGAGTTGACAAATTGTAGAAAACAAATAATTATAAAATATGAAGAAGTTCTTTATTATGGCAGCATTTGCTGCTCTTACACTTGCTTCTTGCAATAACGAAGCAAAGAAAGTTGATGCTACAGCAGCTCCTGAAGCTGCAGGAAATGCAAGTCAGAAAATTGCTTATGTAGAGATCGACTCTATCATGACTCAGTATACAATGTGCGTTAATGCAAAGGCTGAACTTGAGAAGAAAGGCAAGAACATCCAGACAACTCTCGCTAACAAGCAGCAGTCACTTGAGAACGCAGCTGCTAAGTTCCAGCAGGATGTGCAGTCAAACAAGTACACTCAGCAGCAGGCACAGAATGTTCAGGCAGGTCTTCAGAAGCAGGGTCAGGACCTTCAGGCTCTTCAGCAACGCTTGTCTGCAGAGTTTGCAGAGGAAGAGCAGAAGTTCAATGAAGCTCTTACAGACACTATCCACCACTTCATCGAGCGCTACAACAAGCAGAAGGGTTACGCATTTATCTTCTCTAAGTCTGGTGACAACATTCTTTATGCTGGACAGGCTTACAACATCACTGATGAAGTAATCAAGGGACTTAACAAGGAATACAAGCCTGCAAAGTAATTAAATGATTTATATGGGAGAACTACCATGTAGGATGAAAAGTCCTGCAGGTAGTTTTCTTTTTTAATATATCTATTTTTTGATGTATGAAGAACGCAGCAAAAGACAATTTGCAACAGAAGCCGTTTGATTATTTGTCAAAAAAAACAGAACTCGTCAACAAGAAATTAGAGTTTCTTGCCCAAAAGCATCTTAGTACAAGAGCATGTAATCTGCTGAAGAATTATCATGTTTCATACAAATCTCTTGTAATTCTTTTCGGCAAGGAACTGAAAGACTATTTTGTGCTTT
This sequence comes from Bacteroidaceae bacterium, assembly GCA_024401275.1. GTDB lineage: Bacteria > Bacteroidota > Bacteroidia > Bacteroidales > Bacteroidaceae > Prevotella. Next base: position 88,532 of record JAKSLJ010000002.1, on the reverse strand, counting down.
GTCCTGGTGCGAAATTGCAAAAAACGCTGGCTGATATCCAAGAGTTTAACGAAACGTTTTTCAAGCCAGAATACATGCAATTGAAGGACATTCCATTAGACGAGGTTTTACCTGTTTTATTCAAAATGGATTATGATTTCCTAGATGATGAGGACATACGATTTGTCGTCAGTTTCTATGAAAAATACAAGTATGTCCCTGCGTTTTATATCCTTCGCAAAAGACTGAAGACTACAGAAGAGAAAGAATTCAAGATATTTTCTGACTATTTCGGCATTTCAGACGGCAAATATTACAGCCAGCAAGAATTGGCAAAAAAGTATAGTCTTACTACAGAGCGTTGCCGACAGATTGTAACAAAGCACCAAACGCTTGCCGCTTTAGACCTTGAATTTAACCAAGTTACTCTCGACTATTACAGACATCTTAACGCAAACAACTACCTTACATTAAAAAATAGAGAAATTACCCGAATCATTTCACGGGAACATCTTAGCAAAAGCTACAAACAATTTGCCGCACTCTGTCAGTTCTTCTCTGACTTAAAGGTAAATGTTATTGGTTCTCATTATCCGATAATGGTTCTAGCAAAGGAAAGTTTCATCAAGCGAATTTCCTTTGGATATGCTCTGAGAGAAATGGAACGAATTGTCGTAATGAAGCAAAGTAAGGACTATTACTTGCCGATAGAAGACCTGTTCCCTGGCATTGAAGAAGACATAAAGGAAGAAACACTAGGACTTTTTGCCTTTGTCGTTGAAACCAGATACAATCTCAAGACAACGGAAGACCACAAGGTGATATTCTCGGCAAATTGCATCAATCCTGGAGAAGTCATTATTGATATCCTCAAGAACAACGGTAAGCCAATGTCAATCTACGACATTTTTGTTGAATTCAAGAAAAGACACCCGAAACATAAGTACAAATATCCGAAAAGACTACGCTCATGGATGATAAGAAAACCCGAAATCCGCAGTCTTGGAATGACTTCCATTTATGCTCTTACCGAATGGGACAACCTTTTCTTTGGAAACATAAAAGAGCTTCTCATCAAGATTCTATCTGAGAATGGCAAGCCTATGTCTCTTGATGAAATCATGCCGAAGGTACTTGAAATATTCCCTAAGACCAACAGATTAAGTATTTGCAACACCTTGAAGTTTGACATCTTAAAGAGATTTACAGTTATTGAAGATGACAAATTCTATCTCTCAGAACTGTATTTATCACAAAACAAATAGTTTATATTTATAATGTATAATATGTTGAAAAAAAGTTCAAAGATATATTTCCTGCTCTCATTGGTTGCAGTTGCCTTATTATTGAATTCTTGCAAGACAAAGACCTCTGTCGTTTCCTTGGGAGATGATACCAAGAAACGCGAGTTCCGTGCTGCATGGATTCAATGTGTGAACGGCCAGTTCCAGGGGATGTCAACAGCAGAGATGCAAATGAATCTTCTCAAGCAGCTTAATGTGCTGAAGAGTCAGGGTGCAAATGCCATCATATTTCAGGTTCGCCCAGAATGTGATGCACTCTATCAGAGCAACATCGAGCCTTGGAGCAAATTCCTTACAGGCAAACAAGGAAAAGCTCCGGAACCGTTCTGGGATCCTTTGCAATGGATGATAACCGAATGTCATAAACGCAATATGGAACTTCATGCCTGGATAAATCCTTATCGTGCGCTGACGAAATCCACAAAAGACCTTGCTTCAAACCATATTGCTGTTCTCCATCCTGAATATTGCTTCAAGTACGACGGACTGACAATATTGAATCCTGCGTACAAAGAGTGTCGCGACTATACTTGCAAAGTTGTGGCTGACATCGTAGGAAGATATGATGTCGATGGCATACATATAGACGATTATTTCTACCCATATCCTGCTGGCGGTCAGCCTATTCCTGACAGCAACAACTATAATTACTATGTTCAGCATTGTCAGGGACAGCCAATGTCTCTTGGAGATTGGCGTCGTAACAATGTTAACATATTCATACAACAGCTTTCTTCTACCATCAAGAATGTAAAGCCTTGGGTAAAATTCGGCGTATCTCCTTTTGGAATTTACCGCAACAAACGCAACGATCCGAACGGAAGCGAGACAAACGGAACTCAGAACTACGATGATCTTTATGCCGACTGTCTTCTTTGGGACAAGAAAGGTTGGGTAGATTATACCGTTCCTCAGCTATATTGGCAGATTGGACATAAGGCTGCTGACTACAAGACACTTATCGGATGGTGGGACAAGAACTTCACAAATCGTCCGCTATACATTGGTGAAGATATTGAGCGTACCGTTGATAATAAGGACTTGAGCAATCCTTCTCAAGACCAGATGGCAGCAAAATATCAACTTCATGAGAAGATGAAAAATGTAAAAGGTACTGTTCTCTGGTATTCACGACGCGCCGTGGACAATTATGGGAACTACGGCAACCGTCTCCAGCAACAGTATTGGAACGATCCTGTTCTACAGCCGAAGATGCCTTTCATTGACGGCAAAGGACCAAACGAGGTTTCTGCTCTTAAGTTCATAAACTCCGGTGCTGACAATGTTCTGTTCTGGACAGCACCAAGCGGAAAGAACTGGAAGGACAAAGCAGTAAGATACATTATCTATAGATTCAAGGATGGCGATAAGATTGACCTAAACGATCAGTCGAAAATCGTAGCCTATACAACAAACACCTTCTACAAGTTGCCTGCTGTTCCAAGAGGACACAAGAAACAAGTTTTGTATTATTGCGTTACGGCTCTTGACCGTATGCAGAACGAGAGTAAGGGTGTAAAGATCAAGGTTAAATATTAATTAATGTGTGTGAAAGCAAAAAAACTTAAATACTCAAAAACAAAAACAAAATGACAAATTTACAACCAACTTGCGTATTTGAACAATTCGCAAAGATAAACAGCATACCACGCCCTTCAAAGCACGAGGAGAAAATGATTGATTTCCTTAAGCAATTCGGTGAAAGTCGCGGTCTTGAAACTGTAGTCGATGAAACAGGTAACGTTATTATCCGCAAACCAGCTTCTACTGGTATGGAAGACAAACCGACAGTCATTCTCCAGAGCCATATGGACATGGTATGCGAGAAACTCCCTGACTGTGAGATAGACTTCAACAATGATCCTATTCAGACTTACATCGACGGAGAATGGATGAAGGCAAAGGGAACAACTCTCGGTGCTGACGATGGTATCGGCGTCGCAATGGAACTCGCAATTCTCGACGGAAATTTCGAGCATGGTCCTCTTGAGTGCGTCTTCACACGCGATGAAGAAACTGGTCTTACAGGCGCTATGGGCATGAAGGGCGATTTCATGACTGGCTCTATGCTCATCAACCTTGACAGCGAGGATGAAGGACAAATTTTCGTATCTTGTGCAGGTGGCATCAACACAGAGGCTTTCTTCCGCTTCGAAAAAGAGGCTGCTCCAGAAAAGTACTTCTTCTTGAAGGCACAGATACAGGGTTTGACTGGCGGTCATAGCGGCGATGACATCAACAAGAAACGCGCCAACGCCATAAAACTTCTCTCTCGCTTCCTCTATGCGGAACAGGAGAAGACGGATCTTCGTCTCGCTTCATTCGCTTCTGGTCGTATGCACAATGCAATTCCTCGTGATGGCATTATCGTCTTCGCAGTACCTTTCTCAGAAAAGGAAAATGTTCGTGTAGATTGGAATATTATGGTTTCAGAGTTCGAAGAAGAGTTCCATGTAACAGAGCCAAACATGCAGTTTCATATGGAGAGCTGCGACGCAGAACCTGTGCTTCCTAAAGCAGTGAGCACAAATGTTATCCGCGCTCTTCAAGCTATTGACAACGGCGTTTACACAAACTGTCAAGATGAGGCTATCGCATGGCTTGTAGAGACATCAAGCAACGTTGCTTCCGTTGATACGACAAATACAGAGATAAAGGTTGTTGCTTCACAGCGTTCAAACGTTATGAGTAACCTACGAAACATGGCAGCAACAGTCAAGGCTTGCTTCCAACTTGCTGGCGCAGAGGTCGTTCAAGGTGATGGCTATCCAGCATGGAAGATGAATCCAAACAGCAAACTGACCGACATCACTGTACAGACATATAAGGAACTCTTCGGCAAAGAACCTCTCGTTCTTGGCATTCATGCAGGACTTGAGTGCGGACTTTTCTCTGAACGCTATCCTAACCTTGATATGGTAAGCTTCGGCCCAACTCTTCGCGGCGTCCATTCTCCAGACGAGCGACTCCTTATCCCTACTGTTGATATGGTTTGGAAGCATTTGCTCGCAATTTTGAAGAAGGTATAATTGCAGATTATAAATCCCCAAAATAGAAATCTCAAAGGTGCTCCATTACAATATAGGAGAAGGTGTCTCTGCCTTTTCTACCAACATATCAGATGAAATAGACTTTCCTGTCATTCTCCCTGCTCATCAGGCGCATACAGCTTTTGTCCGCCGTGTTCCGCAAGAGATTGACGACAGCACAGGCATTGACGCTCTTATCACCAACGAACATGGCCTTCGTATTGGTGTTAAGACAGCCGACTGCGTGCCTATTCTCCTTTACGATGCTGGACACCAAGCTATTGCCGCAATTCATTCCGGTTGGAAAGGAACTGTACAGAACATTATCTCCGCTACAATAACTCGCATGAAGGAAGAGTTCTCTACCAATCCTGCCGATATATGCGCCGTCATCGGGCCATGCATTCATGTTGATGCCTTTGAAGTAGGCGATGAGGTTTACGAAAAGTTTGCAGCCATGGAAGAGTTGAAAAGCAGCGGAGTTCCTGCAAAACGCATGAAGCCAATGTCCATGTCTGAGCAAGAATCAAACTTGAAGTGGCACATTGACCTTCCTGCAGTTTGCCGCATAGAACTACTTCTCTCAGGTGTAAATGAAGACAACATCGAGGTTCGTCCGGAATGTACTTGGACACTTCACGATCAGTTCTTCTCCGCTCGACGTCTTGGAAAACAATTCGACCGCCAGCGCATAATAAATACAATAAAGCTGCAATAACACTATATAATTGTATATTTACTGAGAATTGCGTAATTTCGCACGCGATTTATTGCGAAAAACATAAATAAAAGCATAAAAATGAAAATACTGAAGAATCGTATTTTTGACATTCTGGTGGTAGTATTCTTTGCTGCCATCTCGTTTGCTTACTTCTCTCCAGCTGTCATGGACGGCAAGATTCTATTCCAACACGACGCTTCTGCGGGTCGTGGAGGTGGACAGGAGACAAGTGAGTATAAGGAAAAAACAGGCGAACAGTCTCGATGGACTGGTTCTGTATTCAGCGGCATGCCTACTTACCAAACGACCCCAGCCTACGACTCGCAGAAGCCGCTGGATGTTTTCGTAAAAGCTTACCACCTGTGGATGCCTGACTATGTGTGGTATGTTTTTGTCTATCTTCTTGGCTTCTACATCTTGATGCGAGCTTTTAACTTCAAGGAATGGATGGCAGCTCTTGGAGCTATTGTATGGGCATTCTCGAGCTATTTCTTCATCATTATTGCGGCGGGACATATATGGAAGGTTTGGGCACTTGCCTACCTGCCACCAATGATCGCAGGTATAGTATTGGCATTCAAGAAGAAATATCTGCTTGCCTTGCTCGTTACATCGCTCTTTGCAGGTTTTGAAATCCAGGCAAACCATGTACAGATGACATACTACTACATGTTTATCATCGTCTTCATGGTAATAGCGTTTATAATTGATGCTGTTAAGAAAAAGGAGTATGCCCACATAGGCAAGGCACTTGGAGTTTGCTTTGCGTCGGCAGTTATAGCTCTTATGCTCAATGCCAGCAACCTTTACCACACATGGGAATATCAAAAGGAAACCATGCGCGGCGGCTCGGAACTGACACAGAAAAAGAACACGGATGAAGCTCAGGCTGGTCGTTCAGGCCTTGATCGTGCATACATCACACAATGGAGTTACGGCATAGATGAAACATGGACTCTTCTCGTGCCGAACGCAAAAGGTGGTGCTTCGGTTCCACTTTCTGCCAACAAAACTGCGATGGCAAAGGCTGATCCACAGTTTGAGCAGATTTATCAGCAAATTGGACAGTATTGGGGCGAACAACCTGGTACTTCTGGCCCTGTTTATATAGGTGCTTTCGTATGCTTGCTGTTCATTCTTGGACTTATCGTTGTAAAAGGACCGCTTAAGTGGGCTCTGCTTGCAGCTACTATTGTCAGCGTTCTTCTCTCGTGGGGAAAGAATTTCATGCCGCTGACAGACTTCTTCATTGACTACTTCCCAATGTATTCTAAGTTCCGTACGGTAGCATCAATACTCGTTATCGCAGAATTCACGATGCCTCTCCTTGGCATGCTTGCCTTGAAGAAAGTTGTAGAGGAACCTGAATGTCTAGGAAAGAACTACCGTTGGCTCTGGGTAAGCACAGCATTAACCGCAGGCATCGCCCTACTCTTTGCCATTGCTCCAAGCATGCTCGGAAGCGTGATTTCAACTTCTGAGATGGCAAGTCTCCAGCAGATTCCTGACGAGTATCGCGGCGCAATAATTGCCAATCTGACAGAGATGCGCGAGGCTATGTTCTCAGCTGACGCATGGCGTTCGGTAATTATTATCCTTATTGGCGTAGCAATTGTCTTCGCATACATAAAGAATTGGTTGAAGGCTGACTATATGACAGCAGCACTTATCGTGCTTTGCCTTGTAGATATGTGGCAGATAAACAAGCGCTATCTCCATAATGACATGTTCGTTGAGCCAGAAGTACGCGACAATGCACAGCCTATGACAGCAGAGGATGCAGAAATATTGAAGGATAAGAGCGACTGCGGAAACTACCGAGTGCTAAACTATGCTTCTAACACTTTCAACGAAAACGAGACTTCTTACTACCATAAGTCTATTGGTGGCTACCATGCTGCGAAACTCCAGCGTTATCAAGACATGATCAACACCTACATCTCGCCTGAGATGAGCACTTCCCTCAATGCACTTATTAAGGCAGAAGGTGACATTGATGCTGTGAATGCTGATAGCGTTATGCCTATACTTGATATGCTCAACATGCGCTACATGATTCTTCCGCTTCAAGACAACAAGCGCACCATACAAAAGAATCCACATGCCATGGGCAATGCATGGTTCGTAAACAAGGTTACTTTCGTAGAGAATGCTGACCAAGAACTATCAGCTATCGGCAAAATAAACCTTCACAATGAAGCTGTTGCCGACAAGAAGTTTGCAGCAGAACTGGAATGTACCGCAAACGACTCTGTCAAAGGTTCGGTTCAGATTACAGACTACAAGCCAAACCATCTGACCTACGATGTAGAAACAGACAAGAAATCAACTCTTGTGTTCTCTGAAATTTACTATCCAGGATGGACTGCAACAATTGATGGCAAAGAAGTTCCTGTAGGTCGCGTGAACTATATTCTTCGCGCTATAGTTGTGCCTCAAGGCAAGCATAAGGTAGAATTAATGTTCTATCCAACATCTATTGACACTACAGAAACAATTGCATACATTGGCTATGCACTTCTGCTGATATTCTTCCTACTTGTTGTTTTCTTCATCAAAAAGCAAGCATCCAACAAAGAAACGAAATAAGTTTGGCACGGAGTTTGCAATAAAAATGCGTATATTATATAAACGCATAATGCAAACCTTAACAAATTAAAACTAATATGAAAGGAAATATTGGAGTAACCACCGAGAACATCTTCCCGGTAATCAAAAAATTCTTATACAGCGATCACGAAATCTTTCTTCGCGAGATGGTTTCCAACGCTGTTGACGCTACACAGAAACTCAAGACTATCCTCGGCTCAGACGCACTCGAAGGCGAAGACCTTGCCGTTCGCGTTGCGCTGAACAAGGATGCTGGAACAATAACAATCTCTGACCGCGGTATCGGTATGACTGAAGAGGAGATTGAGAAATACATTAACCAGATTGCGTTCTCTGGCGTTACTGACTTCATTGAGAAATACAAGGACTCGGCAAATGCCATTATTGGTCATTTCGGACTTGGCTTCTACAGTTCATTCATGGTCAGCGACAAGGTGGAAATCATCACTAAGAGCTATAAGGAAGGCTCAAAGGCTGTGAAATGGAGTTGCGACGGTTCGCCTGAATACGAGCTCTCTGACGCAGAGAAGGAAGGTCGCGGAACAGACATCATTCTCCACATTGCCGAGGACTGCAAGGAGTTTCTTGAGAAGGACAAGATTGAAGGCCTGCTGAAGAAATACTGTCTCTTCATGCCAGTGAACATCGTATTCGGAAAGAAGACAGAATGGAAGGAAGGCAAGCAGGTTGAAACAGAGGAAGACAACGTAATAAACGGCAATGAGCCAATGTGGGCAAAGACTCCTTCTTCTCTCACAGACGAAGACTACAAGAAGTTCTACCACCTACTCTACCCTATGCAGGATGATCCTCTTTTCTGGATTCACCTCAATGTTGACTATCCATTTAACCTCACTGGTATTCTCTACTTCCCTCGCGTTAACTCAAGCGTTGACCTCCAGAAAGGCAAGATTCAGCTCTATTGCAACCAAGTGTTCGTTACTGACCAAGTTGACGGCATCGTGCCAGAGTTCCTTACTCTCCTTCATGGCGTGATTGATTCTCCGGACATTCCGCTGAATGTTAGCCGTTCTTACCTCCAGAGCGACCGTGATGTGAAGAAGATTTCCACATATATCACAAAGAAGGTTGCTGACCGTCTGAACCAGCTCTTCAAGGACGACCGCAAGGATTTCGAAGAGAAGTGGAACGACCTGAAGCTTTTCATCAACTACGGAATGCTTTCTCAGGAGGACTTCTACAACCGTGCAAAGGATTTCTGTCTCGTAAAGGATGTTGAGGACAAGGCATTCACTCTCGAAGAGTACAAGACACTCATCTCTTCAGAGCAGACTGACAAGGACGGAAACCTTGTTTATCTCTACACGGATAACAAGGAAGAGCAGTACTCATTCGTTGAAGCTGCTAAGGCAAAGGGCTACAGCGTACTCAACCTTGACGGACAGCTTGACGTTCCGGCAGCATCAATGCTTGAGCAGAAACTTGAGAAGACTCGCTTCGTTCGAGTTGACTCAGACATTGCCGACCGCTTGATTGTCAAGGAAGAAGCGAAGAAAGCCGACCTTACAGAAGAGCAGACAAAGACTCTCTCAGAGGCTATGAAGAACATGATGCCAAAGATGGATAAGGTTGACTTTGCCGTTGACTTCCAGCCTATGTCTGACGAACAGACTCCGCTCATCATCACACAAAACGAGTGGATGCGACGCATGAAGGACATGAGCAAGTTCCAAAGCGGCATGGGCTTCTATGGTCAAATGCCAGACTCTTATACTGTTGTAGTAAATACAGAGAACAAGCTTATCAAGGGTTGGATGGCTGAAATTCAGGAGAAGGTTGAAACTCCTACCAACGAAGAGAAACTCTCTCAGGTTATCGACCTCGCTCTCCTTCAGAACAATCTTCTCAAGGGCGCACAGCTCGAGAAGTTCATTAAGCGATCACTGGAATTGTTAAAGTAGCCCCCTAGCCCCCAAACTTGCCGAAGGCCAGTCGCGAGCGATTGCGAGTCCGAAAGGATGCGCAGCACAAGGGGGAACTTTTAATAGATTTGCGGGTATTATATATAATATACGAAAAGTGCACAAAGGAGTCGAACTCTTTTGTGCACTTTTTTAGTTAATCTGGTTCCAATAAACCTACAATTCTATTAAACATCCCTCCATTCGGGAGGGCTTGGGTGGGCTTTTACTCCATCACCCACTTCTCAATTACTTCTGGGAAGTGTTTATGCTCAAGTGCATGAATGCGTGTGGCAAGTGAATCCGGAGTATCGTCTTCCTTTACCTCGCATTTTGCTTGGAAGATGATAGGACCAGAGTCAAACTCTTCGTTCACGATGTGGATAGTAATTCCCGACTCTTTTTCCTTTGCTGCAAGAACCGCTTCGTGCACTCGATCTCCATACATACCCTTACCACCGTACTTAGGCAAGAGAGAAGGATGGATATTAACGATCTTGCCTTCATAAAGCGTTGTAAGCCAAGCAGGTATGAAAGCAAGGCAACCGGCAAGAACGATGTGAGTAATCTCGTTCTCCTTCAAGAGAGAATCAAGTTTACCGCCCTGTCCAAAGTCGGTCTTTGACAAGCAGACTTCGCAAGGGACGTTTGCTTCTGCGGCAAATTCGATAACGCCTATTCCAGGCTTTGTTGCAACAACAAGGGAAACCTTAACATCTTCATTGCCAGAGAAATACTTCATTATCGCTCTGGCATTTGTTCCATGTCCAGAGGCAAAAATAGCAATATTCTTCATGGCAAAGTTTAGATAAGAGGCATTCCTGCTTCCTTACATTCCTTGCGCATTTCCTCAGGCCAGATAGAAGCCTGGATTTCGCCAACGTGAGCTTTGTGAAGCATTACCATACAAAGACGGCTCTGGCCGATACCACCACCGATAGAAAGCGGAAGCTTATCGTTGAGAAGCTGCTGGTGGAAATAGAGTTCCTTGCGATCGTTGTCACCACAGATATCAAGCTGACGGAGAAGAGCCTCCTTGTCAACACGGATACCCATAGAAGAGAGTTCAACTGCACGATTTAGAACAGGATACCAAATAAGGATGTCGCCGTTCAATCCCTTCTTACCAGGAGCTGATGGTGTTGACCAGTCGTCATAGTCAGGAGAACGACCGTCATGTTTCTCACCGTTTGCAAGTTTGCCACCAATACCAATAATGAAAACTGCACCATAAGCTTTGGCAATCTTGTCTTCACGCTCCTTTGGAGAGAGCTCTGGATACATTTCAAGAAGTTCTTCGGCATGGATGAAATGGATGTCACGAGGAAGGAATGGTATGATATTGTCGTAATGTTCAGAAACAAGGAACTCTGTACGACGAATAGCAGCATAAATGCGACGAACGACATCCTTAAGGAAATCAAGATTGCGCTGATCTTCATTTATTACAGCTTCCCAATCCCATTGATCAACATAAAGAGAATGAAGATTATCAAGCTCTTCGTCGGCACGAATAGCGTTCATATCAGTATAGATGCCGTATCCCTCTGGAATCTGCTGCTCTGCAAGCGAAAGACGCTTCCACTTTGCAAGCGAATGAACTACCTCAGCCTTCTTGTCACCGAGATCCTTGATTGGGAAAGTTACAGGGCGTTCTGTACCGTTAAGATTGTCGTTTATACCGAGGCCTTGCATCACGAAGAGTGGTGCTGTTACACGATGCAAACGAAGCTCTGTAGAAAGGTTCTGCTGAAAGAAATCCTTTACGAGCTTAATGCCTTGCTCTGTCTTACGAGCGTCAAGCAATGCTTGATAGTTGGCTGGTTTAAGTAATTGAGACATATTTGTTTAGTTTTATGTGGTTTTACCTACTTAATTATTTATTAGTTTATTTGTTACGTGACGATTGTCATTCCGAGCGTTTCAAACAACTCCTTAAGAGCACCATTCTCTGCTTTGATTTTTTCGAAGCGTTCTCTTTGCGAGAGTATTGGCTTTATAGACGGTTTTGCAATTCGGAATTCAAGGACTATGTTCTTGTTATGGAGGCAATTCCTCAAAGTAGCCTGAATACGCGAGCGAATTATGGAAACCTCATCATGGAACATCTGATTTGTAAACACCAGTTCAACCTTCGGAAATTCCGTAATGACAGGTAGCAGATTACGCAATCTTGATGCCATGGCAGTAAACTTTTCTGGCATTCTGTTGCACATAGCAAACCATTCTTGAAGAAGCTGCTCGTCTGTGAACTTCTCATCTTCGTCAACGATGTTTTCCGCTGCCTGAGTAGTTGGTTGATTTTGCCCGCTTTTCTTCAATCCATTAAGCGAAAAACCGCTTCCTGTTGCAATTTTTGTAAAGTTAACGGATTGTGGTGACTGAGGTTTTGGATTTGGAGTTTCCTTAACAACATCAATGTTGTTTGCACTTTGTACAGTAGCAGGCTTCTCTGTTTTCAAGTTTGAGGCAACATTAGTTGCATTTGACGAAGGCTGCTGGCTAACCGGCGCAGAAACGTTAGTCGTAACATTTGGTTGAGCAGTCACGGAAATCTGTTTCTTTTCCGCTGGCATTTCTGTTCCCGACTGCCTATGTTTCATGAAGATTTTGAATAGGGTTTTCAGCATGTTAGGGCGACGCCCCGATCCCGGTTCTTCTGGCTGCGTTATCTGCGCCACCTCTATGAGAGTCAGTTCCACGAGCAAACGCTTGTTACTGCTTTGGCGATAGTTCACATCGCAACTATTCAATATCTTGAGAGCTTTATATATGAATGTAGGAGAACACTTCTGAGCTTGAGCCACATACTTCTCCTTCTGAGCCGCACTTGCCTGCAACATACCAACAGTTCTCTGATCTTTCGCCATCATGATATTACGCAGATGAGCAGAAAGTCCGTTGACAAGCTGGCCGCCGTCAAAGCCTTTTGCAAGCGTTTGGTTTACGAGAACCATAATGTCATATACATTGTTCTGAAGCGAAAGATCTACAATCTGGAAATAAGTATCTGACGCAAGCACATTAAGGTCTTCGATAACCTTATCGTATGTTATGTTGCCCTGACAGAAACTTGCCACCTGATCAAACACAGAAAGAGCGTCACGCATACCTCCATCCGCCTTTTCTGCAATTACATTAAGCGCTTCTTCCTCATAAGTTATGCCTTCCTTGTCTGCCACCATCTTAAGGTGATTGACAATATTTGGCACAGTCATTCGCTCGAAGTCGTAAATCTGACAGCGAGAAATGATTGTTGGCAGAAGCTTGTGCTTCTCTGTTGTTGCAAGAATGAATATTACGTATGAAGGTGGTTCCTCAAGAGTCTTCAGGAAAGCGTTGAAGGCAGCAGTTGAAAGCATATGGACCTCATCTATGATAAATACCTTGTATTTACCGACCTGAGGCGGAATGCGCGTCTGCTCCATCAGTGTCTTGATGTGCTCTACGCCATTGTTTGAAGCCGCATCAAGTTCAAAAATATTGAACGAACGCTGCTCGTTGAATGCCTGACAGCTTTCACATTCTCCGCAAGCATCACCGTCGCCTGTTGGATTCGTACAGTTTATGACTTTTGCGAAGATACGGGCGCAAGTTGTCTTACCTACTCCGCGAGGTCCGCAGAAAAGGTAAGCATGTGCAAGTTTGCCTGTCTTGACTGAATTCTTCAGAGTAGAAGTCAACGAACTTTGTCCGACTACAGAGTCGAACGTCAAGGGGCGATATTTTCTAGCAGATACTATATATTCCATGATATTTAGGTGCTATATCTTAAAAATTGTGGCAAATTTATGATTTTTTTTTCAATTATTAGTGCTTAAATAAAAAAAACTTTGTAATTTTGCACTTGAAATGACATTAATAAATAAAATAGGAAGTTTTATCTTACACAACAAATACTGGATTGTAATTGTAATTGGTGTATTGGTTGTCGGCTTTACAGGCGACAACAGTATCTTGCAGCATCTGGAGTATCAAAACGAAATTGATAATCTAGAGAACGAAATCAGCGATTACAACAAAATCTATGATGAGAGTCAGCACACTATTAAGATGATTCAAACTGACCCGCATGCCATCACAAAGATTGCACGCGAGAAGTATCTTATGAAGGCTGACGACGAGGATATCTTCGTATTCTCAACTGACCACAAGCATGAAGGAATTAACTAAGTCCCAGACATATATCTTTCTGTCGGGAGGAATCATGATGGTTATCGGCGCATTGGCTAATCTTGCTGCCGATATACCTGTCATTATACCAACTGAATCAGCAGAAATTTGGCACAAAACAGGCGCTTGCATCTTCCTCGTTGGTGCAATTTGCTTTGCTCTTATGCAGATATTGCAGAAATATGAGGGCAACGACATCACTTTGAACAGAATACGCAAAATTCAGATCATAGGAGACATAGCTTTTATTCTAGCAGGAATCTTCCTCATGGAAAAGACTTTCCGTTTTGCCTATCCATTCTTTTGCGGCAGTATCGAGCAGCTCAATTTCTATGCACAATATATCAACAATAATTGGATTGTATTTCTACTTATAGCAGCCATTTTGGAGGTTTATACCACACATAGAATAGCCAATCTTATTAAAAAATCTTAAAATTCTCCCCCTTAATGAAAATTATGGGGGATTTTCATTGTAATTATTGCGAAAGTTAGTAAATTTGCACGCGTTTTAATAGACAGAATCAACAACCCTGTCCTTAATTCTTTTGCAAAAATAATATGAACAGATACTCCTTATATATAATAATGTGTAGTGCCGTTGCATTCGTTTTGTCATCTTGCGGCGCTTCATATAACATTAAAGGTTCGTCGGATGTTTCAAATCTTGACGGTCAGAAATTCTATTTGAAGACATTCAAGAACGAGGACATGGCAAACCTTGATTCTTGCGATGTTCTCCATGGCCAGTTCAAGTTTACGGGCAAAACAGATTCTGTTGCCCTGGCTTTTATCACAATAGAGAATTCTCCTATCATGCCACTTATCCTTGAAGATGGAGAAATTCTGATCTCGCTAAACTCAGCAAACCAGAATGTAACAGGAACTGTTCTCAACGACAAATTCACTTCTTTCCGCAAGAAACTCGACAAGATAGACAGCGACATCTCGGAGCTTTCACGCAAAGAAAGCCAGGGAATCATGAACGGAGAAAACGAAGATTCGCTCAAGATGAAGCTCAGTAATGAATTCCAGAAGCTTGTCACAAAGAAAGAATCCATTATAACAAAGTTCATAAGCGAGAATTTCGATTCTCCTCTTGCAGCAGCCGCTTTCCAATACTTCACTTTGCCAATGCTCATGCAAGGCGGATATCCGGAAAAGAACGATTGGGTGGAATCAATCTTGATGAAAGCCAACGAAGAGTTCAAGAACGATCCTTACGTGAAGTTCTACATGGAAAAAGCAGAATATTTTGAAGGAGTAATGAACGGAACAATTGAACTTCCAAACCAACAAGCACCTGCCGAAGCCATGCCAGAAAGCGCACCTGCTCCGAGTGCAGAGGTCCCTACTCCACAGGAACTTGCAACTCCTTCAGACAGTATAAAGTAAAATAGATTACGATTCACAAAGTTTTCAGAAATTCATTATATGAATTACCTCATACAAAACGGAAATATCGTCAGCGAAGACAGAGTCTTTGTTGGCGATATTTTGATTTCAAACGACAAGATTCAAGCCATTTGCGAAGGAAAAATGGCAAGTATTCCAGATAACACGGAAATTATAGACGCTACAGGTTGCTGCGTAATGCCTGGTGTCATTGACACTCATGTCCATTTCCGCGAACCAGGTCTTACGCAAAAAGCTGACATGGAAAGCGAAAGCAGAGCAGCCGCTTTTGGTGGTGTTACCTCGTATTTCGACATGCCAAACTGCGTTCCGCAAACCACTGACCTTGAGACACTTAAGCAAAAACAGCAACTTGCAGCAGAGAAAAGTCATGTAAACTACGCTTTCTTCTTTGGCGCAACAACTGAGAACACTCATCTTTTCAAGGACATTGACAAGAAGACAACTCCTGGCGTGAAGCTTTTCATGGGTAGTTCTACAGGAAATATGCTCGTTGATGGCGAGGAGGCTTTGAACAAAGTATTCAAGACAGCAGCCGAAAACGACCTTATTGTAATGGCTCATTGCGAGGACAACGACATCATAAAGGAGCAGACACAAGAAGTCAAAATGCTCTATGGTGAAGATGCCGATGTTTCTTTGCATCCGATAATCCGCAATCGCGAAGCTTGCAAGAAATCGTCTCTTCAAGCAATGGTACTTGCAAAGCAGAACAACACAAAGCTCCACATAGCTCACATCTCAACAAAAGAAGAGGCGGAAATCTTCACGGAATCAGCCAAGCAGCTTGAACTTCCCATCACTTTTGAAGCTTGCTTGCCACACATTGTCTTCAACGACAGCGACTATAAAACTCGCGGTTCAAGCATAAAATGCAATCCAGCCGTCAAGACAGAAGAAGATCAGCAGGCAATAATAAATGCCATACGAGAAGGAAAAATTGCAACCGTAGCTACCGATCATGCTCCTCACACCTGGGAAGAGAAGCAAGGCGGTTGTCTGAAAGCCACTTCCGGTATGCCAATGCTCCAGTTCTCACTCGTTTCCATGCTTGAGAAATTCGATGATATTCAGCTTGTTTCGCGTCTCATGTCGCAGAATCCGGCAAAGCTTTTCCACATTTCAAAGCGCGGTTTTCTCAAGGAAGGCTACAAGGCGGACATCACTATTGTAAAAAAGAGTTCCGAAACATGGAAACTGACAAAGGAAACAATTCAAAGCAAATGCGGTTGGAGCCCACTTGAAGGCGACGAATTCCACTGGTCAGTTATACACACATTCTGCAACGGAAATCACATTCTAAACAGCGGAATCTTCAACGATTCCATCAAAGGAGAACAGCTCTTATTTGATTAAATCCTTAGGATTACGACATGATTTCTTATAGGGAAGCAGAAAGTTTCTTTCTAGAAAATAAAAAATCTCTTATAAGAAAACCGAAAATTTCTTATAAGAAAACGAAAATTTTCTTATAAGAAACCGTTATAAAATCCTTGGGAAAGCAATTCATATTCCTTTGCAATAATAATGAAATTCCCAAGGAACACATATGATAAAAGCAAAAAATAAACAAATAAATTTGTTAGGTCGGAAAATATTATTAACTTTGCACCCATGAAAAAGCTTTTCTTAACACAATTATTAGCCCTCATGGCGATATTTGCCATGGCCGTTCCAGCTCAACGCGGTCAATGGAAAACCATTACTCTTGCTAACGGAAGTCAGGTAAGAGTAGAGGCTGTCGGTGATGAATTCTGCCATTTTTGGCGTAGTGCTACAGGCGATGCCTACATAAAAGTAAACAACACTTATGTAAAAACTGACGCAAACAAACTTTTTGAAGCTGCGGAAGAATTACGCGAAGAAGTAAATGCCAATCGTGCGGCTCGCTTTGAGAAGTATTTCGGAAATAAGTTTGGCGAAATGTCTAATGGCAAGCAGAAACTCCCAGGTTTCAAGCAGCTTACAGGAGTACAGAAAGGACTCGTGCTCATGATTGAGTTCCAGGACATTCAGTTCCTTCCAGAGCACACACCTGAATTCTACAAGAAAGCTCTCAACGAAGGCAGTGAAGGCAACCCTGAACTTGCAGAAAGAGGCTATGGAGAAAGCGTGAAGCAATATTTCCTTGACCAGTCAAACGACAAGTTCACCGTTGATTTTGATGTCGCTCCAATCATTCGAATGCCTAAAGCTCACGGCACCTACACAAATGATGTGCGCACAATGATTCGCACAGCCATAACTGAGCTCAAGAAAGATCCAAGCTACGACTGGGCGCAATATGACTGGGATAATGACGGCGAGATTGAGATGGTTTTCGTGCTTTATGCTGGCTATGGTCAGGCAACAAAGCAGGATGACACAACAATCATCTGGCCTCACGAGTCAAGTATTGGATATAATAGGCCGACTGCTGGCGGTAAGGTTTTCGATACTTATGCTTGTGCAAACGAGATAAATTGGAACTTCGGCGAAGGCGACCGTGATAGCGGTATCGGTACTTTCTGCCACGAGTTTGCCCATTGCCTTGGTTATCCTGACCTTTATGATGTATGTGGCAATTCTAGCGAAGGCTGTGGATTGACAGCAATGGACTACTGGGACCTCCTTGACGCTGGTAGCTATAATGGTGACAGCTTCCGTCCTGCACCTTTCTCAATCTACGAGAAGATGACTGCTGGTTGGATTTCTCCTGCAGAGCTTGAAGTTGACAAGGAATACATCGACCTTCGTCCTATAACCGACAAGGATGGCGGCGATGTGTATATCATGAGAAATCCTAACAACCAGAACGAATTCTATGCTTTCGAACCTATCCAAAGCAGGAGTTGGGCAACTGGTTTCTATGGAGCAAAGGGTTTGCGCGTGCTTCATATTGACTATAATGCCAGTGTTTGGGATGCCAATCGAGTAAACTGCAAAGAGAATAAACGAATTAACCAGTACTCTCGTTATACATACATCCCTGCTGACGGAAGCTATTTATGTACATCAACTTCACAGATTAAGGGCGACCTCTATCCCTACAAGACCACAAACTATGTGGAACTAGAATGGAATACAGGCGACATGGATGGTAATACAGTATGTCCAATTAGACTTTATGACATTACGCTCAATTCTGACAATACCATTTCCTATAAAACAGAATCGATTCTTCCACCAGAGGCACCAGAAGGTGCGCTTTATTATGAATCTTTCAACAAATGTTCGGGTACCGGCGGTAATGACGACATTTGGTCAGACATCATGTTCGCTGATTTCAATCCTGACAATGAATGGGTTACAGCAACAGGTAAAGGCGCACGCAAGTGCATGATTGTCGGAACAAATACTCAGGCGGGTATCGCAACAACAGCCGCTATAGATCTTGAGCCAGGTGAGTACAAACTTACTTTCAAGGCGGGTCGCTACGGTAATGAGGTTCCAAAGATAACAATCTCCGACCCAAGCAATACTACAACGACATTCAAGGAAACGACCTTCGAACTCGTTACTGACAAATGGAACGATTGTGAGACAACTATTACCGTAGAAGGTCAAACGGCAAGCCTCCGTTTCCGTGCTCCTTCAAAGGGACGCTTCTTCCTTGATGAAATCCTTATCGTTAAGTCAGATGAACCAGGTTCTGGAGATGATGGTCCAAATCCAGATGCTATCGGAACTATAACGAACTCACCGTTTACATCATCTAAGTTCTTCAACCTCAACGGTCAGAAGGTAAACAAAGATTTCCGTGGCATCGTCATAAAGAATGGCAAGAAGGTCATGATTAAGTAAGAGTAGAGCTGAGTTCACTCATGCTCTACCTAACTAGAACGAACTAGACAAGTCTAGATTTTTGCGAAGTAAATGAATTTGTCTAATTTCATAGCAAATGTAAACAAAGGAGAATGCCTTATCATGGGCATTCTCAATTGTACTCCAGATTCTTTCTTTTCCGGATCGCGCAAACAGACGGAAGACGAAATCCGCCAGCGCGCTTTGGAAATTGTTAAAGAAGGAGGCGACATAATAGATGTAGGCGCTTGCTCTACCCGTCCTGGTTGCATTCTCGCAACAGAGGAAGAGGAGATTGAGCGCTTGCGTTTTGCTCTTCCTATCATCAAGGAAGCAGCACCCAACACCCCACTTTCCGTTGACACTTTCCGCGCAAGTGTTGCAAGAATGTGTGTCAAGGAGTTTGGCGATATGATAATAAACGATGTCTCCGAAGGAGAAGATCCTGAGATGTTCCCGCTTGTGGCTGAGCTTGGTGTTCCTTATATATTAATGTCA
This sequence comes from Bacteroidaceae bacterium, assembly GCA_024401275.1. Classification (GTDB taxonomy): domain Bacteria; phylum Bacteroidota; class Bacteroidia; order Bacteroidales; family Bacteroidaceae; genus Prevotella. The sequence goes on along the minus strand of JAKSLJ010000002.1, from coordinate 69,097 downwards.
ACAAAGCCAACAATCAAGGAAATGACACTCAGTTTTGCCGAGAAAGTACAGAACCTTAGAGACCTCGGAGCAAAAGACATCATCCTTGACCCTGGTTTTGGTTTCGGAAAAACCTTGCAACAAAACTTCGAGATACTGAAAGATCTCAGTTTCCTGCGAGAACTTGATTTGCCGATACTCGTTGGTGTTTCGCGTAAATCAATGATTTTCAAGACACTCGGTTGCACTCCTACCGAATCGCTCAACGGAACTTCTGTAATAAACACAATCGCACTCATGCAAAATGCTGCTGACATTCTTCGCGTACACGATGTAAGAGAAGCCAAAGAATGCCAGATTCTAACAGCAAGCTTATACAAATAATATGCTGAAAGCCCTGAACATAGGTTTGGTAGATCTCTTCGACATCTTGGCGGTTGCCTTGATACTTTTCTACTTATACAGAATACTCCGTCGCTCGCGCACGCTTTATGTATTCGTAGGAATTGTCATATTCTTGCTTATCTACCTGCTTAGTCAATGGCTAAACTTCAAGATGCTCGGTGCTCTCTTGAATGGTATCATGAGCGCTGGAGCCATTTCCCTCATTGTCATTTTCCAGGACGAAATAAAGAAATTCTTCTACAATCTCGGCTCAAACGAGAATGTAAAGAAGTTCCTCACTTCGCTCCATTCCGACCAGAAAGAAGACATCGAAAAGGCAAACCAGAAGCTTGTGCCTGTCGTTATGGCATGTATTAATATGGCACGATACAAGGTTGGCGCACTTATTGTTATAGAGAAAGAGCAGAAGCTTGACGAATACATCCAGTCAAGCGATGTTATTGACGCAAAGATTAACCAACGACTGCTTGAAAACATCTTCGTTAAGAACTCCCCACTCCACGACGGAGCTGTCATTATCTCAAACGGAAGAATCAAGGCCACAAGCTGTATCTTGCCTGTCAGTCACGACTATGACATCCCAAAAGAGCTTGGACTTCGCCATCGTTCGGCACTTGGTATCTCTCAGGAAAGCGATGCACTTGCCATTGTTGTTTCTGAGGAAACCGGTAAGATTGCCGTTGCAGAAGGTGGTCGTTTCCATCTTCGCCTCACTCCAGAGCAGCTTGAACAGATGGTTGCACAGTAAATCAGTGCCGCAAATAAGCATTTTTGCAGCCTAACTTTCACTTTGAAAGCATTTCAACCCATTCTACTTCCAATCATGTCAACACTACAGTAAAACCAGCACACACCGTAAGCAACGCCTCAAAATCCATATTTTCCCATTGACAAAGAGCAACCAGAGAGAGAAAAGTTACGATTTATTACTTTTCTCATCATTTTTTATGCACACTGTAAAGTTTTAGCGCCTAGAATGCTTACAATCTGCGAAATCGTAAGATTTTTTGTCGTTTTTTACCATAGAAATCTTTTGTTTGTAACTCAAAAAGTCGTACCTTTGCACCCGAAAACAAAACAATGGCACAAAACACCAAAACAATAATATAATATGAAAAAGATTGTTATTACACTTGCAGCACTTGCTCTCATAACAGGTGCTAAGGCTCAGGAAACAGTAGAAGCAGAAATATCAGCCGACTTCGTAAGCTCATACCATTGGCGTGGTCAGGAACTTGGCGAAGCAGCAATACAGCCGACACTCGGTGTTTCATACAAAGGAGTATCACTCTCCGCTTGGGGAAGCTACGGACTCAAGGGCGGCGACGATCTCAAGGAAATTGATCTCACCCTCGCCTACTCCACTGGTGGTTTCAACATTGGCGTAACAGACTATTTCTGTGTAGTCGGTTCTCCAAGATACTTCGAATACGAAGCTCACAAGACAGCTCATGTCTTTGAAGCAAATATCGGCTACGACTTCGGTCCAGTAAACCTCCAGGCATACACAAACTTCGCCGGAGCTGACGGAGTGAACAAGGATGGTAAGCGCGCTTACTCAACCTTCATCGAGGCAAAAGCACCATTCGCACTTGGCGGACTTGATTGGGAAGCATCAATCGGCGCAGTTCCTTTCGCCACATCATTCTACGCGAAGGCTAACGGATTTGCCGTAACAGACATCTCACTCCAGGCAAGCAAAGACCTCAAGATTACAGACAGCTTCTCGCTCCCAGTCTTCGCAGGTCTTCATGCCAACCCAAGCACAGAGAAACTCGGCTTCGTCGTAGGTTTCACACTGAAGCCTTAAAGAGCCCACCCAAGCCACTCAAAGTCCCCAGTGTCACGAACATCAGCTCGTGGTCAAAAAAAAATAAAAACCAAAAACTAAAAACTAAATACAACTTATGGCAAACTTAAGATTCAAAGCAGTAGAAGAAGCTTCTAAGAAGAAGGCAGTAGAAGTGGCAAAAGCATCAACTCGCCCTTCTGAGTTTTACGCAAAGTACGTGTTCGACCGCGCGAAGATGTTCAAGTATCTTCCAGCCGAAGTATATGCAAAGCTCGTTGACGTAATGGACAATGGCGCTGCTCTCGACCGCTCTATCGCAGACGAGGTAGCAAAGGGCATGAAGCTCTGGGCAATGGACATGGGCGTCACTCACTATACTCACTGGTTCCAGCCACTTACTGAAGGTACAGCCGAAAAGCACGATGCCTTCGTAGAGCATGACGGCAAGGGCGGTATGCTCGAGAAGTTCTCAGGCAAACTCCTCGCACAGCAGGAGCCAGACGCATCTTCTTTCCCATCAGGCGGTATCCGTAACACTTTCGAGGCTCGCGGTTACTCAGCTTGGGACCCAACATCTCCTGTTTTCATCATCGACGACACACTCTGTATTCCAACAGTATTCATTTCTTATACAGGTGAGGCTCTCGACTACAAGGCACCTCTCAAGAAGGCTCTCCACGCTGTGAATGTTGCAGCAACAGCCGTTTGCCAATACTTTGATCCAAGCGTAACAAAGGTTATCTCTAACCTCGGTTGGGAGCAGGAGTACTTCCTCGTTGACGAAGCTCTCTACGCTGCTCGCCCAGACCTCATGCTTACTGGTCGCACACTCATGGGCCACGACTCTGCAAAGAACCAGCAGATGGATGACCACTACTTCGGAACTATTCCAGAGCGCGTTCAGGCATTCATGAAGGATCTTGAGTATCAGGCTCTTGAACTCTCTATTCCTTGCAAGACTCGCCACAACGAGGTAGCACCAAACCAGTTTGAGATTGCTCCTATCTTTGAAGAGACTAACCTCGCTGTTGACCACAACATGCTCCTCATGTCTCTCATGAAGCGCGTTGCTCGCAAGCACGGTTTCCAGGTTCTCCTCCACGAGAAGCCATTCGCAGGCATCAACGGTTCTGGTAAGCACAACAACTGGTCACTCTCTACAGATACAGGCGTTCTCCTTCACGCTCCAGCAAAGACACCAGAAGGCAACCTCCAGTTCGCAGTCTTCGTTGTTGAGACACTCATGGGTGTTTACAAGCACAACGGACTCCTCAAAGCTTCTATCATGAGCGCAACAAATGCTCACCGTCTTGGCGCTAACGAGGCCCCTCCTGCAATCATCTCTTCATTCCTTGGCAAGCAGCTCTCTGAGCTCCTCGACCACATCGAGAAGGCAGACAAGAAGGATCTCTTCGATGTTAAGGGCAAGAAGGGCATGAAGCTTGATATCCCTGAAATCCCAGAACTCCTCATCGATAACACAGACCGTAACCGTACTTCTCCATTCGCGTTCACAGGTAACCGCTTCGAGTTCCGTGCCGTTGGTTCTGAGGCTAACTGTGCATCAGCAATGATCGCCCTCAACACAGCCGTAGCAGAGGCTCTCGTAAGCTTCAAGCAGCGCGTTGACGAACTCATCAAGAAGGGTGAAGACCAGACAGCAGCTATCATCGAAATCCTCCGTCAGGACATCAAGACTTGTAAGCCTATCCGCTTCGACGGCAACGGCTACTCTGACGAATGGAAGAAGGAAGCAGCTTCACGCGGACTCGACTGCGAGACATCTTGCCCAGTAATCTTCGACCAGTATCTCACTATGGATTCTGTGAAGATGTTCGAGAAGATGAACGTATTCTCTCTCAAGGAGCTTGAGGCACGCAACGAGGTTAAGTGGGAAACTTACACTAAGAAGATCCAGATTGAAGCTCGCGTACTCGGCGACCTTTCAATGAACCACATCATTCCGGTTGCTACTCACTATCAGAGCCAGCTCGCAAAGAACGTAATGTCTATGCGTCAGATCTTCCCAGAAGAGAAGGTGGCTGTAATCTGCGGACGCAACCTCAAGATTATCGAGGAGATTGCAGAGCGCATCGAACTCATCGAGAAGGGTGTTGAAGAGCTCATCTCTGCACGCAAGAAGGCTAACATTATCGGCAGCGAGCGTGAAAAGGCAGTTGCTTATCACGACACAGTTTGTCCTAAGATGGACGAAATCCGCTACCAGATAGACAAGCTTGAGCTCATCGTTAGCGACGAACTCTGGACACTTCCAAAGTACCGCGAACTATTGTTCATCAGATAAAAAACATTTCTTTTATTGGTTGTTTAAGTTTGCGACGGGGAAGGGCTGTGAAGTCCTCCCCCGTTACTTTTTTTACCGTAACCACATAGCAGCCGCTTTAGTTTGGGAAACATCCTAACACATAAGACCAGTATTCCACCAACATCTGAGATATTTCCAAAAACAACAATCAAAAATAACCACAAAAAACTTGCTATTTCTTTTTTTTTGCGTAACTTTGCAGCGAAAAATAAGACTTCCCAAAATAAAGAAGAATAATCATTATGAAAATAGGCATAATACAGCAGTATAAAACAGCTGACATAAACGACAATATCGCGCGCATTGACACAGCCATAAATGAGGCTGCCAAGAAAGGTGCCAAACTCGTTGTGCTGCAGGAACTGCATAACTCGCTCTATTTCTGCCAAACGGAAAATGTGGAGCTATGCAACCTTGCAGAACCGATTCCGGGACCTTCCACTGAACACTTTAGCGCTCTGGCTAAAGAACTCGGCATCGTGCTCGTAACTTCTCTTTTTGAGCGTCGCGCTGCAGGTCTTTACCACAACACGGCTGTCGTCTTTGAAAATGACGGAACCATAGCGGGAAAATACCGCAAGATGCACATTCCCGATGACCCTGCTTACTACGAGAAGTTCTACTTCACACCTGGCGACCTCGGTTTCCATCCAATAAAGACTTCCGTTGGCGTACTTGGCGTACAGGTTTGCTGGGACCAATGGTATCCGGAAGGAGCACGACTGATGGCTCTGCAAGGCGCAGAACTTCTCATCTACCCTACCGCCATCGGCTGGGAAAGCTCTGACACCGACGACGAGAAGCAGCGACAGCTCACAGCATGGCAGACAGTACAGCGCGGTCATGCTGTAGCAAACGGATTGCCTGTAATAGCCGTAAACCGCTGCGGACATGAGGAAGACCCTTCCGGTCAGACAAACGGCATACAGTTCTGGGGACATTCCTTCGTGGCAGGACCACAGGGCGAAATGCTCTACGACGCCGGTACTGACGAGGAAGTGGTTGTGATAGACGTTGACATGAAGCGCTCGGAGAACGTCCGCCGCTGGTGGCCTTTCCTTCGCGACCGTCGCATAGAAGAGTTTGGCGCACTCGCAAACAGATTTATCGACTAAAATTGTAAATCCACAAATCCGTAAATTGTAAATCCGTAAATTCGTATATGTCTCCTAATCCTTGCTACATAATCGAGGAAGACCTTCTACGCAAGAACCTCACCTTGATAAAAGATGTTGCCACTCGCGCCAACGTTGAGATAATCCTTGCCTTCAAAGCCTTTGCGCTCTGGAAGACATTCCCAATCTTCCGCGAGTACATCAGCCATACTACGGCAAGCTCGCCAAACGAGGCACGCCTTGCCTACGAGGAGTTCGGCAGCTATGCACACAGCTATTCACCGGCTTATACAGAGGAAAACTTCCCGGAATTCATGCGCTGCTCAAGCCACATCACATTCAACTCTTTCTCGCAGTTTGAGCGTTTCTGTCCTGAAACCTTGAAAGCGGATCACGAGATAAGCTGCGGCATACGAGTAAATCCCGAATATTCGGAGATAGAGACAGCCCTCTACAACCCTTGCGCACCAGGTTCGCGCTTCGGCGTGACGGCAGATCAATTGGAATTATCAATTATCAATTCTCCATTATCAATTAACTTACGTGGCTTCCATTGCCATTGCCATTGCGAGGACGACTCCTATACACTTGAGCGCACCCTTGCCCATCTTGAAGAGAAGTTCGGCAAATGGCTGCCACAGCTCGAATGGCTAAATCTCGGCGGCGGTCATCTAATGACTAGAAAGGACTACGACACAGAGCATCTTATTCGCGTTCTCAACGGACTTCATGAGCGTTATCCTAACCTTCATATAATCCTTGAACCAGGCTCCGCCTTCGCATGGCAGACAGGTCCGTTAGTTTCAAAGGTCATAGACATCGTGGAGAACCACGGCATCCGAACAGCCATACTGAACGTAAGCTTCGCCTGCCACATGCCCGACTGCCTAGAAATGCCATACCAACCGGCTGTCCGTGGCGCAAAAGCGATAAACAAAGAAGAAGAAGAAGCTCCTGTCGCAGAAAAAGCAACCACCGTTCCCGACGATTCATCGTCGGGCGTCCAATCCTTCCGCTACCGCCTAGGCGGCAACAGTTGCCTCTCCGGTGACTTTATCGGCTCATGGCTGTTTGACCACGATCTCCAGATAGGCGAAGATATAATCTTCGAGGACATGATTCACTACACAACTGTGAAGACCCACATGTTCAACGGCATTTCTCACCCAGCAATAGCGATGAAACATAGAGACGGAAGCCTGGAAATATTGCGGGAATTCGACTATGAAGACTACAAAAATCGTATGGATTAAGCATAAATAGGGTTTTTCCTTTGCAAAAGTGGGGATTTTCCTCACATAAACAAAAACAGAACTTTTAACTTTGCAGCAGAAAAAGCTACTTTATACACGCTTTTACTACCAGCAACTTAAAATAAGAAAACACCAAATAGCATATCATTATGAAAAAACTGATCCTTTCATTGCTCGTCATCCTTACAACCAACATCACAAACATGATGGCACAGGACGATATGTACTTCACTCCAAAGAAACTTTCTGCTGAAGAAAAGGCTCAGAAGAAGGCGGAGAAGGAAGCACGAAAGCAGGCAGAAGCTTTAGCTGAACAGCGTGCTTACGAGGAAGCTATGGCTCGCGTTTACAGAATGATCTACCACGATGATGTTGACCTCTACAACCGCCACTACGGTTACCAGCCAGGCGACTCACTCGTGTTTGATTCTCTTAACACAAGCGACGACCGCTTCGTATGGGAAGAGAATGGCGACAGTCTTTATAATGTAAAGGAAAACTACAAGTTCACTCGCATGATGGAACGCTTCAAGGAACTTGACGACGCGCTCACATTCGGCATCTATCGTCCTTGGTATTACAACACTTGGTTCGACCCTTGGTACGATTATTGGTATGATCCTTGGTACTACGGTTACGGCTATCGCTACGGCTTCCACCACGGCTTCTATCCATACTCTTCACACTACATTTGGAACTACGGATATTACGACCCTTGGTTCTACGGCTACACAGGATGGTACGGCAGCTACAGGCCTTGGTATTACGACACATTCTATCCTGGAGGCTACTACCCACACGGCGGAGGCGCCCATCATGGAGGCATTACGTACATCAGTCGTACAGGCTCAAGAAACCACGGCTCTTGGAACAACAGACCAACCGGAACTTCAAGCGGCATCCGCACATCAGGCAACACCCGCGGCTGGAACAACGGCTCTCGCTCTAACAGCAACTACAACGTGCCAAGAGTGTCAACAAGCCCACAAGTAAACAACACCCCTTCATACACACCTAGCAGAAGTTCTGGCAGCTTCTCTGGCGGCGGAGGCGGCGGCTTCTCTGGCGGAGGTGGTGGTCATTCAGGCGGCTCCGTAAGAAGTACAGGCGGAAGACACTAAATTCCTCTGTTTGAATGTCATACAGTTCTCCCTTGTAAGGGATGGATTAATGCAATAATACGAAAACTCACAACAAATATACAACTATGAAAAAGATAATGACAGCAGCCCTTCTGCTCTCTTCCATGGGAGCAATGGCACAGGAAACATACCAGGACGCAGAAATCGCTACTCAAGACCTTAACGGTACAGCAAAGTACGTGGGCATGGGTGGAGCAATGGAAGCTCTCGGAGCTGACATCTCTGCAGCAGGCGAAAACCCTGCAGCTCTCGGACTTAGCCGTAGCGGAAGCGTATCAGCCACATTCGGCTATTCTCAGCAGCCAAACGGCGGAAACATTTCTGGCGACTCCAAGGGTAACGTAAACTTCGACCAGATAGGTGTTGTTCTGCCTATGATCAGAGATTATGATTCTCAACTTAACCTCGGCTTCGGCTACCGCAAGTCGACCAACTTCAACCAAATTCTCAATCTTACAGGCGCTACTCTTCCTTACCAGTACGACGGAAAGACCTACTACGGCTCACAGAACACAACTACATACGAGAAGTATCATAGCTACTTAGGTGATGATGCTTACACTCAGGTGGACTATCTCTACGAGAACACTCTCATGCATACAAACGACAATAGTGGTGATCTCGGATGCTATAGTGCAAGCGGCTATTATCTCGGCAGAGAACGCAAGGGCTATATTGGCAACTACGACATTATCCTTTCATGCAATTCTCATGATCGCATTTACTATGGTTTCGGTATAACAATCTCTGACGTTCACTACCAGAACAATTCTCTTTTTAGGGAGAATCTCCTCAACGGAGGTGAAACTATCGGAAATGTAGAACTTGAAGATAGCCGCCATATTAGTGGTGTTGGAGCAAGTCTAAAGGGTGGTATCATCTTCCGTCCTATCGAAGCAAGCCCATTCCGTATCGGTCTCTCTGTTGAAACTCCTACATGGTACGATCTTCGCACAAGGAACAATACCGCTATCTACAACAATACAGATTACGGTTCAAACAAGAAAGTTCTAAGTACCGGAGAGGTTTATGAATACGAAATCAGCACACCTTGGAAGTTCGGCTTAAGCGCAGGTACTACCTTTGGTAGATTCCTTGCCATTGGAGCTTCGTTCAACTATGTTGACTACTCTTCTCTCAAAAGCGAAATTAAGGAAGCTGAAGGAGGACGTTACAACTACTATGAAAGCGCTTATAACGACCGCAACATGTGCGACCATACAGAACGTTCGCTCAAGGGTGTTTCTACATTCAAGGTTGGTGCAGAAGTGCGCGTAGTTCCTGAAGTGGCAGTTCGTTTGGGTTACAACTATGTTTCTCCGATGTACAAGGAAGATGCATACAAGGACATCACTCTCGACAGCCCTGGAACATACTACTCTTCAACAACTGACTACACAAATTGGAAGGCTACAAACCGCTTCACAGCAGGTCTTGGCTTCAACATTAGCCCAGAATTCTCGCTCGATCTCGCTTATCAGTATTCTGACAAGAAGGGTGAGTTTGCTCCTTACTGCAACATCAACGGCAACACACCTGCATGTAGCGTTGATGTAAACAACAAGCGCCACCAGGCACTCTGTACACTTACGTACAGATTCTAACTCGCAAAATTGCACAAAGGGGTCTGACCCTTTTGTGCAAATTTGTGCAAATTGTAAATTAAAAATCAGTAAATTAGTAAATCAATCTAATGCCCGCACCATTAACTGTCTATCGTGCTTCAGCAGGAGCAGGAAAAACCTTCCGACTGGTGGTTGAGTACATCAAACTGCTAATGCTAAGGCCCGATGAATACAAAAGCATACTTGCCGTAACTTTCACCAAGAAAGCTACACAGGAAATGAAAATAAGAATCCTTTCGCAACTTTATGGGTTGCGAGAGGGTTTGGCGTCTTCTAAAGGATATATGGAACGCATCACGAAAGAGATGGGCATGAAGGAATGTGATGTGCGAAAGAATGCTGCTGTAGCCTTGGGATTGATACTCAACGACTACGGCCATTTCCGTATAGAAACCATAGATTCATTCTTCCAGCGCGTGCTACGAAACATGACGCGAGAGCTCGACATCGTATCAAATATGCACGTTGAACTTAACGGTGAGCAAGTGAAGAACAAGGCTGTGGACGAACTGATCGACAACCTTGAACCAACTGACTACATCTTCAAACGCATCAAGGATTTTGCCGAGGAGAACATGAGGGAGGGAAAGACTTGGAACGTCATCAACGGACTTAAGGATTTCGGAAGGAACATTTTCTCAGATTTCTACCAGAGCCATTCCAAGGAATACAAAGCACTTTTTGAAGAATCGCAGAGCAATAACGTCTTCAAGGAATATAAGCTGATGCTTGACAATCTTGTCAAGACATCAACAGAAAACATAGTTTCTGCTGCACAAAAACTGAAAAACGTTATTGAAGCGCAAGGTTTTGACATCAGCAAGTTCTCAGACAGCAACAGAAGTGGTTTGGGGAAAATGTATCAATACATAGAAAACGGCGATGTTGTTTCCATTCCTTCCAAGGTAAGAAAATATGCTGAAGACGAGAACAATTGGCAGAAAGCAGCCGATAATAAAAAATATGGAACGCAGAAGATTGCGGAAGTTCTTCTTCCTGCTCTTCGCGATTATTTGGCCCTCCACGACAAACTTGCATTAATAATTAATTCAAGCAAAGCGATTCGCATAAACCTTAACAACCTGGAACTTCTCGGAACTATTGAGGAAGTTGTTGACGCAAGCAACAAAAAGGCAAACCGCTTCCTTCTCTCAAGCACAAACCAGCTCCTTGCCGACATGATTGGCACGAGCGATTCGCCGTTTATCTTTGAGAAAATCGGTACTCAGGTGCGCCATCTTATGATAGATGAATTCCAGGACACAAGCACTCTCCAATGGCATAACTTCAAGAATCTGCTTCAAGAAACCATGAGCCACTATAACTCAGAGGAAGCTCGCGGAACAGTCGGCTCCATGATTGTCGGCGATGTCAAGCAGAGCATTTACCGTTGGAGAGATGGCGACTGGAAACTTCTTGACAATATCAAGCAGGAATTCAATAATGAATCTGACACGAAGATAGAAAACCTTGACACAAACTTCCGCTCGGAAGCGAACATCATAAACTTCAACAACGCTTTCTTCGACCAGGCTATGAACATCTGCAATGTGCAGAAAGCTTATAGCGACGTTCATCAGAATGTTAAGCCAGGCATAACAGAAGAAAAGGGCGAAGTGGAATTTCACATGCTTTCGGAGAAGGCTTATAAGCAACGCCACAGCATGATCTGTCAGAAAGTTGAAGAGCTTATCTCTCGCGGAGTTGAAGCCAAGGATATTGCCATTCTCGGCAGAGGGAATATGATTCTAACTGAATTGGCAAAGGAGTTTATGGACAACTATCCTGAGATAAAAGTTGTCAGCATGGAGAGTTTCATACTTGGCTCTTCTACAGCTGTTTGCGCCATAATATGTGCGCTTAGACTTCTACTTAATCCGGAAGACAAGATTCTTCTTGCCACAATTGAAAAGTACTCTGGGAAGTCGGCTGAAGAATGCAAGATTCTCATTGAAAAGATAGACGCAAAGAAGCCTTTGCTCGACGTTGTTGAAGATATTTTCCGCGCCTTCAATATCATTTCATTCAAGGGCGACAGCGCATTTATTTCCGCCTTCTTCGACTATCTCAAGGACTTTGCAAGCAAGAATACTTCTACCATTCGAAATTTCCTAAGGTATTGGGACGAAACAATCTCTGAGAAAGCTATCGAAACAGAGTCAACCGACGGCATTCAGATGATGACTATCCACAAAAGTAAAGGTCTTGAGTTTGACAATGTCATCGTAGCTGACGGCGGATGGCCGTCTAACACAAAGAAGAACAAAATCTGGGTTGAACTAAATACTCCGCCTTTCAACCAGCTGCCGTTTACTCTTATCCATACTAACAAGGAACTTGCTAACACGATTTTCGCAGAAGATTATGAACAAGAGATAATCAATAACACAATAGATAATCTAAATCTAATCTATGTAGCCTTCACGCGTGCTGGAAAGAATCTTTATTTCTATGGTCAGACAAGCCGAAAGCTGGACGAAGCAATTTCCAATACTCCAGCCGATAAATATGGTACAGGTCATATTTCAGTACTCGTAGAAGAATGCCTTGACAACTTTGACAAAGACGCATTCTCTTATCAGACAATTGAGTTTGAGACAGAAGACGAAAAAGATTTCTTCGGCTATACCAAGCACTTCGGTTCGTTTGCAATAAAAGAAAAGAAAAATGCCCCAAAAGAGTCTAACGAAGATACTCCAGAAAACGTCTTTGAGATGCCTGTTGAGCCTGTCAGCCTAAGTTTGCACAACAGTCAATTAGCAGTTGAATTTGTGCAAAGTAACCGAAGCAAGGACTTCATCTTTTCTACCAGCGAAGAAGAAGACGAAGACGATAACAGCTTCATTTCTACAGGTTTGCTGCTTCATAATGTTCTTTCGCAAATAAATACGGTTGACGATGTTGACGGCGTATTGCAGAAACTTGAATTTGAAGGCGTTATAGAAAACAGCAAACAATCTGCGCTCATTCGCAAGAGAATAGAAGGTAACGAACAAGCCAAGCATTGGTTCTCTAAAGAGTGGCAGGTCTTCAACGAATGTTCCATACTGACAAACGAAGGTCCAAAAAGACCTGACAGAGTGATTACCAACGGTAAGGAAACAATCGTTATTGACTACAAGTTCGGAAAGCCGCACGAAAGTTACGAAAAGCAGATTACCGAATACAAAGAGCTTCTCCAGCAGATAGGTATGCCAAATGTTAAAGCCTTCCTCTGGTATGTTTATACAGACAAGATAGAAGAAATCTAAGAAGAAGAAAAATGTTCCTAAAAGAAATAGCATATAACCTCATAAGCTCTCACGGCAAGAACCTTGCCAAGATTGCTATGGTTTTTCCAAACAAGCGTGCTTCGCTTTGGATGAACGACTACCTTCTTGAGGCAGCCGGTGGAGAAGCTGTCTTCGCTCCGAAGTATTACTCCATCTCGGAATTCTTCCAGCAGCAGTCAAAGCTTCTGCTTGCCGACCACATTCAATTGGTAAGCCTTCTGCATAAAAGCTACTGCAAGATAACTCACGAGAACCAATCGCTTGACAAGTTCTATGCTTGGGGCGAGATCCTCCTTGCCGACTTTGATAATGCAGACAAATCTCTCGCAGACGCCAAGCAGCTCTTTACAAACATAAGCAACCTCCATGAGATGGATTCAATAGCTCATCTCACAGAGGAACAGCAGAAGCTTCTGATGCATTACTTCAACTCTTTTACGAAAGATAAGGAGTCGAAATTGAAGCAGAAATTCGTTTCTCTTTGGAATAATCTCTACGACATCTACAGCGACTTCAAGGAGAAACTGTATTCTCTCGGAATTGCTTACGAAGGAATGCTCTATCGCGATGTTGTAGAGAAGGTAAAATACGAAGATTTCAAGTTTGAAAAGTACTACGCAATTGGTTTCAACAAACGCCTTCGCTGCGAAGAGAAACTCTTCCTTACTCTTGCTGATAAGCTCTCAATAAAAGACGATGAAGCAAGCATCCTCACAGTAAACAAAGAGGCGCAAATAACTATTGCTCAAGCTCTTACCGACAATCTTCAAACTCGCTTCATAGAGAAATGGCTTCAGGAAAACAAGCGCATAGACGGCGGTCGCAGAACAGCTATCGTTCTTTGCGACGAGCACATGCTTCCTTCTGCCACTTATAGCCTTCCAGAAGGTGTTGGCCCAGTGAATATTACAGCTGGTTTTCCACTTGCAGAAACACAGCCCGCATCTTACATCGCTACTCTCCTTGAGCTCTACACCGAAGGCTTGACAAAAGACGGACAACGCTACCGACTTTCTTACCTCAGAAACCTTGAAGGTCATCCGCTTCACAAGCATGCCGCCGTCCCCCCAAAAGCTGCCATTGTTCCCGAAGCGTCCGCTTCGGCAGCTATCCCCCGCTCCGTTTCCGCCATCCTTTCCGCTTTGGAAAGCGCAATTTCCGCTATCGCTTCTTCTATAAAGAAACTTCCTGAAAGCCACAATTCTCAGCTCCTTCAGGAAGCAACTTTCCGCACCTATAACATTATCACTCGCCTGAAGACACTTCACGAGCAGAACTATCTTGACATTGACGCTCTCACCCTTGTTCGTCTCTACAAGGAAATCATACTTACTGCCACCATTCCGTTCCATGGCGAACCAGCAAAAGGCATTCAGATAATGGGCATGCTTGAGACGCGAAATCTCGACTTCGACCACATCATAATGCTCTCTTGCAACGAAGGCGTTCTTCCAAAGGGAGGAAGCGAAAACTCCGTCATCCCCTACTCTATCAAGCGCGCCTTTGAGCTCAGCACATCCGACGACAGAACAAATATCTTTGCATATTATTTCTATCGTTTGTTGAAGCGTTGTAAGGATGTTACGCTCGTATATAACGCAAGTGGCAGCGACACTTCTCCAGGAGAAATGAGTCGCTTCTTGCTTAATCTGATTGTAAACAATCCAAAACAGATAAAGCAAATCTCTCTGCAAACGGATTTCGTAACTCACACAAAGCGTCCGCAGCCGTGTGAATCTACGGAAGAAGAACTTCTCCAATACATAGAAGAACGCAAGAAAGGCGGCATCTCGCCTTCTGCAATAAATGTCTATATGAGTTGCGAAAAGAAGTTCTACTACCAGTATTACCGCAAACTTCGTGAAGAAAAAGACGAAGAAGAGACAATGGACGCAGCTGCTTTCGGAACATTCTTCCATAATGCAGCAGAAGATTTGTACCGTAAGTTTGGCACAAACACCATAACATCTTCCATGCTCGAGGAGTATGTCAAGAAAGACGCTCTGCTCGTTCCGCACATCAACGCAGCTCTCGAAAAGACGAAGAAAGAACTTTATGGCGAAAATGTCAGCATGGAGAGCAACGGCATGGAAGAACTTTTGAAAAGTATTGTCAAGGAGTACATGAAACGAATGTTGAAGAACGACATTAAAAGCACTCCGTTCTCTATCGTCTCCCTTGAAAACAGATACTATAAGAACTACACAGTCGAAACTCCAGAAGGCGATGTAAACATTCGTATCGGAGGTGCCGTTGACCGTCTTGACAAGGTAACTGACGGACAAGGCAAACAGATTCTCCGCGTCGTTGACTACAAGACAGGAACTGATCATACTAAGGACGAACCGAAATTTCTTGAAGTAGAAGACATGTTCGACAATAGTAAAGAGGGTGCTGGCTACTACCGTCAGACGTCTCTTTACTCAATAGCTATATCTGACAATTCTAATTATAATCCAGAACATCTGCCTGTTGCTCCTGCTCTATACTATATCAGAAACAAGGATGTAGGCAGCAAGGACGCTGAGTATAACCCGATCATCACTCTCAACAAAGAACCTCTCCAAGACATAAGTTCTGTAAAGCAAGATTACGAAGAGCAACTTCATAATGTGCTTCACAACATGCTTAACAAGCGAACATTCAGTATAGCCTCCGACCTAAAAACTTGCCAATACTGTCCATTTGTGGAACTTTGTCAGGAATAAGAAACAAAAACACAACCGCCGATTTCGGCATAAAAATGAATACCCCCTATCATGTCTATAAAAAGCAAAATTCAAGAACTAAAAGGCAACCAACAACTGAAGGACAAAATCTATCAGATAATCTTCGGAACGGACACTCCTGCTGGCAAACGCTTTGACGTCATTCTGCTTGTACTCATCTCTGTAAGCGTTCTCCTTATTGTCTTTGACAGCATTGTACAGAATTACGTCAACGGTCACGATTGGATCCACTATGGTTTCATCGGTTTGGAAATGCTTCTGCAAGTGTTCTTCATCTGCGAATACATTCTGCGAATCTATAGCCATCCTAACCCAAAGGAATACGCACTTAGCTTCTTCGGAATAATCGACCTTCTCAGTATCATCCCGTTCGGCTACAATGTTGGCTTGAGAACGCTTCGCATCATCCGCGTCTTCCGCGTTTTCCGCATGCTTAACTTCCTGGAAGAAGGTCACGAATTGCTTATCTCTTTGCAGAAAAGTATGAACAAAATCCTCGTGTTTTTCTTCTTTGTCTTCATACTGAACATCTGCATGGGATGTATTCTTTGGGTTGTGGAAAGCGGTAGCGATTCTACGATAAACACAGCACTTGACGGAATCTACTGTAGCATCGTAACCATGACAACCGTTGGTTATGGCGACACGACTCCGACAACTGGTCTTGGAAAAACCCTGCTTTCCATGATGATGCTCATAGGTTACACTATTGTTGCCATCCCAACAGGTATCGTAAGTGCAGAAATGGTTAAGGAACGTGCTAAGCGTAAAAAATACGTCTGCCCTTCATGCGGCAAGACAAAGCACTTGGAACACGCAAAATTCTGCGACGCTTGCGGTTCCAAACTCCTCCCAAAAGAAAATAGCTAAATATTAAAAACGCCGATTTCGGCGTACCACCTCTCCAAACTCACCGCCGATTTCGGCGTTCCTCCGCAAAAAAAGCCGATTTCGGCAATCAATTCCTTCAAAATCAACCGCCGAGTTCGGCGATCATAACCAAAACCATCATGATACAGAATCTTCTGAACTTCCTTGACGCTTCGCCAGTTAACTTCCTGGCCGCAAAAACAATAGTAAAAATCCTTGAATCCGCTGGTTTCAAGACTCTTGATGCCGGTGAGAAATGGCCAAAGATGAAAGCAGGCGACTGTTTTTTCATCACCAAGAACGACTCCTCTGTCTATGCTTTTCGCGTTGGAAAAAAGCCAGTGGAAGAAGCTGGTTTCAAACTTATCTGCGCCCATTGCGACTCACCAACTTTTCGCATAAAACCTAATAGCGAAATGCTATGCGAGGGAGGAATGGTAAAGCTCAATACCGAAGTCTATGGCGGACCAATTCTCTCTACTTGGTTCGACCGTCCTCTCTCAATCGCAGGTCGTGTCATTCTTCGCAGCGAAAACATCCTGAAACCAGAGACAAAGCTTCTTCACATAAAAACTCCATTGCTGACAATCCCAAACCTCGCCATTCACTTTAATCGCCAAGTGAACGATGGCGTGAAGCTCAGCAAGCAGAAAGACATGCTGCCAATCATAGGCGCTGTAAACAATCGTCTTGAAGGCGAGAATCTTCTCATAAACATTATCTGCGAAGAGCTAAGCGTCGAGCAGAAAGACATTCTCGACTTCGATCTCTATCTCTACGACACCACTCCTGCTTGCCTTGTCGGCTATCATCAGGATTTAATTTCTTCTGGTCGTCTTGACGATCTCTCAATGGTTCATGCCGCCCTCTCAGCCCTTCTTGCATCAGAGATTTCAGACGAAACGCAGGTAATGGCAATCTTCGACAACGAGGAAACCGGCAGCGGCACAAAGCAAGGTGCTCATTCGCCCGTTCTTCGCAATATGCTGAAACGCATAGCAGGCAGCGGCGAAAATTTCTATCGTGCCATAGAACATTCATTCATGATTTCGGCAGACAACGCTCACGCCCTTCATCCTAACTACGCAGAGAAATATGACCCGACAAACCATCCTGTCATGCACGGAGGTCCAGTCATCAAGTTCAATGCATCGCAAAAGTATGCTTCCGACGCCGATTCTGCTGCTGTTTTCCGCTCTATCTGCGAAAAGGCGGGCGTTCCTTGTCAGACCTTCGTAAACCACAGCGACGTTGCTGGTGGCAGCACTCTTGGCAATATTCTCACATCTCAGATTCCTCTTCGTGGCGTAGATATGGGCAATCCAATCTGGTCTATGCACTCTGTTCGTGAAACTGGAAGCGTGCAGGATCATCTCTATTGCATAAAGGCTTTTACGGAGTTCTATAATGTCTGATAGGCTAAATAAGACATAAATCCCAGCTTTTTATACTTGCCACAGCGTCTGCTCATTATCATAAAGCATATCATTAAGGAGCAAAACGCAAAAAAAAGCCTCATTTGTACAAAAAAAAGAAAAACTTTTGTAAATTTGCAACCAAATTTTCGTGACATAAAAGAAGGATAATGTATCAGCAAGAAAAGGTTCTGCCATTCGGAGGCAACGAAAATAAGGGTAAACAAGTATCACGTATGTTTGACAGTATAGCCAAAACATACGATAAGATTAACCATTTCATGTCGTTAGGCATTGACCGATATTGGCGAAATAAACTGATAAGAAGCATCCATCCTTTTGCGCAAAAGCTTACAGAAATTCCTATTAACAGACAGCAAAAAGGCGCAGATATTCTTGACATCGCAACCGGCACAGGCGATCTTGCAATTCTTGAAGCAAAGAGACTGAATCCAAAGTCGGTCATTGGCGTTGATATTTCGGAAGGAATGATGGCTGTTGGAAGGGAAAAGGTTGCGAAAGAAAAGCTGGACAAGGTTATCTCTTTCAGTAAGGAAGATGCCACAAAGATGACTTTTGCAGATGAAAGTTTCGACATCATCACAACGTCATTCGGCATAAGAAATTTTGAGAACCTGGATGCTGCCCTTTTGGAGATTCGTCGCGTATTGAGGCCAAACGGAGTGTTTGCCATATTGGAACTATCCGAACCAATAGTATTTCCAATGAAGCAACTCTTCAGAATCTATTCGCACACGTTTCTTCCTCTGATAGGACGAATGATTGCCAATGACAAAAATTCCTACGACTATCTCGTTCATTCAATAGAGGCATTCCCACAAGGTGAAATGATGACTGAGATTGTCAAGAAAGCAGGCTTTTCAAAAGTCTCTTTCAAACGTCTGACATTCGGCATCTGCACGCTTTACCTCATAGAGAAATAAAGCCCGCCAACGTTCCCGAAAGTTTCGCTTTCGGTTTCATAGCCACAGTTCCCGGCACTTTCCCGCCGGTCTCAAATAGAGCCCCCCCTCCCGGCTTAACGCCGGCCTAAAAATAAACATTATGGACAAATACGGACTAATCGGTTATCCTTTAGGACATTCATTCTCGATAGGTTACTTCAACGAAAAGTTTGAGAATGAGAACATTGATGCTGAGTACATCAATTTCGAGATTTCGTCAATCGACAATTTTCTTGAAATCCTCGCCATGAATCCAGAACTGAAAGGACTCAATGTAACAATTCCATACAAGGAGAAGGTCATGCAATTTCTTGACCACATTAGCCCTGAAGCTCGTGCTATCGGCGCCGTAAACGTCATCAAGGTTGAAAGCACGGGAAACAAAACCGTCTTAACAGGCTACAATAGTGATGTCATCGGCTTCACAGAGAGCATCAAACCAATGCTCATGCCATATCACAAAAAGGCTCTCGTACTTGGTACAGGCGGTGCTTCAAAGGCTATCTTCTACGGATTGCAACAGCTAGGCATCGAACCTGTCTATGTTAGCCGCTATCAGCGTCCAGGCACAATCCAATACGAATCAATAACTCCCGAGGTCATCAAGGAATACAATGTCATCGTAAATTGCACACCTTGCGGTATGTATCCTCACATTGACGAATGTCCAAACCTTCCTTACGAGGCTATGGACAACCACAACATTCTCTACGATCTCATCTACAATCCAGACCAGACACTCTTCATGAAGAACGGAGCAAAGTATGGTGCAAAGACAAAGAACGGTCTCGAAATGCTTCTTCTCCAAGCCTTCGCAAGCTGGGAGTTCTGGAACGGCATCCGCAAATAGCCACAGTTCCCGAAGCGTCCGCTTCGGTCCAAAATATCGAAAATGAGTACAAATAGATACATGCTTCGCGGCGTATCGGCTGCGAAAGAAGATGTTCACAACGCTATCAAGAACATCGACAAAGGTCTTTATCCAAAGGCTTTCTGCAAGATTATCCCTGATATTCTTGGCGGAGATCCTGAGTATTGCAACATCATGCACGCTGACGGTGCAGGCACTAAGTCGTCACTCGCTTACCTTTACTGGAAAGAGACTGGCGATCTTTCCGTTTGGAAAGGCATCGCACAGGATGCTCTCATCATGAACATTGATGACCTCCTCTGCGTTGGTGCTACCGACAATATCCTCGTGTCAAGCACTATCGGACGCAACAAGCTCAAGGTGCCAGGAGAAGTTATCTCTGCCATCATCAACGGTACCGACGAACTCCTCGCAGAACTTCGTGAGATGGGCGTTGGCGTTTATGCCACTGGCGGTGAGACAGCTGATGTTGGCGACCTCGTTCGCACCATCATCGTTGACTCTACAGTCACTTGTCGTATGAAGCGCAGCGATGTTGTTGACAATGCAAACATCCAGCCGGGCGATGTTATCGTAGGTCTTGCTTCTTACGGTCAGGCTACTTACGAGAAGGAATACAACGGCGGTATGGGCAGCAATGGTCTTACTTCTGCTCGTCACGATGTATTCTCAAAGTATCTTGCAGAGAAATATCCTGAAAGTTTCGACGGCGATGTACCAGAAGATCTCGTTTATTCTGGTGGTTTGAAGCTTACTGACGCTGTTGAAGGTTCACCACTCGACGCTGGCAAGCTCGTGCTTTCTGCTACTCGTACTTACGCTCCTGTAGTGAAGAAGCTTCTTGACGCTATGCGTTCTGACATCCACGGTATGGTACATTGCTCTGGCGGTGCACAGACAAAGGTTCTCCATTTCGTTGGCGACAACTGCCACGTCATCAAGGACAACCTCTTCCCTATCCCACCACTCTTCCGCACTATTCAGGAGCAGAGCAAGACTGACTGGAAGGAAATGTACAAGGTGTTCAACATGGGCCATCGTCTTGAGGTTTATCTTCCTGCAGAAAAGGCTGAGCAGGTTATCGAGATCAGCAAGTCTTTCAACATCGACGCTCAGATCATCGGTCGCATAGAGGAAAGTGATCACAAGCACCTCACTATCACTTCCGAGAACGGAGTTTTTGAATACTAGACCCCACCCAAACCCTCCCCACAAGGGAGGGCTTAGACGAATTACCTTTGTAGGGCGAGGATTTCCGAGCCGTTACTTATTCAAACACAGACCTTTCCCCCTATTGGCAAAACTAATTTAAGGTCCTCCCCTTGTGGGGGAGTTAGAGGGGGGCGAAATATGAACTCACTACTACAAAAACTTGACGGCCTTGAAAGCCGCTACGAGGAAGTTTCCACGCTCATCACTGACCCTTCGGTCATTTCCGATCAGCAGCGTTATGTGAAGCTTACTCGCGAATACAAGGATCTTGAAGACATAATGAAGCTTCGCGCAAAGTATGTGGCGTGTCTCAATGGCATCGCAGAAGCAAAGGATATCATCATGAACGAGTCGGACCCTGACATGAAGGAAATGGCTCGCGAAGAACTTGCTGCAAACGAAGAACTTCAGCCACAGCTTGAAGAAGAGATAAAGATTGCCCTCGTTCCAAAGGACCCAGAGGACGCAAAGAATGTTCAGATGGAAATCCGTGCTGGAACTGGTGGCGATGAAGCTTGTCTTTTTGCTGGCGACATCTTCAAAATGTACAAGGCGTTCTGCGAATCCAAGGGTTGGAACCTCTCTGTAACCGATGTTTCCGAAGGTGCTGTCGGCGGATTCAAGGAGATAGACTTTGCCGTTTCAGGCGAAAATGTCTATGGCGTACTGAAGTATGAATCAGGTGTTCACCGCGTTCAGCGTGTGCCTGTAACGGAATCTAACGGTCGTATGCAGACATCTGCTGCCACTGTTGCCGTACTTCCAGAGGCTGATCCTTTCGAAGTAAACATCAACGAAGGTGAAATCAAGTGGGATACTTTCCGTTCTTCTGGTGCCGGCGGCCAGAATGTCAACAAGGTTGAGTCTGGTGTTCGTGCGCGTTATATGTGGAAGAACCCTAACACTGGCGAGGTGGAAGAGATTCTCATCGAGTGTACTGAAACCCGCGACCAGCCTAAGAACAAGGAACGTGCCCTCGCTCGCTTGCGTACATATATATATGATAAGGAACATCAGAAGTATGTTGACGATATTGCAAGCCGTCGTAAGAGTCTCGTTTCTTCCGGCGACCGCTCAGCAAAAATCCGCACATACAACTTCCCTCAAGGTCGCGTAACAGACCACCGCATCGGCTTCACAACCCATGACTTGCAAGGTTTCCTCGGTGGCAATATCCAGGATATGATCGACGCCCTCACAGTTGCCGAGAACACCGAAAGAATGAAAGAAGCAGAACTGTAAGTGTAAAACATCTCTTATTGCAATATAAAATAGACTCATTACCAAAGAAAATAAGACTATGGGATTTTGGAATGATGTAAAGAACGATTGGAGGACAACATTCACCAACAAGGCAAAACGTGAGGAGTTTTTCATTATATTGATTACCTTCTTTGTGGCTAATTATATCCATGTAGAGTGGTTTAGTTATGACTCCTTTTGGAAAGATAGCCTTATTTTGTTTGCTCTCATTATCGTTACGGAGATAGCGCTTGCAGCGGCTTGGAACATTATAAAAAGAATTAAAAACAGATAACAATGACTAGAAAAGAACTCGTATCTCAGATATTTGCAAAGAAATCATTCCTTTGCGTAGGTCTCGATGTAGACCTCAACAAGATTCCTCAGCATTTGCTTCAGGAGGAAGATCCAATCTTTGCCTTCAACAAAGCTATCATCGACGCTACTGCACAGTACTGCGTTTCGTACAAGCCAAACCTCGCTTTCTATGAAGCTTACGGCGTGAAGGGACTTATGGCTTTCGAGAAGACAGTGAAGTATCTTCAGGAGAACTATCCAAACCACTTCATCATCGCTGACGCAAAGCGTGGTGACATCGGCAACACTTCAAAGATGTACGCTAAGACATTTTTCGAGGAGTATAATGTTGACGCCCTCACAATCGCACCTTACATGGGCGAAGATTCAGTAACTCCTTTCATCAGCGAAGGCCACTGGGTAATCCTTCTTGCACTCACTTCAAACAAGGGGTCTTTCGACTTCCAGCTTACAGAAGACAAGGATGGCGAGCGCCTCTTCGAGAAGGTTATCAAGCGCTCACAGCAGTGGGGCAACGACGAGAACATGATGTATGTTGTCGGTGCTACTCGTGGCGAGATGTTCAAGGACATCCGTGCCGTTGCTCCTAACTCATTCCTCCTCGTTCCTGGCGTTGGCGCTCAGGGCGGTTCGCTCGAGGAAGTTTGCAAGTACGGTTGGATTGAAGACTGCGGTCTCCTCGTAAACTCTTCACGCGGCATCATCTACGCTTCTAACGGCGAGGACTTCGCTGAAAAGGCTGGCGAAGCAGCTAAGAAGGTTGCAGAGCAGATGGCAGCAATCATGTAAAGAAGCCCACCCAAGCCCTCCCCAAGGGAGGGTTGTTTATTACTTTTGTTATTCGGTGTTAAATAATTGCAACCGATTTAGAAACATAAATATTGTCAACTAACAAACACACAAAACATCCTCCCCTTAGGAAAACAGGGTTAGGTTCTTATGAACGATACAACTATTAAACATCCTTCCCTTTGGGAAGGCTTGGTTAGGCTCTTCCCAAATATCACAGAAAAGCAGCGCGAGCAATTTGCGCTGCTTGATTCGCTTTATCGTGACTGGAACGCAAAGATAAACGTCATTTCCCGCAAGGATATTGACAATCTTTACCTCCATCATGTGCTGCATTCTCTTGCCATAGCGAAAGCCATTACCTTCCGTCCGGGCACGAAGATTCTTGACTTCGGCACAGGCGGCGGTTTCCCTGGCATTCCTTTGGCCATCATGTTCCCAGAATGTCAGTTTACGCTCATTGACGGAACGGGCAAGAAGATTCGCGTCTGCAACGAGGTTATCGCAGCTTGCGGACTGAAGAATGTCACTGCCGTTCAGCGTCGTGGCGAGGAAGAAAAGGGCAAGTACGAGTTTGTCGTCTCTCGCGCCGTTATGCCGATGCCAGACCTCATGAAGATTGTTCGCAAGAACATCGACAAGAAGGAGCAGAAGAACGCCTACCCTAATGGTGTCATCGTGCTCAAGGGCGGTAATCTTGACGAGGAGTTGAAGCCTTTCCGCAACATCGTTGAGAAGACTGAACTCACCTCATTCTTCCCAGACGAAGAATGGTTCAAGGAAAAGTTTCTTATCTATTGTCCGGTATAAACCAAAGGATTACGATATATTTCCCTAAGTATTACGACATGTTTCCCTTAGGGAAATTTCTTTGTTTTACATGAAAAAAAAATGCTAAAAAACTTGCGTATTTCAATAAATTTTCGTAACTTTGTACCGTGAAAATGAGAGAGTTACGCACGCCGCTGCAGAGACTGAACGTTTCTCTTATTTCACACAACCGAATGTTTAATTTCCTTTGGTTCTCAAAAAACGGAAACAAGAACCAGGGTTTAAAAAAGAAAGGAGAAAAAGATGCTTAATTATCAGAAGTATCAGTCAAAAAGCACCCTAGAAGGTGCAAACGGTAAGTGGTTCATCCGAGTAAAGGCGAACGACACCCTCGACCTCGCCGACATGGCACAACACATGGCAGAGCACAACTGCGGTTTCTCTGAGGCACAAATCTACGGCGTTCTCAAGGCGCTAATTTCTTGCGTCAAGGAGCAGTTGCTTAATGGCAAGAAGGTGAAGCTCGATGACCTCGCGATTTTCTACCTCAGCTGCCACTGTAAGCCATCCGACACAGCCAACGAGGCAACGCCAGACAAGATCCGCAGCCTCCAGATGAAGGTGCGTTCTACCGGTCGCCTCTCAAGCACTCAGATCGCTCAGGCTGTGAAGATGAAGGAGCAGGAGAAGTACTCGATTGAGTAGCCTAACCAAGCCTTCCCAAAGGGAAGGATGTTTAATAGGCTTGTGAGTACAAACAGAAGATTCCCATGTCAGAAATTGGCATGGGATTCTTTTTGTTTGTTTTGTGGCTTTTTGGAAACGACGCCTCATAACGTCGTTAATGCGCGGATTTTGTTCGGCTGTATTTGCTTGGCGAAATTTTCTTTGCGGCGGTTTAACGACACCATGGGGTGTCGTTTCCAATGCGGCGATTTTGGGAAATTTTACACAAAGGGGTCAGCCCCCTTTGTGCACTTTTTGCCACCTTCAATCCATATTAACATCCTTCCCTTTGGTCAAGGCTGCGAGTAAGTGAGAGCAGAATGAAGCAGGCTTCATTTTGCCGAACGGAAGCAGGCTAGACCGTAGGTCAAGGCTTGGTTAGGCTTTTGGGGGCTTTGCCTCTCCGAGAATAACATCGGCTATATCCGTATTCGGATCGTAGCGCTCAAGCAGGTTTACTATGGTATATTGCCTGTGGCCGCTTTCCTTCATTCGCTCGCTCCACTTATGGTATTCTCCGCTGTCAGGATAAACCACAATGGTGCGGTTCATAAGCGGCTGGAGCTTCTGCGGCTGAAGGTTGCCGCAACCGCCTGTAGCAAGCCAGACATAATCCGGATAATGGCAAGCGCAGATGAGTGCCGACTTCTCGCTCTCGACTATGCAAACAACCTTGTCGGGATAGCGGTTTATGAGATGCAAGCCGAACAGCACTTTTTCCGTCTGCTCCAGTTGCGGACCTTTCTTCGTCTTCTCGCAGATTGAGCGAATGGAGTTGCCCCAACCTTCTGCCCGATGTCCGTCGCCTTTGTATGCAATCAGCTTAGCGTCATGCACCCGCTCCTGCTCGTCTATCATCCAGAAGATTGCTGCCGGACCATAGTTCACGCCACGGACAACAATATCCTTCTCCGTTCCGCCTACATAATACTCCGCCAGCACCTTCCGCTTTGTCTCTTCGGCGTAAGGAAGCTGCATGAACCATCGGCTGAAAGTGCTCTCACGGCTTGTCGCCTTCTCAGCCCATTCAAAAGGGAAGAACTCGGTCTGATGGTACTCGTTGCTTTGTAGGGCGAACATTTGTGAGCCGTTTGCGCGAATAAAACCTGAATCGCGGCTCGGAAATCCTCGCCCTACTTGCGGATAATCGCGGCTCGGAAATCCTCGCCCTACATTCGGATAATCGCGGCTCATGTCGTCGGGGCGCAGCTCTGGATGATCGCGGAAGAGTTCACGAGGTGGATAGTTTGCGCCACATCGGTTCTTGTGGTCGCAGATACCGCAGTTGTCAGAGAGTTCAAGACCTGTGGTAGCATCAACATATCGTCTGAAAGATTTTCTGCTACCACAATAAGGACATGTGTGCTTCACGCCTTTCTTTGGAAGAATGAAGCGATGGGGGACTGATTGTATATTCATAGTTCTATTTCTGTAATGAATAAAAGTGAATGACTAAGATTACTTGGACAGTCAGTCAATTATCCCTTATAGAGGGGAATTGACTGACTGTCTTGTAATCATTCAAATTAGAACACTAACGCAGTTATCACAGAGTCAACTTCCGATATTGACGGCGTTGAGCCCTCCTTCATTTCCTTGAGGATATTCTTGACCGTTGATTCCTTCTTGCCTATACGCTGCATGACAGCTTCTACCAAAGCCTTTCGTTCCATCTTGCCACCGTTGACATTAAGGATGTCCAGAACTATCTGCTTGCGCTCTTCGAACACAGCCTTTCTCTCGGCTTCCTTCTGATCTTGCTTTGACTGCGCCTTATGCTGCTCAATCTGCTGATGAAGCTCGTCGGCACAAACAGGAACACCATCTTCGTCAAATGTGAAGTGGAACTCTGGCACTGGAGCATAGCGATGGGTTGGGAACTTTACTGTCACGATGTTAGTGTCATCGTCCTTCTCACATTTGATGACAGTGGCACCTTTTTGCTCAAAATAGGCACCGAGGTGACCACGAAGCTCAGTGTAGCCGTCAGTCTTGTTGGTGTGAAGGATGTTGATGATGGCACATTGCTTTTCCTCAGCCGTCTTCATGAGAAAGTTAAGTACAAGGTTTTGGCTCGCCTCAACATCATTGAAGTTTGTGCAAAGGTCAACGATACCGTCAATGACAACCAGTTGTGGCTTGTACTTGTTGATGAAATAGCGGATTCCGTCTTCCATCTCCTTGGGAGTCAGCGGACGGAAGTTGACAAGATGGAGGCGGTCGGAGATTGATGTCGCTTCCACCTCAGCCATCGTAGCAGCCTTTACACCGAGTTCCTGAGTATCAACCTTCTTCATCTCCGTGTCTATGTAGAGCATACACATGTCTTTCATAAGACACTTCACGCGGTTCCATTCGCCACAGAGTATTGCAGCCATGAGAATTGCCACAAGCGATGTCTTGCCGCCCTTCTGCTTGGCACCGATGGTATGGATATCAGCCATAGTGATAACAGGTGCGCCGTCAACACTGAACAGGAAGATGTTGTCAGGATACTTAGCCTTCATGTCAATCTCACATGCCAACAGCTTAGCTTCCATGTCAGCGTCAATACTTCCGTTGCCCTCGGCAAGTTTGCGATTTGCTTCTGCCATAGCCTCGTCAAGAGACGTTAGCTGCAAATGCTTTTGGAGTTTCTCCTTAGGAGATTCTCCAGTGGAAAGAATAATATCTTCCATAGTAAAAATATGCGCTCACCCGTGTCCAGCAAGCGGGTGCGACTTGCGTCATCATCCACATGGCTGGACTGCTTCGGACTTTCCTAAGCTTCTCATGCTTCAAATGACGTTGCAAAGGTAAATCTTTATGAAGCAATTGCCAAGCTATAGCATTGTAAACTCTACTTCCCCCCAGTTATCCTCTACTTGTTTCATATACCCCCTACATCTCCACCACATTCCCCATACTTCTTTATATACAAAAATGGGCGACATATGTCGCCCAAAGTATTTGCTTATTACGATACTTTTGCATATTTAACACAAAGCTCCTCTAATCGTTTTATTGTTGCATAATGAAACTTGCCAAGTTTTCCTTCCGGGTTGTTTATGACTTCTTTAAGTTCTTTGGGATTAAATGTTTTCTTGGTACTTATGGAAATATTCACTATTCCTTCTAACAAGTCTTTAAGACGTGCAACTTGCGTTGACAATCCTCCCGTCCAACCTTCACAATTAATAGCTAACCAATAAATGATATACATCCAAGTAGTTTTGTGGTTGATTAAATTCTCGTTATAGATTGTAGTTATTATTTCTTTAAGTTTTTCTGCTGGAATGGCCAATTTGCGCTTATGTTCTTCATGTTCTGATTTTTTGTTATTATATGCCAGCATGTTTATTTCTATAGCGCTTACATCGCCATTTATTAAATGAAGTATAGCAGCCTGTGTCTCCATGTCTAATTTTAAGTTTGAAAATACGACAGACAGTAGTTGATCCCTTTTTCTAGGGTCAACTAAACCTACGGCATCGAACGCAAGGCTTATTGCATTTTCTGCATGTTTATATGTCTTATCGTCTTCAATCTCAAATATAGACATATACTCATCTCAATAATTGTATGTCTTATTTTTTTTTATAGGTTTGAGAGTTCTGTACAAAAAACGTATACTCCCTGATGATAGTTATCCTAACGAAATAGGTTAATTACAAATCTATTATTGCCTTATTCCTCCGCGCCCGAAGCGTCCTTCTTCTTCTTCTCAATCTTACGAGGCTTCATGATGAGCCAGCCTTCCTCTTCCTCGCTCCAATAGAGGTCGAAGATATAGGTGATGTTCTTGAAGTCGAACTTCTTTTCCTCGAAGAACTGCGTAGTGTTCAGAGAGAAGTAATCCTTAGACTTGAGGACTTTGAAGCTGTCCTCTTCCCATGTTTCCACATATTTCATGTAGAGATTTCCTTTCTCGTCTTCGCCGAGAAACACACCGCCCTCGCTGCTAATCTTCAGCTCCTTTGCGGTTGTCTCAGTAAATCCAAGCTTGCCAGTCTTCTGAATTGTAGCCTTCAGCTTTACCAGATACTTGCTTGCCTTAATAGTAGTTATTGCCATATATTGTATTTACATTATGTTTATTTTGCTGCAAAGTTACGAAAAATATTGGAACCACAAAAGAAAACCCCGAATTTCTTTTGCCTTTGTACCAAATCTTTACTTGTGGTAATTTTATTGCAAAAATATCAAAGTAAATTTTTCCTCTTGTTTATTCTCTTGTTTGTTTTCTTGTATATTTGGTGGATGCTTAACTGTGTCGGCAATGGGAGAATTTTATAAGGGATACTTATATAAAAAAAGTCGCAACTCTCAAATATGAGTGTCGCGACTGGTGTGGTTTGCTTCGTTTGTAGGCTACTGAATATAAGTCATAGGTGCATATAGACTCATCTTTTGCCTATTTGGATTAATTGAAAAGTTCAGCTTTTATTTCATTTGCTTTTTGAATATCAATCTGCAGACCTTCATTGCTTCTTGACGTTTTTGCCTTGGAAGAACTAGTGATTTTTACCCAAACCAATTGTATATCAGCACTCTTTGATACAGTCATTACTAGAGCGCTTTTTTCGTCCTTGCTTATAAGATAAAACGCATCATCTTCTTCCCCTACATATGTATAATCTTTCTGCAATAAGCTGACAATCGTTTCTACTGTAATCATTTTTGAACTGATACTGATTCCTGCACCTTTGAGTATGCCGTTTTCAAAAATGTACGCAGTTATTGTTTCCCTGTATTTTCCTCCATAGATAATTTGATCTGTTTCTTCTTTGCTAACACTGTAGCCTTTCATGAAATCCTTAACCTTACTTTTTGAACATCCCCAATCAAAGCAAGGGTACATAAAATACCGAGTACCTCCATATTCTCCATACACGCTATGCTTGAAGGTTGGAGTTGCTGGAGTAGTTGGAGTCGGTGAGTCTGTCTCATCGTCACTTCCGCATGAGTAGAGACCCATTGCAAAAAATACCATTACAATGGTCAATCCAATTAATTTAAACGTTTTCATTTTTTGATTAAAATATTAATTAATTATTTAGTTACAGCTCTAATAGTTAATCCACATCTTCTATATCTCATGTCATCAGAAAGGTAACGATAACAATTTTTATCAACATATAGATCATACGCCTTATCTTTTCCTCCACATTCTGATGAAGTCCAATAATAACCAACTTCTCCAGCAGTAGGATTAAGACCATCTATATTAATAGCACCTGATGCAGGAAGGAATATGGAGTTTCCATTCTTCGTACTAACCATTTTCATACCTGCAACACCATTTTGGATTGTCCATGTTAGTGTACATCCTTGTAATAACTCTTGAATTTCAAGGCGAGTAGGCATTCTCCAATTAGTACCAAGTTTCTGTGTTGCCACATCATACTTATAAGTTAAATTGCCGCGACTATCCAGTACTCCCATGCTAGTAAGAGTTGCTTTGTAAAACCCCATGAAAAGGCTAGTTTCTTCAGTGTAAAGACTCTTTGTAGCTGTTTCTCCCCATGCATAATAATCACCATAGTCTTCAGCTTTACTTGCACCGAGATTTTTGTCAGCCCATTTTACAGATAATCCTAGGTCAACAGCTTTTGGTGTTGAAACGCCCGCAACATATTCTTTTGTATATACACCATCAAATGGGAAATCTTTAATGGATAAAGAAGTGTTACCATTAACATTGAACGCTAAGCATGTCCTATTATTGTATGTGTATACTTCTGATTGTCTATATGTCTTACCATTGTATGTAACATCACACCAATCATCTCCTAATGCTTTGATTGTTCCGTTAAAAATATCACCGTCAGGAGTTTTCCATGTAAGAACTCCAGAAGAACTGATAGTTAGTTCAGTACCCTTAGCAATTGTTGTGGAAGAACCAGAATAATAATACCATTTTCCGACATATTCGGAAATGAGATCATTTGCCCCCGAATCGGAATCTTTGTCAGAATCACGATTACAAGAAATTGCGGTGAGCCCAATGGCTAACAGCAAGAATAAATACCTTTTCACAATACCGTTTGTGCCTACTGCTCCTCTCGGCTTTTATACATTATTATATACAGATAGCGTGGAGCAACTATGCACCACAGCTTCTATTGTAGGCGGTAGGAAGAGCCCTTAGCATAAGATATGGAGATAGTACCCCACGCATATACAACGTGGAGAACCATCATGCCTAATCTTGAATGCTAATTGTTCAAAGTTTCCTACGCTTTACAATAGCAAGATGAAGACATAACGCTTCTGTTTATTACCGATAAGATTGTGTCAAACTAACGAATGACGGGGCAAAGGTACAATTTAAATTTTAAATAGCCAAATATTTCCTTGAAAAGTTTTAATCATTGGAGATAATTCGCAGCTGTGTACGTTAACATTAACCGAAATTCATCCGAAAATAGTTGCCTTTTTCCTTGCGTATTTGAGGAAATTTTCGTAACTTTGCACACAGAAAAAGAGACGTAGTTTAACCATTATAATAACTAAACGATAGAGAGTATGAACATCACACGAAACTTCACCCTTGAGGAGCTCCTTCGCTCAGCGACGGCTTCTCGCCTCGGCATTGAGAACACGCCTACTGTAAGTGTTCTCGGTAATCTCACACAGCTATGTAAGCGCATCCTCCAACCGCTTCGCGAAGCTTACGGAAAACCAATCATCGTAACCAGTGGCTACCGTTCCTCAGAACTCAACAAGGCGATCGGCGGAGCAAAGAACAGCCAGCACATGCGCGGTCAGGCGGCAGACATCAAAGGCTCGCAGCCTTCAAACGGCAGCATCTGTCAGGAGAACCGCCGTCTCTTCGACCTCATCCGCCAGCTAAACCTCCCCTACGACCAGCTTATAGACGAGAAGAACTACTCCTGGATTCACGTCAGCTTCTCCGATAAGCCAAGGAAGCAGGTGCTGCATTTGTAACAAAATTTGCACATAGGGGTCTGACCCCTTTGTGCAAATTTATCCGAATTCCCGAAATGTCTAACATATAAAAAAGAAAGGAAAGAGTATGAAAACAAATGAATTCCAGTTCGATTGGACAAAGTTCCTCATCGGACTTCTCTCAGCCCTCATGGGCGCTCTGACAGCTTCTGCCGCTGTAGCTTCGATGTAAGTAGCAGTAGCAAAACAAAAGCCGCGACTCTCGTTTTAGAGAATCGCGGCTTATTTTGTTTTGGGCTTATTTCGTTTTGGGGTTGTTTTCTTTTTGACTTGTTTTCTTTTATCTCCTCACAATCCTTGCCTCTCCATCAAACAGGCAGATGTGGGCGGCGAGGGTGTTGAGGTTGTGGAAGATGGAATAGTCGGTGGTGCTTGGTACGCCTTTTACATCGCCCATATCCTCGGGATGCCACGGGGAGAGGATGAGTAGTCTGCCTTGCACGCAGGCTTCGAAGCGAGATTGCTCGGGCTTCCAATAGCGACCGATGGGCTCTTTCTGCAAATGGATCAGCGGATAGCCTTTCTCTATGCAGCGGTTCTTTATCTGCTTCTCGCCCTCGGAAATGCCAGGGGTGACGATGACCGTTGCTCCTTCCATGACCATGCGCTTCCATTGGCGTGCCTCGTTGCGGAAGGCTTCGGTCTTTTCGTAAGGGACGGTGGAGATGAAGTCTGGGGAGTATTGTCCTTGGTTGTAGCCGGCAGCTGTGCGCTCTTGTTCCGTAAGCATACCGTAGCGTGCCTTCCTGTGGCAGAACACCTGCACCTTCTTTGCCCAACGGAGCAGGAAGAGATTGCCGAAGGCTGCGTAGTCGGTACCGTCGATAATGACATGCAGCTGTCTTTGCATGAACTGCGGATAGAGGCGGCGGAACATGGCGCGGCGAGGGTTGTCATGGACGTAGTTTATCATGGCCGCCTTATGGCGCTCATGTTCGGCGGGATCTATGGCATAAGGGAAGCAGATGGTGTCGTCGTAGTCGTCATCGAAGAGAGGGCGCTCTATGAGGGGACGGGTGGCATAATAGGCGCGGCGCTGGTTTTGGCTCCAATGCTGAAGGCGGCGAACCAAGCTTGGTTCACTTGTAGTTGCACCTTTGGTTGCGCCTGGAGCAGCGCCTTTGGTAGCGTTTGGAGGGGGAAAAGAGCTCGTCTGCTCTACGTAATGCGTGACTTCGCGGCGCCAGCGGGCGGTACAGGCGGACTTGAAGCATTGGATAACATAGCCAAGGCTTTTATCCATGCGCTCCTTGACATGGATGACTCCATGCCAATGGTCGGGCATGCAGACCTGACAAAGCGTCTCTATTTGACGGCCTTTGGAGGTCTGTATGGTGGCTGTTTTTTCCCATTCCTCATGAACAATGTCGCCTGTAGGTGTGTGGAGGACGCCGGGTTCGGAGATGTTGTCGTTGAGACGGCCGAGCCTTGGCTCGCGTTCCGTTACCACAAGCGTGATGAGATAGATGCCAGGCTCATAGTAGTTGTGTCCAGGATTGCGAGGTCTATATGGATGCGTTACAGATGCCATTCATGTCGAAAAAGTTAGCACTTTCTTTTTTATCTGCCAAACGATTCGGTGAAAAGTTGATGGCGAGAAGAAAAAGAAAGTGCTAGATAGGTTCAGATTTGGTTTGCTTCCGACTTAATTCACGCCGGCATCCTTGAGAGCTTTTTCTACCTGAGCCTTCTTCTCAGGATCGTTCTCAATGTCCTCGACAACCTTCTCGACATCCTCGAGAGTTTCGTCCATGCTCTTCTGAAGTGCCTCTGCTACGCGAACATAGCAGCCCTCAGTGCCGCTGATGGTACCCATGTAGATGATCTGAAGCTGACCGTTCACCTTATATACCCATGAGGCATCGTTGATGTGCATGCCAAAGCTGTCCTTGCCCTTCTGACATTCCTCAACAGAAATCTCAGCCATAGCCTCGTCAGTCTTGCTCTTGTTCTCGAAACCGTAGATGCACTTGCCGTCGTCGGCAGCCTTCTTGGTAGCAGCGTAAACCTTGGCAACAGCAGCCTTGAACATGTCGTCAGTAAACTCCTTACCGTCCTTTGTTGGGAAGTTTGCGATGACGTCGCGAGCAGAACCCATGAAGTTCTTATTGTCAGAATCGTCGTATTCGTAGCCTGGCTCGATGTCAGAGAAGCCGAGCTTGAAGTTCTTGATGAAGAATTCTACAGCCTCCTTTGAGTAAGTGTCGCCAGTAAACTCTTCAGCCTCTGCCACAGCTTCACCAGCCGCAGGAGCTTCGCCATTTTCTGCCTTGTTGCCACCTCCGCAAGATGCCATGATCATTGCACCTGCGATGAAGAGAATCGATAAAAGTTGCTTTTTCATAATTATTAGTTTTAGGGGTTAAAGATTGGTTATTGCTAGAATGTTAGGGTTAATATTAAGGTTAATATTTCGGTTGCAAATATACACATTATTTATAACACGCGCAAATTTGTTTATGATATTTGACAAAAAATAGTCAAACTTTCCCAATATTTGCGGCTAATTAGCATAAAAAGTATTATCTTTGCACTTGTAAAACAATTAAAATAATGGCAAACGTAAAGATTTCAACTTCTCTTGGCGACATCGTAGTGAAGCTCTACGACGAGACTCCTCTCCATCGCGACAACTTCCTGAAGCTTGCAAAGGAAGGCTACTATGACGGAACTATCTTCCATCGTGTTATAAAGAACTTCATGGTTCAGGGCGGCGATCCTGACTCTAAGAATCCGCAGCCTAATGCACAGTACGGCACTGGTGGTCCTGACTACACCATAGAAGCGGAGATAAAGCCAACGCTCTACCATAAGCGTGGTGCACTTGCAGCAGCTCGCACAGGCGACGAAGTGAACCCTGAGCGTCGTTCAAGTGGCAGTCAGTTCTACATCGTTTGGGGCGACGTCTATAATGAAGGTCAGATGGGAGATCTCAGCAAGCAGATGGAGATGATGGCTCAGCAGAACATCTTCAGCCGACTGGCAGCTGAGAACAAGAGCAAAATAATGGACCTGCGTCGCAATCGTGACCGCGAAGGTCTTCTCGCACTTCAGGATGAGCTCGTGGCAAAGGCTAAGGAACTGGCAAAGAAGGAAGGTGGTCTCAGCGAAGAGCAGAAGCAGATCTACTCTACTGTCGGTGGCACACCTCATCTTGACGGACAATATACTGTCTTCGGCGAGGTTACAGAAGGTCTTGACGTAGTGGAAAAGATACAATCCACACAGACACTACGCGGCGACAGACCTGTAGAAGACATCACAATGACGGTCAGCGTGATGTAGAAATATCAGACATCAATAAAAAGAAAAAGTCCTCCTTTGATTGGGAGGACTTTCTTGTTTCTTATAGTTCATTGAATATCTTATTGCTTTTTAAGCACAACAGCTGAACGAGCAGGGATGTAAAGCTTAAGCCATTCCTTGCCGTCTTCTTCGTACATTGGGTCGAAATTAGTAAAATGCTCTATGCTATCGTCAGCAAAGCCGAAGCCGCCGAAGTCTTTTGAATCGGAATTGAGCACTACCTTATAAGAGCCTTTCTGCACGAGGAAACCATAGTCGGAGAATGACTGCGTTGGCGAGAAGTTGAAGACGAAGAGAAGGTCGCCACGAGTGTAGGCTATGACCTGATCGCCATCGTTATGCCAGATTTCCTGAACAGGAGTCTTCTGGATATTCTTCTGCATCTTCAGTACCTCAAGCATCTTCTGATCGAAGTCGCCAAGCCAGTGGTAGCAGAGTTCCTTGTTGTCAACGAGATTCCACTGACGACGTGCATACTGATGGCTCCAGCCGTTGCCCTCGCGAGGGAAGTCTATCCACTCTGGATGTCCGAACTCATTACCCATGAAGTTCAGATAACCGCCGTTGATGGTAGAAGCCGTAACGAGGCGAATCATCTTATGGAGAGCGATACCACGACGAGCCATCTCGTTCTCGTCGCCCTTCTTGAAGTGCCAATACATATCGGAGTCAACAAGACGGAAGATGATTGTCTTGTCGCCAACGAGTGCCTGGTCGTGAGACTCAGCGTAAGAAATAGTCTTCTCGTCAGCACGACGGTCAGTCATCTTCCAGAAGATGTCGAATACACCCCAGTCTTCGTCGCTCTTTTCCTTGATCATCTTAATCCAGTAGTCAGGAATACCCATGGCAAGACGATAATCAAAGCCAAGACCGCCATCAGCAAACTTGGCAGCAAGACCAGGCATACCAGACATTTCCTCTGCGATAGTGATGGCATTCTTGTTCACCTCGTGGATAAGCTTGTTGGCAAGCATGAGATAGTAGATGGCATCCTCGTCCTGACCTCCGTGGAAGTAATCTGCATAACCGCAGAAATCTACGCCAAGACCATGATTATAATAGAGCATTGACGTTACGCCATCGAAGCGGAAACCATCGAAGTGGAATTCGTCAAGCCAGTACTTACAGTTGGAGAGAAGGAAGTGAAGCACCTCGTTCTTGCCATAGTCAAAGCAAAGGCTGTCCCACTGGTTATGCTCACGGCGATCGCCCTTGCAGAAATACTGGTCAGGATCGCCGGCGAAGTTGCCAAGGCCTTCAAGTTCGTTCTTCACAGCGTGAGAATGAACAAGGTCCATGATTACGGCGATGCCATTCTGATGAGCTGTATCGATAAGCGACTTGAGGTTTTCAGGAGTACCGAAACGGCTTGAAGCTGCGAAGAAGTTGCTAACGTGATAACCGAAGCTTCCATAGTAAGGATGCTCCTGAATAGCCATAACCTGGATGCAGTTGTAGCCATCCTTTATGACGCGTGGGAGAACCTTGTCGCGGAACTCAGCGTATGTTCCGACCTTCTCTGCGTCCTGTCCCATACCGATATGGCATTCGTAGATAAGGAGCGGATTGGTATTTGGCTTGAAAGTCTTTTTCTTCCAAACGTATGGCTCTGGATTCCACACCTGGGCAGAGAAGAGCTTTGTGTTCTCGTCCTGAACAACACGGCGACACCAAGCAGGAATGCGCAAGCCTTCGCCACCTTCCCAACGAATGAGAATCTTGTAGAGCTGACCATGCTTCAAAGCACGAACACCAAGCTTCAACTCCCAGTTGCCAGTGCCTTGAATGCGCTTTGCTTTGTACTTGTCTGTTGGCTGCCAATCGTTGAAGTCGCCAACGAGATACATTTCCGTAGCATTAGGAGCCCACTCGCGGAACACCCAGCCTTTCTCTGTGCGATGAAGTCCGAAATATTGATGACCATTGGCAAAATCAGAAAGACTGCGCTTGCCATTCTGTGTGAGGTTATACTCCATCCAAACGGCATGGTCATGACGTCCCTGAATGGTATCTTCAAACGGTTCGAGATATGGATCGTTCTGTACGATCTTAATGTGTTTTTTTGTTTTTTTAGCCACCATAGTAATTTATTTAATTCAGAATGCAGGATGCAGAATGCAGAATTAACTACCGCGCGGCAAAATTCTGAATTCTGCATTCTGAATTCTGCATTTCCATTAAACTTTTATCTTGAAAATAGCTTTCTTTACAGGTTCTGTTGAGATGCAAGGAGCATGACCGTCCTGAGGGAAGAAGATAGCCATCTGACCTGGCTTGCAAGTTACGTATGTCTGAGCAAGACCTTCATATTTGATGATGTCCTTTGCCTCATTGTACTCAAGGTCTGGAAGGTCGCAGAGCGGGGTGTAGCCGTAAGTTTCTTCCGCAGAGAGAGGAATCTGGATGTCAATCATCTTGCGATGAGTCTCAAGTACAGCCTCTTCCTTAGTCTTAGCCTTTGCAGTAGTTATGTTTACGAAAAGGTCAGCGCCCTTGATTTCGTATTTTCCTTCCTCCATTTTGCAAAGGTCGTTGTTCTTGATATACTCAACAACATCCGCAAAAAGAGGATTCACGCTTGCATAGTAAGCAAGCTGATCGATAGTGTCAATAATCATAGTTATACTTTCCTATATATAATATATTAATGTCAAAAAAAACATCATGTGAGCAATGCCTGAAGCTACATGCCAGAAGCAGCATCATCCTCAATGAGCTCACCGTTATTGTACATTCTCTCGGTTCTTACGCCCTGCTCGTCTATCTCAACAAACTTTCCTTGGCGCTTTCCGTCCTTGTACTGTCCACGAGACTTCGCTCCATTGGCTTCCTTCACCTCGAACTCACCGTTAGGAATTCCGTTCAAATAGTGACCTTCAAGTACGCTGCCGTCTTTAGTAGTAAACTTACCACGACCGTTCTGGAGGTCTTCCTTCCAATAGCCTACATAGACATCACCATTACGGAAGTGCATTTCGCCGTAACCGTCCTTATCGCCATTGGAGAAATGACCGTTGTAAGTATCGCCGTTGACATAACGATAGATGCCATCGCCAGTGCGGCGACCTTGGTAGTATTCGCCTTCGTAAGTATCGCCATTACTGAAGCGATAGATGCCTTTTCCATGAGGCACATCGTTAAGCCACAAGCCTGTATAGACATCGCCGTCGGAATACTGGTTTACTCCTTGTCCTGAACGCTGTCCGTTAGCCCAAGAGCCTTTGTATGTTGTACCGTCAGCCCAATAGAAGACGCCCTGACCATTCTTGATGTCGTTTTTCCATTGTCCATCATAGAACGCACCGTTCTGGTAGGTATATTTTCCCAAACCGTGACGCTTGTCGCCCTGCCAGTCGCCGTCATATTTATCGCCATTATAGTAAATCATGGTGCCATGACCTTGCTGAATATCCTTGTACCAAAGACCAAGATAGCGATTACCGTTTGAGAAATGGTATGTGCCCTGACCATGTTGATGGCCTTGCACCCACTGTCCTTCATACTTCTCGCCGTCAGCGAAAGTATAGACGCCATATCCCTCACGCTTGCCTCTTTCGTAGGAGCCTTCATAAACGTCTCCGTTAGGATAGACGGTAGTTCCTTTGCCATTAGGCTTTCCTTTGAAAAGTTCGCCGGAATACTCGCCTCCGTCTTCGGTTTCGCAAGTTCCAATTGTAATCTTCTGCGCCGAAACCTGCAGCGCAAAAAGAGCTATAAATATTATAGAAAATGTGTACTTCTTCACAGTTTTATGCGTTTTTTCTTTGCCAAAGTTACGCTTTTTTTATGATAGTCGCAAATATTTTGAAAAGTTTTTGTTTTTTTTCACATTATTACCGCAGTTTTTTGCAATTTCATTTGAATAATGACACTGTTTTTGCCAAAATAATTTCATTCAAAGAAACATAACTTTCATACAACTTTTTATCATTTTGTCAGCAAAACAGCGCATTTATCATACATTTTGATTGTAAAAAGTCAAGACGGAGTGACATTTTGTAAATATTGTTTGCGCAAACAGCATAAAATGCATACCTTTGCAGCGTCTTTTTCGGACATTAGCTCTCGAAGACACAATTTTCGACTCAAACTAGACAAATCACAAAAACCAAAAACTAAAACATAATTAAACAATCATGAAGAAGTACAATTTTAACGCTGGTCCATCAATTCTCCCACGTGAAGTTATTGAACAGACAGCTGCTGCTTGTCTTGATTTCGACAATTCAGGACTTTCACTCATGGAGATTTCACACCGTGCAAAGAACTTCCAGCCAGTAGTTGACGAGGCTGAAGCTCTCATGAAGGAGCTCCTCGACATTCCAGAAGGTTACAAAGTTTTGTTCCTCGGTGGTGGTGCATCGCTTGAATTCTGTATGATTCCATTCAACTTCCTCGAGAAGAAGGCTGCGTACCTCAACACTGGTGTTTGGGCAACTAAGGCAATGAAGGAAGCTAAGCTTTTCGGTGAGGTTGTAGAAGTTGCAAGCTCTAAGGACAAGAACTTCACATATATTCCAAAGGATTACGTTATCCCTACAGATGCTGACTACTTCCACATCACATCTAACAACACTATCTATGGTACAGAGATTCGCAAGGATATCGATTCTCCTATTCCATTGATCGCAGATATGTCTTCAGACATCCTCTCTCGTCCAGTAGATGTTTCTAAATACGCTATGATCTACGGTGGTGCTCAGAAGAACCTCTCTATGGCAGGTGTTACTTTCGTAATCGTTAAGGAAGACGCTCTCGGCAAGGTTTCTCGCCAGATTCCTACAATGCTCGACTACCGCACTCACGTAAAGAAGGGTTCTATGTTCAACACTCCTCCTGTAGTGCCTATCTACTCTGCACTCATGAACCTCCGCTACATCAAGGCTCACGGTGGTGTTGAGGCTATGGACAAGCTTGCTCAGGAGCGCGCAAAGATCGTTTACGGCGAAATCGACCGCAACAAGCTCTTCGTAGGTACAGCAGAGGAAGATGCTCGCTCACTCATGAACATCACATTCGTTCTCAAGCCAGAGTACCAGGATCTCCAGGATGAGTTCATGGCATTCGCTACTTCTAAGGGCATGGTTGGTGTTAAGGGTCACCGCGATGTTGGTGGTTTCCGCGCATCTTGCTACAACGCAATGTCTATCGAAGGTTGTGAGGCTCTCGTAGCTTGCATGAAGGAATTTGAGGCACAGCATTAAAAAGAGCCCACCCAAAAGCCCACCCAAGCCCTCCCAAAGGGAGGGATGTTCAATACTTTAAGCGTTGGGGGGGAGTGACAAAAAAAAGATATTATAAACAATCATATCCAAGCCTTCTAAAAGAATAAGGATAATACCAGCGAGATAATTATTACTCGCAAAAGGTATTAAACATCCTTCCCTTTGGGAAGGCTTGGTTAGGCTATATGGGACAATTCGTTTTTCTTAACAAGCGACCTTCTGCAAAAGTTGACTACGAAGGTGAGAATCAACAATTAGAAGGCGAACAAACCTATGTCATTAATACAAAAAGACCAAAAATGAAAGTACTTGTTGCTACAGAAAAGCCATTCGCAGCTGCTGCTGTTGAAGGCATCAAAGCTGAAGTAGAAGGAGCAGGCAACGAACTCGCCCTCCTCGAAAAATATACAGAGAAGCAGCAGCTTCTCGACGCAGTTGCTGACGCTGACGCTCTCATCATCCGTTCAGACAAGGTTACTGCTGAAGTTCTCGACGCTGCCAAGCAGCTTAAGATTGTTGTTCGTGCCGGTGCTGGCTACGATAACATCGACCTTGAGGCAGCTACTGCTCATGGTGTTGTTGCAGAGAATACTCCAGGTCAGAACGCAAACGCTGTTGCTGAGCTCGTTTTCGGTATGCTCGTTTCTGCTGTTCGTAACTTCTACAACGGCAAGGCAGGCACAGAGCTCATGGGCAAGAAGCTCGGTATCCTCGCATTCGGTAACGTTGGTCGCAACGTAGCTCGTATCGCTAAGGGCTTCGGCATGGACGTTTATGCTTACGACGCATTCTGCCCAGCAGACGTTATCGAGGCTGCTGGCGTTCACGCTACAAAGAACCAGGAAGAACTCTTCGAGGTTTGTGATGTTGTTTCTCTCCACATCCCTGCAACTCCTGAGACTAAGCAGTCTATCAACTACGACCTCGTAGGCAAGATGAAGAAGGGCGGTATCCTCGTGAACACAGCTCGTAAGGAAGTTATCGACGAGGCTGGTCTTATCAAGCTCCTCGCTGAGCGTACAGACCTCAAGTTCGTTACAGACATCATGCCAGACGCTGACGCAGAGTTCAAGCAGTTCGAAGGCCGTTATTTCTCAACTCCTAAGAAGATGGGTGCTCAGACAGCAGAGGCTAACATCAACGCTGGTATCGCTGCTGCTAAGCAGATCAACGCATTCTTCAAGGACGGTTGCACTAAGTTCCAGGTGAACAAGTAGGCCTCTCCCCCTTACCCCCTCCCCTTCTAATGGGAGGGGGATAATATGTTTTGTAGTCATATCATTTATAAAAACACACCACTCTCCATAAGTCATATTCCTTCCATTATAAAGGATTATTAGTTTTGTGGTCAGTGTTTTTTCTTTATGATAAAGTTTTCCGATGACTTTAACTTTGACGGCTATGCCTATTCTCCGGATTTCCATACGGCAGACAAAGCATGGTACCTGAGATTAAAAGAACTTGCAAAACACAATAGGCAAAATCCGACAGAAGCAGAAAGCGCAATGTGGGATATCATCAGGAAAGAATTTCCGAAAATCAAATTCAGGCGACAACATATTATAGGGGACTTCATTGTAGATTTCGTTTCTTTGCGTCACAAACTCGTTATTGAAATAGATGGTGGATATCATTCCACTAAAGAACAGAAAGAATACGACGAAAGTCGAACGATGTGGCTGAACAAGAATAATCTGCAAGTTATTCGTTTTACAAACGAAGAGGTTTTATTCGATACCCAAAACACGCTATCGATTTTAGCCAAAAAATTTAAAGAAATAGAAGATAATAATATATAGTGATATTTGACTCCCCCACTAAAACATATATCACCTCCCCCTCCCATAAAAAGGGGAGGGGGCTGGGGGGAGAGGCTTATATTATGATAGTAAAACCATTCAAGGGTGTACGCCCTCCAAAAGAACTCGTAGAGGAAGTTGAATCTCGTCCATACGATGTGCTCGATTCAGAGGAAGCTCGCGCAGAAGCTGGCGACAACGAGAAGAGCCTCTACCATATCATCAAACCTGAGATTGATTTCCCTGTAGGCACTTCTGAGTATGATCCTCATGTCTATGAGAAGGCTGCTGAGAACTTCAAGAAGTTCCAGGACAACGGCTGGCTCGTTCAGGACGAGAAGGAGAACTACTATCTCTACGCTCAGACAATCTTCAAGGATGAACCTCTCGGCAACGGCGTTGCTGACAAGACACAGTATGGTCTTGTAATCGGCGCTTACTGCGAGGATTATGCTACTGGCAAGATCAAGAAGCACGAGCTCACTCGTCGCGACAAGGAAGAAGACCGCATGAAGCATGTTCGCGTGAACGACGCTAACATCGAGCCTGTATTCTTCGCTTATCCAGACAACGCTATTCTCGATGCTCTCATCAAGAAGTACGCAGCTACAGAACCAGAATACGATTTCGTAGCACCTATCGACGGCTTCGGTCATAAGTTCTGGGTGATCTCTGACGACGCTGACATCGCTGCCATCACAGCAGAGTTCAACAAGATGCCTGCAATGTATATCGCTGACGGTCACCACCGTTCTGCTGCTGCAGGTCTTATTGGCGGCGAGAAGAAGGCAGCTAATCCAAACCACACTGGCGAAGAAGAGTACAACTACTTCATGGCAGTTTGCTTCCAGGCTTCACAGCTCACTATTCTCGACTACAACCGCGTAGTGAAGGACCTCAACGGACTTTCTTCACAGGAATTCCTTGCTAAGCTCGCAGTTAACTTCGACATCGAACTCAAAGGCTCAGACGAGTACAAGCCACAGGAGCTCCACGAGTTCTCTCTCTACCTCGACGGCAACTGGTATTCACTCAAGGCTCACGATGATACTTACGACAACACAGATCCTATCGGCGTTCTCGATGTTGACATCTCTTCACGCCTCATCCTTGACGAAGTGCTTGAGATTGGCGACCTCCGTTCTTCACAGCGCATCGACTTCGTTGGCGGTCTCCGTGGCCTCAAGGAACTCAAGCGTCGCGTAGATTCTGGTGAAATGCGTGCCGCACTCGCACTCTACCCAGTTTCTATGGATCAGATCATGAACATCGCAGACAGCGGTAAGATCATGCCTCCAAAGGCAACATGGTTCGAGCCAAAACTCCGCTCTGGTCTCTGTATTCATAAGCTTTCATAAGAAAGAATATCATATAAAATATAGCTGCTGAAACGGATTATCTATGTTGCATTTTCCGTTTCAGCAGTTTTTTGTTTAGAAAAGAATCAAGAAAAATCCGTCTGCTTTGCAGATAGTAAGGAATCTGACTGCTTTTGACTAATTATTTTTGTAATTTTGCCAAGATTTATGCACTAAGTCTGCTCTATACGACTTCTCAATAAAAATAAAAACAATAATAATATTTTTATATGAATATTGGCAAAATGTTGCTATTTATGGCTTCCGTCCTATTAGGATTAGGATGCATCAGCGTTTTCTTCCCTTCAGAGGGTGTTCTTCTGCTGAATAGCACTACCATAACATTCCCCTCACTTTCCGAGGTTCTTGCGACTGATACAGAAGAGAGTAAATCCCAATCCACAAACGAGTCTGAACCAAAGGCAAAAGAATTGTCTCCAGAAGAATTGTTGGCTCTTCGCGAAAAGGCTATCCAGAACGATTCTGCCTATGTAGATTTCATGACAAATGATCCAGCACGAGTGTACATGCCTTCCGATAACTATCTGGACCCATTCTTCGATGCTCTTCAGACAGCAAAAGACACCAGCGTAAGAGTAATGCATTATGGCGACTCACAGATAGAGATGGACCGCATAAGTTCTTTCCTCCGCGAGCAATGGCAAACGGACTTCGGCGGCTCAGGTGTTGGCTTCATGCCGGCTGTGCAAACAGTGGCAACCACAACGATAAACCAAACCATCTCCCCTACCCTTCAGCAGCAGTTATCCTATGGCGACCCTTCACTACGCTCAAGAGAAGGAAACTACGGTCCTATGGCACGTTCTGCCATTATCAACGGAAACGCCACTTTCACCTGCCGTAAACTCAGTTCAGACAAGGCACCGTCACATGCAGGAAAATTCACCACGATTACCGTTATGGCAAAAGGTGACGTCACTGCCGTTTGCCATGCAGCTGACAGCACCATAAAAATGACAAACACATCGAATAGCGATGCGTTCAAGATCCTTACGGCTAAGTTCAGGAAGACAGCCGAATCTGCCACAATAAACATAAGCGGAAAGGGATTCATCTATGGAATCTCTGCCGATGGCGGAAAAGGCGTCATGGTGGACAATGTTCCTATGCGCGGATGCTCAGGCACGAACTTCGGAAACATCCGTGAAGCTGACCTTAAGGCTTATTACGACATTTTCAATGTCGGATTGATCATCTTGCAGTATGGAGGTAATGCAGTTCCTTATCTTGGAAGCGACAAGAAGATTTCTGTCTTCAAAAACCAAATAAAGAACACCATCGC
This sequence comes from Bacteroidaceae bacterium, assembly GCA_024401275.1. GTDB lineage: Bacteria > Bacteroidota > Bacteroidia > Bacteroidales > Bacteroidaceae > Prevotella. The sequence continues at coordinate 24,335 of JAKSLJ010000002.1, read as the reverse complement.
TCTTTTCAAGCGTATCTCTCCAAACTCACGCATTCTCTTTATCGGTCCATCGGACATGGCGACAAAGAAAGGTGGTGTCCCTCACACTTACGAATGTCTTCCACAGGTCGTAGATTCTCTTCGCTCGGCTGCCATTGAAAGCAAAGTTGCCTTTTGGGATTTGTACGCATCCATGGGAGGCGAAGGAAGCATGGTGAAATGGGTTGAGACAGGACTTGCCGGCGGCGACTATCTCCACTTCTCTCAAAAGGGTGCTCAAAAGGCTGCAGAATTGCTTTACAACACACTAAACTTCATACAATCTCACAGACAAAAGGCAAAGAAGTCGGTAGAGAAAGAGTTGAAAAAACAAAAATAAACCAATGCAGAGATTAAATATCAAGACTATAATTTGCCTCTTGCTGACAATGATTTACGCAATCCATGCGTCGGCTCAAGAAATAGAGTTTGAGGAAGAAGACTTCATTCCTGACTCTTTATTGATGGAACAGGTGCCACAGAAGTTCAGTTTCATAAACTATGATGCAGACTCACTTTCCTTTCCTGCCGGCATTTCAGATGACTTCATGACTCTCCTGTGGAAACTCGCCGACATAAAGGACGGAGCAGACGTAAAGATTAACATGATACACATCGGAGGTTCGCATGTTCAGGCAGACATCTTCAGCAATAGGGTTCGCACTAATTTCTCAAAAAACTTTGCTCCTGCCACTGGCTCAAGAGGATGCCTGTTTCCCTTTGCCACACTCAACACAAACGCCCCATCAACCTACAGGCTTAAGACTACGGGCAAATGGGATGGAGCAAGAAACATCAGCAACAAGGAAAACATCCCACTCGGAATCATGGGAGCTGCCATAAGAACTTCAGATCCTACGGCAGCGGTTTCACTACAATTGAATACGGGTAGAGACAGCGTGCAATATGATTTCAACAAGATTACAATCCTTGGCTCATCAACATCGTTTAACATCATTCCTGTGGTAATATGCAACGGAGTGGAATATACGACAGAGATAGATCCTTCATTCTCGTCTTATTCTTGTAGAATACCTTATCCGGCAACCGAATGCACAATAATCTTCAAGGGAATTTCCCAAGGCGGCAGTTTTACTCTTCGTGGCATTATTCCTGAAAGCGACAAGCCGGGAGTCACATACACTGCTTGTGGTGTAAACGGAGCATCCGTTCCGAAATGGTTGAACTGTAATCTTTTCACAGAGGAACTGAAACTACACACCCCAGAACTCGCCATCTTTGCCATCGGAATCAACGACGCTTCTTCATTGGGATTCAAGCCGGAAGTGTTCAAAGAAGGCTACAGAAAGCTCCTTGCCGAGTTCAAGGAAGCCAATCCCAACTGTTGCTTCATCTTCATCACAAACAACGACTGCTTCCTTAACCTGAGCTCGTCGGGCAAATACATTAACCCTAACACGGAAAGTGTACGCAAGGCATTCATCGAACTTGCAGAAGAAACTCAGGGAGCAGTCTTTGATGTATATGGAATAATGGGAGGCAAAGGATCGTCAAACAAATGGGTTCGCGCAGGACTTATGAATTCTGACCATGTGCATTTCCTCCGCCCTGGTTACAACCTTCTTGGCGATATGCTTTTCAATGCTATAAATAATGAAATAGAAAAACAAATACCATAGAAATGGAATTACTGGAAACATTACCTGAACTATTATTCAACTACATACTGTCTGTTTTCTCGTTCAACGAAAACAGCCCTTTGCTCTTCACTCAGTTTCATTTCTGGGCGTTCTTTGCTATTGTATTCTGTGTCTTTGCCTTGTTCCGCAATCGCACGCTGCTTCGCAATGCGTACCTGTTCTTCGTGTCGCTTCTTTTCTACTACAAGACAAGCGGATGGTTCGTAGGACTCCTTATACTCATAACGATAAGCGACTTCTTTATTGCTCAGCGCATTTATAATACTGACAGCAAGAGGGCAAAGAAGTGCTGGCTTACGCTTAGCGTGTTCGTTGACCTCGGCATACTCTGTTATTTCAAATACGCCTATTTCCTCACCGACCTCATCAACCAATGCGTTGGAACTGATTTTCAGGTAAGTAACTGGGCAGCCATCGCAGGAAACGACCTTGTCGGTTCGCCGGTATTCTCCGTTGACAGAATCATTCTTCCTGTAGGTATTTCCTTCTATACTTTCCAGGTTATCTCTTATACCGTGGATGTATTCAAGGGCAGGGTTAAGCCTGTAACAAACATTCTGAACTTCGGCTTCTACGTAAGCTTCTTCCCGCAGCTTGTTGCCGGCCCTATCATCAAGGCGAGCGACTTCATTCCGCAGCTCTACAAGAAGTATTTCATCTCGCGCCGCATGTTCGGCCTTGCCGTATTCTGGATACTCAACGGCCTTGCCAAGAAGATTATCCTTTCCGACTATCTTGCTACGAATTTTATCGACCGAGTATTCGACAATCCGCTACTCTTCACTGGCTTTGAGAACCTCATGGCACTCTTTGTCTATAGCCTTCAGGTATATGCAGACTTCTCAGGCTATACGGATATTGCCATCGGCTTGTCACTTCTCATGGGATTCCATCTACCAGCCAACTTCAACTCTCCATACAAAGCGCCAAACTGCAGTAACTTCTGGAAGCGTTGGCACATTTCCCTCTCACGCTGGCTGCAAAACTACCTCTATATTCCTCTGGGCGGCAACCGTGGCATTACTCCCGCCACAGGACTTTTCCTCACCATCATCTCTGCCTTTACCATTGTGCTCAGCGGCAGTTGGATTATCGCCATTGGCATCGCCCTCATTGTCGTGGTGACAATATGGTTTGCAAAGACACATCCTGATCGCCATAAGCCTATCTATGCAAACATGAACAGCATCATCACAATGCTTCTTGGAGGTCTGTGGCACGGAGCAAGCATGAACTTCCTTATCTGGGGAGGTATGAACGGAGCAGGCATGATTGTATTCAAGTTCTGGAGAGACTTTAGTGCGAAGACGCGTTTCGCCTTTATATGGATGCTGACAATCTTATTGGCAGTTGCCCATTACTATTTCAACAGCCCTCTCACAATTATCCTCCTGTTCTTCGTGGTTGCCGTGGACATTGCCACAACCATACAACTCATCTGGACGTCGTGCGGCTGCGAATCAAAGTTCGGCAACTACGCAGCTCATGTATGGGCAGTGCTCTTCACCTTTGTGTTCATCAGCTTCACTCGCCTTTTCTTCCGCTCCGGCAGTAATCTCGACCCAGCCATTGCCAATGAGGTCGCATGGAATACGGCTACACAAATGGTCACTCAGATGGGTTCTGCTTGGAATGCAAACATCATGCCTATCATATCCGCCTACGATAAAGTATTCCTACTCTTCATAGCCGGAATGGCCATCCACTGGATTCCGGCAAAATCCAAGTCACGCTACCGTTTTGCATTTGCATCACTCCCACTGCCTGTAATGGCTCTGTTCTCAATAGTAGTGATTTTCATCGTATGGCAGTTTACGGCAGCAGACATGCAACCATTCATCTACTTCCAGTTCTAAATAAAAATTGCACAAAAGGGTCAGACCCCTTTGTGCAATTTTCTTATTAACTACCCATCTTATCTACTGAACACGAGCTTATCCTCATCCACCTTCACCATTATCGGTTCACGTGTACTCACATTGCCGGCGAGGATGTCCTTGCTGAGTTGGTTGAGCAGATGGTGCTGTATGGCGCGCTTTACAGGTCGTGCGCCGAACTCTGGGTCGTAGCCCTTTTCTGCGAGGAAGTCAATAGCCTCTGGGGTTACGCGGAGTTCTATGTCCTGTTCCTTCAGCATTCTGTAGAGCTGAGTTATCTGGAGTTCCACTACCTGACGTACCTCCTCCTTATTCAGCTGATCAAAGAGAACCGTCTCGTCTATTCGGTTCAGGAATTCCGGACGCACGTTCTGCTTCAAGAGAGTAAGGATTTCTTCCTTCAGAGTATTCTTGCGTTCTTCCCTTGCAAAGTCGCTCATTTCCAGTTTCTTGGACATTTCCTCATAATACTCGTTTATCAACTGACTGCCAAGGTTTGAGGTCATGATGATTATCGTGTTCTTGAAGTTCACCGTACGACCCTTGTTGTCCGTCAGACGACCGTCGTCGAGCACCTGAAGCAGAGTGTTGAACACGTCAGGATGCGCCTTTTCTATCTCGTCGAAGAGCACCACAGAGTAAGGCTTTCTACGAACAGCCTCCGTCAGCTGACCGCCCTCGTCGTAGCCAACGTATCCTGGAGGCGCACCTATGAGTCGGCTTACCGTATGCTTCTCCTGATACTCGCTCATGTCTATTCGCGTCATCATCGTTTCGTCGTTGAAGAGATACTCAGCCAGAGCCTTTGCAAGTTCCGTCTTGCCCACGCCTGTGCTACCGAGGAAGAGGAAGGAAGCTATCGGTCGTCTTGCGTCCTGAAGACCAGCACGAGAGCGACGTATGGCATTTGCTACAGCGTCTATTGCCTCCTGCTGACCTATCACGCGCTGATGTAGTTCCTCCTCAATGTGAAGCAGTTTCTCGCGCTCGCTCTGCATCATTCGGCTTACAGGAATGCCTGTCCATCTGGAAACAACCTCCGCTATGTCGTCAGCAGTTACCTCGTCGCGAACCATCTTCTGAGGTAATGCAGAATTTGGCTGCACTTCATTTAATGCAGAATTCTGAATGCAGAATGCAGAATTAGGCTGCGCATTATTATCGGTTGGGGAATCATTCTGCATTCTGCATTCTGCATTCTGCATTTTATTAGCTTCTGCATTCTGCATTTTCTCAATGTCTTCCTCCAACTTCTGCAAGATGCCGTAGCGAATCTCTGCCACGCGGGCATAGTTGCCGTCGCGTTCTGCTTGTTGAGCCTCCAGTTTCAGTTTCTCTATCTGCTCCTTGTTCTGCTGTATGCGATTAGCAACTTCGCGCTCAGCTTCCCACTGGCTACGCAGCTCGTACTCCTTGACCTTCAGCTTGTTAATGTCTTCCGTGAGTTGCTTCTCTTTCTGGCTGTCGTTCTCGCGACGGATAGCCTCACGCTCTATCTCAAGCTGCTGAATCTTGCGCACCAGTTCGTCTATTTCTTCCGGAACAGAGTCGCGTTCCATACGCAGTTTTGCAGCCGCCTCATCAATGAGGTCGATAGCCTTGTCCGGAAGGAATCGCTCGGAAATGTAGCGCGTAGAAAGTTTCACGGCAGCAATGCACGCCTCGTCCTTGATGCGCACCTTGTGGTGACCTTCATACTTCTCTTTCAAGCCACGGAGTATGCTTATAGCAGCTTGCTCGTCCGGTTCATCTACGATGATTGTCTGGAAACGGCGTTCCAAAGCCTTGTCCTTCTCGAAATACTTCTGATATTCGTCGAGCGTCGTAGCACCGATAGAGCGCAGTTCACCGCGTGCCAAGGCTGGTTTCAGTATATTGGCAGCGTCCATTGCGCCCTCCCCTTTTCCTGCACCCACAAGCGTGTGGATTTCGTCTATGAAGAGGATTATCTGTCCGTTGCTTTCCACCACTTCGTTGACCACCTTCTTCAGTCGGTCTTCAAACTCACCCTTATACATTGCACCCGCAACGAGAGCACCCATGTCGAGCGAATAAACCAATTTATCCTTCAGGTTCTCGGGCACATCGCCACGCACAATGCGTTCTGCCAAGCCCTCTACGATGGCAGTCTTACCAGTTCCAGGTTCACCGATGAGAATTGGATTGTTTTTCGTACGGCGCGAGAGAATCTGCAGTATTCGGCGAATCTCATCGTCGCGACCTATCACTGGGTCGAGCTTACCACCACGCGCAGCACTCACCAGATTGCGGCTGTACTTCTCAAGGTTCTCAAACTTGTTCTGCTGAGCACCTTGCTTTGTCTGATTGTTGTAATTCTGATTAGTCATTTTTTCTTCTCCTTTCGTTTTTTGTTTCAATTGCATCTCCAAATGAGATTCATTGAAGTTATCTTCTGAATTTTCTTGAGATTTTATAAATATATTATGTTTGTTCATATTATAGCAAACAGCGTGCCAAACTCAAAACATAGCTGTTTGCATTTAGTAAGCCAGTCTTGGAGCTTCACAAAATTTCCCTTAGGGAAACGACTCATAATCCTTAGGGAAACGACTCGTAATCCTTAGGCTTATGATCCGCAATCCTTAGGCTTATGATGAGCAATCATTTAGGAAACAATGTGTTATCCTAAGGATTATCAAAGGCAAATTCCCTTAAGATAAATCAACAGCAATTATACATTATGTTAAGAAATATAGTTAAGATAACTGATATGTCAAGGATTCTTCGTAAATTGCACAAGCATACAAATGCCCTTATGACATAAGTCATGGATTCAAGGCTTATTTTGTCACAATAAAAAAACATCTACCAGAAGAAACATTAACTTTATATACTTAATCTACATGAACAAATTTCTCTCTGCAGGAGCATTGCTCCTTGCTGCTTGCGTAAATGTGCAGGCACAGAAGCCAATGAAGGCACCTGCTGGTGGCAAGGCTATCAGCGACCACCTCATCGGTATTTTCTTTGAGGACATCAGTAGTTCTGCCGACGGCGGTCTCAACGCTGACCTCATCCAGAACGGTTCTTTCGAATTCAACCCTAACGAGAAGGACGGTTGGGGACCTTCTACAGCATGGAAGATGGTTCGCCCTGGCCACGCTCTCGGCAAGCTCGAGGCTAAGCAGCAGGAGCCTATCCACCCCAACAACCCTAACTACATGCGCATCACAGCTGAGCGTACACGCCAGTTCCACGACTACAATGGATGGGTTGGCTACGGTATCCAGAATGATGGTTTCGACGGCATCTCAGTAAAGGCTGGTGCAAAGTACGACTTCTCTTTCTTCTCTCGCAAGGTTGACAAGGCTGTTAAGGTGCGCGTAGCTCTCGTAGAACCAGGTGCTTGGGGACAAGATCCAAAGCAGCTCCTCGCAGAAGCAACTCTTGATGTAAACAGTTCTTCATGGGCAAAGCAGAGTGTCACTCTCACTCCTAACGCTGACTGCAAGAACGCAGCGCTCATGATTCTTCTCGTAAGCGACGGTACTATCGATGTTGATATGATCGCTCTCATGCCACAAGATACTTACAAGGGACACGGCATCCGTCGCGACCTTGCTGAAGCTCTTGCAGACCTTAAGCCACAGTTCATGCGTTTCCCTGGCGGTTGCGTTGTTCACGGTGGTGGCGATGGTTTCTGGAACACTTACCGTTGGAAGGAAACTGTAGGTCCAAAGGAAACTCGCCGCGGTCAGAAGAACACTTGGGGTTACCACCAGTCAATGACTATCGGTTACTACGAGTACTTCCAGCTTTGTGAGGATATGGGTATGGCTCCAGTGCCAATCCTTCCTTGTGGTGTAAGTTGCCAGGGTACTAACGGTGGTTGGAACATGTGGCCTACTCAGGCTCAGGATGTTTGCGACATGAAGGACATGGAGATGTGGACACAGGAAGCTCTCGACCTCATCGAATGGGCTAACGGTCCTGCTACATCAAAGTGGGGTAAGGTTCGTGCAGATGCTGGTCACCCAGAGCCATTCGGATTGAAGTATCTCGGCATCGGTAACGAGGAGAAGATCTCTCCTGAGTTCGAAGAGCGCTTCAAGTACATGTACGAGCGTATTACAAAGAAGTACCCAGAGATCGTTATCGTAGGTACAGCTGGTCCTGGTTCTCACAAGGATAACCCTGACTACGAGGCTGGTTGGAAGCTTGCTGATGAACTCGGCATGCCTATCCTCGACGAGCACTACTACGAGCCAAACAAGTACTTCTTGGAGAAGCGTCAGTATGACAACTACCCACGCGACCGCAAGACAAAGGTTTACCTCGGTGAGTATGCTTCAAAGGACAAGAAGCTCATCGACGCTCTTGCAGAAGCTCTCTACCTCATCCATGTTGAGCGCAACGGTGATGTTGTTGACATGACTTCTTACGCACCTCTCTTCGCTCGCAAGAACGCAACAAACTGGAATCCAGACCTCATCTACTATGATAACGAGCGTCCATTCCTCACTTGCTCTTACTATGTTCAGCAGATGTTCGGTCAGTCAGCAGGTCAGTACTACTATGGTGACTGCGTGACAATCGCAGATCAGGACAAGTCTGAAGGCGAAGGTATGCTTCAGGAGCAGTCAGTTGTTCTCAACACTAAGACTCGCACTCTCTACATCAAGATTGCCAACGCTACAGCAAACGAGAAGACTGCAACTCTCAACCTTTCTCGCTTCAGCATCAAGCCAAACGCAGAGATGACTACTCTCGCTGGTCAGCCAAACGACGAGAACGATTACGACAAGCAGCCTATCGCTCCTAAGAAGGAACAGATCAAGCTCAAGAAGAAGCAGACTCTCAAGGTTGCTCCTTACAGCTTCGTGATGATTACTGCTAAGCTATAAGCCTTAACAGACAAATATAATAACATAAAAATCTCCTGTACTCGTAATGAATACAGGAGATTTTGTCTTTAAAGATTACAGATAAGAATTCTATACTACACCTATAATCTCGTGGATGTCTTTCACACCATGGCGGTCAAGCCAGTCGTTTATTCCTAAGGCAACCTTCTCGGAGATTGCTGGGTCCAGGAAGTTTGCAGTACCAATCTCAATGGCTGTAGCACCTGCCATAAGGAACTCTATAGCGTCTTCTGTAGAAGAGATTCCGCCAAGACCTACAACAGGAATATTGACCGCGTTGCTTACCTGATGCACCATGCGAACAGCAACAGGCTTCACGCAAGGACCACTAAGGCCGCCAGTTCCGATAGATAGCATAATCTTGCGCTTCTCGATATCTATCTTCGTACCCATCAGCGTGTTAATGAGCGAAACAGCATCGGCACCTTCAGCTTCAACAGCTTTTGCAATTGACACGATGTCAGTTACATTTGGTGAGAGTTTCACTATGAGAGTCTTCTTGTAAACCTCGCGAACGGCCTTTACTACAGCCGATGCTCCTTCAACAGATGTGCCAAATGCCATGCCACCCTGCTTCACATTTGGACAAGAAATATTGAGTTCTATAGCAGGAATATTCTCCAACTCGTTTATGCGAGCCGCACATTCGGCATAATTATCAGGTGCGTTTCCACTGACATTGACAATCATGTTAGTGTCAATGTCCTTGATTTGCGGATAGATGTGCTCGCAAAAATAGTCAACACCTTTGTTCTGGAGCCCAACACAGTTGAGCATACCCATTGGTGTTTCAGCCATGCGAGGATAGTCGTTACCCTCACGAGGCTGTAGCGTAGTGCCTTTGACGATAACGCCGCCGATACTGGCGAGGTCCATGAAATCGGCATACTCTATGCCGTAACCGAAGGTACCAGAAGCCGTCATTACAGGATTACGCAACGAGAGGGCTCCAATATTTACATGTATATTTGCCATTTTCTTATATTTTTTACGTTATTGGTTGAGCTCTTTTTCGGAATATCTTATTTATGAAGATTCTAATATTATCATAAGCTGAAAGTTCCTCAGTATGAGTAGCTTCAGCAAAGGTCATGGTAGATGCGTCGCCATGCTGGTCAGGGAAGATGATGATAAGGTTCTTGCCCTTGAAATATTGGGTAAGTTCCTCAGGAAGTCGCTCCTGCGCATTCTTGTAGGAAACTGTTCCCTTACGAGCAGTAACGACGACGAAGAGATGGTCTTCCTTGATGGTAGAGGCAAGGGCAGGCATCTCGTTCCAGTGTTCCATATTAAAATATTGTACGCGCACGCGAGGATGCATGGCCTTCATATACTCGCGAATAAGTTCTGTCGTATCACCTCGGGCATTGAAATTAACGCCGCACTCTAAGTTCTCTGCCAAACGCGAAAGTCGATCAAGGTATCTATAGAAACCTGGTTCATACTGCGAACGAGAAGGCACGGCAACATGTATCTTGCGTATGGTATTAAGCGGAGTATGGAGACGAGCCATAATAATCTGGCGGTTCAAACCATTGAATAGACTCTGATGGAACTGTCCCCAAAACTTCGGCGAAATTTCCTTGTGCTGATGAAGACCAATGATAATCTCCGAAGCCTGAAACTCGTTGAATGCATGCTTTATGCCGTTTGCTATATTGGCGGCTATTCTTACCTGTGTCTGCATGAGTACATCAGCAGAACTGGCGTGCTTAGTAATCTGCTCAAGTAGTTTCTCACCCGCAGCTTGATTGCGTCGCATATTCTCATCGTCATAGACAACATTGAGGCCGACGATACCACGGTTGCGCTTAGGATTGCGCATAAGGAGAGCAAGTGAAACAAGACTGTTGGCATACTCCGGATACTTCACTGGTACGAGGAACTTCTCATCGTCATGGACATCTTCCGTAGGCGCAAACTCTGCATCACGAAGGACAATCTTCTGCGCTGACTTTTCTGTAAGTATAGTCGAGATGATACAGGTAAAGAGTATCATGATGACTACACCATTGAGTAATTCTTCTGATACAAGGAACTCGCCAGGTGCTATCTCCAATCTCATTCCGACCATGAGCATAGCAATGGCTCCGGCAGCATGGGCAGATGTCAATCCGAACATCATATGACCAGAAGAGAGCGGAAGCTTGAATGCAAGACAAGAGATGTAGGAGGCTATGGCTTTACCGAATGTTCCAAAGAACACCATGCATAGCACAATCCAGATAAGCCCTTCCTTGTCAAAGAGCAAGTTTAGATTGATAAGCATGCCTACTCCGATGAGGAAATAGGGAATGAATATGGCATTTCCGATAAACTCAATGCGATTCATCAGAGCAGAAACATGGGGAATATAGCGGTTGAGAATGAGTCCTGCGAAGAAAGCTCCGAAGACACCCTCAATTCCAATAGCCTGTGAGAGTGCTGCAGAAAGGACTACGACAGACATGACGAAGACATACTGCATCACAGTGTCGCTGTAACGGCGTAGAAACCAACGCGTAAGCTTAGGCATCAGCCATATCATACCGCCACAGAAAGCCACAAATTTCAGGAAAAAGATTGTCCAAAAACTAATGCTACTGCTACCTTCATGTGAGGCAACGATGACAGCTAGTATTATAAGAGAAATAAGGAGCGAAATCATTGTTCCGCCAACACTCAGCGTAACACTTGGCTTGCGTTGAAGACCATAGCGTCCGACTATGGGATAAGCGACAAGCGTGTTTGACGACATGATACAACCCAGCAGTAAAGATGTAAGCGTAGAATAGCCAAGCACATAACTGAAGGTTACGAAGGTAAGGACGAAAGGTATGGCAAAAGACAGCAAGCCAAAGATGGGAATCTTGGTCTTATTCTTTCGCAATCCATCCATGTCCATCTCCAACGAAGCAAGGAACATGATGTAATAAAGTCCGATCTTCCCAAACATCTCGAACGAGTCGTCGCGCTCAATGATGTTCAGTCCATACTCTCCCAAAAGTACTCCGAAGAGCACCATTCCGATGATATGAGGAATACGCAACTTACCCATGATTATCGGTGCAAGAAGGATAATCAGAAGAACGACGAAGAATACCCATGTGGGATCTTGCAGCGGGAAATATTGCGTTATATAATTCATGGTAAAAGCGAGCGATTCCCTTTTCAGGAACCCTCGCTCTTTATTTAACAGTTACTAAAAACAAGTTGTATTGCGTAGTTTCTAACGCATTACACCGCGATTTGAAGTCTTACAGAAATTGATGATCATGTCAATCTCCTTTGGACGATTCTCAATAGCTTCAAGAGTTGCTATACCTTCATTAAGGGTTGGAGCTCCGTAAAGTGTGCGGTATGCATCGTGAATGGCAGTGATTGTCTCGTTAGAGAATCCGCGGCGACGAAGACCAATAAGGTTTACACCACAATAATGAGCAGGCTCCTTACCGACAACAATGAACGGAGGAACATCTACAGAGAAGCGCGTGCCTCCCTGAATTATTCCGTAGCCGCCAACCTTACAGAACTGATGAATAAGCACACATGCAGAGATAATCGCGAAGTCTTCGATTATAACCTCTCCTGCAAGTTTCGTAGTATTGCCAATGATACAGCCATTGCCGACAACGCAGTCATGACCGATGTGCATATTCTCCATGAGAAGGTTGCCATTGCCGACCTTCGTAGTGCCTTTTGAAGCTGTTCCTCGTGATATTGTAACGTTCTCGCGAATAGAGTTGTTGTCACCAATCTCACAAGTTGTATCCTCACCTCTGAACTTCAGATCCTGTGGCTTTGTGGAAATACTGGCGCCAGGGAAGAACTCATTATTGTTGCCAATACGAGCGCCATACTGAATTGTTACGCCATTCTTCAGCAGGTTATTGTCACCAATGACGGTATTCTCTTCAATAACGCAGAAAGGACCGATAATGTTATTGTCGCCTATTTTTGCGTCGGGATGGATAATTGCTGTAGGATGTATCTGGTTCATAAGGGTTTCTGGCTTATTTGTTTTTAACAATCTGAGCTGTAAATGTTGCCTCTGATACAACATGGTCACCAACGAACATGTAGCCGCGCATAGAGCAAATACCATGGCGCATAGGATTGAGCTGCTCAACACGGAAGAGAAGTGTGTCGCCCGGAACAACCTTCTGGCGGAACTTCACACCGTCAATCTTCATGAAGTATGTAGAATAACGCTCTGGCTCGTCAAGTGAGTTGAGAATGAGAAGACCACCACACTGTGCCATAGCTTCTATCTGAAGTACACCAGGCATTACTGGTTCCTCAGGGAAATGGCCAGTAAAGAATGGTTCATTCGAAGTGATATTCTTCACACCGACAATAGAAGTTGGACCAACAGCGATAATCTTATCAACAAGCTGCATTGGATAGCGATGTGGAAGGAGCTCGCGAATACGATTGACATCCATGATTGGTTCCTCGTTAGGGTCATAGATAGGAGCCTGAACATCATGCTTCTTTATCTCCTTGCGCATAAGGCGCGCGAACTTATTATTAATAGAGTGACCAGGACGAGTGGCAACGATTCTACCCTTGATAGGCTTGCCGATGAGCGCCATGTCGCCGATGATGTCAAGAAGCTTGTGGCGAGTACACTCGTTCTCCCACTGAAGTGGTTTGTGCTGGATGTAACCAAGGTTTGAAGCGTCCATGCGTGCCACCTTCAAGAGGTCTGCCAAACGGTCGAGATTCTCCTGAGATGTCTGACGCTCGTAGATGATGATAGCGTTGTCCATGTCGCCTCCCTTGATGAGATTTGCGTTGAGGAGAGGCTCAATGTCGCGAAGGAACACGAATGTTCTTGCAGCAGAAATCTCCTGCTCAAAATCTGCCACATTTTCAAGTGTTGCAAACTGAGAATTGATGAACTTGCTCTCAAACGAACACATTGCCGTAACAGAGAACTCCTCGTCTGGAAGGATTGTAATGCAAGAACCAGTTTCCTCGTCCTTTACTTCTATCTTCTTGCGAATGATATAGTAGTCCTTTGGTGCAGCCTGTTCCTCGATTCCCACTTCCTTAATCTTATCAACATACATGACAGCAGAACCGTCAAGGATAGGGAATTCAGGACCGTTCACCTGCATCAGACAGTTGTCTATGCCCAATGCGTAGAGTGCAGAGAGAGCGTGCTCGATAGTTGAAATGCGGATATCTCCCTTGCCGACAACTGTACCGCGGCGTGTGTCAACTACATTCTCAGCTACAGCGTCAATAATTGGCTGGCCGTCGAGGTCTATACGCTGTATCTTATAACCTGTATTCTCTGGAGCAGGATTGAATGTAACTGTGAGCATCAAGCCAGTATGCAGACCTTTGCCGCACATAGAGAAACTGCCTTTAAGGGTATTTTGTTTTGTATTCATTTGCAATGTATTATTTGTCTGAATTATTAAGTTTCTTTTTCAAGTCATTTATATCCTTGTACATGTCTGGAAGACGCTTCATGAGAGCCTGGCTTTTCATGAACACTTTCAAATCCATGGCAACTGGTCCCATTACCTGTGCACCATCTTTAAGGTCACCAAGCACACCTGACTGAGCTCCAATCATCACGCGGTCGCCAACAGTATGATGACCAGCGAAGCCCACCTGGCCTCCTACCATGCACCAAGAACCGATCTTCTCACTTCCCGCTACACCAACCTGTGCAGACATTACAGTGTTCTCGCCGATTTCCACATTGTGAGCAACCTGGATGAGATTATCAAGTTTTACGCCCTTGCGGATGAGAGTCTGTCCCATTGTAGAACGGTCGATACAAGTATTCGCTCCAATTTCCACATTGTCCTCAATAACAACGATTCCAATCTGCGGAATTTTCTCATAGCCATTTGTATTTGGAGCAAAACCGAAACCGTCAGCACCGATTACGGAACCCGCATGAATTGTTACGTTATTGCCCAACTTGCAACCATGATAAATAGTTACGTTAGGATAAATCTGGCAACCATCGCCGATTGTAACGCCATCACCTATGCAAGCATGAGGATGAATAAGACAACCCTTACCCACTTTTGCACCTTTACCGATATACGCAAAAGCACCTACATAACAATCGTCCGAAACCTGAGCTTCAGGATCAATGAAAGCAAGCGTATCAATGCCTGTCTTCTTAGGCTGCAATGATTGGTAGATTTGGAGCAGACGAGCAACTGACTCATACGCATTTGGAACGCGAATAAGAGTAGCAGCAACTGGCTGATCAAACTTCGCATCGTCGTTGACAAGTACTACGCTCGACTTGGTTTCGTAGATATAATGTTGGTATTTAGGGTTAGCAAGGAAAGATATACATCCTTCGCGACCTTCTTCTATTTTTGCAAAATCAGATACTTTAGCGTCCTCATTTCCTTCAACGCGTCCTTGTATCAGTTCTGCTATTTGTTTCGCTGTAAATTCCATAAAAGCTTTTATATTTCGCGACAAAATTACGAAATATTAAGGAAACTTGCAAGCAAACACATAGTTTTCTTTATTTTTTATCTATTTTTAAGTATTTTAGGACAAAAAACAACAACAATTTATTCATAAGGTATATACAAAGAAAAACTCCTTAAACATCTTATCTACAAGACATCTAAGGAGTTGTTTTGGTAGCGGGGGCGGGTCACGATCCCGCGACCTCCGGATTATGAATCCGACGCTCTAACCAGCTGAGCTACCCCGCCATCATCATGCCATCCTTTCGGTTTAGCGGGTGCAAAGGTATGACTATTTTATAAACTACACAAATATTTTCGCAATTATTTTTCAAAAAAGTTCAATTTGTACAATTTACATCAATTTCACAAGAAAAAACACACAAGTTTTAATGTCCAACAATTAACTTTTTCGTAACTTTGCAGCGCTTTTGGCGTAACCGATGGAAGGAAGAAGTGTTGCCTATCTATGTTGCGCTAAGGGACACTCAACTCTAAAATCATAAAAATAAAATGGATTTAATCAAAGTTGCTGAAGAAGCATTTGCTACAGGCAAAGAGTTCCCATCTTTCGGTCCTGGTGACACTATCACAGTGGCATACAAGATTATCGAAGGTTCTAAAGAGCGTATCCAGCTCTATCGTGGTGTTGTAATTCGCATTTCTGGTCATGGCGACAAGAAGCGTTTCACTGTTCGCAAGATGTCAGGTACAGTAGGTGTAGAGCGTATCTTCCCTATCGAATCACCAAACATCGACAGCATTGAAGTAAACAAGCGTGGTAAGGTACGCCGTGCTAAGCTCTATTACCTCCGCAAGCTCACAGGTAAGAAGGCTCGCATCGCTGAAAAGCGTGCACCAAAGGTTGCTAAGTAAAGACTCACTATCAATGCACATAAGGCCTGCAAAGTCGAAGACGATTCTTGCAGGCTTTTATTTTTTATCATACAATTACTCGCAAACAAGAAAAGAGACTTTTGTCATCTCATCTACGATGCAATAAAACATGACATATTATGAATGTGGCATTATACTATAGACTAGGAGATTTCATTCTAAGCCAATCAAAAACTGAAGACGGCCGTAGCTCTGACGGTCGGTACAAGTTTTACGTAAACCAGGAAATAGAATCTCCGGACTTTGTAGTCGTCATAGGAAAACCACATAAGCATCCACTGAGATTCAACGTTGCACCAGAGAACACGGTGCTAGCGTTCTATGAGCCATACTCTGTTGTAAGCTACCCGAAAGCATATCGCGAGCAATATGGACTTGTACTAAGCTGTCAGCCAGAAATCTCAGGAAACAACGTAAAATATACCCCACCTATAATTCCTTGGACGGTAGGTGTAAGTTTCCTTCAACCACCATTCAAGACCAATGTCGGCTACAACGAACTGCTCAACCGCCCTACTCCACAAAAGACAAAACTTCTTTCCGTAATAACAAGCAACAAAACATTTACACGAGGACATTACGAACGTATCGTATTCGTCAATAAGCTAAAAGAGCAATTTGGCGATCAACTGGACATTTTTGGCGAAGGCTTCAATGATTTCGATGACAAACTCGAAGTTCTTTCTCCTTATAAATATCATATTGTAATAGAAAATTCACGCGGCAAATATTATTGGACAGAAAAGTTCAAAGATGCTCTCATCGCTGAAACCTATCCTATTTACTACGGCTGCACCAACATAAAAGACTATTTCCCAGAAACAAATTTCCCGGAAATAGACATCGCAAATGCAGACGAGGCAGTAAGGATTGTAAAACAAACAATCGCAAACAACGAATACGAGAAAAACAAGGAACTGCTTCACCTGTTAAAAGAACGCTGCATAAAAGAGTTCAACATCTTTGACACACTAGCTCATGAACTAGACAAGCTTGACCCCTCTGCCGAAAAGAAAGAAGTAGTCTTAAAGCCCGCAAAGACAATGACCGACTTGCACAACTTCATAAACTACACTTTCACAATGAATTATTGGAAGCAAAAGGGCAAGAAACTCAATCGAGACAAAGGTTTGTAGGAAAATTTTCATTCACAAACTGCCAATTATTTCACATTTTTCCTCCTTACGCTTTACACAATCCTAATCTCGTCGTCTAACAAACCATGGAGGCCATAGACGAGACTGTCAATTTCATGCTCAAGGTTTGTGGCCTATCATGCCGGATGTTCTTCGCAATACTTCATGAACTTCTCTTTCGTAAACGCCACACCTCTTGCAGACAAAGCATGAATGCCATATTTTACAGGTCGGTCAAGGAGAGTGTATTTTGACAACTTGAACTCCAATCTTATCGGATATCTGTCTCCTTTTACCTCATGAGTGGAAACCGACTCCACACGATAATAGCCGTGAAAACAGTTGTCGGATATAGGTGCGAAGTAACGAATCTGCTTGATGTCCACATCTTCCCTCGGACCTTTGTTGCTGCAATGGAATGAAGTTGCCGTACCGTTCATAAGTGCTTCCGTGTCATTGTCACCGAGAATGTCAGCAACGAAATACAGCGGATTGCCCTCATTATAGAACAATCCCTTTTGCGGAATGCTATCTGAAAGAATCTCGGAAGCAGCGTTGTCTATCAGTTCCCTTATGAAATTCTCCAAAAGGAATCTGTTGCGCTCATCCTTTGGTCGCAAAGGAAAAGCACCGATGTTCACCTCGTCTATTGTCCTGTAAAAGCGGGAAACCTCCACATCTGCCGTATCGCCATCGCCAGGAAAGAGGATATAACCGCCAATGACCTCTTTCTTCAGTTCGTCTGACGAGTGGTCTTTATAGTAGATCGCATCACGATAACGGTGCATCTGGTTGATGGCATCCTCTGGTGGCGTGTCAACACCACGAGCATCGCGACCGTCAATGCGATACTTTGCATCGAATAGATAAGTCATCTTCATGCCCTTCTGCATATCGTCCTTTGTCAACTGCAGCACGATGTCCGGCTTCTGCGCAACGGTAGGCACGTAGATGTTCTCCATTGAGATATTGTCGTTCTCCCTTTCCGTATGCTTTGGGTTATAGACAAGTTCAGCGAGAGCCACATTGTCCTTCTTGAAAAGGATGCGAGAGTGTTCGCCCTTGCCAAGTTCCCAAGTGAACATGCCGTTCATTTCCATGCGGTTGCGATGGTCAACATCCTCGTCCGTAATGCCCAACTGCTCCTTCACGATATGGCTCACCTCTATGAAACACCATATTTCATAGAGCGTAGCAATGTCCTTTGACTGAAGACGATAGATGCCGTCGTTCAGCGAATAGGCACGACGCAGAAGGTTCCATGTGCGATAAACCTGACTATAGCCGCTCGCCTTCTGCAAGACAAGGCTCTCTTGCGTCAATCCCTTGAAGCGACCGACAGTACGGAAGAACGGATTATGCTGAAGATGCTTCATCGTGGCAAGCATACTGTTCATTTCCTTTCGCATCTCTTCGCTTGCGTTGCGAATTGTTTCTATACGATTCTTCAGCAGTTCATACTTTGCGGTTATCGTAGCCAAAGCATGTTTCAGGAAACGGTTCTCTTGGGTATCGTTGCTTGGTGTCTGTTCCTCCACATGATATAGATGTGCTGGCTCGCGGCGATGTTCCGCAAGTTCATTCTCTATGCCGGTTGTTATCCTGCGCAACTTGTCGGCTCTTTGATAGGTGCTGATGTTATGCAGACGATGGCGAGGACGCTCAATGATGCTGCGAACAGCCTTAACGAACTTCTCCTGTTCCTCTTGGAATATGCTCCACCACACGAGATCCGGGTGTTCTCCGTCCGTATCAGGATTGAAGCCGTGGAAGGTGCGGCGCATATAGTCGAGCGACAGCATTCGGTATTCCTGTTCAATGTCCTCTATTATCTTCTTCCAATGCTCATGATAGTTCAGCTTTGTGCTCAACACCTCATAGCCGAAAGAGAACTTCTTCTGCTGACCGTCTGCTGTATATACAAGGTTTATCTCGCTTCTGCCAATATCGTTTCCATAGTTCAGGAAACCGCTCAGTATCCTTCCTCTCTTATGGAAACTGAAACGCTCGTTGTCAGCTTGGAGCATGAAGCCGAACTGCGCAGACGTAACTTTAGGATTTGTGAACTCCACCCACACAGGATAATCAGCATTGTCGAAGAATACGGCAGGCGCTTGTTCTCCCTTTTCTATCCTCTGAGGCTCATCGTCTTCAGGCAATCTATCTACAGACACAACACCTTCCGACCAAGTGTAAGTGGAAGTGAGGTTCTGCTCACCAACATTACGCTTAGCCTTCTCCCAGATGCCATCGAACTTCGCACATTCGATGTACATCACAAAGTCTTGGTGTGTTATCTTTAGTAGTTCCATAAGTATTCAGCAATTGGTTCCATTTGTATTGCGTCCACTTGTAGGGCGAAGATTTCTGAGCCGCAAATTAGGGCTAGTTCGTGAGAAACGGCTCGGAAATCCTCGCCCTACATACAATCACAAGATATCAGCTCCAGAAACTTGTGTAGCCGCTAGAGAGCTTGCCCTTCATTTCCTTCAACTTCGCCACAGAGATTGACTTCTCCGTATCGTACTCGCCACAGACAATCTCAAGCTGCTCCTTGATGGCATCGCTCAGTTCTTTAAGGAATTGCTCCGAAACCTTTGTCTCATCGCCCTCTATACGAGACAGAATCTTCATGTTCGTTATCTCGTCAAGAGCGCGAGCGATGATGAAGCTTTGGTCAAGGTCATTGCCATCTTCATCCTTATTATAAGGAAGGTTGTTTACCACATAGAGAAGGAACTCGTTTCTTGTGCGATAAGCTATCTTGAACGGAGTGCCTTCGAGCTTGCTGTTCACAACTTTCAGATAAGCGATAACCCTGTCGCAAACATCCTTGTTGCCAGCATAGACATCAACGCCTTCTACGGCAGAGCCAACAAGTTCCGCTTTGCCCAACTTGCCTATCTGTTCATGGCGTTTTGTAAGGCCGCCCTCAAGGTCAACCTCGTTCATCTCTATCGTCATTGCGCGGTCAAGAACCTTGCGAGAGAAAGAGAATGTCGTTTCGTCCATGTTCACAGTACCAACCACGATAAGGTTCTGCGGAATGGTCAATCGTTTGTTACCATTCTTGAATTCTTCGTCAGTATATCCCAGTTGTGACAGCAATGAGAAGTAAGCCTCCGTTGGTTCATACTCAATGATAGGATCGGTAACAACGACTCCGTCATCATTCATCTTTCTGCTTTCCACAACGCTCAGATACTCAGCGAAGTATTGTTCTACAGGAGCCAGGTTCATTTCGTCAAGGCAAAGGAAATAAGGAACATCTGGCTCTTCCCATGCCTTGGCAATGAACTTCAGGAAAGGTCCTACAACAAACTTCTCTCCGTCAATGCGACTTACATAACCAATAAGCTCAGAAGAGTCATGCCAGTTAGGTTTCACCTGCACCATTTCAAAGTTCCTCGGCTTCTGCGCCTTGTATTCTGCACTATCCACATCCCAACAAGCACGAGCAAGTTCACGAACAATTCGACTCTTACCAGTTCCCGAGATACCGGCAAGCAAGAGAAATGGCTTTGACTTGATGGCGGTGATGTATGGGCGGTATTTGTAACTACCTGCACTTGTGCTTGTTGAATGTTCTGGCTGAAATATTGGAGAAATACTCATTTCCGTGAATACACCGTTCAATAAATTGTTTAGGAAGTTGATGTATTGCAAACACGCAGAACCAGGATAACCACCATAGTTCTTTACAGATCTATCATTGTTCCTAGGATCTGCCATAACATATTCGCGTATTCTTGTTGCAATCTCTATGTCGTCAACATCATAAATACAATTATAAATATTGTCGGTTGCTTTTTTAACAGCATCAACTACTACATCTTTTTCTATATCACGCAAGTAATGACCTGCTGTTGAAGAAGAGTTTGTCTTAGATACATATAACGTGAACAATTCTTTCTTTGGGATAGAATTGTAATCTGTTATTTCGCCAATAGTATGTTTGTGTGTAGGGAACCAAATTAAATGCTTGTTATTTCCAACTTTACATTTGTAGAATTCTGATGTGTGAGCAAGTACAGCCTCGTAAGTAGAACGAGTATTTCCTCCACCTCTAAATATATCGTCAACACGGAAAGGAATATTCTCTTTGATATTATTTACCAAAGATGTAAGATTGTCGGTTGTTAATGATGCCGAATTTGTAGATCCATCATCATTTACACGAACCATGTCAACACGACGGATGTCAAAATCAACGTTGATTAGTTGAGCTTTACTCTTTCCGGGTTTTACATACTCGAAATTTTTATTTTTGGGTAACTGATTAAACAGTTCTAAAAGGTGTTCTATTGTAAGTTTCATATTTCTGGATTATGCAGATGAATATAATCGTAAATTGTTGCCGCAACTCCATTAGCAGCAACAAATGGAACGCCATTACCTATTGTTTTGAAAGCATCCGTAAGTGTAAGATTTGGCGGAAGTATAAACTCTGGAGGTAAACTCTGAATCGCTAAGGCTTCTGCTGCAGAAATTCTTCTTGGAAGATAAGGATGAATATGCACTTCGTTGTTACCATAAGCGGCAGTTGGAGAATATCTCCACCTATGTAAGCGTTTGTAACACTTCTTTTCTATGTCACCTTCGTCCTTTGTTTGGAATCTATAAAGTCCGGCTCTTGGTTGAAAGAACATATTTGCATTGGGATGGTTTTGTACATCATTTCTCTGCCACCAGTGTAATACAGTTAGATTTTCTATAATGCCTTCTGGCATAGGAGTTTGTATATTTTCTTGATAAGGGGTTGTGTCCGGCCATGGCAAAGCTTTTATTTCTTGTAAATTGTATTGCTTATGGCTATTCCATGGAAAATCTAGTATCTCTCCATCTTCAACTGACAGATGAAGTGAACTGACAATCTCAGAGCTAAATCCAATTAGAATGATTCTATCTCTATCCTGTGGAGCTCCATATTCCAAAGCGTTAATTAGCTGCTCTGTCATACAATACCCATGTTCCCGAAATCTCTGTTTTAATTGCTCAAAGAAAGCTCTATGTCTTGCCGTTCTATATAGTCCTTTGACATTCTCAAACAAAAAGAAATCAGGATGAGCCTTACAAATCAACTCGCAGTATGTTCCAGAAAGACGTCCATTTTCGCCTTCTGCTCCACGATTTCTGCCTGCAACGCTAAAATCAGGACATGGAGGACCTCCGATGAATCCTGTCAACTGATGTTCCTTTGACTCTTCAACCATCCTAATGAGATTCTGCAACATCTCATTGTGCTCTCCATCGACATAATGTAGGATGTTTTCTACGTGGTGTCCATATATTGGAGCCAGAATCCCCATATTTTTACGAGCAAATTGATAAACATTGTTGAATGCCTTATGGAATTCGTTCACAAAAACAACATTAAAATGCCCTTCTAGTTCAAAGCCTAAATCCAAGAAGCCAGCACCAGAAAAGAAAGAAAATATGTTCACTACGCTATTTCGTTAAGTATAGCGTGGTGGCTAAACACAAAAACTACGCAGGCTCTGGACAGCCTTCTTAGAGTTCATGCAATAGCCATCCACGCTGTGAGTTAATAATTTTTGTTCACAACGAGGACAGCGATGCATCAAACGTCTCTAAGAATTCGTGTTAGATTGTCCAGATCTGCGCAGTAGAGAATGACGGCTTACACTCTGTCAAATTACAGTTTATAGGAACTGCGACCAAATTATACTTTTGACTAAAATAATTTATGATAAAATTTATGGATGATTTATGGTTAATTCATGTTTGCCGAAGGCTATTGTTTTAACGCGAATTACCGTTAATTAGACGTGAATTTACGTTAATATTTTGTTATTAATTTACGATAATTTTCGTTACATTTACGATAATTTACGTTCGCCGAAGGCTTTTATTTTAAACACGAATTTCCACTAATTAACCACGAATTTATTCATGAATTATATTAATGCTTAGAGTATATCGTTTCCATTGATTTTATAAATTCTTGTCTTTTTGAGTTCCTTTGTTTCGGCATCAATATCCACACCCCAGCAATAGTTGCCGGAGCGTTCAGACGCCTTACTCCATGTCTGGAGTGGAACTCGAAGTCTTTCTATGCCATGTAGCATATTGGTTACACTAAGATGTTTGCTGATACCCAATGGGCAAACGGTTTGTTTTTAGATTGAATGGTATATATAAAAAACGTAGGTATCTTATTTCTGCCCGTTCGTCCTTTGAGGATCACCACAACCCTAACCAGTAAACATGCAGAAAGATACCTACGATAGGATATAATATACCCAAAAGGTGTGCACTGAGGGCAAAGTTAGCCCTCGGCACACACTGCTGGGAATTAAATCCAAGCATGGCATCTACTTCCGACTTGTTCTTGACTGGTTAATTTGAAAGTGGTGATTTCAAAGGTCCAAAAACAAGCGTCCATAAACGCTTTTCTTTTTAATATGTATTCCTTGCCCGCCGGCAAGAGGTCGCAGAATGAATTGCAACCATTATTGATTATTATCGTGTGCAAAATTACGATTTTTTATTCTAATCGCCAAATAAGTATCACAATTTTTGCGAATTTCCCATGAATAAGAATTTTCAAGATTAACCTACACCCTACACAAAATCGCCGCGAATACCAGTGTTTACGGGCTTTCGCGAGGGTGAAGGCATGATTTTTGCCTACACTAGCCTACACCCACGTAATCTACTGTCCTTCAGTATATTAAGCGGCTTTGGTGTAGGGTGTTGGCAACTACATGAATTTGTTTGAATTACCAAATTCCAGTCAAAAAGAAAGATATCATAAAAAATCAGAAACGATCCAAAACGCCCTAGGAAACAATTAAAAACGCAAGGAAAACAACTCAAAACGCCTAGGAAAACAAGTCAAAACTCCCTGCAAAACGAGTAAAACGCAAAGGATTTTGACTCGATTTCCCAAGGGTTTTGATGCGGTTTGCTATAGGTTTCGATGCGGTTTCCTATGGATCAAGCATGTCTGTTTTCAATGCTGTTTCCACATGGAATCCCGTCCCTGATCTGCGGAATGTCTGCGGAATGTTGCGGAATGTCGCGATGACATTCCGCAAATGCAACTCTTTGGAAACCAATAAGATAAGACAAAAATGCGGAATGTGGAATGTTTTTTGATTTTTTTTCGAAAAAAAAACGCGAAAACATTCCACATTCCGCAAAACCACACCCAAGACACTGATAACGAGCAACTTACGATTGCGGAATGTTATCCCGACATTCCGCAACATTCCGCAGACTGTAAGGTTTAGTAGGGCGAGGATTTCCGAGCCGTTTCACTGCGCAAGACCTAAATCGCGGCTCGGAAATCCTCGCCCTACATAACCGTCCTAAAACAGAAAACCCTGACGTCCGGTGTCGGACATCAGGGTTCCTGATTCAAGAAGGGCAGCGACCTACTCTCCCACATTGCATTGCA
>JAKSLJ010000019.1 GCA_024401275.1 Bacteroidaceae bacterium | reverse complement strand
AAATTATAAAATAAAATTCACGTAAATTCGCGTTTAATTCCCGGCAATTCGCGTTAAAATATAAAGCCTTCGGTAAACGTAAATACTCATAAACCGTTCCTGATAACTTGCAAAACGTACAAAAAAGCTTGCAAAACGTACAAAATAAAGTTCTTGCCGCAGATTTGTGCCATTGTGCATGTCGGAATATAAAACTTTTTGTAATTTTGCACGCGGAAAAACTAAACAGAATATACAAACATAATAGATTATGAAAAAGTATCTTTACACACTGCTCTTCATGGCAGTAGCACTTATCAGTGCAGCAACGCTCGCGTCATGCGGTGATGACGACGAGCCAGTATCTCGCAAAAACAAGTTCACCCTCACTTTCGAGGTCAACACAAACAACCCTGAGGTTAGGGAAAGCGCTGCGTACAAGACTGTCGTTGCCAATATGCAGGCGGAAATTCAGGAGCAGACAAAGAGGGAATTCTACCTTACTGACACTGAAGCCGACCACGAATGGGGAAAGTTGGAGTTTGCACTTAGAAGTAATTATGGCATCCAGACTTTACTTGACAACTATGCAAAGCTCCTTAACGACAAAACCCTGTCATGCTCTTTCAAGATGCTGAAGGAAGGCAAAGTCTATCAGCACTATGACTGGAAGACAAACTATTATGGCTTATAATAGACAAGAATTCTCAATAATTTTCAAAAATTCTTTCAAAAATATTATTGATTAAATTTCTGTCTATTGTTGGACATTGTTTGTCAAAAGAAAAATTGTCAAAAATTCATACACAAATGAAGAAGCAATCAATCTTAATCCTATTCTTGGTGTTGTGCGCCATTTCGGCATCGGCTGCACCTATTGGCAAGAGCAAGGCGCAAGCCGTAGCAGCTTCCTTCTTCCAGAAAAGCTCTATGAAGGCTAAGGTAAAAGGCGCTACAGTTGTGCTCAGCAAGGAATATGCAAGCAGCAAGGATGCTCCTACTGCTTTCTATGCGTTCAGCCGTGGCGAGAACGTGGTGTTCGTCTCTGCTGACGATGAGATGCCAGCCATCTTGGGTTATTCAGAGCGTTCCGACCTCGACAACCTGCCACCTGCCATGGAGTATATGCTCGATTACTATGCTCGTCTGACAGATGCCGTACGCCGTGGCGAGATACCAGCTCCAAAGCTCTACGCATCGCCAGCTGCTGTGGAACCTCTTTGCAAAACCATTTGGGACCAGTCGGAACCTTTCTGTTCGCTTTGCCCTGTATATGAAGGTAAGAAAACCCCTAACGGCTGCGTGTCAACGGCTATTGCACAGGTGATGAAATATCATGAATGGCCAACTAAGCCTACTGGTACCACCGCTGCCTATAAAACGGGCCAGGATGTGGACACCGAGCATTCATCACAAAAGAAACCTGTAATTGATGTCCCATCCGTAGAGCTTGATACCCACACCTATAACTGGGCTGACATGATCAACGACTATACAGGTTCCTACACCGAAGTACAGGGAAAAGCCGTCGGACAATTGTGCTACGACATCGCTGTGGCATCACGCATGGAATTCGCACCAAACAGTATGGGAGGAAGCGGAACCCCTGTTGCGTTTGGAGCTATTGCTTTGCGCGATAATTTTGGATATAGCAAGGACATATACGTAGATTATCCTGAATACTATACCGAGGAAGAATGGGTGGAAAAGGTGAAAAACGAAATCAACCAGAAGCGTCCTTTGCCTTACGGCGGAACGGATGCAAAAACGGGTGCCGGCCATTGTTTCGTGCTTGATGGCTATAATGCCGAGGGACTCTTCCATGTAAACTGGGGATGGGGCGGAGATTATAATGACTATTTCTTGATTACATCGCTTAATCCTGATCACAAAGGCATTGGTGGAGGTAGTGGTGACGGTGGTTATACCGATAAGCAAACTACTATATTTAATTGCATACCAGACCGTGATGGCAAATCCGTAGCCACATCCGAGCACTTCCGCTTCGATTATGAGTGCTGTTCGCCAATAAAGATGGGTGCAATTGACGATATCAGTATAGTTGGTTTGCGCAACCGAGGTATTGATGATTTCCATGGCCAGATAGTGATTCAACTTGTTGATAAAGATAACAAGGTGGTAGAAGAAAAAGTTGTGCTTAGCGATTTCACTCTCAAGGCTCAAAAAAAATGTTTAGAGTTAGTTTCGCTTAGTGCGTTTGATTTTAGCCACTTTGCCGATGGATTATATCACATAGATGTGTTATTAAAGTCGAGTGCTACGGATATCAAATATCCTGCAATGAATCTTTTGAAAAAAACTCGTGTCCTGGTACGTAGCGGTTTTTTAGACGCAATTTTCCAGTATGATAAGCAAGTCCTTATTGGCGAAATCCTAAGTTGTGAATACGCAAGCCAAGACGGAATGCTCGTGGATTTGAATGTGAAGGTGCAATTGTCTAATTTTGACGACGAAGATTTTGTAAGTAATGCTTCAGATAAAAAATTATGTATAGATGGCAATCTCAGATATCCTGCAGAAAACCCAGATGAGCGTGTTCCAACAGGTGATGGTAAATACAATTTTGAAGATACTAAAATTAAAGCTGGTGAAACTGTAACTTTAGAAAAAACATTACAATTATTATGTTTATATGAAGATGACTTAGAGAAGCAAGAATTATTGCTAATGCTTTCACTTAATGACGGTGCTATACTTTTTGACTCAAAGGTGTATCCGATGAAAGACCTTATCACCGCCATCAACGATGTTAAGGCTGATAAGGAACTGAACGCGCCGATATTTAACACCAAAGGTCAGCGAGTGAATCCAAATGCCGTACAGGGTATCTTTATCCGCAATGGCAAGAAAATCGTAAAGAAATAAAATAAAGTATTAATCATAATTACCCCGAGGGCGATATAGGTAAGCCCTCACCATTAAACATGAAAAAAATTCTTGTAATGACAATGGCAATGCTCGCTATGGCATTTGCCTTCACATCTTGTGGCGACGACGATGATGATGACATCCCAGGTGGTGGCAGCAGTTCTGCTAACACAGTTCGCAGAGTTTACATCTTCGATAATGGCAACGAGTATCTCAACAGACAGTATAAGCTGACTATTGGCTCTGAGACAAAGGTTCTTAAGCTTAATGAGCTCAAGAAGGAAACTTCTGCGCCTAAATCGGTTGAGACAAAGGCTGGTTCTAAGCTGGATGAAGCTAAGGAGAAAGGTACTATCGATGTTTACAGCTACGATATTCCTGCCACTATGCATGGTGATGCTCACTTCAACTCTGATTTCTCAATCAAGGACGGTGTAGAGCTTCCTGAGACAACAGACATTCTCATTGCCGCTTTCATCGGCGTTGGCGACGAGCAGTATCTTTCAGCAAGTGGCAATGTCTTTTTTATGCCAGGACTTATGAAGGAAAAAGTCAAGGATTACATTAATCAAAGAAATGCAGCAACTTTCGGAAGTTGCGTTGTGAAATAAACGGCATTTATCCTGAATGAGCAACCCATTAAAACATTAAAGTAAAAAAGATGAAAAAAATCATTGTAATGACAATGGCAATGCTCGCAATGGCATTCGCCTTCACATCTTGTGGTGACGATGACGAAGAAAGTGCAGACAAGTTCAAGAGCTGCGTTTTCAAAGCTGAACCATCATTCAGCAATGACATGATGAACCTCTACGACATCACAGTGACCTACACCGCTATGGACGGTTCTGTAAAGGTGATAACACCTCAAAATGGAACATTCCCTATTCTTGATGAGGGCACACAGTTGCCAGCAACAGTGAAACTCGAGATTAAGGCAGTCAAGAAGCCTACTTTCGATGAGTACATGAACAGCAAGGATGAATTCAACATAATGATTAATTCTCCTTTGGCTTATGCAAGTTACAAGACAGTAGGTAGCGAGTCAAAAGGTCTTTGGAGTGACAAGTATGAGGGATATTATGTTGGCGTATCACGTGAGGAGGCTCTCGTGTGCTTAAAAAATCTCGAACCACACATGAACATCACCATTGAGGGTACCTTCACCAAGTCAGGCAGCGGCTGTACCTTCGTTAAGAAGTAATGATGGGGGAAGGTTCTCCTTCACATGATAAACAGGGGAAGACTTCGAGAAAAGTCTTCCCTTGTTTCTTTTTAGACGTGAATTGCCGTAAATTAGACGCGAATTTTCATGAATTAATTTTTTTTGAATTCACGTTAATTTCTCGTTAGTCGCAACAATTAATTTACGAAAATTTACGTTCCATTCACGATAATTTTCGTTCGCCAAATAATGATGGGGGACGGTTCTCCTTCACATGATAAACAGGGGAAGACTTCGAGAAAAGTCTTCCCTTGTTTCTTTTTAGACGTGAATTGCCGTAAATTAGACGCGAATTTTCATGAATTAATTTTTTTTGAATTCACGTTAATTTCTCGTTAGTCGCAACAATTAATTTACGAAAATTTACGTTCCATTCACGATAATTTTCGTTCGCCAAAGGCAAAAATAGAAGTATCACCCTACTTAAGTGAAATCTTTCCAAGGAATACGAATAATAAGCCCCTGGAATATGAAACGTTTTCTTATAAGAAACCGAAAATTTTCTTATAAGAAAAGATATTTTTTCTTTCAAGAGAATTATTTTTTTCTTGCAAGAAACTCACCCATAACTCCAAGGAAGACGTGTCGCTTTCCCCTGGATTGTTCTTGGAAAAACAGCGGAATACAAGTTTTTTTGCCGTTTACGCTGATTTTCAAACTATATTTTTCCGTATTAAAAGAAAAAGACATACCTTTGCAGTCTGATAATGATAAAACAAAAACATTTTCGCGACACATCACCGCTCCAAGATAATATGTAGCTCAAAGAAATTGGATAAGAAATAAAAGAAACTTAACTGAGCGACGAAAATTTCTTTACTTTCTTAGATTTTTCTTCGAGCAAAACAAAAAGAAAATCTTTGAGCAAAAAACTAAAGAAAATCTTTGAGAACAATGACGCTCTTGTTGGAAACGACGCCATGGGGCGTCGTTTCCAACTGCGGAATGGGGCTACTCGTCGTTTCCAACAAGAGCGGCATTTGAACTGTTTTTATTGACTCCGTGAAACGCGGACTCACTGATCTTCTTCTTCCTCCTCCTCTTCTTCTTCTTCTGGAAGTATCCCCTTGGTAGGTACTCCGAGCCTTGCGAAAGCGCGACCGGAAGCTGCAATGGATTTGTTGCCGGAACGAAGGTGATGGTGTTGGTTACTTGACGCGAACCTTCTTTGTCGTTCCGTTGCTCATCTTCACGATGTTGATGCCCTTCTGGAGCTGCGGGATGCGGCAACCGCTGAGGTTGTAGATGCCAGTGGTCTGTGGCTTGTTGTCAGTAGTCTCGGTAATGCCAGCTAAGTCTGGTCTGAAGACAGAGTTGAGGAATTCCCATATCTCACGTCCCATACTATTATCTTGGTCTTTATCAAATGTTTTGGAATAACAAGCACTATGGTTCTGCTCTTGCAGGATGTACTTGCGGACATTATCACCATTGATGTACTCATCTTCTATCTGAGCACCAGTCCATATATCGTCGCCGCCATAGATGAAAATCATTGGTTTTGTCGCCTTTTTCGTCTGCTGGCGTACAAAGTTTATGAACGTCGGATCGTATTCCACATTCTTGAGCACGTCATAGGTATCAAGATCAATCGCGCTCTTTACGTTGTTCTTCCACAAGGCGTTTACGGAGTCTTTCTCTGCTTGAGTATCATAGAAATAGTCCCACTTCAATCCGTAATATCCCAATTCATGAACTGTCTGGTATGCAAAGGCAATGTCTGTGCCACTTTTCCAGTCACCTAAATTCAAACCAAACACAGGCTCCGACTCCGACTTGCCGATAGCAGCGGAAGCTTGCGGCGATTTATTTGATTCCGATTTGCCCTTATAGGTATTTTCATACCAATACTCAAAACCGTTGCTTAAGGAAATCTGACCTTTGCACATAAACATGTAGATAAGCATTACGTCAGAATAATCCTCCAGGCCCTTATCCTTAAGATATTCCATATTACTGTCAATATCTTGGCTTACTTGACTTCGAGTCTCCTCCATATACTTGCCGGTAAAATACATGGCGAGTTTGTACAGGAACATACAACGGAAAAGATCCTCTGTCAGTCCTTCTTTCTCAAACTCCTGCTTGTGATAGTATTCATACACAGCAGGACGATGTAGTATCTCCTTCTGAATATGCAGAATATGCTCGCGCATCTCTGGAGTCCAAGGCTCCGACATCCAGTGCTCCTGTACGCGCATGTCGTTAGTACTATTCAGGAAAGGTGGTACGTATGGCACGAAGAAGTCAGCGTCGTCTGGATAATAGGCATGTTGCGCAGCAGCCGCAATGCCGCCCTTGCTGACACCCGAGATGCACCATTTGCCGTGGAACACCTTCTTCATAGCCTCTGCCAGTGCATGGAAGTCGGCAGCAGCTTCTTTTGCCTCGCAATATCCCACGGTTTTATAACGATAACCACCATCTGGAAATGAATAGCCGAAGTATCTGTGTTCTGGCATCAGCAGATGACCGAAGTAGTTTGCTGCGATTTCGCCTAGGGAAGTATCCAGGGTTAGCTCGGCAACATAGTTATTGGGAGTATGCATTGCATTATCTGACAGAGCGTAGCCACCGATGGACATCTGAATCATCTTTTCCGTGAACTCACCTCCTCTTGTTCCGTTGCTTACAGTAAAAAACGCACGCAAAGAAAGTGAGCCAAGTTCTGGAGCATCATGCTTCAGAGGCTGGTGATAATGGATCATGTATGAAACCAGATCCGGTTCAACTATATTCTCATCTTTTAGGAGACACACCGAGTCAATGACATCAGGATTGAGCTTGACAAGATCTTCGCACCAGCTCTGCGCCTTAACCGTAAGAGTCGATGCCATGATCATAGACATGAGAGTGAGTAGATACTTTTGCATAGAATATCTGATTTTAAGATTTGGGGGTTTAAAGATTTCTGGGTGCAAAGTTACAAAAAATCCGCCATACCCGCAAATATATTTGGATATTATATGGCATTTGTCCTCAATAAAACTACGAATGGCACAAATATATTCGTCATCAAAACCAGATACGAGAATCGCATATCAGGTTTTACCTTCCTCTTTGTTTTGTTGGTTGTTTTGTTGGTTGGTTGGTGGTTTTGCAATTTCCCCACAGATTTCACGGATCAACACAGATGAAGTTGTGAAACGCGAATGTTTTTTGTTGTTTATTGCCTTGGTAGGTACTCCGAGCCTTGCGAAAGTGCCATCCCTTGTTCGTTATTAGCGATGACAAGGGACTATAATCAGGAATTTATTCGCACTAGAAACTGTGAAAATGTGGAATTTATTCGCACTAGAAACTGTGAAAATGTGGAATTTATTCGCACTAAAACAAAGAAATTGTGCTGAAGATTTGCTTATTATTACAAAAAAACGCCACCTTTGCACCCAAAATAACATGCAGGTCAGAAGGTTGGCGAAGGCTACCGCGGACTCACTAATCTTCTTCTTCCTCCTCCTCTTCTGGAAGTATCCCCTTGGTAGGTACTCCGAGCCTTGCGAAAGCGCGACCGGAAGCTGCAATGGATTTGTTGCCGGAACGAACGGTGGTGTCGAGGTCGTCGTAAGCCTTGCGGACATCCTCCATCTTCTTGCCAAGTGCAAGGAAGCGAGTGTAGAAAAGTTCGGTGCGCTCCACGAGGATGCGGGCATTCTTCATGATCTCCTGCGTGTTCTTGTCCTGCTGCACCTGCTGCCACGCAATGTTTATCATGTGGACGGCTGCCATGAGATACTGTCCGCTGATGATATAGACATTATGCTTCGTGAAGGCGCGGTTCCACAGTTCAGGCTCTTTCTCCATGAGCAGCTGCATGGCGCCCTCGTGAGGAAGGAACATGATGACAAAGTCGCAACTGACGCGCGGCTTGCGAACATAATGGCTGTAGTTCTTGGCGGAAAGTTCCTTGACATGAGCCCTGACGGACTCTATATGGCGAAGTGCCGCTGACTCGCGCTCAACATCGGAAGTGGCATTCTGATATTCAACAAAAGCGGTGAGCGACATCTTGGCGTCGATAATCAGGTCGCGGTTGTCGGGAAGATGGAGTACGACATCGGGAATCATCTTGCTGCCTGTCTCCTCGTTGTAGATGACATTGCCGTCTTCGTCGCGCATGGCAAGCTGTGCATCGAACTCCTTGCCATTTGTGAATCCCTGGCTTTCAAGAATGTTTGTGAGGATAAGCTCTCCCCAGTTTCCCATGACCTTGTTCTTATGCTGTAGGGCGGTGCTGAGCTGGTCTGCCTTGTCGCCGATGGACTGTGCCTGCTGCATCATCATCTGCATGGCTTTCTCGAGCTTGCCCGTATTGTTGTCGTGTGCGGTGCGGTTGTCGTTCATGGAGATCTCCATCTTCCGGATATTGTCGCGCAGTGGACTGAAGAGTGCTTCCATCTGGCGTGAGTTCTCGTCGTGGAGCTGCTCGGTGCGCTGCTTGAGAATCTTCTCTGTGGTTGAGGTGATGTTGTCTCTGAAGAACTTGAGCTGCAGTTCGACATTGTCCGTACGCGCTTTCATTATGAAGAACATGGCTGCTGCGCCAAGGGCTATGCCGAGAAGTAGAAAGAGAATATCCATTGATTATTTCTTAGAGAGCTTTTCGATGAGGTCGTCGAGTTCCTTGTCGGTAACAGAAGGATATTTCTGCTGGAAACGCTTTGCGTAGTCGAGAGCTTGAGCTGGCTGTGTGGTAGCGAGAACCTGCAACGCCTTCGTGATGTTCTTGTCGTAATAACCGAGCTTTGAGTGAGAGAAAACGCGGTCGATGAAGGCTATAGTGTAAGGCTCGAAGCTTTCCTCCGGTGCTAGGCGATTGATGAAGTAAGAGATGAAGAACTGGCGGTAAAGACCGGATGTGATGTAGTCCTCGTCAGTGCACTTTTCCGACATATCCTTGTACATGTCGAGTGCCTTGTGGTAAGGCTCCAGCTTCTCCGTGCCGTTGAGCTCCTCAGCCCATGTCTGCGTGAGCATTGTGCCGTAAGCCGAATACATGTGAACGGCGTGATATTCGTCGCCATGCTGGAAGAATTCGCTGATGGAAGCTTCGTAGATGGTAGAGGCTTCGTTGTACTGTCCCTTGCCCTCAAGCGATGCTGCCCAGAGCTTGTAAACCTCCTCTATGCGACCGAGAACCTGCTGCTTGGCAGCCCATTCCGGATTGGTTGTCTCGACGGCTTTCCAAAGGAGAGTGATTGCCTCGTCGTTGTCGCCACGGGCTGTGTAACAGTAGCTGTAGATGCGGTAGTCCTCGCACGCAAGGCTGTCTTCAGGAAGCATCGAGAAGAGCTTCTTTCCCATCTTCTCCGCCTCGGTATAGTTGGCTGCGTGGGCGTAGTTGTACATTGCCACACGATAGAAATAGAAATTGTCCGGATATTCCTGCATACCCTTTTCCACAACGAGCTGGCAGCGTTCCGTCATGTTGTTTGAACAGAGCTGGAAAGCATAGCGAGAGAGTTCGTCCTCGCGCATGTTTTCGTAGGATACATTCTCAAGAAGCGAGATGGAAGTCTCGGAGCTACCGCCAGTGCGACGGTTGATTTCGGCAGCCGCCATACGACCTTCGTCGGTGTTTGCATTCTCGATGAGTCGCTGTGCAAAGCCCATGGCAGCGGTGGAGTCAACGCCGTTCTTGCGCTTCATGTGGTAATTGAACATGGCCTGATAGCCGGCAGGATTGTTAGGCGCTACATCGATTGCCTTCTGGAACCAATACTTTGCGGCTACGGTGTCCTGATAGATATTCATGCAGGCATCGCCACGGAGAATGTATGCTGGCGAATACTTAGGGTCAATCTTCAAAGCGAAGTCCTCGAAACGGTGAGCGGCTGCGCTGTCCTGAGCCTCGTAGAACATTCCGGCAATGGCAGTGATGACGCGCGGATTCTTTTCGTGGCGCTTCACGATGTTCCTGACAAGGTCGGTGGAGTCCATGCGGAGCTGACCGTGATATTCCAGAATGACTGGAGCAAGAGCACGGATTGTTGCCTCTGGATCGTTCTGCGCAAACATTGTTGCTGGCAGAAATGCTAAGAGAATGCAGAATGCAGAATGCAGAATGCAGAATCTTTTCAATGCAGAATGCAGACTGCTGAATCTTTTCAATGCAGAATGCAGAGTGCAGGATGATGAGATATGTTTAATCATATATGCTTGCTGAATGAAGATGCTTACCAAAGCTTGAAGGTATATTGTGCACCGAGATTGATGGTCTCTATGAGAGAGACTTTGTTGAGGTTGATGTATGGATAACTTGCCTCGCGCACCTCTTTCGTTACGCCGTAGAAGGTAGGAGTGAGGTGGATTCCGATGTGCTTGTTAACCTTGAAGAGCAGCTTTGCTCCGAAATTGTATGTGAGCTTAGGGCCAATGACCTTTCCGTTGCTATAGCTGAAGAACGCAGTAGGACCGGCAAAGGCGAAAGCCTCGAAACGGCGACCGTCAGGGTTTGTTCCGTTCATGAGATTGGTGAGGCAGACCATGTAGTCGAGCGATCCGTAGGCTGCCCAATGCTTTCTGTAATCGACCTTCGACTCACTCTTGCTGATGAAGTCGAGCGGATGCATCGTCATCTCGCCTGAGAGACGCGCTGCGTGGATGTCGTTGAGATGATACTCTATGAAGCCCTGGACATTATAGCCAAGCTTGAGTGCCTTGTTGAGCTGGTTGACGGTCTGAAGATGGTTCAAACCACCACCGGCACCAACAACGAAGCGGTTCATGAACTGCACATGGTCGAGCTCCTCGTAGATGCCCCAATCCTCAAACTTGCGCTGGCGAGTATTGATGGAAATACCGACATTCAAGCTTGTGAAATCGTCGCCATAGCGCACATTGTTTGGTGCGGCTTTGTTGGCACTGTGGTAAATGACATGCTCAAGGCGTGGCTCTACAAAGAGATGAAGTCCTTCTGAAAGGCGAGCCCAGAGATGGAGTCCGGCTGTGTAGCCTTGCATCATCTTGTTGATATCTTCGTGCT
This sequence comes from Bacteroidaceae bacterium, assembly GCA_024401275.1. Classification (GTDB taxonomy): domain Bacteria; phylum Bacteroidota; class Bacteroidia; order Bacteroidales; family Bacteroidaceae; genus Prevotella. Next base: position 51,771 of record JAKSLJ010000019.1, on the reverse strand, counting down.
CCTTCCAAACCTTTCCCATCTCAAGACCGAGCACAGCGTATGCTCCGAAGCGGGATTCCCAATTGTAATGGCGCACGAGTCCGAACGGATTGAAGAGAGCTTCGAGCTTGCCGCTCAGGTAGTTGGCGTAGTTGTACTGCGTATAAGACTGACCGCCAAGTTTGCCTTCCTCGATGGAACTTGTAATGTTCTGACTGCCAATGGTTGCACGCAATGCGATGGCTGGTGAAAGCCACTTGCCGATAGCGAAAGAATAGCCCAAGCCCATAGACTCGCTGATAGCCATTTCGCCGGAGCGAGGAGCATGGAACGAGTTGGAAATCTCTACGAACAGCGGCTTCTGCCAAGAGTAGAGGATGGAGTCTTTTGTTATGTCGTCGCTAAGCTTGCGCTTTGTGAGATAACGCTCGCGGGCTTCTGGCGAGAGATTGTTGTGGAGATAATAGACATAAGTGAGATTAGCTCCGAAGAATCCGTCGTATTTTCGCCAGTTGCGCTGCTCGCTGACATCCATGGCGTCGGTGGCAACTCCCACATATGGCTCGAAGTTAACATAGCCCTGAGGACCAGTGAAAAGCTTGAACTGCAAGCCCATATGTCCTTCAAACGCTGCGTCGGAAGAGTATTTGTAGCCGCTGTTGTCGGCAAACTTTGAGTAAACGACGCCCGCGCCGAGGAGAGTGGAAATGCTGATGCGACGAGTAGGATCGTAGCCGTTGAAATAGCTTGAGAGATCGAACAGCTGGTCAATCTTTCCGCCCATCTTCACCATGTAGAAGTTCTCTTCCTTCTGGTAAGCAAAGCCGCCGAAAGCTGAGAGACGGATGGTGTTGCGCTCATTGAGCTGCTTGCCGAAACTGAGCTTTGCCGATGTTACGGGAGTGAACTTGTAGTCGTCTGTCGGAGCGATGATATGCTCTGCCCCGAGTCCTGCCTCGATGAAAAGATGGTCGTTCCAGCGCTTGGTGAACTGGTCGCCATGGGCAATGTAACGGTCTTCAAACAGATAGTCAAGCGAGTTGAATCCGGAAGCCACATTCCTGCGGGTATAGAGCGAAGAGTCTTTTGTCGCTTCATCAACAAGGGTGTCAATAGGAGCAACCGGCTCTGCCGCCGCAATTCCCAAAGGAAGCAGCAACATTATATGGAGTGCTATTTGTTTCAGTCTATTCATTCTGTTATATTTGTTTCTGTGTCAGCAGTTGTTGTGCCAGTTTCTGTGATATTGCCAGTTTCTGTGATATTGCCAGTTTCGGCTGTTGTGCCGGTTTCAGTTGCGGTGCCACCGTTCTGGAGTGGGTCGGCAGCCTGAATGGCGATGAACTTTTTGCGATACTGTTCGATATCCTTTTTCTTGTAAGGATAGCGCTTGCGTATGTCGTCTTCCACAGCACCTTCGTTGAGATAATAGCGCTGGTAGCGAGGCTCAAGGTCAAAGCTCTTCTGGAAATAAGCGAGGAAATAAGGCGTTTCGTCGTAAACCTTAGGCTCCGTTCCGGCACGATCAGCCCAAAGAAGTCCCTTCAGATACCATTTCTTAGGGTTGCTGTCGTCGAGCAGATTGACATAGAAGTCGGCTTGGTTGACTGTCTTGCCGAGCTGCTGGCGAAGCTCAGTGAAGAGAATGGCGCGGTTTTCCGGACTTGAATCGAGCACATAGTCGAAAGCCTGGTTATAGCGAGTCTCTTCGTCTGGAGTGCGCTCCTTGAAGAAAAGACGGATGAAGTCAACATAGCTGGCAATCTTCTCGCCAAGACCATTCTTTGGCAGCCAGTCGATGATGTACTGCGCTGTGTCCAACTGCATCTCCTGGAAATACATAATAGCCTGATTGGTAAGTATTTCCTGACGGTTCATCACGATTGATGAGAACTGGTTGATCTGCTTGCGCTGGTTGATGTTCTTGATATTGTAATCAATGAACGGACGCAAAATACTTGGGTCTGGAGTTCCCTGGCGAATGCATTTCAGCGCCTTGCGGTTTGCCACATAAGGCGAGAACTTGTTCAGGTGGTAGCCTGGAGTCTTCAGGATGTGATTGTATGCGATGTCGGTGATATTGTCCAACTCCTTCTGGTCGGTAACAACCTGGAAGAGATTGTAGTAGTCGCCATCAGACATATCCTTCTCGCCCGAGAGATAGAGCGCCTTGTTCTTGTAGTATTCGTCGGCAGCTTCCTGCGGAGTCATTACATGGTCCATCTCGTACTGGTAGGTGCAGCGCATGATACGCTGTTTCTGCAAGATGCTTTCTATCAGCGTGTTATAGTATGGCAGCGACTTCATTGCAGCAGAAGGATTGCCGCCGGAATGCTCTTGGATGATGTCGCGAACCTGCATAGCCTCTACCTTAAAGCCCTGACGGCTAAGGTCTTCCGCTACATCGTTCCATGTATAGACCTTGAGAGTAGGGTCTGGAATGCGCACATCGGCATTCTTTCCGAGACCGTCCTTGATGATAGCCACTGCTCTTGCAGCACGGCGTGAAGCGAGAGCGCGGTTGGAAGCTTCGTTACCTTCGGCAGAGGCTGTACCTTCAACCTGCACCTTGTAGAGCTTGTCGCCGTAAGAACGGAGTTCCTTGATGAGCTGGCCAAACTGTTCGTCGTTGAGAGAATCGCGAGTGAGCATGTCCTTACCAGTCTCGAAAGTCAGGGTAAGCTTACGGTCAACTGCCATGTAGTTTGCCGTTGCATCCTCGCGGAAATCTTCGTTCAAGTCCATTGCGGATGTAGCCACATTGAAGTCAAGGAACTTGAACGGACGGAAAGCAAGGCAAGAGCCAGTGCCAAGTCCGCCATTATCGTAGAAGACATGGTGGAAATCTTCCATCATAACACGGTAAGAACCGCGGTAAGTCTTGTCCTTATCCGGCTTGCGGAAGGTTGCGGAGTAAGTGTAATCGAACTCCTCACCGCTGCGCAACTCGATGGAACTGTCGTAGAACTTGCCCACGGGATCGTTCTTCTCGTAGTTGAATCCCATGCGCTTTACCTGCTGACCGTGGTATTTTCTGCCTTCAAAAATAACCGGTTTTGCGTATGCGATAGTGTCTTCAGTCTGGCAATCAATAACCAATGGCTGAATGAACATGCGGGCATTGTCGCGAGTGTAGCCGGCAGGAAGATAGACTGGGAAAGTGAAGCGTACCTCATAGCCGCTGTCAAAGCCCGGAACCTTCTTGAACTCCGGACCGCGACGGCGCTTGTCAACGACGGTAACCTCGTTGAGGGCGCGCATCTCGATGTTTACATTATACTTTGAAACGCCTTTTTTTATTTCCTCCACCTTGACATAAGAAGACTGGGCAAGAACGACAACTGCCATACCGTCTTCAACATGGACGCGGAACGAACCGTTGTTTGCCGAAACCTGGAAAACGGCATTCTGCTTCTTCATGGCGCGATCGATGTATGTGTCGTCTGCCAAATCGTCCTGCTGCTGCGAGATAGCCTTCTCAAGTGCAATGCGCAGGTCGTGAGCCTTCTTCATTGACTTTACAAGGCAATACTGTACTGGTTCGTACTCCGTCTTGTTGCTCGACTTGTTCTTCAGCGAAACCTGAAAGTCCACATCCCTGAAACCTCCGTCAGTGTTTTCCTCCTGCGCCATAGACTGCAGCGGAAGCATACTCACAGCGAAGATTGCAACGAGCGCGCGTATTATATTAATGTATAGTAGTCTTTTCATTCTATTTCAAGATGTAAGAGAGTGAAACACCAATTCTGGTAGGCATGATGTATGAGCCTTCTGCGTTTGCAACCTCATAGCCCGTATCGTTTGTCTTGTGGTCTTGACCGTAAAAATATTCCTTCTGGTTGTAGTGAACATAGCCCAGACCAGCATGGAAGTCAATGTTCAGTCTGTTGGTGATTGGCAGCACATAGCCGAAAGTCATGCCCGCGCCAACTCCGTAGCCATCGTATTCCTTGCCCTTGATGTCAGCCTTGTAAACAGCGCCGATGGCTCCGATGCCGACGAAGTGCTTATGCATAGGGCGACCAGAGAAATAGTAGCGATATTCCGGCTGAATGGCTGTGCCGCGGAAGTCCAGTCCGTATGGCTTCTGAACGGAAAGAGCGTTTATCTGCAATGTGGATTTGTCTGCCACGGTAAGCTCAAAACCGATGTTTGGCGACATGTAGGCATCCCAGGCAACATCAGTGTTCACTGACAAAAGCTGGGCGCTTGCTGCTGTTGGCAATAACAAAGCCATTGCCAGCACGCCAAGTATTCTATGTAATATATGTTTCGTCATTAGTCTTTCTATCAATTTTCAATTGCCAATTCTTAATTTTCAATTATCAATTTTCAATTATCAATTAAAAATTACCTTTTTGCTCCATTGATTGCCTGGATTCGCTTCTGCTCGAGTCTGGCTTTCTTTGCCGCCTTCTTTTCTGCGCGCTTCTTTTTCTTTGCGCGCTTATCGAGCTCGGCATTCTCTTCCTTTACATATTTGGAGTTGATCTTTGTAACGAGAGAATCAGCATTCTGACCAGTGCGTTCAGCCTTGTTTCGGATGCGCTCAACACGCTTTTCGCCAGTAAGTTCGCGATACTTATCCCAGAACTTGTATTCAGCATTTCGTGTAAGAGTATCGATGCGGATTTCTTCTGCCTTGCGGTTTTCCTTGAGGAGATGGAGTGAGTCCTTGCGGTTAGCATAGTCCATGTCCACATCGTAACGGTAACGATATTTCTTCGTGATAGGATATTTGCCGAAGCGGTAGATGAAACCGACGCGAATATCGTTTATGGCAGGATAGATGCCCTTTAAGCCGCTTTCAGTCTTGCGGTAGAAATTCTGTTCGCGGTCAAGCCTTATCTTGTCATAAAAAGCATAGGTTGCACCGGCGCTGATGCCTACCTCAAAGTCGAGTGAGTTGCCGTTCTTGAACTCGTACATCGGGCGGACAATACCGTAAGTGAAACCGCCGGAGAAAGAATTTCCGCGAACACCTTCGCTTCCACCAAAAAGGAATGCAAAGCGGTCGGCAGCAGCATAAAGTCCTCTGTAGTAAGTTGTTAGAGGATGCTTTGAACGCAAACGGCGGAAAGAGAACAGCTTGTCAATCCAGTTTGAGTGGAAATTGACATAGCGTCCGTCGAGTGGGCGAGTGCGCCAATAGTTGCGCGCTTCGATGCGAGCCTGCTGGCGCTTGAGTAAAATACCTGGTTTGAAAGTGTGGTCTGGCTCCCAATTAGCCTTAAGATCCAGAACTACTGCCCAACGGTTCCAGTTGGTGCCACGAACATCAAATTCCAATCCGATGTTTGGAGTCATTGTCAACCAGTCAACTGTATTTGTCTTTACCGAAAGGCGTTCCGCAAAAGTCAGATGCTCCACCTTAGTACGGGTGTCAACAACCTGAGCCTTTGTCGCCAAAGAAGAGGTAAAGAGACACAGCGACAGTAAGAAAAGTCGTATCTTGTTCAAAATAAATCTTCAATTACAGGCGGCCTGAATCCGCCATCAAATACATTTTAAGGGCATTGCAATCTTCGCCCAAACTAATACCTTATCGGCTGCAAAATTAGTAATTTATTTATTTATAATGTGTTAAAATAATTTAATACACCCCTATATTGTGGAAATTCATAACTAAAAGCAAGACTTTTTTGCGTATTGTGTCAATTATAAGCTGCGTGTTGTGTCAATTATCAGCTTTGTTATCCGAAAATATTAATGAGTTTTACGATGGTTTCTGCATCTTCCAAACTCAGCACTGGGCTTATCGGAAGAGACAATTCCTCACGATGAATCTTCTCGCTGATAGGCAGGGACAATTCGTTCCAATCCTTGTAGCATTCTTGCTTATGCGGTGGGATAGGGTAGTGGATGAGAGTCTGTACTCCATTGTCAGCGAGGAATTTCTGAAGCTCATCGCGGCGCTCGCAGAAGATTGGGAAAAGATGATAAACATTCTGCTCATCAGCAAGATAAGTCGGCAGCTTTATCAGTGGGTTGCTGATGTTCTGGTAATAGAAATTTCCTATTTTCTGGCGCCAAGCGTTGTCCTCGTCAAGATGTTTCAGTTTGGCATCAAGAATTGCCGCCTGAATCTCATCCAGTCGCGAATTGCGTCCCGCATATTCGAACACATATTTCTTCTGCGATCCGTAGTTGGCAAGAGTGCGAACGGCAGCGGCAAGCTTTGCGTCGTTTGTGGTAACTGCACCGCCATCGCCAAGAGCGCCGAGATTCTTTCCAGGATAGAAGGAATGACCGGCAGCATCGCCAATGGAGCCAGTTCGCTGATTTCCAAAGCGGCAACCGTGAGCCTGAGCATTGTCCTCGACGAGTTTCAGGTTGTATTTCCTGCAAATTTCGCCAATCTTTTCCGTATATGCAATTCTGCCGTAAAGGTGAACAATCATTATGCTTCGAGTGCGTTCCGTTATGGCAGCCTCAATCTTCTCAGCGTCAATCTCAAGAGTGTCTGCGTCGGGCTCTACGAGAACCGGCACAAGTCCGTTTTCCGTAATGGCAAGAATGGATGCGATGAATGTGTTTGCCGGCACTATTACCTCGTCGCCGGGCTTCATGATGCCCATTTCCACATAAGCGCGATATATCAGAGTGAGGGCGTCAAGTCCGTTGGCACAGCCTATGCAGAAAGGCGAGCCGATGTATGCGGCATAGTCTTTTTCAAACTGTCCGTTTTCTTTTCCTTGCAGAAACCAGCCTGAATCCACGACGCGATTTGTCGCCTCTTTTATTTCGTCTGCATACTTGTCGGTATATGCTTTTAAATCCAGAAATTTTATCATAGTTTTCGTTATATTGGGAGCAAAGTTACAATTTTTTTCGGAAAAGCTTCTTGTTTATTCAATTATTTGCTAACTTTGCATCGTCAATTAGTGATATATGTGGTAATAATGCAAAGATTATCTAACATAATTGTACTGCTCTTTTTGCACATCGTTACTCTTTCTGCAGCAAATCTCTTCAAAGACGGAAAGACGGATTATTCCATTGTCGTCGCCCAGGATGCCAGTGAGTCCGAAAAGACGGCTGCAAAGGAACTTGCCATGTATCTGAAGCAGATAAGCGGTGCGGAATTTCCTGTTACGAACAACTTGAATCGTTCGGGAAAATGCCTTTTCGTGGGATATAACGCACGAACAGCGCAGATGGCGGGAATGTCCAAGCCGGCGGCTGACGATGAAACTTTCGTGTACAAAACCGTTGGCGATAATCTTCTTGTTTTTGGTGGCAGCAAGCGCGGCACAATGTATGGCGTTTTTGCCTTCCTTGAGAACGAACTTGGAGTAAGGTGGTACACGGCAGATTACACAAAGATTCCGAAGCGTAAAGCGTTTACTTTCAATAATATACATCGTTCGGAAAAGCCTGCCCTGAAGTTGCGTTACCCGATGTACTATGTTTGCACCACAAATCCTGCTTGGGCTGCCCACAACAGGAGCAACTATAACTGGAATGCGCAAAAGAATCAATATGGCGGCAGGGAGGCTTGCCTTGGCGCTCACACACTTGGAACTTATATCGCAGCAGATGACTATTGGGATTCTCATCCTGAATATTTTGCCGAAAGGAATGGCAAGAGAACGAAGAACGCGCAGCGTTGCTTGTCTAACAACGACGTGCTGAACATAACAATCAAGAAAACCCTGCAGTCCATAAAGAGCAATCCTGACTATCTTTACTATGATGTTTCGCAGCTAGACAACAACGATTTCTGCGAGTGCAAGAAATGCAAGGCAATAGAGCAGAAATACGGTTCGGAGCATTCGGGCATAATCCTCTGGTTTGTAAATAAGGTTGCAGAGGCTGTGGAAAAGCAATATCCGGGCAAGAAGGTCTGCACGCTTGCTTACCAGTATGGCAGGACAGCGCCGAAGAACATCGTTGCCAGGAAGAATGTCGCCATTCGTCTTTGTACAAACAATTGCTGCCGTAGCCATGCTTTGGAAACTTGCCCCGAGAATGCTTCTTTCAAAAAGGACTTGCAAGGCTGGTCACGATGTGCGCAAGAGCTGATGATTTGGGATTATGTTGCCAATTTCTATCAGTATAACACTCCATATCCAAACTTCGCAACCTTTGCCGATAATCTGGATTTCTTCGCCAGAAACAATGTCAGCGCAACTCTCTTGCTCGGGCAATACCAGAGCGCAAGCGGTGAGTTCAACGAACTGAAAGCGTGGATGTTAGCGAAGCTTCTGTGGAATCCTAAGCAGGATGTTGACAAGCTTGCAAAGGAGTTCATTTCCGATTATTACGGTGCTGCCTCATCCTATGTTTTTTCATATTACCAGCTGTGCAAGAACCTGGCAAAGTCTGATCTTCATCTGAAGAATGGCATCGAGGCAAATTCGCCGCTGTTTACCGATTCTTTCATCGCGGAGTCTGAGAAACTGCTCGATAGGGCTTACCGAAAGTGCAAGACGCAGCAAGAGCGAAACCGCGTGGAGGATGTGCAGGCGCAGATTCTCAGCCTGAGAGTAGGACGAACAAGTCTGAAGTCAGGTTCGGGCGATTTAAGGCTAAGATACAATAACTATCTCAAAAAGCGCACTCCGCGAATAAACGAGAATCAAACGACAGAGGAATACTTCAAGCAGATTGGCGATATATGACTGGCGGCTGCATTCCTTCTGGTGCTTTTTGCAATCGCAGTCTCAATCATAAAATCAAGAAAATCAAGAAAATCGTCAAATCGCCAAATCATCAAATCATAAAATGAAAAGGCTTCTGAGATTGTCCATATTCTTCATGCTATGTTCCTTGCTTTTCGCATCGTGTGCTGATGACGATTATATCGAGGAACCATATTCAGTGATGCAAGATTCGCCAAACTATAAGGCGAAAGTGGCAATCTTCGGTGGCTCATTCTCTGTGAATACAGAGTCGAATATAGTGAAGAGATACTGGAAGAACTCGCTCAGACTTGACATAACAAACTATGGTGAAGGCTCTGCGGGATACTCCCGAAAGGCTAAGAAATGCGTGCAGGATCAGATAGATCGCGCCACTTCTGCCGCAAAACCGATGTATGACATCTACATCTTGTGGTGCTCTACAAACGATGCCACTGCGCGTGCGGAAATAGGCGACAAGGATGCGTTTACAGAAGCTGATGGCTACGCTCCTGAGGCACTGCAAACGCAGAATGGCGGCTTGAACTACTGCTACGCGAAAATCAAGAAAAAGAATCCGAAGGCTAAAATCCTTTTGCTCACTTCTATCGGAGTTTATGCATGGGGAGAACAGTTTCATGCCGACGACGGCTTGCTGGCGAAATTTGTCGATGCGCAGATTGAGCTGGCAGAAGCCCGAGGAATGACCTGTGTAAACCTTTTTGAAAAGATAAAATTCACGCCCGAAACATATAAGCCCTATTTCCTTTCCGACGATGTCCATCTGAACGAAAGCGGATATCTGCTCATGAAAGATGATGTCTTGGCAGCATTGGCGACCATGTAAGGGGAATAAAAATTATAAATGAAAAATTAAAAAGGGGAAAGGCAAAAAACAAAACTGAAAATGTCAATAATTAGTAGAATAAAGCCTCGTCTGTGGATGCTACGCTCGCTCATACAGACCATATATTTCAACTTCCATTACTTGCCATTTGAGCAAGCAATTCATCTGCCTATCGTGCTCTATAAGCCAATGCTCAAGGCAATGAAAGGCAAGGTCATCTTCGAAGGAAAACCGAAGATGGGACAAGTGCAGCTCGGCAGACATATCGTGCCTCTTTACCCTAACAGCGGCTTCGTTTTTGAGAACCAAGGCGGAACAATCATCTTCCGTGGCGAATGCGTTATGGGCGGAGGCTCGGCTGTCAGCGTTGGAGAATACGGCACGCTCGACATCGGCAATCGCTTTGTCGTAACCGCCTTCATGCGCTTGGTGGCATACAACAGCGTCAAGATTGGCGAGAAATGCCGCTTTGCATGGGAAACCATCGTCATGGACACCGATCTCCACAAGCTCAAGAAAGTCAAGGGAGGCTATAGCCGTGGCGTAGGCAAAGTCGTTCTCGGCGACGGCTGCTGGGTGGCTACGCGATGCATGCTGCAGAAAGGAACTGTGCTGCCTAACCATACAACTGTCCAGGCATATTCCGTTGTCAATCGCGACTTCTCCGACATACCAGAATGTTCCATCATCGGAACAAGTTCTGAGATAAAGGTCAAGACCACAGGACTTTATCGTGACATTGACGACGACGTCATTGATTTCTCTAGCATAAAATGAGTGCACCAAGTATAAAGAAGAACTTCTTCTATAGCAGTTTCATCACCACTGCCAACTATCTCTTCACCTTCATCACTTACCCCTATGTGTCGCGAGTGCTGGGTGTGGACAAGATTGGAGCAGTGAACTTCGTTGACAGCGTAATAAACTATTTTATTATGTTGTCCATGCTCGGCATTGCTATAGTCGGAATAAGGGAGGTGGCTAGGTCAAAGACCGACCGCAACGAACTCAACAGCACCTTCAGCAGCCTCTTCTACATAAACATCTTCTTTACCGCAATAGCACTTCTCATTCTGGGCGGAGTTTACCTCTTCCTGCCCGAACTGCAGCAGCATGGCGAACTCGTTGGCATAGGCGTGGCAAAGCTCGTGGCAAACATCTTCCTGATGGACTGGTTCTTCAAGGGCATTGAGAACTTCAAGATTATCACTATCCGAACCTTCATCGTCAGGATGCTCTATGTTGCAGCCATCTTCATCTTTGTCCACAGCCAGGAAGACTATGTGGCATATTTCCTCCTCACCGCACTTTCCGTCGTTGCCAATGCCGTTGTCAACTGCCTGTATATGAGGCGCTTCGTCAGCCTTTCCATGAAGAATATTCAGATCATGAAGTTCCTCTCTCCAGTCGTAATACTCGGACTCTACATGTTCTTCGGCAATTTCTATTCCACCTTCAACACCATGTTCCTCGGAGTAGAGAAAGGCGATACCGAGGTGGGCTACTTCTCCACAGCAACAAAGCTCTTCACCATAATCCTCAGCCTTTATGGCGCTTTTACCACAGTCATGATGCCACGAATGAGCAGTCTGCTGAAGGAAGGCAAACTGGCAGAATATACCACACTTTTCCGCAAGAGCGTTTCCATCGTTTTCGCCTTCTGTCTGCCCCTCGTCATGCTCACTGTCATGCAGTCGGGAAACATCATCCTGCTCATCTCGGGCGAAGGCTATGACGGAGCCATCGTTCCGATGATGCTCTGCATGCCGCTGCTGGTCATCGTGGGCTATAACCAGATACTCATGAACCAAGGACTTATGCCAATCGGAAAAGACAAGGCAATACTCCTCTCCTCCGTTTTTGGCGGACTCGTAGCCCTCGCCCTCTGTTATCTCCTTATTCCGCATTATGGCAGCAAGGGTGCGGCAGTCGTCTGGCTGTGTTCCGAACTGGTCGTAAACGCAGTGGCGGGCTATTTCGTCTATCGATATATCAGCATACCGCCCCCAGTGGTGCAACTCCTCAAGGCAGTGCTGCTCCATCTGCCGTTGCTCGTCCTGCTCTATCTCACCCGAGAACTCACCACCAGCTACATTCTCAATCTCTGCATAGCCAGCGCCCTGACATTCGTTTATTGCTTCGTTCTGCAGTGCTTCATCGTCAAGGACGAGACGGTGCGAAGGCTCTTCGGGATGAAAAAGTAAGGGAACCATGAATTGATTATCGTGGGAATTACTCGTAAAAACAAGACAATTCTGACTCATGAACAAGATAAGCGTCATAACCGTTGTTTACAACAATGTCTCGCAGATTCGCGAGACCATCGAAAGCAATCTCTCTCAAACATGGAACGAGAGGGAGTACATCATCATCGATGGTGGCAGCACCGATGGCACAGTGGATGTCATCAGGGAATACGCTGACCAGATAGACTATTTCGTCAGCGAACCCGATGAGGGACTCTATGACGCCCTCAACAAAGGCGTTATGAAGGCTACTGGCGACTGGATAAATGTGCTGAACTCGGGCGATGTGTTCTGCTCGCCTACAGCCCTTGAGAGCATGCTCGCGCAGTGCAACCCAGCGAATGCCGATGTCATCTACGGAAATGCAAAGGAGTGGCGCACACAGCAGAACGAGATTATCCACAAGGAGGCTGGAGAGGACATCTCCCGACTTGCTGACGAGGCTGTCTATCGCCATGGCTGTTCTCTCGTCAGAAGCAGCGTACACAAGGAGTTCCTCTTCGCTACGGAGAAGAAGAAAGAGTTCGGTTTCGCACTCGATTTCGACCAGATTTTCCGCATGTGGCGCTCGGGAAAACGCTTTGTGAAGGTTAATGCCGAAGTGCAGACCTATCGTCTTGAGGGCGTGTCGAACAATGCAGTCAAGAGCATTCAGTACAACTACCGCATAACAACGCAGTACGAACCTTCGCTCAGCAAGAAGCTGCGCATGTACCGCAAGATCTTGCGCATCACCGTCACGCAGTCTAAGGCATATTTCTGGGCGCGATGTTTCGGCATGGAGTATGTGGCAAACAGCATTCTTCCGCACATCCCGTTCTGGACTTTGAGGCGATTCTTCCTGAAGCGTCTGCATCTAGGGATAGGCGAGGGCTCCTTCATAATGAGGAAAAACTATCTCATGCAGCCTTCGCAGATAAGCATAGGCAGCCACTCACATGTCAATCGCGGCTGCGTGTTGGATGCTCGCGCTCCGATAACCATTGGCAATAGCGTGTCCATCTCTCATAATGTGTCGCTCATGACGGGAGGTCATGACCATCAGAGCAAGACCTTCCAGGGGCGCTATCTTCCTATTGTCATTGAAGACTATGCGTGGATAGGTGTCGGTGCCACAATCCTTCAGAATGTAACCGTCGGCAAGGGAGCTGTTGTCTGCGCAGGAGCTGTGGTAACAAAGGATGTTCCGCCATACGCCATCGTCGGGGGAGTGCCGGCAAAGAAGATTGGCGAACGAACTGCTGATCTTGACTACCAGTGCATCGGCTTCCAGCCATTCACATAAAATAAGGAAACAATATACGATTGGGTATTTCTAAATAAAGCCACGCAACTCTTGAGTGAGAAGCGTGGCTTTTGTAATTATAATACCTCCTTATAGGGCTATGTTTTTTCTCTTTGGATAGCTGCCTCCGATGAATCCGAATTTGTTCCAATAGTGGAGGTGGCTTTTCAGGAAGATTTTCTTGTATTTCCAACTGCTGCGGGCGCGGCGTGTGCCCTTGTACTCAACAGCAACTTTCGGGTAATAGACTATCTCGAAGCCTTGCTGGCGGATTCTGGTGCACCAATCGACATCTTCGGCATACATGAAGAACTCCTCGTCGAGTCCGTTGGTTGCCTCGTATGCCTTGCGAGTTGCCATGATGAAAGCACCGATAACCCAATCGACAGTCTGTACCTTGGAATAGTCCATTCCTTCCTCCATCACGCAGACGGTCTTCTTGCGGAAGCGGTTGAAGAGGCGCTTCAGGAAACTGTATGGAGTGACATAAGGACGAGCGGTGTCCTGAATCTCTCCGTCAGCGGCACGCAGTTGGGGTGCGATGGCTCCAACCTCGTCGTGCTGCTCGAGGAAACTGACCAGCGGCTGAAGATCGTCCAGAAGGGTGCAGTCGGAATTCATGATGACGAGATAGTTGCCCCTTGCCACTTCAAGACCGCGGTTCATGGCGTAGGCAAAGCCGCCATTGCGAGCGTTGAAGAGCCAACGGACATTCTGTCGGGCATTGGTGATGCTGCCTTGCTGCGCCTCGGTGTACATGGAGTTTGAGGAGACGATGACCTCGAAGGGGATGGAAATCTTCCGGCACAATGCTTCCACGCACGCGTTGGCTTCATCAATGGATTTATATTCGACTATTACAATTGACAATACGGGAGAACTCATGATGGTTTACAGTTGTTTGTAAATGTCACTCAGTTTTCGGGCGATTTCCTTCCACGAAAGTTCGCCTTCTCTGTAAACGAGCGAAATGTTTTCACTATAATTCTTTTGCGATTCCTTGTCGCCAAGCAACTTGCACATGACCTTTGCCAAGGCTTCAGAATCCTTCGGCGGAACCAATGGTCCCAATTTCCCGTTGCCAAGCATCTCGGGAAGTCCGCCAACAGTTGTGGCGATGACCGGTTTGCAGAAGGCGTAGGCAGACATGATAACGCCGCTCTGGGTGGCATTGGTGTAAGGGCAGACGAGGAATGCCGAGTTACGGATGAGGGATGCCAGCTCATCGTTGTGTATGAAGCGGTTTCGGAACTCAATGTAGTCTTTCTGCTTGTATGGCTCGATGTCGAAGTGGAACTTGCCTCCACCGGCGACAATGAGTTTCTGCTGCGGGAACTGCTCGTGCACTTGTTCCATTGCCTCAAGTAGATATTCGACGCCCTTGTACTGCGAAATCTTGCCCACGAAGAGTATGTAGCCTTGCTCTGACGGGGTAGGGCTGACGGTGTGGAGCGTCTGCATATAATCGTAGGAACCGAGTTTGCTGTCATAGACATTCTCGCCCTTCAGCTGGTAGAAGTCGAGGAACTTCTCCCTTTGTGCCTTGTTCAGTATGATGAACTTTGGAATGAGATGGAAGGCAAACCAGCGTCGCAGTCGGACGATGAGCGTATCGTGGCTCTCGTCTTCATGAGGGAAAGGGTCGTGGACGGTCATCATCATTCTTTTCCTCAGGAAATAAACTGGGAATTCGTACAGCTGCGGTGGCCAAACAAGATGGATGAGCGAGAACTTCTGCCTGATGAGGACGAAGAGAAGCGATGTGTAGGCAAGGAGGCTGCGGAGGAACCAGAGCCGTCCGTAGCTGTTTACCACATAGAACTTTTCCAAGTCGATGAAACCGTCAAAGCTCTTGAGTTGCGGATAGAGTTCCAATGCCTTGAAAACACCAGTGCGAGGGGCTACTTCTGGGAAGTTGATGGCAGGACCATTCTTCAGTCGAGGATTGATTTCAAGTATATAGGTTATGTCACTCAACTTTTGTGCTGAGTGCAGATACGAAAGATCAACATCGGTGAGTTCGTTTTTCCCCAGATATGCTATTTTCTGTTGTTTCATCGGCTTTCCTCTATGGCCTCCTTCAAGGCATTGATGTATCCGTGTCCGTACTGAAGGTCAGGCTCCATGTAGTTGCCTTCTCCCCATTCGTTCCATGACTTAAGGATGATGATTTGCTCCTGTTCAGGCTTGTCCTTGACGCATTCAATGGCGCGTTTTGCAAATCGCTTGAAGGCTGCTGGCGTGGCATTCTTCATGACAACGCCACGGGCTCCGGAGCGCGGTGTGTGATCCCAATTAGGAAGTATGACGGGTATGACATTCGGCTTTGAGCAGTCGGGATGGAGCATGTATCTGGTGGCTTCCTCGTAATCGTAGATTCGCGGGCGCTTCAGGTACTTGCCAAGGAGCGTATGCCATGCTTTCTTGAGATTTGAAGCAAGGTGGTAGATGTTGTATTGGTCGAGATTGTGCGTTGCGTCAAAGCCAAGACGGAAGAGCTCCTGCTGACTCTCGCTGTTATAGTCGGCAGCCACGAAATAGAAATCGTTCAATCCGTTTTCCGCTGCCAACTTGCGCCATGTCTTGATGAAGCATTCCACATCGGCGAAGTGCATCGGATCGTAGATGGCGTAGAAGAGTTTTCCGTTTACGCGGACATATCTTTTGTCCTTGAACGCTGGCAGAAGAGTCATGAAGTGCTGCGTGTAGTCTTTCTCGCCATCATATTTTTGTTCTATCAAGAGCTTGTCCTTGCCCGGATTCTTTGGGTCCCACAGCTTCTTGTACCACGAATGGTTTGCCCAGCAGAGGCAGAATGGGAAATTGGGCTCTCCGCTTGCAACGACTTCGTCGAAAGGTCGCTCCATGAGTCGCTTGCCGTTTCCGAAATAGTAGTCGTAATAGCAGAAAGCCTCTATGCCAGCCTGGCGTGCCAATTCCGCTTGCTGCTTGCGTATCTCGGGCATACGAAGGTCGTAGAATCCCAAATCGGCAGGGATATGCGGCTGCTCATGCCCACGGAAGAGTGCACGGGCACGAGCAACATTGGTCCACTCGGTAAAGCCCTTTCCCCACCATTCGTCGTTCTCAGGGAAAGGATGATACTGCGGAAGATAGAGTGCTATGATTCTTGGTTTTGCCATTTTTGTTCTAGTTTTTTAGCAGCATTTCGGTCAATTCCTGCAAATCGGCATTCTGACGATCGGCTACTTTCTGGAATTGTCCTCTTGCTTTGTCTGCCAGCTGTTCGTAAGGCGTTTCTGCGAAGGTGCAGAGGGCCTTGTACATGTCTGTCTGATAGATAGGCGAGAAATAGATTGGGGAATCCTCAAGAACCTCGCGCATGGAGCAGACATTTGAGCATATAACGGGTTTGCCGTACTTCATTGCCTCTAATGGCGGATAGCCGAAGCCCTCAAAGAGGGAAGGGTAGAGCAAGGCGTGGCAGTGGAAATATGCGTTCTCCAAATCGGATGTCGTAACGAAAGGAAGCGAGATGTGGTCGGCAGAGAGTGAGTTCTTGTAGCCTATGGTTACGAGCTTGAGAGGGCTGTCGGGATGCGTCTGCTTGAACTTATGGAACGCCGCCATCATGTTTTCGGCATTCTTCATCAAGCGATCGGCAGAGAGAATGAGCAGATACTTCTCGCCATTGTTGATGACATTGCGCAGCTGCTCGTTCTCTATCTCTGTCTTTCGCGTTGAAACCTTCATCGGCGAATAGAACACCTTGACCTCTTTGCCGAGATGAGAGTAATGGAAAAGGAAGGATGCTCGGGAATATTGCGACACGGTAACGACGGTTGCGTCATTGTGTGCCATGAGTTCTTCCATGACCTTCTCGCGCTTCTTCATGTTGCCGGAGAGAAGTCTGACCTTGAACCTTGAGAGCATGAAGCGCAGCAGGAGCAGCGGGTGCTTCAGATACATGAATGTCTGCATGCCGGAAACCTTCATCTCCTCGTCAAGAAAATCGTGGACGACGGCAACAACCTTGCAGCCAAGACGCTTTATGTCGCCAAGCTTCTGGTCGCAGAACATCTGGAGACAAGGCGTGAAGAGTAGGTCGATATTGTTGTCGCGAATGATGGACTTGATGTCCTTCCCGCTGAAATCGATATACTCCACCTGCTTGTTTCCTTGGAAATTCTGTGGCGAGAGCTGTGCGTATCTGAAAGAGACTCCCGAGTGGTACAGGCAGAAAATCTTGACCTGAGGATGCGAGCTGAGTTGTTCCGCCATCTTCAGGAAGAGTGTCTGTGCATATTCGGCAGCACCGTTGTAGAAAGGCGCCTGAGCCTCTGTCTGGTCAAAGAGTATGTTCATGTGTAGTGTTTATTATTCGTTGTCGTCAACGAATGTGCTGTGGAAGATGTTTAGTCGCTCCTCGTAGCCCTTTATTCCGAAGAGAATATTGTCGTATTCCTGTACGGGTTTCTGTATGACTGGTAAGAGTTTCACCATGCAATAGAGCATTATGAAAGCGAGGAAAATGTTCCTGTTGTTTTCGTAATAGAGGCAATAGAGTAGGTCCACCCAGATTATCCAGTAGCTATAGACAAAGAGATTGGACATACGGCTACTGATAGTACTGAATTCCGCGAGGCAGAAGAACATGAAGAAGTAGCAGAGCAAGCCATTTATGATGATGGCGTTGTTTTTGCGGCGCATGTTCAGTTTGTCGTAATACAGGGTGACAAGAACGGCGGTTAGCACTCGCTCGATGAATCCGAGAGAGAATCCGCTTCGGCTGGCATTCATCACTTCCGTATAGGCTTCCACCTTCGCCGTGAGCAACTCGTCGATGCCAAGAATCTGAAGGATGGAAACAACGATGGAAATGTTCAGAAGATACATTGCCGCAAAGACGGAGAAACAACCAAGAAACACCCATCTGTTGATGCGGAAATGGAAGAAGAAATACAGCGGGAGGAAGACTAGGGAAGTCATGTGGAAAGAGACTGCCAAAAGGCATAAGCCGAAATAGTGCAGCGGCTTCCTGTCAACAAGGTATTCCAAGGCGTTTAGGAAGATGAAAATGGCAAGGGAATTTCGCAGAAGATTGAACACAATTCCCATTCCGGCAAACGAAATGAAGAGCATGAAAACCAATGAGTAGTTTTCTATCTTCATCTTGTTCAAGAATCTGAAAAACAGCCACATACATAGGGCTGAAACAACAACTTGCAGGAACAGATAGTGGGGAATGATGGTCTTGCAAATAAGTGCCAGAAGGACGAAGCCCGGCTCTTCTACATGGGCATCTTTTTCCGCATCAAAACTCCAAGTGAAAAGGTCTTTCCACTCGAGGGTTTCAAAGAAAGGATAATAGCCTACCCAGTCGGTGTTTATGTAACCGCGAAAAACGAAAAAAACAGAGAATACACCAATGGCTACATAACGAATTTGCATCTTCCTGTTTTCATCGCTGGTGAATTCATGGAAAAATGCGCAACCGCACAGGAAAATCATTATGAGCAAGTATGGTAGTACAAGCATGTGATAGGGTGGTTTTCTCTTCTTTTTTCTATGTTTCTATTTTTGTCTAGTCTTGTTTCTGGTCTTGTTTCTCGGCTTGCTTCTTGGCTTTCTTGTTCTTTTTCCAGCTGTAAAGCCAGTTTGCCCAAATCATGTCAATGAAGAATCCGAAAACGAGGAAGCCAAGAACGATGATGCTTCTCGGAGTGCTTGAAGCCTTGTAGGCCATTCGTGGTTTCTCGACAATGGTGAATGCCGGAGTGATTTCGCGAATCTTTGCCTCTGCAGCCTGCACCTGAATCTGCAACTGGTGCATTACATTGTATTTGTTCTGCATCTCGTCTTCAAGAACATCGCGCTCCGTGATAAAGCTTTGGAGTTCAAGGTCTTGATTGGCATCACAGTAGTCAACATACTCTTTCTGAGACTTTTCGTACTTCTGCTTTGCTTCGTTATAGAGTGTTGTGTAATACTCGAAGTCTTTTCTTGCTTTTCTTGTTCTGTAATCAATGATGTAATTCTGCAAGCGATTCTGGATTGTGTCAACCATAATGGCTGCAACAAGAGGGTCCTGGTCAGAAATGGAAATGGAGATGACGCTTGTCTTCTTGTCAACATTGCAGATGATGTTCTTTGCTAGAGATTCGCAAATCTTGCTCTGAACCTTTGGGATGACGAACTTGTTTTCCGCACCATTGTCGCTGCCGCCGCTGATGCCACTGGTAATCTGGTCGTCGTTGCTGATATGCTTGTTTATCCAGAGCTTTATGTTGTCGGTGATGGAATGCTTTGTGTCTTTCTGAAGGTGCAGAAGAAATGTCTTGATAGAGTCATTGTCCTTCATTCGCACAGGCACATCCAGCAGATTAAGTATGAAGTCCGTTGAGGCGAGAACATCAGGATAGATTTCGGGATAGATGGCATCAATTCCGTTTTTTGCTCCTCCGAGGTCTATTCCGAAGTTTGAAGCGATGTCGGATAAACTTCCGCTCATGCCGGCATTTCCTGAAATCTCAGGCGCAAGAACGGCTGTGGATGAATAGGTCTTAGGTGTTGTCAAAGCAACATACACGCCAGCAGCTCCGAAAAGTATCAGAAAGAACAGTAGCGAAATGGGTGCTTTGAATGTACGAGCCAAAACTGCTACCACGTCTATTTCGTGGGTGTTTGCTTGTCTTTGTATTTCTTGATTATTTTCCATTTGTCATGAATTTGTGGTTGTTTTTAAATCATCCTTCTTCCTTGTGCTCCTGGCTTTATGATGCCAGGGTAGTGCTCAAGCTTGTAGTCGGTCTTGCTGCCGACAACGGTTATCACATCGAAGCGGATGCTTGGGAAGAAATGACCTGTAGAGCGTGCAAAGGCGAATGCGGCTCCGATCATGTTCTTTTCCTTCTGAATGCTTACTGCCTGCAATGCGGTGGAGATGGCCTCTGTACTGCGTGCCTTAACCTCCACGATGACCAGCGTCTGGGTGTCGTCTTCATAGGCTACGATGTCCAAATCCTTGTGCCCGTAATGCCAGTCTCGCTCCAGGATGGAGTAGCCTTTATGGCGCAAGTATTCTTCTGCCACTTGCTCGCCCCATGCTCCGAATTCGTTGTGTACTGCCATTTTTCCTGTCGCTTCAGTGTGTGACTCGTTATTGCTTCAGTATGCGATTTGTTCTACAAAATTGCGAAATATTCTGCTTTTTGACTGCTTTTGCTGGGCTGTTTGTTTGAAAAAACAAAGAAAAAGTTGATTTTTTCCGTTTTTCCTTTATTAATTAATGAATATTTGTTAACTTTGCGCGCTAGTGTTTAAATTTGACTGCTATGTTCTCAAAAGAAACTTATACAAATAGAAGAAACGTTTTGAAGGGTCTTGTCAATGACGGACTTCTCATTTTCCTTAGTGGCGACGAATGCCCTAACAACTATCCGGCGAATGTTTATTATCCATTCCGCCCGGATTCGTCTTTTCTCTATTATTTCGGCTTGATTCGCGACGGACTTGCCGGTGTTATTGACATTGAAAGCGGCGAAGTTGCTCTTTATGGCGACGATGTTGATGTGGCTGATATCGTTTGGACGGGTCCGGTGGAATCTCTCGCTTCACAGGCAGAAACTGTGGGCGTCAGCAAGACTGGCACATTCCAGCAGTTCATTGACCTTGTCAAGGCGGAGCAGGCAAAGGGCAGGAAGATTCACTTCCTTCCACCACACCGTCATCAGGAAAAACTCCTTATACAGGACATGCTTGGCATTCATCATACCAAGCAGACTGAGGCTGCAAGCGTAGAACTCATCAAGGCTGTTATCAAGATGCGTTCAATCAAGGAAGATCAGGAAATAGCTGAGATAGAGAAGGCTTGTGAGATTGGCTATAAGATGCATACTGCTGCCATGATAGCTGGTAAGCCTGGCGTGACAGAGAAGTATGTTGGCGCTGTCGTTACTGGCGAGGCTATGAAATACGGTTGGCAGGTTTCTTTCCCGACAATTCTCACTATGCACGGCGAGATTATGCATGGCGGTCCGCAGTTCAAACCAATAGAAGATGGACGCTTGGTTCTTTGTGATGCCGGTTGTGAAAACGAGAACTTCTATTGCTCAGATCATACTCGTACCTTCCCTTCAAACGGAAAATTCACTCAAAAACAACGCGAGATATATTCAATCGTTGAGGCTTGCCATGACTATGTTCTTGATGTGGCAAAGGCTGGCATCAAGTGGCGCGATGTGCATATTGAGGTTTGCAAGCGCATGACAGACGGACTTAAGGAAATCGGACTTATGAAGGGTGATACGGAAGAAGCTGTGGCTTGTGGAGCTCACGCAATGTTCATGCCTCACGGACTTGGTCACATGATGGGTATGGATGTTCATGATATGGAAGGTCTTGGTCAGCGATATGTTGGCTTCAAAGATACCGAGACTCCTTCTGACCAGTTCGGCTTGTGTTATCTCCGTTGCGGTCGTGAGGTGGAAGAAGGCTTCGTGATGACTGATGAGCCTGGCATTTACTTTATCCCTGCTCTTATTGACGATTGGAAATCACAGCATAAGTTTGAGAATTTCATCAACTACGATCTTCTTGACACTTATCGCGACTTCGGTGGCATCCGTATTGAGGATGATATCCTCATCACAAAAGACGGTTGCCGATTCCTTGGCGAAAGCCGTATTCCTTATCATCCAAACGATGTGGAGGAATTCATCGCTGCCAACAGATAAGGACTTCGGATGATTCCTTATTTCAATAATGATTTCGAATATTTCCCGATTACAAAAAGAAAAATCAGAAATTAAATAAAAATAAAACTACAATGAGAAAAATCCTAACACTTGCACTTTGTGCAGCGCTTTCTGCAAACGCTTTTGCAGCTAAGCCAAAGAAGGCAGCAAAGGTCAACAATGACCCTGTCTTCACTACCATCAAGGAGAATCCAATCACTTCCATCAAGAACCAGAACCGTTCAGGTACATGCTGGAACTTCTCTGTGCTCAGTTTCTTTGAAAGCGAAATTCTCAAAGCTACTGGCAAGACTTACAACCTCTGCGAGATGTTTGTCTGCAACAAGAACTATATGGACCGCGCCATCGTGAAGGTCCGTATGCACGGCGATGCTCAGTTCTCACAGGGTGGTGCTGCTGAGGATGTTCTCACAACACTCAAGCTTTACGGTATCTGTCCAGAAGAGGCAATGCCAGCTCCAGGTACACTCCAGGGCGACTCTCTCGCTAACTTCAACGAGTTCTTCAATGCAATGGAACCTTACGTAGATGCTGTTGCAAAGTCTGATGCCAAGAAGATTTCAAACCAGTGGAAGGTTGGTCTTCAGGGCATTCTCGATGCTTACCTCGGCAAGTGTCCAGAGAAGTTTACTTACGAAGGCAAGGAATATACTCCTAAGACATTCGTAGCAAGCCTTGGCATCACCCTCGACGACTATGTTTCAATCACTTCTTACACTCACCATCCATTCTATACTGCTTTCCCTGTAGAGGTTCAGGACAACTGGCGTCAGGGCATGAGCTATAATGTTCCTGTTGACGAGATGATGGCTATCATTGACAACGCTGTTGAGAATGGCTATACTGTAGCTTGGGGTGGCGACGTTTCTGAGGAAGGTTTCACTCGTGATGGTCTTGCTATTGCTTACGACGACAACGGTATCCGCGACCTCGCTGGTAGCGATCAGGCTCGTTGGCTCAAGCTTAAGGCTTCTGAGAAGAAGAATGTGATTGACTCTCTCGGTTGCAAGGCACCTGAGCTCGTGCCTACTCAGGAAATGCGTCAGGAGCGTTTCGACAACTGGCAGCTTACTGATGACCACGGAATGCACCTCTACGGTATTGCAAAGGACCAGAACGGTCGTGAGTACTACATGGTAAAGAACTCATGGGGCGAGACTGGCAAGTACAAGGGCATCTGGTACATGACAAAGTCTTTCATCAAGCTTAACACAATGGACTTCATGGTCAACAAGAATGCTATTCCTGCTGACATTCGCAAGAAGCTTGGCATCTAATAATTTTTAATTATCAATTCTCAATTTTTAATTATCAATTATTAAATGCATTACTCTTGGACATACGATATCCCTGACGAGACACGCTTGCAGGTGGCTACCGACTTGGCGGAGAAACTGAATATCTCTCCGCTGTTGGCAGACATCCTCATCAAGCGTGGCATCGATACCGAGTCCGCCGCAAAGCGTTTCTTCAAGCCGCAGCTGAATGACCTCTATAATCCTTTCCTTATGAAGGATATGGATGTCGCAGTAGATCGCTTGAACGACGCTATGGGGCGCAAGGAGCGTATTCTCGTCTATGGCGATTACGATGTCGATGGAGTGACTGCTGTTACGCTGGTTTACAAGTTTCTAAACCAATACTATTCCAATATTGACTACTACATTCCTGACCGTTACGATGAAGGCTATGGCATTAGTTCTCAGGGTATTGAGTATGCCCAAGAAACTGGCGTCTCGCTGATAATCGTGCTTGACTCAGGTGTGAAGGCTTTTGAGCAGATAGCTTATGCCAAGAGCCTTGGTATAGACTTCATTGTTTGCGACCATCATGAGCCGGATGAAAACCGACTGCCTGATGCTGTCGCTGTGCTCAATCCTAAACGACTTGACTGCCCATATCCTTTCAAGGAACTTTGCGGCTGTGGTGTCGGATTCAAGTTCATGCAGGCTTTTGCCAAGAATAACATGATTCCTTTCTCAAAGCTCATTCCGCTTCTGGATCTTTGCGCCATGAGTATTGCCTCTGACCTCGTGTCTGTGACGGATGAGAATCGTATTCTTGCTTACCATGGACTGAAGCAGATGAACAAGAATCCGAATGTCGGCATAAAGGCTATCATTGATATTTGCGGACTTACTGGTCGTGAACTCTCAATGAGCGACATTGTTTTCCGAATTGGTCCGCGTATTAATGCCAGCGGAAGAATGGAAAATGGTCGTGAAAGCGTGGATCTTCTCGTGGAGAAAGACTTTACGCTAGCTCTTGAGATGGCAAAGAATATCAATGAGTATAACGAGCAGCGTAAGGACATTGACAAGCAGATGACTGAAGAGGCTAATATCATCATTGAACTTCTCGGTCAGGAGCAGGGACAGCGTTCGAGCATCTTCCTCTATGACCCTGACTGGAAGAAAGGTGTCATCGGTATTGTTGCTTCTCGCGTTACGGAGGTTTACTACAAACCAACAATCGTTCTTACCCGCGATGGCGATTATGCTGTTGGTTCGGCACGCAGTGTTACTGGCTTTGATGTTTATTCTGCCGTTAAGAGTTGCCGCGATTTGTTCGTCAATTTCGGTGGACATACATACGCTGCAGGTGTTACTCTGAAGTGGGATGATCTGCCTGAGTTTGAACGTCGTTTCCAGCAATATGTTGATGAGCATATTGATGAAGCGAAAATGAAGCCTTCAATCGTCATTGACGGTGAACTTGATTTCCGCGACATAAACCGTAAGCTGCACAATGATCTGCGAAAGTTTGCTCCGTTTGGACCAAACAATCAGAAACCGATCTTCTGTACTCACAATGTGATGGATTATGGAGCGAGTAGGGTAGTAGGTCGAAATCAGGATCACATTAAATTGGAATTGGTTGACTCCAAATCGCCATATGTCATGAATGGAATAGCATTCGGACAGAGTCAGGCTGCGAAATACATTAAGTCGCGCCAGTCTTTCGACATTGCTTATACTATAGAAGACAATCTCTTCAAACATACTCCTCAGCTTCAGATTGAAGACATAAGAGTTGTTGAGGGGGAAGCTGCTAAAACAGAATAACTACACTTTTTGTGTGTTTGTGTGTGTAGAACTTTCTTACACGCGCAAACACACAATATTATTCAGACTTCCGCTTCAAACTAAGCACTTTTTCTTTTTTTTATGTTGCTCAAATAAGCTCTTCAAATTAATCTTTTTTGCCGATAAGCTTCTTGAGTTTTCTCTTTCTTATCTTTTTTTTGTTGAAGTCGTTTTGGGCTTTCATGATGAGAGCGACGCATTTTTTTTCGTCAAAGCCACGCGCCTTTGCATATTGTCGGGCAACGAACTCGTATATCTCGTCGCATTCAAAGAGTCTCGCCCAGTTCTTGCATCCCATCTCCATAGACACTTCGCAGAACTTCATGCGGTTGATATCAACAAGCTGGAAATCGTATTCGCCGGTTGTCTCATTGTGCTTGAAAAGGATGTTGCCTGGAGAATAGTCAGTGTGATAAACTCCAGAGTCGTGAACTTTTGCCGTGAATTGCGCAAAGGCAGTAAGTGTTTCCTCGTTTCCTGCTAGAGGTCCACGATAGCAATAGCGTATTTCCTGATATTCATCGGAAAGTTGCTCGCTAACATAAAAACTTCGGGCAATGAGTCCGCCGAGCTTTTCGGTCAGCAATGCAATTGGTACCGGTGTTCCGATGCCTTTTTCTCTCAGAATAAAAGCGTGTTCGTAAGAGCGAAGAGCTTTTGATTTTCGGAAGAAAGTATAGATTATACGATTGAAGAAACGAGGAATATGAAAGCTCTTGATATTGTACATCCTACCTTTGTGTGCCACTTTGCGAAGAATATTGCGGTTCTTCTTTGCCTGCACAATCTCTCCGTGGAGGTCAAATGTGGCGGGGATATGTTCTATCCACGATCGCTCTTCTTGGTATTCGTCTGAAATTCTTACTGTGAACATCTGTGTTATTTTCTGTATTCAAGATAACTTTTCTCTGTATCGTACATTCTTTCTCCGTGCATGGAAGGCGCTTTTACCGGTGTCATATAATCGGGACCATAAGAGCCTATGAGTACATCCTTGTATCCGGAAGGAGCAGGAAGTTGCATACCTTCGAAGTCAAGATAGACGGTGTCGCGATAGGCTTCTTTTGGGAAAACAAAACGACGGAGAGTGTAACGGAAAGATAACGTTGCAAGGCGTGAAGACTTTTCTACAGAAACGCTGCGGAATAAATCCTCAAACCAGCGGAAGGCTGTGCGGTATGGCAATAATGAATATAGTCCTTTTGAGAAAACGGAAAGTAATTTCTTACCCATCTTTTTCTGCTCGGAAACAGGTGTGAAGCTTGCTCGAATGGTCTTTTTAAGGATCATTGTTGCTGTACGCTGAAGGAATTGCGCAATCTTTGACTCTGGTACAGCATCGAGGATGAAAATATCAACAGGTATTCCACAGTTGAAAGCTTTCTTCTCGTCGCCTTTGCCCAGAGTTGCTGTCATGCTGTTTCTTACCTGAGCATGGCCTGTTATGTAACCTTTGTCCGTAAATGTTGTCTGAAAAAAGTAGGGATGAGTGAATTCCTTTTCTGCAATGGCACATAGCTTGTCGTAGTCTGCACGCGGCATGATGAGATCAATGTCATCATCCCATGGTATGAAACCCTTGTGACGAACGGCGCCAAGGAGAGTTCCACCATCAAGCCAGCATCTGAGGTTGTGCTTCTTGCACACCTCGAATATCTTCAGCATGATGTCTATCTCAACCTGCCATACCTTCTTCATCTCTGCGCTGATGGTATAGCCGTCGCGTGTTTCTTCTTGCAAGTTAAGCATAATTTCATTGACCATTTCTTGCGCTCCGTAGGTGCTCTGGCGAGCAAGCTCGGAGTCCCATTTACAATTCCGTGAAAGCCTTGTCAAGTGCTTGCTTGAAATGATAGCCTTCGTTGAGTTTTTTTGCCATGAGCTCGGCGTTCTGTTTTAGAACGGCATATTCTTCTGGGGTAATTGACGCAATCTTTTCCGGCAATTCGCGAAGAGAACTGACTGTGATGCCAATCTTCTCTTTTTCAATAAAAGGCGCCATAGCTGCTTCTTTCCAAAGGATTACAGGCAGTCCGGCACGAAGGTAGAAGGATGTTTTGTGCGGATTGTTTATGCGAAGATATTCTCCCCAGTTGCCTGTGCAACCGTCAACAGAGTCGCCATCCCAAACAAGTCCCCAATCTCCTTCAACGGAAGCGATGAACTGATCTGAAGGCATGAAACCTTCGTATTTTACCTTTGCCCATTTTGCCGCTTCCTTTTCATCAAGCCCTTTGCCGTAAACCTTCATTGACAGATTGTCAAGAATGTTGTCCATGTCGTAGAGATAGGCATTCTTTCGCTTACCAAGTCCGCCGGCATAGATGATTACCGGGTTAAAATTGCACAAAGGGGTCTGACCCTTTTGTGCAATTCTTGCCTTATTCGGACTTATGTAATCGAAGATTTCTAGATTGCCAATCTTTACTTTGCAACCATGTTCCAGAAGCCAGTCGGTCATTGACTGGTTGTGGGAGATGATGTAGTCGGTGCGTGAAAGACGGTCTATTTCCTGTTCTGCCGTAAGTTTATGGCGACGGAAAGTGCCGAGGTCGTGAATGAGAGTGATTGTCTTGGCACCTTTCATGCGCGCTATGCGGCAAAGAAGGGAATAGTACTTCTTGAACGGATATTGAATAAGCAGCAGATCGCCTTTATGAAGTACGAAAGGCAATTTGCCGACTGCAAACAATTTGGCAAAAAAGCGTGCAACCTTACCGTCCTTGTTCTCAAGAAAGGCAAGGTTGCGGAAACCCATATCGGCCATGAACTGGTCGATATCTTGCTTAGCCTTATTATTGGTCGAAATCTTTAAGTAAGTGTTCAAAACTATTCTATATTACATGCGCTCTGGAACTTCGATGCCGAGAAGTGCCATTGCGTTCTTGATAGTCTTGACTACATTCTTCACGAGGAAGAGACGGAGAAGTTTTGTCTGCTCGTCAGCTTCGCCGAGGATTGTGTAGTCGTGATAGTACTGGTTGAACTCCTTTGTAAGTTCGTAGCAGTAGTTTGCGATGCCGCTTGGAGAGTAATCCTTACCTGCCTGTGCAACAGCTGCGCCATAGTCGTTGAGCTTCTGGACGAGTTCGATTTCCTTCTGGCAAGGAGCAACACCTGAGATGGTCTCAGGAATAACGATGTTCTGTGCTTCTGCCTTGCGGAGAATAGAACGGATACGAGCGTAAGTGTATTGGATGAATGGACCAGTGTTGCCGTTGAAGTCAATTGATTCCTCTGGGTTGAAAAGCATGTTCTTGCGAGCGTCAACCTTGAGGATGAAGTACTTCAAAGCACCCATACCAACGATACGAGCGATTTCGCGACGCTCTTCCTCCGTCATGTCAGCAAACTTGCCGAGCTCTGATGATGTCTGGTAAGCGTCTTCAATCATTGCTGCTACGAGATCGTCAGCGTCAACGACAGTTCCTTCACGTGACTTCATCTTACCGTTAGGAAGTTCCACCATACCGTAAGAGAAGTGTACGAGCTCCTTGCCCCACTTGAAACCGAGACGGTCAAGAAGGATTGAGAGAACCTGGAAGTGGTAGTTCTGCTCGTTGCCGACAACGTAGATCATCTTGTCGATAGGGAAGTCTTGGAAACGCATTTCAGCGGTACCGATGTCCTGAGTCATATAGACGGAAGTGCCGTCTGAACGGAGAAGGAGCTTCTGGTCGAGACCTTCGTTTGTGAGGTCAGCCCATACAGAGTTGTCCTCATGGCGCTCGAAGAGTCCCTTTGCAAGACCTTCCTCAACCTTAGCCTTACCCTTGAGGTATGTCTGAGATTCGTAGTAGATCTTGTCGAAGCCTACGCCGAGAGCCTTGTAAGTCTCGTCAAAACCAGCGTAAACCCAGTTGTTCATCTTCTCCCAAAGAGCGCGAACCTCAGGATCGTTGTTCTCCCACTTAACGAGCATCTCGCGACATTCCTTCATGAGTGGAGACTCTGCTTCTGCCTTAGCCTTCTTCTCGTCTTCAGAGAGGGAAGCATCGTAAGTAGCCATGAGCTCCTTGAGTTCTGCGCGGTAGTGCTTGTCGAAAGCAACATAGAAGTCACCGATGAGGTGGTCGCCCTTCTTGCCGGCAGTCTCAGGAGTAACGCCTTCGCCCCACTTGAGCCAAGCGAGCATTGACTTGCAGATATGGATACCACGGTCGTTTACGATGTTTGTCTTTACAACCTTGTTGCCGTTAGCTTCTTGAATCTTGGCAAGCGACCATCCGAGGAGGTTGTTGCGGACATGACCGAGGTGGAGAGGCTTGTTTGTGTTTGGCGAAGAGTATTCCACCATTACGAGTGGCGATTCTTCCGTTGCCTTCACTTCACCGAAATGCTCGTCGGCATTGATGGCGTTAAGAAGGTTAAGCCAAGCATCCTCTGAGATTACGATGTTTAGGAAGCCTTTAACGACGTTGAAGTTTGCCACTACTGGGCAGTTTGCCTTGAGGTATTCGCCAATTTCTTGAGCAGTATCTTCCGGCTTCTTGCGTGAAGTCTTGAGAAGTGGAAAAGTGACGAGAGTAAGAGATCCTTCAAACTCCTTCTTTGTCTTCTGGAGCTGAATCATCTTTGCTGGCACTTCAGCACCGTAAAGTTCTTTTACGGCAGCGAGGGCAGCAGCATTTATTTGTTGTTCAATATTCATTTCAGTTTTTTTAGTAGTTCTTAGTGTAGCCTGCTTGATCGTTCACCTTTGTTGCCTCTTCTGGCTGTTGAAATGCTGGTGCCTGTGGAGCAACTGGAGCAGTAGGTGCTACAGCTTCTGATTCTGGAGTGAAATCTGATGACTCTGTGAATACGCGAGAAAGGATGGCAAAAGCAATGTATGCAACAGGAGTTGTGTAGAACATACCTACGCAACAAAGGAGTACACCCGCAATCATGAATAAGCCAATGAGGATGTCTGCACCGAGAAGATGCCAGAAGTTTCCTTTTGTATCGTGCCATGAAGCCTTGATTGCGTCAATAACATTCAAGCTGCGGTCTATTGTATAATAAGATGCAAACTGCAAACGAACAGCAAGGAAAATACCTGGAAGGAGGCAGAAAAGGCAGCCGATACCAGCGATAAAGCCTACTAGAATGCCCGCTGCAACATAATTTACATAATTCATTACTGGCATTTTGAAAGCGTCGAAGTCAACTTTCTTTCCGTCGATTGCGTTATAAGCCATCTTTAATAGAACTGCAGTGAAAAGCATGTCGATGAGTCTGCCAAGATATGCAAGTGGGCTGTTTATGCTTTGCTGTACTTCTCTGAGAACCTCTTGGATATTGTTTGTGTCAATATTGTTGAGATTGATGGTTGAACTGCCAGAGAGAGCTGATGTTATGACGCCTGATACTACAGTGATGGCAATGAAAACAAGCCAATGCTTATTCATGTACTCGCAAGCAGCGCTGATGATGTTTGTTGTAGAAAAGTCTCTTTTCATAGTGATTGGGGATTATGCTGGCATGGAATGCCGTGGGGAATGAATTGAAACCGAAGTTGACACTTCGGGAATGGTGGCTTTTTTCCTTCCGTATTGTGCGGTACGGTGGCTTTACACGAACTTCTGGAAGAAGTCGGGTAGGGGAGAGTCAAGAGAGATAAGCTGTTTTGATACGGGATGCACGAACTCTATGTGGCGGGCAAGGAGCGAGATACTGCCGTCAGGGTTGCTTCGCTTTGCTCCGTATTTCAAGTCGCCTTTGATAATTGCGCCGATGCTTGCAAGCTGGCAGCGAATTTGGTGGTGTCTGCCAGTAAGGAGCTGAACTTCAAGGAGATCGTAGTTGTCGCCTTTCTTTAGACAGCGGTATTTGAGAACAGCCTTCTTTGAGTTCGGAATCTCGCGATTGTAGGAGTAGCTCTTGTTTTGCTTCTCGTTGCGAACGAGCCAGGAGGCTATTGTCTGGAAATCCGAAGCTGACGCTTCAGACACTGGGGCTTCTTGAACCGATCTTGGCGCTTTACGCACAGTGGCTTCTTGAACCGATACTGGCGCTTTATGCACGGGGGCTGTTATTGCCCAATAAGTCTTGTGGACATCTCCCTTGCGGAACATTTCGTTCAGTCGGGCGAGTGCTTTGCTTGTTCGTGCAAAAACGACAAGTCCCGAGACCGGTCTGTCAAGGCGGTGAACTACGCCGAGAAAAACCTGTCCGGGCTTTGCATATTTCTCTTTTATATAGTCTTTTACAAGGTCAGACAGCGGCTTGTCGCCAGTCTTGTCGCCTTGGACAATCTCACCGCTTTCCTTGTAAACAACTATAATATGATTGTCTTCGTAAACGACTTTCATTTTACATATTCATACCACCATCAACCTGGATAACCTGACCAGTGATGTAGCTTGACATGTCAGATGCGAGGAATACAGCGCAGTTTGCGATGTCCTCAACCTGACCTGCACGGCGGAGTGGAATCTGCTTAGCCCATTCGTCGCGAACTTCCTGAGAGAGAGCTGCTGTCATAGCTGTCTCAATGAAACCAGGAGCGATAGCGTTAGCACGGATGCCACGAGAACCTACCTCCTGACCGATAGACTTAGCGAGTGCGATAAGACCTGCCTTTGAAGCTGCATAGTTGCACTGACCTGCGTTACCGTGAACACCAACAACAGAAGCCATGTTGATGATAGAACCCTTGCGCTGACGCATCATGATAGGAGTACAAGCGTGGATGAAGTTGAAAGCAGACTTGAGGTTTACTGCGATTACAGCGTCCCACTGCTGCTCTGACATACGCATCATAAGGCCGTCCTTTGTGATTCCTGCGTTGTTTACGAGAATATCGATAGAACCGAAGTCCTTGTGGATCTGCTTAACAACCTCTTCTGTCTGAGCGAAGTCTGCTGCATTAGAAGCGTAGCCGATAGCCTTTACGCCGAGAGCTGCAAGCTCCTTCTCGGTAGCTTCCATGTTTTCGTCACGATTGAGGTCAGTGAAGGCAATGTTAGCGCCTTCCTGAGCAAACTTGATAGCGATAGCTTTTCCGATACCGCGTGCAGCACCTGTGATGAGTGCGTTCTTTCCTTCTAGTAATGCCATATTTAGTTTTTATTAGTTTTGTTTCTTGATTTATGGTTTTGGCATGAGAATCTTTCCGAGAGCACCATAGACAACCTTTGTCACGATAGGCTTGCTGTTCTCTGGAGTAATTCCGTGTCCGAGACGACCTCGAATATAAGGCACCTCAAGACCTTTAATACAATAGTGTGTGATGTCTGCAACAAGGTCTATGTCGTCTATGTCGAACTCGCCTATAGCACGTCCTTCCCTGTAAACTCTGCGGAAGATTGCCATTTCCTCTTCGTCAAAGTTCTTTCGAACCTTTTCTACCATCCAAATGTTGCGGAAGAATTCTGCGCGGAGATTACCATTACGGATAACGGTTTCCTTAATCTGGCTTAAATGACAGTAGATAAGCTCAATAATCTTCTCCTGAGGACTGATCATCATCTCTGCCACCTCGTCCATTCGCTCTGTAAGTCGCTCCAATTCGGACTCAATTACAGCGTAATAGACCTCCTCCTTGTTCTTGAAATAAGTATAAAGAGTGCGTCTGCCTTTACCTGATGCAATGGCAATATCATTCATTGTCGTGTTGTCCAAACCACTTTTTGCAAATAGTTGTCGGGCAATATCAATGATATGTGTTCTTGTTTTTGAGATGGACATGACGAAACTTATTGTTATTTAATGTTTCTGGCGTTGAGAGCCTCGTGATATTTGCGTGCATTAGCCTGATGTTCGGCATAAGTTTCCGCAAAGATGTGCGAACCGTCAAACTTCGGGCTTGCACAAAAGAATATGTAGTTATGCTTAGCCGCATTGAGTACGGCATCTATACCAGAGATTGTCGGAATACAGATTGGACCTGGAGGAAGGCCGATGTTCTTGTAAGTATTGTATGGACTTTCTACGGCAAGATGCTTGTTGAGAATGCGTCGAAGAGTGAAATCTCCTACAGCAAACTTAACGGTTGGGTCAGCTTCAAGCTTTATGTCTCGGCTAAGTCTATTAAGATAAACGCCGGCTACGATAGGCTTGTCGGATTCCACATTTGTCTCGCTGTCAACGATACTTGCGAGAGTTGATACCTCATTAGGAGTAAGTCCTTTTTCCTTTGCCTTTTCCAAACGCTCTTCTGTCCAGAATTTCTTGTGTTCTTCAGCCATGCGCTTCACAACTTTTTCCGCACCGTCTGTCCAGAAGAAATCGTAGGTTTCTGGGATAAACATTGCAGGCAAGGTCTCTTTTGTGAATCCAAGTTCTGCAATTTTCACAGAGTCGGTAAGAATGTTCATGTATTCAGTACTGTCTGCTTGTATCTTTCCGTCCAGTTTACGAGCCAATTCTTCCATTGTTCTTGCTGTCGGAATAGTAAGCATCATGAAGTCCTGTTGTCCGTTTCGCAACTTTCTTACGAAAGCAAGTGGACCAGTTGTGCCGTTAAGAACATACATTCCTGGTCGCACACGATCGTCGTAATCCAAGAAACGGGCGAGAGTAGAGAAGCCTGACTTACCTGACTCTGTTGCGATGGTGTCAAGTTTTACCATTACCGAGTCAAGGGTATCATCCTTGTCAATGAATATCTTAGCCTCTTTGCCGGATATAGCCATGGCAGCGAATAGGTAATGATAAACAATACCACAAATGGCCAGAAGGCAGATTGCTGCTGGCACAAGTGTTTTCGCTGTAAGGAATTTTTTACTGTCCATAGCTTTTTGTTATCGAATTCTGTCGGCAGCTCTTACGAGTGCTTCATCCTTGAGAATCGCTTTGCGTGCAAGGACGAAGAGAATAAGTGCCACGAGAGGTAGGCAAGCTGCAAACGACGGTATCATCGCTCCGACAGGTATAACAAGTCCTGAGAAAGCCCAAACACCGTAGATAACGTTCCAGATGAGAGTGAACGTAATGCCGAGAGCGCACTCTACAGCCTGAAGCTTACGGTTCTTGTAAGTGAAGATTGCTATAGTCGCCATTGTGCATGACATGATGAGCAGAAAACTCTCATGAGAAAACAACGACCACTCTCTTGAGCCGTCTGGAAGAACGATAAATAGGTTATAGACAATACTGTCAGGCATCATGTCTGTCGTAGGAGAGGTCGCTACCGGCAGTGAGAGACATGCTAGACAACAGATGGTTGCCAATACGAGATAAACTGTTTGTATTCTTTGCCACATATTATATATATGTATTAGAGCGTCAGTCAATCTTGCTGGAAGATTGCTGACGCTTTATTGCAATCTGATTATCTGTCGTAACGGCTGCTCTGGTTGTCCTTCTTAGGATCGCGCCAGTAAGTTTGGTTGTCTGAAAACTCCTGTGAAGCAATGAGTGTAGGCTTTGGAAGCTTCTCGTAGAAGCGAGAGATCTCAATCTGTTCGCGGTTCTCGTAAACTTCGTCAAGGGATTCGCTGTAAGCAGAGAACTCTTCAAGCTTAGCCTTGATTTCCTTCTTCATGTCAACAGAAATCTGGTTGGCACGCTTTGCAATGATAGCAACGCTTTCGTAGATGTTGCCTGTTGGTGCTGCGATTTCGTTGATGTCACGAGTTACTGTGTTTGTTGGAGCTTTTACTTTCTTGTAATCCATATCTTATTTTGGTTTTTGTTTTCAGTTTTTATGTTTTATGAAGTGCAATTAGCTTTCGCGCAAGTGTTTCTTGCATTCCTTGATGTATTCCTCAGCAAGCTTGCGGTCTTTTGAATCTGGATATTCGTTGATGAATCCGTAGCATTCGTCTTCTGCATCGCGGTAGCGGTCTTCCTGCTTTGACTCGATACTCTGTTTTGCCAGATGATACTTGCTCTTCATGATGAGAAGCGCAAATTCCTCGCGGTTTGAGCAGTAAGGATAATCCTTCAAAGCATTCTGTGCTGTTATGATGCAAGCCTCATAATTGTTACCGCCATCAAGGCAGTTTCCGAAATAAGGGCCGAGGTTGTAGTAAAGCTGAGCAGAAAGGAACTCCTTCTGTACGAGCTTGTCCTGAAGTTGGACGAGTCGGGTTTGTGCCTTTTCCTTGATTTCAGAAGTTCCGTAAATGTCGAGGAATTCCTGGAAAGCTGCGATTGCGTTCACGGTTTCGCTTTGGTCAAGTCGAGGCTCAGGAGTGCTGTAGAACAGACTTTCGCCGATGTAGTAACAAGCAGATTCTGTATAGATACCTTTCGGGTAAGTCTTGAAGTACTTCTTGAAATACTGTGCCGCAGTTTCGTAGTTCTGGTCATGGAACTGACACATGCTGAGAAGGAAGAGCGATTCCTCTGCTTTGTCTGTGCCTTTGAAGATCGTAATGACTTCCTCCAACACAGTTGCTGCCTGAAGATATTTGCCTCGAGCATAGAGTTCCTTGGCGTATTCGTATTTGTACTCATAGTCGTCAGACTTCAATACGGCGTTGTAAGTCTTTGCACAGCTGCTAAAAAGCAGAGCCGAAACTATGAGTAATAAAAGAGATTTTTTCATTTTGCTTTCATTTGTGCGCATATAGCAGGGTGCAAAGTTAGCAATAATAATGTGAAAATGAGCCAAAGTGATGATTTATTTTAATTTTTTTTCACAAAAATCAACATAAAGGCGATGTGAAATCAAGAAAAAACGCTATATTTGCATTTCTATGTTCAAAATTAGTTCAAAATATAAACCGACCGGCGACCAGCCGGAAGCTATCCGACAATTGGTGGATGGCATTGAATCTGGCGTGCCAGCACAGGTGCTGTTGGGCGTTACTGGCTCTGGAAAAACCTTTACTATGGCTAATGTCATAGCCGAGGTCAATAAGCCTACGCTCATCCTTAGCCACAACAAGACTTTGGCTGCCCAGCTTTATGAAGAGATGAAAGGCTTCTTCCCGGAGAATGCCGTGGAGTATTATGTGTCTTATTACGACTACTATCAGCCGGAGGCTTACATACCTCATACAGACACTTACATCGAAAAAGACCTTGCCATAAACGAGGAAATTGACCGCTTGCGACTTTCTGCCGTAACATCTTTGCTGTCAGGAAGAAAGGATGTCGTGATTGTTTCTTCTGTAAGTTGTATCTACGGTATGGGAGGACCTGCCGCTATGCACGATACAATCATCACAATCAAACGCGGTCAGCGAGTTGACAGAAACGATTTTCTGCGCAAGCTCGTTGCTGGTCTTTATATAAGAAATGATGTGGAACTGAAGCGTGGAAACTTCCGTGTGAAAGGCGATACCGTGGATATTGCCATGGCTTACTCGGAGTCAATACTCAGAGTCTCTTTTTGGGACGATGAAATAGATGCGATAGAAGAGCTTGATGCCGTGACCATGAGACGCACGAGCAGCTTTGATGAATACCACATTTATCCGGCAAATCTCTTTGTTACTACCCAAGAGCAGACGAACAACGCCATCCGAATGATTCAGGATGACCTTGTGCAGCAAATTGCTTTCTTTGAGGAAGTTGGCGACCAAATAAAGGCGCAGCGAATAAAAGAGCGCGTGGAGTATGACATGGAGATGATGAGAGAGCTCGGCCATTGCTCGGGAATTGAGAACTATTCGCGCTATTTCGATGGTCGTCAGCCAGGCGAAAGACCTTATTGCCTCTTCGATTTCTTCCCAGATGATTTCCTTCTCGTGATAGACGAAAGCCATGTTTCCGTGCCGCAGATTTCTGCTATGTACGGCGGTGACCGCGCAAGAAAGACGAATCTTGTGGAATATGGTTTCCGCTTGCCTGCTGCTTTTGACAATCGTCCATTGAAATTTGAGGAATTCCAACAGCTGACACACCAAGTTGTTTATGTTAGTGCAACACCAGCCGACTATGAACTTCAGCAGGCGGAAGGCGTTGTCGTTGAGCAAGTTATACGACCTACTGGCTTGCTTGATCCTGTTATTGATGTACGACCTTCGGAGAATCAGATAGACGACCTTCTCGAAGAAATCCAGCAGCGTGTGGAAAAGAATGAGCGAGTGCTTGTTACGACTCTCACAAAGCGTATGGCGGAAGAACTTACGGAGTTCCTTCTCAACCATGATGTCCGAGCAAATTACATCCATTCTGATGTTGCTACGCTCGACCGCGTGAAGATAATGAATGACCTTCGTGCTGGAGTCTTTGACGTGCTCGTAGGTGTCAATTTGCTTCGTGAAGGACTTGACCTTCCGGAAGTGTCGCTCGTGGCCATTCTTGATGCTGACAAGGAAGGCTTCCTGCGCAGCCATCGTTCTCTTACTCAGACAGTTGGACGCGCTGCCCGAAATGTGAATGGCCTTGCCATAATGTATGCTGATCGCATAACGGCTTCCATGCAACTGACCATCGACGAAACGAATCGCCGTCGTATGAAACAGATTGCCTACAATGAAGCAAACGGCATAACTCCGCAACAGATTCGCAAGGAAATCGGTAGGAACACTCTTGCCCAGCATTCTGCCAATACTATGCCTGAGGAGATGAAGGTGATAAGTGGTAAGACGACAGCCTTGAAGCCGACAATAACAGGCAAACTTGATGGCGAAAGAAACCACAAGATCTACGATGCTTACATTGAGGAAGAGGCGCAGATGGTTGCGGAAGATCCGATAATGAAGTTGATGAGCAACGAGCAGCTTGAGAAATCCATTGAGAATACTCGTGCCCTCATGCTTGAAGCGGCTAAGAAACTTGAGTTCATGCAGGCGGCTCAATACCGCGATGAACTTATCCGACTTGAGGACTTGCTGGCAAAGAGAAAGTAAAATCCTAGGACTATCATGTCGTTTTCCTAAGGCTTTCATGTTGTTTCCCTAAGGCTTTCATGTCGTTTCCCTATGGCTTTTGGTTCGATTTCTTATAAGAAAATTATTTTTTTCTTTCTAGAAAATTTTCGTTTTCTTATAAGAAAATCTGCAATAATCCTTGCGATTATGAAATAAAAGTCGTATCTTTGCACCCGAAAAGTCTAACAATTAAACTCATTATCTCATGCTAATCTTTGAAAAGTATCAGCTCAATTCCAATTTGGAGCGTATTGAGGGCAAATGGTCTCTTCGTATCAACAAGAAGGAAACGGTAACAATTGATGATCTTATTCACCATATGCGCCGTCATGGTTCGCCTTATACAGAGGGAACTTTGAAGGGCGTCTTTGCGGATGTGGTGGCTTGTATCCGTGAGCAACTTCTCGACGGAAAAGCTGTCGAAATTCCTGATCTTGCCGTTCTCTCCATAGCAGCCAAGTCAAAGGCGAAGAAAACTCCAGAAGAAGTGTCTCTTGAAGACATTACAGATCTGCATCTTCATGCTCGTTCTATTGGCGAAATGTCAAAGAAAAACATTGCCGCAAATGCTCAATTGAAGGAACATGCCTTTTATAATGGAGGGGAGTAAAGCTCCATGATGCTTGCCGAATTTTCATGCTTTATAAAGCGTAATGCACATGATAATATAGGCGTTTCTCTATATTAATTATTGTGTAATATTAAGAAAAGTCGCTCAAACACTATATTTTCCGCAGTGAAAAAGGTGTTTCGGGCGATTTTTTTGTAATTTTGCACGCGTAATTTTAGGTTAGAAAACCAGTTCACGATTATTATTATGACAGAGAAGAAACCAACAGCTATATTGCTTCTCCACTGCCCTGACAAGCAGGGTATTATTACGGAGGTTACAAAGTTTATTACGGATAACAAGGGCAACATCGTCTATCTTGACCAGTATGTTGACCATCATGATGGCGTTTTCTTTATGCGTATAGAGTGGGAGCTTGAAGGCTTCCTCATTCCACGCGAAAAGATTAACGAATATATCAACACGCTTTACGCTCAGCGCTACGACATGAAGTACTATCTCTACTTCAGCGACATCAAACCTCGCATGGCGCTTTTCGTGTCAAAGATGAGCCACTGCCTTTACGATCTCTTGGCTCGCTACAATGCCGGCGAACTCGATTGCGAGATTCCTTGCATCGTGAGCAACCACGAAGACCTCCGCTATGTGGCAGAGCAGTTCGGCATTCCTTACTATGTTTGGTCAATCAAGAAAGACCACTCAAACAAGGATGAGGTTGAAGCTGCCGAAATGGAGCTCCTTGCAAAGGAAAAAATTGACTTCATCGTGCTCGCTCGTTACATGCAGATTGTTACTGAGAACATGATTGAAGCTTATCCAAATCGCATAATCAATATCCATCACTCCTTCCTTCCGGCCTTCATCGGCGCTAAGCCTTACCATCAGGCATGGTCTCGTGGCGTGAAGATTATCGGTGCTACGAGCCATTATGTAACTACTGAGCTTGATGCAGGACCAATCATCGAGCAGGATGTTGTTCGCATAACTCACCGCGATACTCCTGAAACTCTTGTCCTCAAGGGTAAGGACTTGGAGAAGATTGTGCTTTCACGAGCAGTGAAAAAGCATATCGCGCACAAGATCCTCAGCTACAATAACCGAACTTTCATCTTCAACTAAGCAACGCAAAAAGCAGTTTGAGAAATGCAGATAGCAGTAGTAGAATATAACGCCGGCAACATTTTCAGCGTGATAAACGCTCTGAAACGCCTTGGCATTGACCCAATACTCACTCACGATGCGGAGATTTTGCAGAAGGCTGACCGCGTGCTCTTCCCTGGACAAGGTGAGGCAGCTACAACGATGGCTTCGCTGAAGAGTCGTCGCCTTGATGAGGTTATCCGCGACTTGAAGCAGCCGGTTCTCGGAATTTGCGTTGGTCAGCAACTTATGTGCAAGCATTCCGAGGAAGGCGATGTTGACTGCATCGGAATCTTCGACCTGCCTGTAAAGCGCTTCCAACCTGTCGTTCATGAAGATAAGGTTCCTGCAATGGGATGGAACTCGCTCCGTGACTTGAAGACTCCACTCTTCAAAGACCTTAAGGATGGCGAGGATTACGCTTATTTCGTGCATTCTTACTATGTGCCACAAAGCGAATATACCATCGCAACTGCTGACTATATTCTCCCTTACAGCGCGGCTCTCCACAAGGACAACTTCTACGCAACGCAGTTCCATCCGGAGAAAAGCGGCAGGGTAGGAGAGACAATACTTAAGAACTTCCTGGAGATATAGGTTAGTGGTTTTACAAAAGCCAAAAAACAAAAACTAAAACCCCATAACCAGAATGATAGAACTCATCCCTGCAATAGACATAATTGACGCCAAGTGTGTACGCCTTACAAAAGGAGATTACGACCAGAAGAAGGTGTACAACGAGAACCCGGTTGATGTGGCAAAGGAGTTTGAGCGCATCGGCTTCAGGCGACTTCATGTCGTTGACCTAGACGGCGCAAAGGCAAAGCACATCGTGAACGAAGCCGTGCTCAAAGGTATTGCTTCTGAAACAAACTTGACTGTTGATTTCGGTGGAGGCATAAAGTCTGAAGACGATTTGCAGAAAGCCTTTGAGGCAGGAGCAAAGATGGTTACTTTAGGTTCTATCGCGGTTACCGATAGAGACTTTACCTGCCGTTGCATAGAGCGCTTCGGAGCTGAAAAGATTGTCTTGGGAGCTGATGTTCGAAACGGAAAGATAAGCATCAACGGATGGAAGGAAGATTCTTCCGATGACCTGATGCCTTTCCTTGAGTTTTATGTAAATAAAGGAATAAAGAACGTTCTCTGTACAGAGATTTCCAAGGATGGTACTCTCGCAGGACCTGCCATAGAACTTTACAAGGCAATAATGGCGAAGTTCCCTGATATTCACCTCATAGCTTCCGGCGGTGTTTCCTCAAACGAGGATATCGAAGCCCTTGACGAAGCCGGAATTCCAGCGGTAGTCTTTGGAAAGGCGTTCTACGAAGGCAGAATAGATATCAGCAAGCTCGACTTGCAATAACCGACTATTCCCCGCTTTGCAATACCGACTATTCCCCGCTTTGCAATACCGACTATTCCCCGCCGTTGTCGGCGGGGGCTTAAATCGCAAATCGCAAATCCGTAAATTGTAAATCCGTAAATTGTAAATAATACTTGATGATTTCAAAACTTGCAAAACGCGTTGTTCCATGTCTTGATGTGAAAAACGGCGAGACGGTAAAAGGAACTAACTTCGTGAATCTCAGAAGTGCCGGAGATCCTGTGGAACTTGGCAAGCTTTATTCTGAGCAAGGCGCAGATGAACTCGTTTTCCTCGACATTACTGCAAGCCACGAAGGTCGTAAGACATTTGCCGACATGGTTACTCGCGTTGCAGAGACAATAAATATTCCGTTTACTGTGGGCGGTGGCATCAATCAACTTGAGGATGTTGAGCGTCTGCTTTATGCTGGAGCCGATAAGGTAAGCGTAAACTCTGCTGCCATTCGTCGTCCGGAACTCATTGATGAGATTACCGGCAAGTTCGGCTCTCAGGTTTGCGTGTGTGCAATAGACGCAAAACTTGAAGACGACGGCGAGTGGTGGTGTTACCTCAATGGCGGTCGCCTGAAGACAGATCGCAAACTCTTTGAATGGGCTGATGAAGTCGCAAAGCGTGGAGCTGGAGAAATCCTCTTTACCTCTATGAATCACGACGGAACAAAGCAGGGATTTGCAAATGAAGCCCTAGCCCGACTCTCAGAAACACTCTCTATTCCAATAATTGCCAGCGGTGGTGCAGGAAAGAAGGAGCATTTCCGCGATGTCTTCGTCGAAGGCAAGGCTGATGCCGCTCTTGCAGCCAGCGTCTTCCATTTCGGCGAAATCCCAGTACCAGAACTAAAGGCCTATCTCAAGGCAGAAGGCATTAATATAAGGTTATAAAGTTGTGAGGTTATAAGGTTATGAGGTTTCAACCAAACAGCCACTCTCCAAACAATTGACAGCTTAATTCTTAAACGACTAAACAACTAAAAAACAATGATAGACTTTGAAAAGATGAATGGTCTTGTGCCTGCCATTGTGCAGGACGCAGAGACAAAGACAGTACTCATGCTCGGCTACATGAACGAGGAAGCTTACCAGAAGACTCTTGACACAAAGAAGGTTACTTTCTGGAGTCGCTCACGCAACACGCTCTGGACAAAGGGCGAGACAAGCGGCAACTTCCTTACACTCGTTGACATGAAGGTGGATTGCGACAATGACACTCTCCTCGTAAAGGCAATTCCTGCAGGTCCTACTTGTCATAAAGGAACTGACACTTGCTGGGGCGAGAAGAACGAGCGCGACGCAGATGGCAATGTAGAGAAGAATCCTCTTCTCTTCCTCTCTTTCCTTAACGACTTCATCGAGAAGCGCCACGAGGAAATGCCAGAAGGTTCCTACACAACAAGTCTTTTCAAGGACGGCATCAACCGCATGGCACAGAAGGTTGGCGAGGAAGCTCTCGAAGCAGTCATTGAAGCTTGCAACGGCACTAACGACCGCCTTATCTACGAGGCTTCCGACATGTTCTATCACCTCATCGTACTCCTTACAAGCAAAGGACTCCGCATTGAGGATGTTGCAAAGGAACTCGTTGTTCGCCACGATCCAAACTGGCACAAACACTAAGAAAAAAACACCACCATAATATGCTGATAACTTATAATGACGTTACTCTCCAGCATCTCGGAGAAGACCCAATCCTTGACCACGTTTCTTTTGAAGTAAAAGAAGGTGAGTTCGTATATATCATAGGCAAGGTAGG
This sequence comes from Bacteroidaceae bacterium, assembly GCA_024401275.1. Lineage (GTDB taxonomy): Bacteria > Bacteroidota > Bacteroidia > Bacteroidales > Bacteroidaceae > Prevotella. The sequence continues at coordinate 9,385 of JAKSLJ010000019.1, read as the reverse complement.
TACAGGTAAGACCAGCCTTTTGAAGTCGCTCTATTGTGAGCTTGATATAGAAACAGCTTCAGAGGCAACAGTTCTCGGTACCAATCTGCTCAAGCTGAAGCGCAAGCATATTCCAGAACTCCGCAAGAAGATGGGTATTGTGTTCCAGGACTTCCAGCTCCTTCACGATCGCACATTGTACAAGAATCTTCGTTTTGTTCTTCGTGCTACAGGATGGAAAAAGGCAGATGTAGATGCTCGTATCGATGAGGTTCTTGAGGCTGTAGGTCTTGAGGACAAGAAATATCGTATGCCACATGAACTTTCCGGTGGTGAACAGCAGCGTGCAGCCATTGCTCGTGCTATTCTCAATCATCCGGATCTTATCATTGCCGATGAGCCTACAGGAAACCTTGACCCAGAGACAGCCAACGGAATTGCCACTCTGCTTCATGAAATTTCGCAGAAGGGCACATCTATTATTATGTCCACTCACAACCTCGGACTTCTCAATGCTTTCCCTGGAACAGTCTATCTCTGCAAGGAAAACAGACTCACTAATGTTACTGATTCCTACAAGGAAATCATAGCAAGTCTTGATAATTAAGCTAGTCATAAACCCAAAAACAAACTATACAACATATGAAAGTAATGAAATTTGGTGGCACAAGTGTAGGCTCTCCAGAGAGAATGCAGGGTGTGTCAAAACTGATTACAGAAAGCGGAGAACCAACATTCGTAGTTTTGTCTGCGATGTCTGGTACAACAAACTCCCTTGTTGAAATCTCAAACTACCTTTACCACAACAATCCTGAAGGAGCTCACGAGGTGATTCGTCAGCTTGAGAACAAGTATGCAAAGCACGTTGACGAGCTTTACAGCAAGGAAGAAACAAAGCAGACAGTTCGCGAAATCCTTGCCGATCGTTTCGCTTACCTTCGTTCTTTCACAAAGGGACATTTCACAAGTGCAGAGGAAAAGAAGGTCGTTGCTCAGGGTGAGATTCTTTCTACAAACATGGTAGTTAATTACCTTAAGGAGTGTGGCGTGAAGGCAGTTCTTCTTTCTGCTTTCGATTTCATGAAGACAGACAAGAACGCAGAGCCAGACATGCATTACATTGTAGAAAATGTAAACCGCGTTCTCGCTGCTAACGAAGGTTATCAGATTTACATTACTCAGGGCTTTGTCTGCATGAACGCATACGATGAGATTGACAATCTTCTTCGTGGAGGCTCTGACTATACAGCTTCTCTCATTGGTGCAGCAATCAAGGCTGAAGAGATTGTTATCTGGACAGACATTGATGGCATGCACAATAACGACCCACGCTTCGTTGATAATACTGAGGCAGTTTCTCAGCTCAACTTTGAAGAAGCTGCAGAACTGGCTTATTTCGGTGCGAAGATTCTCCACCCAACTTGCGTTCAGCCAGCTAAGTTCGCTGGTGTTCCTGTTCGTCTTAAGAACACAATGGATCCAGAAGCTCCTGGCACAATCATCAACAACGACCTTCAGCGTGGTAAGATCAAGGCTGTTGCTGCAAAGGATAATATCACAGCCATTAAGATCAAGAGTAGCCGTATGCTTCTAGCTTCAGGGTTCCTCCGCAAGATATTCGAGACTTTCGAGCGTTACAACACTCCTATCGACATGATAACAACAAGCGAGGTTGGCGTTTCTGTAAGCATCGACAACAACACACACCTTGGCAAGATTGTTGACGAACTCAAGAAGTACGGAACAGTTACCGTTGACGCAAACATGTGTATCATCTGCGTTGTCGGCGACCTTGAGTGGAACAATGTCGGCTTTGAGACTCTCGCTACAGACGCTATGAAGGACATTCCGGTTCGCATGGTTTCTTACGGCGGTTCAAACTTCAACATCTCATTCCTCATCCAGGAGGTTGACAAGAAGCGCGCTCTCCAGAGCCTTAGTGCAACTCTCTTCGCAAAGTAAAATCGCACCCCTCTTCCAAAGAAGAATAGCCACTCCACTTCCCAAAGAAGAAACGGTAACCCTCTTCCCAAAGAAGAAAGGTATCCCTCTTCTAAAGAAGAATCACAACTCTCATAGCAAGAAGCTACAGTTCCCGGCGGTTTTCCGCCGGGCTCAAAAATCCCCAACACAAAAACCAACACAACTATGACTCTCCCAATCCAAAAACTCGAACAATTAGAAACACCTTTCTATATCTACGATGCTGACCTTCTCCGTGAAACTCTCAAGACTATCAACGAAGAAGCCGGCAAATACAAGAACTTCTGCGTTCACTACGCAGTAAAGGCGAATGCAAACAAGAAAGTGCTCGGCATCATCGCTCAAGCTGGTCTCGGTGCTGACTGCGTAAGCGGTGGCGAAATCATGGCTGCCGTTGCTGCAGGTTTCCCAGAAGACAAGATTGTCTATGCCGGCGTAGGTAAGAGCGACTGGGAGATTGAGCTCGGTCTTAACGTGGGAATTTCTTGCTTCAATGTAGAAAGTGTGGCTGAACTTGAAGTCATCAACGAGATTGCAGGACAGCTTGGCGAAGTTGCAACTGTTGCTTTCCGCATCAACCCAGAGGTTGGCGCTCACACTCATGCAAACATCACTACTGGTCTTGCTGAAAACAAGTTCGGTATCGCTATGCGCGACATGATTCCTGCCATCAAGAAAGCTGAGGAAATGGAGAATGTCAAGTTCACAGGACTTCACTTCCACATCGGTTCTCAGATTCTTGAGATGGACGATTTCAAGGCTCTCTGCGAGCGCATCAACGAGCTTCAGGATCAGCTTGAAGCAGAAGGCATAAAGGTTCAGAGCATCAATGTCGGCGGCGGATTGGGTATTGATTATCAGAATCCGGACGAGAATCCAATTCCAAATTTCAAGGATTTCTTCGCAACATACGCTGAAGGCTTGAAGCTTCGTGAAGGTCAGACTCTCCATTTCGAGCTCGGTCGTGCCGTAGTAGCTCAGATGGGTTCTCTTATCACGCGTACATTATATATTAAAGAAGGCGTGGCAAAGAAGTTCCTCATCGTTGATGCCGGAATGACAGACCTTATCCGTCCTGCTCTCTACGACGCTTATCACAAGATTGAGAACATCTCAAGCGACGAACCAGAAGAGGCTTACGACGTAGTTGGTCCTATCTGCGAGTCAAGCGATGTCTTCGGTAAGGGCCGAATGCTCAACAAGTCAAAGCGTCACGACCTTATCGCAATGCGTTCTGCCGGAGCTTACGGCGAGATCATGGCTTCACGCTACAACTGCCGTCAGCTTCCAAAAGGCTTCATGATAGACGAACTTTAACATAAATGTAATTGATAATTGAAAATTGATAATTGAGAAAATCTTTTATCAATTATCCGTTTTATATGCTGAATACAACATCTATAATCCTCATAATAGCAAGCGTAGCGATAGCAGCCATGTTGCCGCTATGCTCTGCTTATTTCAGACGATTGCGAAAGGCGCGTCCCTATACTGGCAGCGACGGTGTTAAGATGCCGCCGATAAGTGTCATTGTGTCTGCTTTCGACCATCCGGAGTTAGCCGTTTTGAAGTTGGCGTCGTTCCTCAATCAGGAGTACGACGGCGATTATGAGGTTGTGCTTGTTGTTGATAATGAGACCATTAAAGCCGATAGCTGGAAGTACGAACTTGAGAGTTTGCCTAATCTTCATAGGCTTAAGACAACTTATGTTCCAGACTCTTCCCACTATGTTGGTTTGCAGAAACTTGCTGTTACGCTCGGCGTTAAGGCGGCAAGTTTTGAGTGGATCATGCTCACCGATTGCCATACAGAGCCAAACTCCCGTAATTGGCTGAACACCATGGCTCGCAACTGCTATGGAAAGGATGTCGTTCTCGGCTACACATCCATTGCGCAGGAGAAGTTCTCCGTAGGCAGACAAGACTCCATCGTGTCAGACTATCGCAAGCCGTTCTTCAGCAAGAAGGAGAAGCGCTTTGACGATTTCCAGCGCTTCGAGCGTCATCTCTGGCAGCTTTACTGTCTGCGTCAGGCAGAGCAAGGCGAACCTTACAGTGCTGCAGGTGGAAACATAATGTTCCGAAAGTCAATGTTCATGAAGGGCAGAGGCTATCAAGGCAACCTTAAGTTCACATTCGGCGAGTATGAATTCCTCGTTAATACCTATGCAACAAAGGAGAATGTTGCAGTGGAAACCCATCCTGACGCATGGTGTTCAAGAGACAAATTCTCTAACCATGAGTTCGTTCTCTACCATCGTTGCTTTCAGGAAACCCGTAAGCATCTTCAGAGAAAGTGGAAGCATCGCCTCCTGGTAGCACTTGACCAGTCTGTTCTCCACCTTTCTTTCCCCGCAGCTTTTGCCATAATGGTCTATTCGCTCATCCATTCCTTGTGGATTTCAGCAGCGGTAGCACCGGCAATGCTTTTCGTCGGACTCGCAATCCGCGAATTCCTTGTGAAGAAATCGTTCCGCAGATTCCGCATCAATCTGTCAACGAAGCTCACGACACACTTTGAACTCTATCTGCTTTGGCAGCAAGTTTACTACAAGTTCGACTATCTGAGGGCAGACAAATCAGAGTTCATAAGCCATAAATATTAGCCTTCGCTATACAATGGGAACCAATTCCCACCGTCAATTACACAACACTAACAAACAGCAAAATCTTGAAAGTTCTCCATTACATAGACGAATTTCACCCTATCCGCTTGCCGAAGGAATATTTTGAGATTCTGGCTCGCGAAGCTGGCGAGGACTACGAGGTGCACCTGCTGATGCCGAAGCCCGACGAGGAAGTCAAGATAGAAGGAGTGCATGTACACTATCTCTCTTACTTCACCTGGATGCTTTGGCGCAACAAGAGACGCTTCCGTCGGGTCATGGATGAGGTGAATCCGGACATACTCAACATACATTCCTGCTGGTCACGACTGATGATGAGCATCGTGGAGTGGAACGAAAAGTACTATAAGCGTCCTTTGGTTCTTTCCACACATAAGCTTCTCATGCCATGGCATAGCATTGCCAAGCTGAAGCGCCGCTTGCAGATGAAGCTTTATCAGAATCGCATCATTGAGCAGGCAGATGTCATCCTCGTTGACACTCCGCAGGAGACTAACATACAGACAAACAAGCATATTGTCACTATCCCTAACGCCGTCTATTCGGCAAATTGCTCGGAGGAAGATATGCGCCGCGAGTATTCGTACATCCACGCCGCCCTTTCCAACAGCAAGCCTTATCTCTTCATGTCCGATGAAGAGCGCCGTAAAGAGGCAATGCTCCTTCGTGAAGCCGTGATGTACAAGCAGCATATGGGCGAGCGATTGAAGAATGAAGACGAACTCAACGATTCCTATCGCAAGATCATCCTTCATGCCCAGTACGAAGGCACCCTCAACATGTTGCTTCCGTTCCTGCCTGCCGGTGCTAAGGAATATGCCGACAATACGCCGCATTACATATACAATAGCAAGAAGAATCTTGACCCGCTTCTCTCGCTGAAGACACTCTCCCGCAAGTCGCTCATCGCCTCTGTCGGAAAAGAGGAACACGCTACGGAAGCCGAGCTTAAGATAGTCAAGCTGCTGGTGAATGTAAGGTACGAGATTGTTCACAACACCATCTCTCAGCGCCATCTTGCAGAACTTTATCGCGAGCTGAAACTTACTGATTATGATGAAGATACGGTCAACGTGATGCTCCTTCGTATGAACATTCATCAGGATACAGCGCGACTGATGCAGCTTCTCAAGGACTTCTATATGCTTGAAGAAGGCTTTATGCCGATGGAGCCCCTTGACGATAAGGTTACACAAACCATAAAAGACAAGCTACTGCTCTGGCAGGTGCAAGCTTGATTAATGCAGAATGCTGAATGCAGAATGCAGAATTGGGCAACGCGGAAAATAATTCTGAATTCTGCATTCTGAATTATGCATTTATTAAAGCTCGTGAAATATAACAACAAATGAAAGAAAGAATAGAAACAGACATGAGATACATGCAGCTTCTCGCCCGTTCTTTCCCGACGGTAGCTGCTGCAAGCACTGAGATCATAAATCTCAGCGCAATCCTTAATTTGCCTAAAGGTACGGAGCATTACCTTGCCGACCTACATGGAGAACATCAGGCTTTCATGCATGTGCTGAAGAACGCTTCGGGTAATATCAAGCGTAAGGTGAACGAAATCTTCGGAAATACACTGCGCGAAGCCGAGAAACGCGAGCTCTGCACGCTCATCTACTATCCTGAAGAGAAGCTGGAGATTGTGCGCTCAGAGGAGAACGACTTCGACGACTGGTGTCATGTTACCCTCCATCAGCTTGTGCAAGTCTTGGTGGAAGTGTCAAGCAAATACACCCGTTCCAAGGTGCGCAAGTCATTGCCGCAAGACTTTTCCTATATCATACAGGAACTCCTCCACGAACGCACGAATGATGTTGACAAGACAGCCTATGTGAACATGATTATCGAGACAATCATTTCCACACGCAGAGCTTCCGACTGCATCATCGCCATGGCAAATGTCATTCAGCGTCTCTCCATCGACTCCCTCCATATCCTTGGCGACATCTTTGACCGCGGACCAGGTGCGCATCTCATTCTTGACTATCTGAAGCATTACCACAATTGGGACATACAGTGGGGCAATCATGATGTGCTCTGGATGGGCGCGTCAGCCGGAAATATGGCGTGCATCTGCAATGTCATCCGACTCTCCCTCCGCTATGCCAATCTTCAGACACTCGAGGACGGCTACGGCATAAATCTCCTTCCACTTGCCACCTTCGCCATGGACACCTACAGCGACGACCCTTGCTTGGAGTTCGTGCCAATAACCAACGAGGAGAAGAAAGCGCAGTACGACGATAAGACCGTCCGACTCACAGCCCTCATGCACAAGGCTATCAGCATCATCCAGTTCAAGATGGAGGCACAGATAGCTGCAAGGCATCCAGAGTGGGAAATGGACGACAGAAACCTTCTCGCTGCCCTCAATTTCGAGAATAAGACCTGCCGCATTGATGGAAAGGAATACGAGATGAACTCGTTCAATTTCCCAACCGTCGATCCCGAGAATCCTACCGCCCTCACCAGCGAGGAGAAGCAGCTCATGAAGCGACTTCACCATTCCTTCCGTGTCAGCGAGAAGCTCCAGAAGCACATCCGCATGTTGCTCTCCCACGGTTGCATGTACAGCATCTGCAATCACAACCTGCTCTTTCACGCAGCCATTCCGCTTAATGAAGACGGAAGTCTCAAGGAAGTGCTTTTGCCAGACGGAAACTACTACTCCGGCAAGGAACTTCTCCATCAGACAGGCATGATTATCCGCTCTGCTTTTACGCATGATACAGCGAAGAAAGCACGCGAAAACGCCATCGACTATTTCCTTTACCTCTGGTGCGGAAAAGATTCCACGCTTTTCAACAAGAGCAAGATGGCTACCTTCGAGCGCTATTTCATAAAGGACAAGGAGGTCTGGACGGAAGGCAAGGGCCACTACTTCCGCCTGCGAAACAATAAGGACATCTGCATCAGCATCCTCGATGCGTTCGATGTCAAGGGACCAAACCGCCACATCATCAACGGACACGTGCCAGTACATGTCAATAAAGGCGAGAATCCGGTCAAGGCAGACGGCATGCTCATGGTCATCGATGGCGGTTTCTCCGAGCCTTACCACAAGGAAACCGGCATAGCAGGTTACACCTTGGTCTATCACTCGCGCGGCTTTGAGCTCGTGCAGCATGAAGCGTTCACCTCTACCGAAGACGCCGTAGCACGCGGAACAGACATCAAGTCCATGCGACAGATTGTCGAAATGTCGGGCAACAGGCTTCTCGTAGGCGATACCGACCTCGGCGTTGAACTCAAGCAGCAGATTGAAGACCTCAAGGCGCTTCTCTATGCTTATCGCCACGGTATGATTAAGGAAAAGACCCTCTAAATCTCCCTAAGGGAGACTTTAAATGGCAAAACGCCCCTGTGTCTCGAGCGTCAGCTCGTGAAATGGTCTTGCGGCGATTTAGGCGAATGCCAAAATGTAAATTGTAAATCTGTAAATTAGTAAATCTGTAAATTAGTAAATCAAAGATATGTTAACACTCAAACAAATCAACGAAGAAACAGACCGCGTCATTGCCGGTCTTGAGAAGAAGCACTTCAAGGGTGCTAAGGAAGCTATTGAAAATGTACAGGCCATCGACCGTCAGCGTCGTGAGGCTCAGCAGGCTCTTGATGCCAACAAGCAGGAGGCTAACCAACTTGCAAAGCAGATTGGCATGCTCATGAAGAACGGTCAGAAGGAAGAGGCTGAAGCTACAAAGGCTAAGGTTGCAGCACTCAAGGAAGCTGCTAAGGAACTCCAGGCTCAGCAGGATCAGGCAGAGAAAGACCTCGTGACTGCACTCTGTCAGATTCCAAACATCCCTTACGACAATGTTCCTGAAGGCTCTGCTGCTGAGGACAACCGCGTTGTAAAGTCTTCACTCAAGGAGTGCGACGAGAACGACACTGTGGGCAACTGGACAGCCATTCCTGAGAATGCAGAGGCTAAGCTCCCACACTGGGAACTCGCTAAGAAGTACAACCTCATCGACTTCGACCTCGGCGTTAAGATCACAGGTGCCGGTTTCCCAGTCTATACAGGCAAGGGCGCACAGCTCCAGCGCGCGCTCATCAACTTCTTCCTCGCAGAGGCTAACAAGGCAGGCTACACAGAGATCATGCCTCCAACAGTCGTAAACGCTGCTTCTGGCTACGGCACTGGTCAGCTTCCAGACAAGGAAGGTCAGATGTACCACTGCGAGCTTGATGATTTCTATCTCATCCCTACAGCAGAGGTTCCAGTAACAAACATCTATCGCGATGTCATCCTCGACGAGAAGGAACTCCCTATCAAGAACTGCGCTTACACACAGTGTTTCCGTCGTGAGGCTGGTTCTTACGGCAAGGATGTGCGCGGCTTGAACCGTCTCCACGAGTTCTCAAAGATTGAGATCGTTCGCATCGATACTCCAGAGCATTCACAGGAAAGCCACAAGGAGATGCTCGCACATGTAGAAGGACTTCTCCAGAAGCTTGAACTCCCATATCGTATTCTCCTCCTTTGTGGTGGCGACCAGAGCTTCACATCAGCCATCTGCTACGACTTCGAGGTTTACTCAGAGGCACAGGGCCGCTGGCTTGAGGTTTCTTCAGTTTCCAACTTCGACACATACCAGGCAAATCGCCTCAAGTGCCGTTACCGCAAGGCTGACTCAAAGAAGCCAGAGCTCTGCCACACACTCAACGGCTCAGCCCTCGCTCTCCCTCGTATCGTTGCCACGCTCCTCGAGAACAATCAGACAGCAGAAGGCATCCGCGTGCCAAAGGCTCTCGTTCCATATCTCGGTTACGACATCATCGACTAA
>JAKSLJ010000018.1 GCA_024401275.1 Bacteroidaceae bacterium | reverse complement strand
TGAAGAAGTTCTCCTTGATTTGTGATCTGGACTATATCTATGACTACAACATACACAGAAAACATTCCTATCCAGAAACAACGAGGGTGCTTCAGAATGGTATCTGCCTCTCGGCTGGCGTGAAGTTCTAAAAAACGCTTACTAAAACTCAAAGGAAAACGCCTCAAAAAATCATTTTGTTTTTTGAGGCGTTTTCCTTTGGATTACGGTGTAAAACTCAGCGACTTTGGGGCGTAGGTTTGGTAGGTGATGTAGTTGCCGTCGGCGGTTATTGTGAAGGAAGTGCCGGTGGCTTCGTTGAGTGTGCCTTGCCAGAGTTGTTTGTATGCGTATGGCTGCCAACGGAGATTGTCAGCGGAGATAGCAGTGCAGTTGAGGTTGAAGATGCTGACCTGTTGGCGTGGAAATGAAGAAAAGGTTGTAGTGCCGCTGTTGCATGCCAGGAAAAAGCCGTAGTCGGTGTACATGGAAACATCAATGCTGAAGGTCTCCTTGTAGAAAGAGAGCAGGGAGATGTTGCCGAGGGTATGGTCTTCGCGCTTGCCGGTGGCTCCGAGGTAGATGATGCTTGTGGCTCCTTGTGAGATGCAGTAGCGTGTGGCTTTGGTGAGGTCGTTGTATTCCTGCTCGGATTCCGCGTGGATGATGTGCTTGTATCTTTGCTTGAAGGCGGCAGAAAGCGAGTCGCCATCGCCTACAATGGCATCCGGAATGCGACCGTGAGCGATGAGTTTCTCCGCCGCACCGTCGCAGCAACAGACGAAAGCGGCTTCGGAAAGCAGCTTCAATGGAGTAGGGGAGGTGGGGAAATCGCCGTCGGCAAGAACAATTACATTTTGCATTTATGATGTATGATTTATGGACCCGAAGCTGACGCTTCGGGCACGGGGGCTAATACTGTTTTGGGGCTAAATGATTTATGATTTATGATTTTTGTGCTGCAAGCTTCTTCCATTTGAAGTAGCCGGCAACGGCGATGACTACATAAAGACCATAGAGGAAAGCCTTGAACGGAATGCCTTTGATGATGTAAAGATAACAGCAGATGGCGTCAACGATGATCCAGAAGAACCATTGCTCGATGTATTTCTTTGCCAATGCCCAAAGGCCTACGAAGCTAAGTGCGTTGGTGAAGGCGTCGAGGACAGGGACGGTGCTGTTGGTGTAGTTGGCAAGGACGTAGTAGGTTATAGCCCAAGCGAAGGCGAAGAAGGCGAAGGCAGGGAAGTAGGTGCGGAGCGGCATGCGGGAGATGCCGGCGGTTGAATCCGAAGCTGACGCTTCGGACACAGGGGCTTCTTTGCCTGCCGGAGAAGCGGCGTGAACGGTGGCTTCTTTGCCGTTTGTCTTGCTCTTGAAGAAACGCCATGCAATCCAGCCGTAGATGGCGGCGAGCATGTAATAGACAGCCATGGCAGAATCACCGTAAAGTCCATACTGCCAGTAAAGAATGATGTCGAGGGCTGGCATGATGATGCCTACTAGCCACAGCCAAATACTTGCTTTATACTCAAGGAGAATATAAATCAAGCCGAGTATGGTTGTGAATATGTCGAGCCCATGGGCCGTTATAAATTCAAGCATATATTCAAAGCTCGGGGAGATAAAGAGGAGGTAAAGAGAAGATAAGGAGGAGATAAAGAGACATTTGACTTGAAGCCTTAAAATTAAGGTATTGTCCCTTTACCTTCCCTTTACCTCCTCATTACCTCCCCTTAAACTCCTTTAGTTAGAATCGAAGTGTGATGTTCGCCATGACTGTTGTTCCAGCTGATGGAATGTAGCTACAGTGTGAGAGACGCTTGCCCTCTGTGTTGTAGTACTGATACCATACGAAACCGTTAGCAGCGTAGTGACGGTTGAAGATGTTGTTTGCATTTACACCGAGAACAATCTGCTTGATAGCCTTGCCGATATTGAATGTCTGACTGAGAGCGACATTTGATACGCTGTAGCCAGGAAGCTTGCGATCGTTGCTCTCAGAGTTGTCGAAGTACATGTCGCTAACACCACCTGTGTGCCATGTTGCGCGGAAGCCCTTGTAGTGAGCTGTGAGGAAGAAGTTTCCGATTGCGCTTGGAGAGTATGCGAGGGTGGTGTTGTCGTAGTGGTTTTCGTAAACCTTGTCGTTCCACTCTGCGTCATATCCTTCAACCTTTTCTGTGAAATCCTTAACCTTGTTCTGTGAGAGAGCGAGGTTTGCAGAAGCGTTCAACCAAGAGCAGAGATCAACGCCAGCTGTGAGTTCAATACCCATGCGGTAAGACTTGTCAATGTTTGTAGTGAGAGCCTCACCGATGTCAGAGAGTTCGCCTGTCTGGACAAACTGGTTTTTGTAGTCCATGTAGTAGAGGTTGAAGCCAACATTCCAATTGTTAGCCTTATACTCGTAGCCAGCTTCAACATCAAAGAGCTGCTCAGCCTCTGGAGCATCGTACTTTCCGTTGTCTGTGAAGTTGTTACGCTCTGGCTCGCGGTTGCTCATTGCTACAGAAGCATAAGCCTTATGACCGTTGTCATGGAACATGAAACCAGCTTTAGGATTGAAGAAGTTGTACTTCTTGTCAATGTCAAGGAAGTGCTTTTCGTTAGCTCCGTAGTACTTGTCGTTATAGCCGTCAGTCTTGTAAGTTACCATACGATACTGAAGATCAGCGAATGCGTCCCACATAGAGTTGATGTGGAATGTAGCCTTAGCAAAAGCAGAGAAATCATTTTTAGTAGCGTCAGAATCGTAGTACTTCAAGTCGCCATTCGCAAGATAATGAGCCGCAGCCTCTTTGTCGCCCATGTAAGTGAGGTAACCGAAGTGGTTTCCGCCGAAGTGCTGGTAGTTAAGACCGCCGATGATGTCAATATCTTCCGACTGATAGTTGATGTTCCACACAGCACCGTAAGAATCCTGCTTCAGCCCCTTCTCGCGGATGAAGTCAGTCTTCTTGAGAGTTGAGCCGTCAGACTTTGTGAAGTTTTCAAGACCGTACTTTGAGAACTTGTTGTTGAACTTGAACTCGCGGTAGTAGCCGTAGCCGTGAGTGTAGTGGAGAGAAGCTGTAGTAGAGAGAGCGTCTGAGATGTTCCAAGCAGCAGAAAGGATGTTGTGGTTCTGCCAGAAGTTGTCTGTTGTCTTCTTCCAAGTGCTGCCGTCGTTGAGTTTGTAAGGAGTAGCTGTGAGATTTCCTGCATAGTCGTACTCAATGTTCTCTACGAGGGAATTGAACTTACCGTAGCCAAGCTTGTAGAGAGTAGAGTAGTTTGCGCTTGCAACAGCAGGTACGCCGTTGTCGTCCCAAAGAACATTGCCGTCATAGTCACCAGCTATAACACCATTCCATGCCTGACCTGTCTTTTCGAAGTTTCCGATGTTTTTGTAGCGGATAGTGAAGTTGTCTGCAAGCCAAGTAAGACCGCCGTAGTAAGAACCTGAGCGACCAGCAGTACCGTGTATGTATCCGTCAGTATTTGTCTCGTGGTAAGCACCGTCGAAGATGAAGTGATTGCCGATAAGACCAGTAGAGAAAGTAGCACCAGCACGCCATGTGTTGTACGAACCGTAGCTACCTGTTACCTCTGCCATTGGAGATGTTGCTGGAGTCTTGCTAGAAAGAGAAACTGTACCGCCGAAAGCACCGTCACCATTGGTAGATGTACCGACACCGCGCTGAATCTGAACAGAACCGAGAAGAGAAGCGTAGCTGTTCATGTTAGCCCAGAATACGCACTGGTCTTCTGGCGAATTCAAAGGCACACCGTCGAGAGTAACGTTGATACGAGAATCGCCTGCACCACGAATACGCATGTAGGCAGTACCTGTGCCGAGACCGTTCTCGCCCCATGCAAGAACACCTGGTGTCTGAGCAAAAAGGAATGGAAGCTCCTGACCTGTCTTGGAGAAGTCGTTGAGCTGAGAGCGATTGATGTTTGTTACTGCAAAAGGTGCATTTGCGTTTGCACGAACACCTTTTACTACAATTTCCTGAAGCTGTGCAGCTTTCAGTGAATCTGTCTCTTCGTCAGCGCACACGACCTGTGTTCCTGCCAAGGCAAGAGACATTAGAATAAAGAATTTCTTCATTAATGAAATAATAAAGACCTACAGCGCCGTTCTTATACATTAATATATATAAAGGCACTGCAAATAGTTACACGAAAAGGGGTACTTTTCTTTTCCCTACGCTGGCATTACCCAGATCAGGTTGAGGGTATAATCTCAGACTGCCACACGACAGCCACCCCTTAACAAACTGTTTGTTTGTCGGTGCAAAGGTACGATGTTTTCGGAACTTATGCGAATAACTATTCCTTTTTCTACTCTTCTTTGCAGAATACTTGTTTTATTTGGTATGAAAAAACGGACTGGTTTAGTTGCCAGTCCGTTGTGTGCTTATTTCAAAGAGAAGGCGATTGCGTATGCCTTCATCTTCTTGACCATTGCGAGAAGTCCGTTAGAGCGAGTAGGAGAGAGGTGGTCTTTCAGTCCTATCTCGTCAAGGAAATTCATATCAGCATCGATGATTTCTTGTGGTGAATGACCATTGAGGACACGAATGAGAAGGGCAACGATGCCTTTTACGATAAGTGCGTCGCTCTCTGCCTGGAAGGTAATCTTGTCTTCCTCTTTGTCGTAGTCTGCCTGAAGCCACACGCGGCTTTGGCAACCATCGATGAGGTTTTCAGGAGTCTTATACTTTTCGTCAAGTGGAGCTTGGTCTGAGCCGAGGTCAATGAGGAGTTGGTATTTGTCCATCCAGTCGTCAAAGTCCTGGAATTCTTCTATTACTTCGTTTTGGAGTTCTTGGATTGTCATCTTATTAATTCACAATTTACGGATTTACAATTTACAGATTTACCATTAACGGATTTACAATTTCCGAAATCTTATTTTGTCGCTACTAACTTATAGAGTTTATCGCTTGGACGAACTTTGTCTGGAACGGCGATTGAAATGCGCTGACCTTTTGTAGCTTTGTCAACAGGCTTTAGATCATAGCGGATTTCGTCGGCATTGAGATAAATGACGCCAGTTGTCGGACCGGTGATGAGAATCTTGTCGCCTTTGTCAAGTTCTGCTGCTTCGATAAGGAATTCTGCTACGCCAATCTTGCTGAAATACTTCATGCCTTTTCCGACATAGACTTTCTTCTCTGTAGCCGCAGAACCGTAGTTCTGATTCCATTCGCCCATGGTCTGACCTTGATAGTAGCCGTCCCAGAAACCGCGGTTGAAGACTGTTGCGAGGCGCTTGTCCCATTCGTCTTTCTTTTCGTCTGTGAATGTGCCGTCAAGCACGCTCTTTATGGCTTCTTTGTAGCATTGTACAACAGTATAAACATACTCTGCAGAACGAGCACGACCTTCAATCTTGAAAACGCGAACGCCACTTTCCATCATGCGGTCGATGAAGCGGATAGTCTTTAAGTCTTTAGGACTCATGATGTACTTGTTGTCCACTTCAAGTTCATTGCCAGTCTCTGCGTCTGTTACGATGTAGCGACGACGACAAATTTGCATACAAGCACCACGGTTGGCACTCTTGCCTGTGTTTTGGAGCGAGAGATAGCATTTGCCGCTGATAGCCATGCAAAGGGCTCCGTGGCAGAACATTTCTATGCGGATAGGCTGACCTGAAGGTCCGCAGATGTTTTCTTCTTTTGCTTGCTTGTAGATTTCTGCCACTTGGTCCATATTCAGTTCACGTGCAAGAACGACTACATCCGCAAACTGAGCATAAAAGCGTAGAGCCTCAATATTGGAGATGTTGAGCTGGGTAGAGAGATGAACTTCCTGGCCAATCTTGTTGCAATAGCTCATCACGGCAACATCACTTGCGATGATGGCTGAAATCTGTGCTTCCTTTGCCGCATCAACAATTTTGTGCATGAGCGGAATGTCCTCGCCGTAGATGATTGTGTTTACGGTAAGGTAGGTCTTTATTCCTTTCTCATTACATTGCGCTGCGATATCTCTGAGGTCGTCTATTGTGAAAACGGAAGCCGAGTGAGAACGCATGTTGAGGTGCTCAATGCCGAAATATATGGAGTCAGCACCAGCTTGGATAGCTGCTGCCAAACTTTCTCGTGAGCCCACTGGGGCCATTATCTCGTATTCGTTCATGTTTTTTTATTTATATATTATGAAGGCTCGGAAATCCTCGCCCTACACAATTTTGGAAACAATGTTTATGTGATGATATTTACAGCCAAGGCGCAAGCAGATGCCCGAACCAACCGCGTGTCTTTGTCCAGCGTGTCTGCCATTTGTTCCATGACTCTTGTGTCAGCAGAAAACTGCGCTTTTTGTTCCTGTCAAAGATGCAGTTCAATTGATTGGTTGTCTCTTTGTCAAGTATAACCGCAATCTCTTCGTAGTCGAAACGAAGTGCGCGAGCATCAAGATTGGCACTTCCTACCGTACAGACCTTTCCGTCAACCATCAGAATCTTTGTGTGGTGGAAGCCGCCTTCAAAAATCCAGACTGTTGCTCCGCGGCGCATAAGCTTGTGAGCATTGTAGAATCCCGCATCGGGAGTGAGAGGAACATCGCTGTTTTTGCTAATCAGGATTTCAACTTTAACGCCTCGTTTGATGGCGCGATTCAGAGCTTTCTTTACCGAACTGATAAGCGTAAAGTACGGATTGATAATCCTTATGCTGTCTTTTGCGTTGTTTATTGCAGCGAGGTAGAACTGGCGTATGGCTTCCGGTGTGCGACCTGGCTCGCGGTTTACGATGCCAACCAACTTCTTTCCTGCCGTAGAGGTTTTGTCCTGTTTCAAGTTGTGCGTGATGTAATCAGCATTGGCAAGGCAGTGGTAATACTTCTCGCCGCCGACATTCTGTCCGCTTGTTTTGTTCCAAATACGGAGAAATATGCTTTGCAGCGTGTTTACCTCATTGCCTTGAAGTCGACAATGCATATCGCACCATTCGCCAACAACCTTTGTTCCTTTGATGTAATAGTCGGCAACATTCATGCCGCCAGTGTAGGCGATTCTGCCGTCTATGATAACAATCTTGCGATGGTCACGACTAAACACATGGTTTACCCAAGGAAATGCTATGGGATCAAACTCATATATCTCTATGCCGCGTTCACGAATGCTACGCAAGTGCCTGTTTTTCAGAGGACGATTGTTGGAAGAATTGCCGAATGAATCGTATAGCGCACGTACTTCAACACCTTGTTTCACTTTTTCTGCAAGAAGGTCGAAAAGCAAGTTTGCGATAGAGTCGTTGCGGAAATTGAAGTATTCCAGATGGACAGATTCCTTGGCATTTCTTATCGCTGCAAACATATCGTCAAACTTTTCCTGTCCGTTCTCAAGAAGCGTGATGCTGTTGTTGTCAGAGAAGCTGACACCTGACTGCTCAAGAATATGCTTGACAATGGAGTCGGTACTCTCATTGTCAGACATTTTTTGTGCAGAAGCATAGAGCGAGAATGCCAGGCAGATGATTGATAATATGTATTTTGCTATATTGGTCATTATTGTATCCTTCCCTTGTAGAGGAGGGTGGGAATGGCTTTATACCTTGGAATAAGCAGGTGCGTCAATAGGGCAGAACTCCTTGTTTTTGTATTTGAATGTTGCGGCAGAAGCAATCATTGCTGCATTGTCTGTGGTGTAAGAGAATTTCGGAATATAAATCTTCCATCCGTAGCGCTTTGCATGGTCATGGAAAGCGTTGCGAAGTCCGTTGTTTGCACTAACACCGCCAGCAACAGCAACATGCTTTATGCCTGTCTGCTTTACGGCAAGACGAAGCTTCTTCATCAGAATCTCTACGATAGTATATTCCAGGCTAGCTGCGAGATCTTCTTTGTGATGCTCCACAAAGTCAGGATCTTCCTCAAGCCATTTGTTCAGGCTATAAAGAAAACTTGTCTTTAGTCCACTGAAACTGTAGTTGAGATCTTTGATGTTTGGCTTTGCAAACGCAAACGCTTTTGGATTTCCCTGACGTGCAAGTCGGTCGATGATTGGTCCGCCAGGATAGCCCAAGCCCATTACCTTGGAACATTTGTCAATAGCTTCGCCGGCAGCATCGTCGATTGTCTGACCGAGAATTTCCATCTTATCGTATGCGCTAACCTTGATAATCTGCGAGTTGCCGCCGCTTACGAGAAGACAAAGAAAAGGGAAAGGAGGGAAAACGGCTTCATCTCCGTCTTCCTTTGAACGGATAAAATGCGCCATGACATGACCTTGTAGGTGGTTTACGTCAATGAGCGGAATATTAAGACTTCTTGCCATTCCTTTTGCCATGCTCACACCAACGAGCAGCGAACCCATAAGACCAGGTCCGCGAGTGAATGCAATAGCAGAGAGCTCACTCTTGTCAACACCGGCTTGTTTGAGAGCTTCATGTATTACCGGCACTACGTTCTGCTGGTGGGCACGAGATGCAAGTTCCGGCACAACACCGCCGTAGTTTTCGTGAACTTTTTGCGAAGCAGTCACATTAGAGAGCAGCACTCCGTCGCGCATAACAGCGGCCGAAGTGTCATCGCAAGAGGATTCAATAGCAAGTATGCAGCAATTATCGTTTGTCATAATGGCTGCAAAGTTACAAAAAATCTATATATAATTAATGTGTAATAATAATAATTATCACACTTGCTTGCGTAAAAGCAACCAAGACCCCTTAGAATTCCTCAAAACAGAGTGGCAGTAAGTCTTTTACGGAGTCAACAATGTAAATGATTTCCTCGCCATACATCATGGCTCGAACCTTCTGTTTGTAGCGTTGTTCAAGTTCTACGATAGCTTGTCGGCAGATACCGCATGGCGAAATTGGCTTTTTCAGAAAACCTTCAGCATTTCTTGCTGCAATGGCAATGGCATCAACAGCAAGTTGCGGATAATTGGACTGAGCGCCGAAAATAGCCGAGCGCTCAGCACATGTGCCAGCGCCGAACGCAGCATTTTCCTGGTTTGCTCCTTTTACGATTGTGCCGTCTTTCAGCAAAAGTGCAGCACCTACATTGAAGTTTGAGTATGGAGCATAAGAACTGTAGGTGGCTTCTTTCGCGGCATCAATCAGAACCTTCTCCTCCGGAGATAGCTCTTCGTATAGTTTTTCTGTGATGTTGATAGTGAGTAGCATCCTGTATCCGGTTTTTGTGGATTATATCGTTTTCCGTCTCGATCGCATGATGGCAGATACTCTGCATTTGCTTTGCCAATGGCACATGCAAGAGAGTCTAGGTGAAAATCGTAATGTTGCGTGTCGTGCGAAACGAGAACGAACATGTTTTCGCCTGTAGTAGGCAGTTTTAGAGTATCTGATTGAGCCGTTGGGTGTGATTTTTTCCATTCATCAGCCACTTTGCTGAGGCTGTCTTCCAACTCTTTTTCCCAAATGTTGTTGACAAATCGGATGCTGTCATCCTTTATTTGCGGAGTTCGTAAAACATTGTTTGCGAAAAAGTAGCTGTATGTGCCGGTTGTGTCGTTCATCTGTCCGAGAACGACATCATCAGCAAAGCCAGTAACGATGGAATTGAAACAAGAAAGTCCGTTTGTGCCTACATAAGAAACATTCTTCACATCATTCTTTTCGTCAATGAAATGCAATGCCATTCCACGGTTAGAATCAAATGGATAAAACTGCGCAAGAGTACAGTTGCGAATTTCCGTGAAGCCGCTATTCAGACTAACACAATCGTGAAGAGTGTTTGAAATCTGTGATGCCTGAATGCCTATTACCGAGTTTTCGGCTTTCAATCCGTAGCCTTGGCAATTGTGGATTGTAGAGTTTTCAACAAGAAGTTTTAATGATTTTGTTGATGAAGAGTCGCAGACAACACCGTCAAAAGCCGAATGTATGTCCGTGTATGTCAGTGAGTTATCGAATGAAGAACTGTGGAAATGGAGTCCTTTCCATTGTCCGCTGACAAGATCGTATGGCAGATAATCGAACATACGGTCTAGCCTGTCACCCCGTAGAATGACATTCTTCTCTGCGGTTCCGTTGCAAAGCAGGCTACCATAAACATCAATGCCTGCTCCGTTGTGGAAATAAAGTGTTGTTCCTTCGTTGATAATGAGTGTGGCAGTAGAATCCACCTTAATCCCGCCGTAAACTACAATAGGTCTTTCGCCTGAAAATTCTTGAGTCCCCTTCACTACATGGTTAGAAAGCTTTATCGCATCCCATGACCATGCATTGAGGTTGACACGCTGTTGAGCGCCGCTTTCTAATTGGAAAACCAGGTTGTCTTCAATAAGACTTGGCTCTATCTTTCCTTGTTCTGGAGATGTGAGTTCTACAAAAACGCGAATGGAATCTCCTTTTCTCACTTCAATGTCGTTTAATTGATAGCCTCTCTCTGACGACAAGTATTCTCCGTCAACATTTACGCGGAAGCCAGTTTGGTTGCCTTTTTCGAGTGCAACTTTCGCACATCGAATACCATTAGTGGAGTTGTTGTGTATCCAAAACGATTTTGTTGCTGCCGGAACTCTTGAGAATACCGTATCCATCTTCACCGTGTCTATAGTGAAGGTAAGCAGATCTGTCCTTGAAGTGCTGAACGATTCGTCGTCAGTACAGGAAGCCCCCATAACCAAAATGCAGAATGCAGAAAGCAGAATGCAGAATGTTTGTTGCAGAAATGAAAATCGTCTAATCATCAAAATGTCATGTCGTCAAGTTTTCCTATTATTCTTTAATTCCTCAAGTTTCTTCTTCGCCCATTCTTTTGTTTCTTCAGATGCATTGTCTATAAGATATTGCAGCTTAATCTTTGCGTCATCGTATTTTCTGAATCTGATGAGAGCAAGGGCAGTAGCCTTATGCAGAAACTCATACATCTCGGCTTGAGCCTCAGTCAGCTGTTCCATGTCTTCCGTCTTTTCCAGCAATTCGTCAAGCTCATTGATGCGCGTATTCAGTTCGTGGAAAATGCGGAAATCGTTTGCCCTGTACAATGCTTTTACGAATGTCATTTGGTGTAGTGGGCAAGGATATACCATGCAAGCTTTCTCTGCATAATAAACAGCGAGTGTGGCGTTGCCCAGCTCAGAGTGGCAGTATGACATATACCAACAATTGCGAGAGAAATATTCGCGCAAGTTGTCGTCCCAGAAATCCTCAAAGAAATTGTTTTCCAGATATTCGTTTACATTCTCAAAATACTTTAGGGCTTCGGCAAATCTCTGTTGGTTGAAGTGTTTTCTTCCCCAATATGCGC
Source organism: Bacteroidaceae bacterium (assembly GCA_024401275.1). GTDB lineage: Bacteria > Bacteroidota > Bacteroidia > Bacteroidales > Bacteroidaceae > Prevotella. Next base: position 51,773 of record JAKSLJ010000018.1, on the reverse strand, counting down.
TGTCGCCAAGCTGCGGCATGGAGGCAATGCTTACGAGGTAAAGTTCTTCGTTGGTAAGCTTTTCTCCGTTTTCCTTCTTTTTGCAAGCCTCTTCCCACATATATTTCAGCTCAGCCTTCTTCTTTGCATCGGTAGTTCTATCTACTGCAAACATGAAGGATTCAGCTTTCGGCATATTGCGATTGCTGCCCCAAAGATTGTCCATTGATATGCAGTCGCCTTCGCGAAGAGAGGTTACTCTAACATAAACAGCATTGTCCAGCTTGTCTTCAATCTTGAGAGTGAGCATGACAACCTTACTTTCGCCTGTAGGCAAAAGATATACGACGGAAATCGATGCCGCATCATATCCATCAACCACTTCCCCTGTCTCTTTCTTTATAGTGACAACAGGTTCTATGAGCTTGTAGGAATGAATGCGCTCTGTGTCTGTTATGCGCTTGCATACATCTTGATTGCTGACATCAATAGACTCTATCTCAATGCTTTGTATGCCGTAAACATCTTCCAGAAAATCTGTAAGCAATAGCTCCTTGGCGTCAGCGGTTTTCAAGAACGAACTCTTTGGCATGAGGTTCATTTCCATCTCGCGTGCCATCCAGACCTCATGAGAATTCATGAAGATGATGTCTTCTGCTGGTGAACTGTCCTCTTTCCTCTTTTTTATAGCATTCTCAAAGTTTCGCTGTGAGTAGAAGAATTGCTCAAGTGTTGCGCTGAGGCAATCCTTCAGATTCCCGATCTCTGAAACATTGGACAGAGTAGCCGAAGCATATAGATTGAATACGCTTTCCTTCGTGTCAGAGATGAAATAATAGTGTATTGGCGATACAGAGCTGTTTACGCTGTTTGTTACTTGTCTCAGAATCTCCAAGTCTCCGAAGTTGTATACTCCGGCATGGAAATCAAGGTTGCAGTCATTGTTGTTTTCATTCCCAAAGGTGAATGCGCGGAAATTCAATCCCTGATACTTGAAGTATATAACCCTGTCTTTCTGATCATTGCTATCCTCAATGTTGTAGGTGCAGTTCAGCAGCGTAAGGGCATTAGCCATAGCGTCAGTTGACGATGGTTTCTCCACCGTCTGCGTTTTTTCTCTTTTGGCCAATAATTCCTTCAGTTTTGAAAACACAATATAATTATTTATTAGTTTTGCTGCGATTTGGAAACGACGCCCCATGGCGTCGTTAATGTGGGATTTGTTGCACGGTTCTGTTGCGGCGGTTTAACGATGCCATGGGGCATCGTTTCCATAAGAGCGCAGCCCAATTCTGCATTCAGCATTCTGCATTCAGCAATCTGCATTCAGCAATCTGCATTCAGCATTCTGCATTCAGCATTCTGCATTATATTAAATGTATTTCAGCAAGTCCTGGAAGTCGTCAATGACATAGTCGGCACCAGCTTCCTCAAGCTGCTCGCGAGTGTTGTTGCCGTAAGAGACGCCGATTGTACAGCAGCCGGCATTCTTTCCCATCTGAATGTCATATACCGTGTCGCCTACTACGATACAAGTCTCAGGGCGAAGTGAGAAAATCATGAGAGTCTTGTCAACAGGATCAGAAGCAGGCTTTGGGTGCTTTACGTTTTCTGCACCAAGCACATAGCTGATAGTGTCGCGAAGACCGAGGTTTTCTATGTATTCGGCAAGAGTCTGGTGTGAGCGGCTGCTTGCTATTGTCATCATGATACGGCGGCCTCGAAGCTCCTCAAGTGTTTCCATCACATGAGGGAACAATTTGACAGCTCCTTCTTCATTGTAGCTCTGGAAGATTCTGCGGTAGGTGTTCGCGTATTTCTCTCCAGTGATGCCTACTTCTGGGAAAAGAGCTTCAGGTACGGCGTTCAGCGGCAGACCAATCATAGCTTGACATTCCGCGTCTGTGCGTTCAGGAAGTCCAAGCTCCTTGATTGTAGCCTGCATAGTGTTGAGGATAACTTTCTTGGTGTCACCAAGAGTTCCGTCGAAATCAAAGATTACTATTCTAGTGTTATTATTCATATCCGATATTTTATGCAAAGGTAAGAAAAAAACGAAAAACTGACAACTTTAGTCTATTTTTTTTCGTTTTTTGCAAAGATATTAAGAGTTTTTAAGCTAGCGAAGCTCAAAAAACCGTTTATAAGCAGCAGTTCGTAGCCAAATTTGTAGTTGTATTCTGACAGAGAATACTGGTTGAGCGCGTAGCATATAATTGGTGCTGCAATGCAGATGATCAGTGTCGGAACGCTTGGCAGATGCTTGTTCTTCGCTGTCATATTGAAGATGAAGAGACCAAGAAGCGGACCATAAGTGTAGCTGACCAGTACATAGACCAAATCCAATAGACTGCCAGAGCCGATAGCTTTGATCATGAAGACAACGCCAATAAACGCTATTGCAATGAAAAGGTGTATGTATTTGCGCAGCTTTTCTTCGTTCGGCTTGCGCAGAATATCAACGCAGAAACTTGTTGTCAGTGCCGTAAGCGATGAGTCGGCAGAAGAGAATGCTGCGGAAATGATGCCTAATACGAAGAGAATCTTCACCCACAGCAGATTGCTTGTCTCAATGTATAGCGGCAGAAGGTCGTCGCCTTTCGCTGGCATTTCAACCAGTTCTCCTGCATGACCAACCCAAAGAGTCAGCATAATGCCGAGAATGAGGAAAAGGAAGTTCACAGGCACGAAGAAGAAACCGCAAAGCGACATGTTCTTCTGCGCCTCTTTCAGAGTTCGGCAAGTCAGGTTCTTCTGCATCATGTTCTGGTTTAGACCGGTCATCACAACGACGATGAAAGCTCCCGAGAAGAACTGCTTCCAGAAGTTCTGCGTACTCTTGAAGTCGCTGAACTCAAACACGCGCAGATGTTCGCTATTGCCAATGAGCGGACTGTAATGTTCGTTCAGGCTCCAGAGAAGTCCGATAAGCGCGGCAAGCATGCAAGTGGTCTGTAGCACATCCGTGAAGACCAAGGTCCTTACGCCGCCAGCCTTTGTGTAGAGCCAGATGCCGGCAACGAGCAGAGGAACGGTTACAACGAAGGGAACGCCCAGCTCGTCGAAGATGAACATCTGTAGCATGGAGCATACAAGGAAGAACTTCACTGCGCTGCCGAGAATGTCTGATACGAAGTAGAGTAGGGCGGCTATGCGCTGGTTGCCAATCGTTTCGTATATGCTCGTCGTATTCATTTTGTAATACATCGGCAGCAGCACGAATGCTACTACGAAGTAGCCGAGGATGAAGCCAAGGCAAGTCTGCAGGTAGGTCATGTCCTGACTTATTACCATGCCTGGCACACTGACAAAACTAACGCCGCTGACCGAAGCACCAATCATTCCGTAGGCAACCATCAGCCACGACGATTTCCTCTCGCCACGGAAGAAGGCAGAATTGCTGTCCGTCTTGGTCGTGAATTTTGATACGGCAAAGAGCAGCAGGAAATATAAGATGAGAAGTAGAACCATATTTGCGACAAAAGTATGAAAAATAATGCTTTGCCGCAAATAGTCCGTAGTAATAGTTTCTGAATAGTTGCGATTTATTGATATTTTCATTATAAAAAAGCCACAACCGATTCACATCGACTGTGGCTTTGGAAATCAAAATACTCTTTTTTGTTTGCAAGAGAATGTTTGAAATATTTAACAACAACTTTTTTCTTTTTGTATTTAGTCAGCGTCATCATCTTCAAAGATGAAGCCAACTTGCTTGCTCTGAACCTCGATTGGATCGTTTATGTCTCCATCTTCTACATCCATTGACTCTCCTATAAGAATAGGTTCGTCTGTCAGATCAATCAGAGCCGATTCTGGTTTTATGTATGTTCTTTTCATTTTATTTTTGTTTTTGAAGCCCTCCCCCATGTGGGGAGGGTTTGGGTAGGGTCTTTACTTCTTAATGAGTTTCTTGCCGTTCTTGATAACGATTCCCTTGAAGTTCTCGTTTACGCGAACGCCGTTGAGGTTGTAAATGTTCTGCATTCCGCTTTCTGCATTCTGCATTCCCTTGATGCCTGTAGCGTCGTCATTTACGATGATGCTTACCTTAGCGCCATTTGTTGTCGGCATATTGAGATAAGCCTTGCCAACAGGGAATGTATCTGCAGTGTAATGGTAGAATGCAGTTTCATTGTTCTTTGTTGCAATGACATACTGATGACCGTTGTTAGTATAGCTGTCAGCATCAAGAACACCAACCATGAGGTTGCCTGTCAGGTCAGAACCTTCTTCTGAAGTCGGAACGAATGTGTAAGTCTCGCCTTCAGTACCCTTGAGCACAACACCTTCGCCAGCAGGGATAACGCCGTCTTCAATCTTCTCAAGATGAACAGAAACGTCGTTTGCTGCAGTAGCGTAGTAAGCTGTAACGCCTTCTGGAATAGTCATGTTGTATGCAGAAGCGAATGTAGAGTAACCACCCTTGCCAATCTTCACGTCAACAGGTGCCTGTGCTCCGAAGTTGTCGAATGCGAAGTAAGCTGGAGTGTTCATGCCCCAAGAGCTGTTGTCCGAACTGCTCATTGTGAAGACGATCTTCTTCACAGTGCCGAGAACAGAGAGATCCATATAGCGCCAATCCTTCACGATGTAACGCTCAGAAGCGTTGTCGCTGCGGAAGTCTGCAAGGTAGAAGTCAACAGAATTTGTCTCCTCGTCGTTGGCATCATAACCAGTAGCAGTGAGCTTGAACCAGTCGCCATAGCCGAACTTGCTTGCCACATCATCACCATTCTCCATTGAGTTTACTGCGTAAGCTGTATTTGTAACATACATACCAGGAACAACGTCGCCTTGTGGTTTGTTTGTAATGGTTACAGATGGCGCGTAGTCAGGTCCCATGTATTCCATGTAGTAAGCTACAGCATACTTCTCTGAACCGTTTACGCCAGTACCAACAATGCTGTTGAACTGATCGTCGAGGCTTGAGTAGTCGGTAGAAGTATGGTTAGAATAACCGATGCCCCACCAAGAGTCATAATCAGGCCATGTTCCTTGATAGAATGAGTATGAACCATTGACGAATGTTGTTTCGCGGAAGTAATCATCTTCGTCCTCAAGTTCGTAAATGCCAGAGAATTCACTCTCGTTGCCGAGATATAGATTCTCGAATGTTGCAACGACAAGAGCACCTGTCGTGATGACGCGGATAGTTGCAGAAACTTCCTTGAGGTTAGCATCGACAACGCTTACAGTGTAGTCCATGTTTTCCTGTGGAGTGATTGTGCAAGTCACGAAGTCTTCAGGGAGAGCTTCAAGAGTTTCTGTCTTGATGACTGTGTTCTTGCCGTTCTTCCATGTTACAGTGTAAGGAGCGGTACCTTCCGTGAGAACTGCGTAGAGCAATGCTTCTTCACCGAGAGGGAGTTCGTATTCTGCATCTACAAGGAGCTCTGGATTTGTTGGCTCTGTGATGTCGCCACCGCCCATTTCTTCGTCGAATGCAGGATCGCCTTCAGCATGAGTGGCTGCAGCCTGAGTAGCATCGTAAGGGAAGCAACCGCGGTCGCCAACCTCAGCAGCAGGGAAGAGACGGAACTCGTCCTTGAATGCTACGAGAGTGTTCTCGCCACCAGTCTCGCCAGTCTTTGTTGTCCATGCTGCGTAGTCCATTGTTGTGCCAGAAGAAGCACGAGCGAATGTTGCGCCAGCAGTGTAGAGAGTGTTGTTTGCGAACTTGATAGCGTCAAGATTGCCATCGTTGTAGATGTTTACGGCGAAGCCTGTAGCCTCGTTTGCAACGATGTTGTTTGTAACATTCACATTGGCAGCAGCGCCGTCAGTGAGAGTTGATGAGAACCAGAGGCCAGTAGCTCCATCGCTTACAGGAGATTGTGCGTTTGTTACGCGGATAGAGTTGTGGTCGAAGTTCACGTTCTTCACATTTGCATTAGAGAACTTCACGCCGAAGTTTGCAGAGTACTTTGATACCACGCGAATCTCATTGTAAGCAACACTGACAGGATTCTCGGCAGTACCAATGAGCTTGCGGAATGACATTGCGCTTGCAGAGTTGCTTGCTGCGATGTAGAATGTGTTGTGGTTAACCTCTACAGGGAGAGTGTTGTCCTCGCCAATCTGCATGTCAAGACCGAGAGCTGAGCTTGCTGTGTATTCCACGTTATAGACCTTGTTGCCGTTAACCTTGGCACCAAGTTCTTCCATTACATAGATACCCTTTGAACCCCAGCCGCGGATGATGTTGTTTTCGATTACACCACCGACTTCCTTAGGCAGAGCAACATAGCTTGTACCACCCATGCTAATGCCGATGTAGCCACCTTCGATGATGTTGTTCTTGATGGTGAGGTAGTCGTTGTTATTGTTGCAGAGGTAATTGCCGTCAGCATCCTTTGAGTTGTCAACATAATGACCGATGATGTTGATGTCGCCCTCTGAGTACTGGGTAGTCATAGGAGCAGTGAGATAACATCCATCGATAGTGATATGGCGGCTTGCATTGCGCACATAGACAACGCCCTTATAACTTGGATCCTCTGTCTTTACGGTAACATCCTTGAGAGTGATGTAGTTCGCATTGTCGAATGTTACTACACCATAACCGGTCTCACCGTATGCAGGAGAAGTGTAAGAATCATGATAGATTTCCACGTCGCCACGAAGACCTGTCTCGCTCTGGATGGTAACGGTATTTGTGGCCGAAACACCCTTGATGGCAGGAATCATGAGACGCTCGTTGTACTTGCCCTTCTTAACGGAGAGGACTACAGGGCCTTCTACGCCGATGGCGAGAGAGTTGATTGCGCTCTGGATAGTAGGATATGTAGTACCAGGACCAACCTCGATAGTTCCGCTCTTGCCACTGACAACCTCAATGGTAGAAGTCTTTGGCTCAGCAACAGTAAAGTCTGTGCCGTTTGCTGTGATTGCAGTAACGGAAGCAGAAGGCTTGTTGCCTACGGTTGCTGTAGAAGCAATGTCGCAAGTTACCCAAAGATAGTAAGTGCCACGCTTGCTGATAGTGTAGTCAACAGCAATGTTTCCTGCAGCGTCAGCCTCGCCAATGAGGTTTGTTGTAGAGAATGTGCTATAAGTATCGGTAGCATATACCTTAACCTTGTTGATGGCTTCTGCGTTGGTAGCATTTACATTTACTGCAGAAAGCTTGATGTCGTTCATGTCGCCAGCAGCCTCGATGGCAATCTTCTGCATCTTCACATCCTGAGCACCCTTGAGAGTCTCTGCGTCAGAGATGTCTTCCGTTGTGATGCTTGCCACTGCGAGAGACTGCTTCTGGTAAGCAGAAACCTCGATGGCGAAGTTGGTGATAGATGTAGTAGAAGAAGCGGTAGTGAACTTAACAGTCAGTTTGCCGTCTGCGCTCTCAGAGATGAACATTTCTGGTGCTGCATCGTACATGCCGACCTCAACATCTGCCGATGTCTTTGCTTCTGCACCATTATATATATAAAGGTGGTCAGAGTAGTTGCCGAAAGAAGAAGACTTGAAGACGAACTTGATAGCCTTGTCAGCAGCGTTTGGCACGAATGTTACCTGACCAGTGAAGTTGCGTGAAGCATCCTTCTCGGCACCACCATCGTCATAGAACATTATCGTGTTGTCGCCGATAGTTACCTCACCATTGTCGCCTGACTGGAGAAGATACATGTACTTCACAGTGCGCTCGCCGTCAGGGTCGCCAGCTTCGATAGTCTTCTCTTCGCCACCAATTGTGAGAGAAAGAACCTTTGCGTCAACCTTTGCGTCAGCAACAGCACCTTCTGCCACGTCGGCAGTGAGACGAAGGTAGTTGTCGCCTTCCTTGAGCTCAAGAGGCTCTGCGAGAGTAAGAGTGAGAGCGGAATTCTCGCCAACTGTAGCTGTTGCAACTGGAGGAGCGTCAGCAGCTGGATCAGCGTCCGTCTTGCCTACAGCGTAAAGCTTAATGGCTGCAATGTTCTGCTGAAGATCCTTGAGATCAATGTTTACCTTTGAGAGAGTGAGAGGATTGTTTGTGCCAGAAGTCTTCACTTTAAGCGTGAGCAATGCCTGGTTCTTTGCACCAACGGCTACAACATCGCTTGAAGTCTGCGCAACAGTTGCCTCTTCATACTCCATTGCCTTTGTCTTGTATTCAGAAACATTGGCAGTGAAGCCTTCGCCACAGTAGTAGTAGGAAGATGTGTTAGGGTTATAGACCACGGTGATTGCGCCGTCAGCACTTGTAGAACGGAGTTTCTCGCCAGGACCAACCTTGTCGTATGAACCGGATGTAGGAGCTGTTACTTCAAAGAGTTTCTCACCCTTTGTGCCTTCGCCGCTATAGATCTGGAACTTGGCCTTTGTGCCATAGCTTGAAGAAGCATAATAGATTTCGAACTTAGAGAACTCAATCTCGCATACATTTCCTTCGTTAGCAGGCTTGAAGACCACGATGCGGTCTGTAGTACCTGGAGCTGTGTAGTTTGCATTAGTAGGATATTGCTCGCTCTGGAGTCCGAAAGTGCCGTCAACCATAATGGTCTTTGTGCCTTCTGTTGCGATTGCAATGTTCTTGATTTCACGCTCAATGGCAGTGGCAATGTCGTAAGTGATTGTTTCGTCGTTTGTGAATTTCACGTTGGCAAGCTTCGCGCTAACCTTCTTTCCGCTCTTTGCTGTTGTAGAGAGGGTGTAGGTTACCCAGAAGTAGTTGTTGTCCTCAACGAGAGAAACTGGATTAGTGACATTCACTGTTACATTCTGTGCAGTAACGTCAGCCTCGCCAATCTTCTTTGTTGCAGCGTATGTGCCTGAAGTGCCAGTGCTGTAGATTGCTACCTTTGACACGAGAGCGTAGTTCTCGCCGCAGTCAACAGAGAATGAACTTGGCACGAGTGCAGGTTCTGTGTTCTCTGTCAGGATTGTAACCTTGAGCATTTCTGCATCGTCGCCAGCAGAGCAAGTGGCAGCAGAAGCAGCTTCAACGGCAAGTTCCTCTACGGTCATAGCCTGTGGAGTGAACTGCGAAACTGTTGCCTCCCAACCGTCGTTCTCGTAATATGTAGAAGATGTGTCGCTGAAAAGATTCACGGTGAGAGCACCATCTTCGCTTGTAGAACGGATAATGCCTGTCTCGCCGTCGTTGAGAGTCTTGATGAGCTTGTCAGCCTTTACCTCAGTACCGTTGTAAACACGGAATTCCTGAACATAGTATGAGCCGAGCCAGATGTTCATCTTTGTCACGTCAATCATCACCTTCTTGCCTGGAGTGGCAGGAACGAAAGTGATTGTTCCGTTTACGTTCTGCTTGATTTTGCCGTCAGCACCACCTTCGTCGAAGAATGCGAGAGGTGTGTCGCCTACTGTAACAGTCTGAGGAGTAGAAGACATCAGCACGAGAGCAGGATTAGAGATGGTCTTCGCCTCGCCTGTAGTGAACGGAGTGACGCCCTCTGGGAATGCCGTTGTGATAACGCCAGTCACGGCAACCTCAACCTCGGCACCTATCTCTGCCGATCCAAGGATGTCGCCACGAACGGTAAAGGTGTTAGTACCCTCTACAAGTGTCTTCTCAACATAGAGGACATAGTCTCCATCCTCTTCGTTAGGGATGGTTTCAAGAGCATTGTTGCCACCATCATAAACCACGAGTGAAGCAGGGTCAATCATTCCCTGATTCTTGTTGATGTGAATGCGGATGCCGTTAAGCACATCTGCGTTCATCACACCCTCAGTAGTTACGGTAGCACCAGCAAAGGTTACGTTCTGCTTCGATTTTACAGATGTAGGAACAGTGCTGTAGTCTGCAGCAGCACCCTTTGTCTGCATGTTGTCAAGCGAGACAAGTTTCACGGTTGCTTTCCAACCTTTGCATGAGTAAGCATAGCGATAGGCGAAACCTACGGAGAGCACGCCGTCGTTGCTTGTAGAGAAGTAGGTCTCGTTCTCGTAGGTCTTGTTTCTTTCGTTAGGGTAAGCGCGGAGAATGTCGCCCGAAGGCAATACTGAAGCGCTGTAGCTTGTAGGAACGGTAGATGTGCTTGTAGCCCATGTGAATGAGTTGTCAGCATCAGGGTTGCCGTTGTAAACATTGGCTACGGAATAATAGCTTCCGCTACCGCCCATGTTCATGTACTCGAAGGAAATCTGTACGGACTTGCCTTCAACTGCAGGTTTGAAGACTGTCATGCCCTGGCAGTTCTCGGAAGTCTGTCCTGTGTAATCCGTGTCGCCCTTTGGATCGACGAACGTGATTACCTCGTCATCGGCAACTGTTATGACTTGTTTTCCGAAGACTGGTTGCTTCACCTCTCTGTCTGCCAATGCAGTAATAGGTATTGCTGCGAGCAACAGGAGTAGAAGTCTTGTTAGAAAAAAGTTCTGTAAACGCATTACTATTAATTATGTTTTTTTAATGAAAAATCCCGTTTGCGAGTATTCATCGCAAACGGGATATATATAAATAATGTATAAAGTTTACAGATAGTATAATGTAAGCATGTTCAGGCACGATGTGCCTTGAACAGTAAACCTTAACTTATTCTGCTTGTAGTCCCGCAAGCGATAAATCTTCTTTCCATAGCAGGTCTTCTGACTTATCCTATCTTCCGTCGTGCCTTCCCAGCCTTTCAGCCAGTGACGTAAACTACGGAATTTCCAGTGGATTATTACTTCCACCTTCAGGATTCACAGCAGCGGGTACTGTCCAGGTTTCTCACCTGATTCCCTTTTAAATCTCAGCGCAAGTGGAGCGAGAGATACTATAAAAAGCGTGTGCAAAGTTACCATTTTTCTCTTTGATATGGATTCTATTATGCTATTTTTCTTGATTAATCGTATGTATTCTTGACTTTATGCAAGGATTTTTCTCCAATATAGTGGTAAAACATAAAACAGATTCTTCGTCATTTTCTGACTTACACGCCTTTTTTTTTTGCAGAACGCAATAGAATTAAAAATACTCTTCACCCTTCACTTTTTTGCTGTATAATGTTGATAATAAGTGTGTTATGGGGTGAAGGGTGGGTGAAGAGTGTCTTCATATTAATTAAGGTGAAGAGTAGGTGAAGGGTTGCCGACAACTCTTCACCATACTAACTGTTTGATAGTCAGTTTGATAGAAGGAAAAGGTGAAGGGTGAAGAGTTGTTGCTCAATTCCTTGCAAACGGAAACGACGCCTTGGTAGCGTCATCACGAAGAAGAAATGATTCAAAAAGTCTTGGCGTTCTGCCTCGTAATCCTTTGGAAAACGCCTCGTAATCCTTAGGAAAACACATCGTAATCCTTAGGGTTTCATATCGTTTTCTTATAAGAAAATTGACTGCAAAAAAGGACATCCTGAACCAAAATCCAGGATGTCCTCTAAATAGAAAAGGAAGATAGACTTATATACTAATATCCTATTACTTCTTAATGAGTTTCTTACCGTTCTTGATAACGATACCCTTGAAGTTCTTGTTTACACGAACTCCGTTGAGGTTGTAAATTCTTTGCATTCGTTCTGCATTGTCCAAAGATCTGATGGCTGTGGCTGGATCATCATCGTCGGTAATCTCAACTACCTCCATCTCCGCATCAGTTTCAGGAGCTACACCACCGAAGTCGTCCATACAGAAGTATGTCGGTGTGGTTACGCCGTAACCGCCAACCTTTGTTGAGTTGATTGCGAACTGTACATTGATAACGTTGTCGCCAAGAGCAGTGAGGTCAACCCAACGCCAATCCTTGACATAGTAAAGCTTGCCATCCTTAACCTCAGCAAGAGTATATTCCACCTTACCGGTTTCTTCCATCTCTTCGTCATAGCCTGTTACAACGAGTGTGAGCTTGTCTTCCTTGCCGTTGTAGCCGAAAGGCTTACCCTTTGTTCCGTCTTCCTCAACAGACATTTTGTCGCCCTTGAGGATAGCATCAACAACCCAAGCTGTGTTTGTAACATAGAAACCTGTTGGCTTCATTGCATCAGGCATATAGATGCCCTCACCGCCATAGAAGTTGTCATACCAAACAGCGTAGTTGCTACCACTCTTTGCGTCACCGGCAGCAGAGTTGTATTGGTCGGCAAGTCCTGAATATGTAGCGGATGTAGAGTTTGTAACCGTGAAGTCGTAGTAGTACTTAGTGCCCCAATCGTCAGTGTAAGTAGAGAATGTGTAGTCGCCAGAGTTCCAGTAGCAAGTCTCGTCTTCCTCGTCTTCTGGCTGATAGATACCTGTTGCGTCAACTTCTATGTCCTCGAAGTCGGCTACTACTGGAGCAGCAGGGATGAGTTCTACCATCTCCATCTCCGCATCAGTTTCAGGAGCTACACCACCGAAGTCGTCCATACAGAAGTATGTCGGTGTGGTTACGCCGTAACCGCCAACCTTTGTTGAGTTGATTGCGAACTGTACATTGATAACGTTGTCGCCAAGAGCAGTGAGGTCAACCCAACGCCAATCCTTGACATAGTAAAGCTTGCCATCCTTAACCTCAGCAAGAGTATATTCCACCTTACCGGTTTCTTCCATCTCTTCGTCATAGCCTGTTACAACGAGTGTGAGCTTGTCTTCCTTGCCGTTGTAGCCGAAAGGCTTACCCTTTGTTCCGTCTTCCTCAACAGACATTTTGTCGCCCTTGAGGATAGCATCAACAACCCAAGCTGTGTTTGTAACATAGAAACCTGTTGGCTTCATTGCATCAGGCATATAGATGCCCTCACCGCCATAGAAGTTGTCATACCAAACAGCGTAGTTGCTACCACTCTTTGCGTCACCGGCAGCAGAGTTGTATTGGTCGGCAAGTCCTGAATATGTAGCGGATGTAGAGTTTGTAACCGTGAAGTCGTAGTAGTACTTAGTGCCCCAATCGTCAGTGTAAGTAGAGAATGTGTAGTCGCCAGAGTTCCAGTAGCAAGTCTCGTCTTCCTCGTCTTCTGGCTGATAGATACCTGTAGCGTCAACTTCTATGTCCTCGAAGTCGGCTACGGCTGGAGTTGCTGGTACGTTCTCGATGACAATCTCAGGAAGAACGCAAAGGAGAGAAGTGTTCTGTACGGCTGTGAAGTTTGCGTTGCGACCATTAGCGCGAGAAGTTCCGCGATGGTTGCCGATAGGGTCTCCAAAACCACCAAGACGAAGAGCACCGCCACTGATAGTGAGAGGATTCTCGCCGTCCCACTCTGCTGGGAGTGTGATTGTGTAAGTTTGAGCTGTTTCGGTGCCTGCAAACTGATACTGATTTGCTTTTCCTTTGACAGCCTTGACGCCTTCAGGAAGGTTACCGTATTCAATGATTGCATTGAAATTATGGATACCGGCAAGCTTGTTTGCAGGGTGATAGAGAGTGTTGAACAAAACGGCAACCTTATCGCCAGCAGCGAATGTTTCGCTCTCAGTGTTTGTGAGGTTTGAGATTGTGTATTCAACTTCCTTTGCTGTCAGCACCTGATACTCGCTGTTTCCGCTTGCGTCAGTAAGCTTTACAATCTGACGACCCTGCTTAAGAAGAACGGTGTAGCTGCCGTCTTCATTCTTTGTAACGCCATCAGCGGCAAAGCCATTGTAAGTTGCCATCTGAGCGCCGATAGTAGGGTAGGCTACCTCAACCTTTTCAACGCCTTCAGGAGTGAATGTGTACTCATAGCCAGCCTCACCCTTGAGGTAATAGAAAACGTCGCACTCGGCATCTACATTGTCGCCAGCAAGCTTGAGGTTTGTTGGGTTCTTGTCGGCATTGACAGTCATGTTAGGTTTGATTGCAGTTGAAGGCTGACCAACGGTTACGACGTAAGCAGCTGTGTTCTCTGGCCAAATTGCACTCCAGTTTTGACCGCCAGTCATATCCTTCTTTGTTGCATCTGTGTACTGGTTTGCCACGAGAGCGTCATAGGTTACGAGCACGATGGCAGTACCGTTGCCAACAGCGTTGAGTGTAGCCCAGTGTGAGCCTGCCTGACCTTGCTCTACAGTGATGACGCTGTTGTCCTTCTCGCCGTTGAGGTTGAGAACGGTGTAATGATAGTCAGGCTCAACGAAATAGTTTGATGTGATGCCGTCAACGACTTCCCATGAACGGTAAGCCATGGCATCGAAAGTGTCGCCCTGATTGAGCTTGAGATGACCGCGCTCGTTGATGTTCACGAAGATGTCTGCAACATTGTATTTGCTGTTGCTTGTAACATCGCGATCAATATATGAAGGACTGATAGTTGCGTAATCATCAGAAGTGAAGTTTAGCGAAGGACGCTTTGCCTCGTCTGCATACATTTTGATAACACCAGCATTTGTTACGCCACCTTCTTTCCAAGTGCGGTAGTTGTACTGCTGAGCGTCGGCAAGGTAGTAAGTGTAAACCTTGTTTGCGCCTTCATCGGCAACGCTCTTTGGCTCAACGGTCTTGTAGTCAACAAAGTGAGTTGACTTGGTAGCCAAGACGAACTGAGCGTCAGAAGGTGCTGTTACTACAAGGTCAGCGCCCATAGGAATAGCGCCGCTGATAGTAGGGTTTGCAGTAACGGTACCTGTCTTTTCGAGAGGTAGATAGCCTTCTGCGGCATGATCTGCAGATGGGACGAAAGAGGCAATGTAGCTGTCGCCATTGAGAACATTGAAAGTCTTGCGACCAGCAGTAGTGCTATTGCCAAGAGTAATGACGCGAGAACTTCCGTCTTTGCCTGAGACAGCGAGATCAATCGTGTAGTCAGTGCCATACTCCCATGCCGCATTGTCGGCATTCTTGTTTGTGGCGAAGGCTGTACAAGTCTGGACAGTGAAAGTCTGCTCAGCTTCGTCAGTGACTGTTATTTCAATTGTTCCGTTGACGGTAGTTCCGTCGCTAGCATAGCTGGTAAGAAGGTAAGTGCCAGCGTCTGTTGTGAAAGTGTAGGCATAACTTGTCGGGTCGCCTACGGAAACCGTAGCTCCTGTAGCCTTGTCCTCAAGCGTCATGGTGCGTGAAGTGGCGTTCATCTTCACGGTAACCTGAGCTGCAAACATGCTACTGATGCACAAGAGCATCATGAGCATTAGCGTGTTGATTCTTTTCATTGTTTTATGGGTTATTTTTATTGATTATTTTTAGTGGGAGTTATTTCTTGAAAATCTTCTTGTTGCCTTGGATAATGATTCCTTTGTAACCGTTTCCAACTCGCTGACCGGCAATGTTGTAATTCTGCATTCTGCATTCTGCATTCTGAATTGTAGAAATGCCAGTGTAATGGCCGTCAGGTGGGAGTGCAAGGAAATGTCCCGGATTGATGTAAACCTTGTGAGTGCCAAGGAGTTCGCCTTCTGGCGACCACTGATAGAGTTTGCCTCCGTCAGCGTAAGAGCTTGCATCTGTGGCGTAGATGTAGCCTGTGTAAGGGTTTACATAGATTGAATAAGGTGATTTCATGTTCTCGATGTCTGCGGCAATTGTGCCAGGAAATGACTGTTGCACACTGCCATTCGCGTATGCTTCCTCTGGATTGATTGTGCAATAGCTGAGTTCGTAACCACCAATCAAGAACGAATAATCAGAGCCTACAACGAGGAACTGTCCTTCGCGATTCGTCGTGCTTTGAGTGGCAACGACATCAAGGACCTTGAAACAATTCTCACCATTAAGTGCTTTCTCGCAATCCATGAGCACAGAGCAACCTGCCTGATTGTAGTAATCGCCAGCAGAATTGATTAGCAGATATTTGCCGCTTTGTGCCATGCCGCCATAGAGATTTACGCAGCCAGTGTCAATGGTCTTGACTATTTTCATGGTCTTGCAGTCGATGATATTCACTGTGCTTTCGTATTCATGGTCTTCCTGAAAAGCATAGCCACCGCTGTTTGCCACGAAGAGATGGCCTTTGTAAAGTGCAATGCCTTCAGGTTCGTAGCCAACTTCAACGGCATCAACAACCTTGAATGTCTTGCAGTCAATCTTTGCGACAAAACCTTTCTCGAACTCCTTGTAACTGCCGTTTATGCCACACTCATGACCATAGCTGGTAACATAGACGAAATCTCCGTCAGAGGCGAGCCTGCGGTTGTTTGGTACATCTTCCGTGGCAGCAACAGCCTTGCCTTCCGGAGTGATGAACTGGATGATGTTTGACCAGTTTACGGCAATGGCTATGAGATTGTCGTTAATCTGAATGATGTCATTAGGTGTATCGCCAATCTTGTAGCCGTTCTTGTCTCTGAACCACTGATTGCTTACAATTTTACCGTTCTCAAAGTAGGTAATCTTTGCATTGTCAGCCTGCCAGTTGCCTTCATTGAGAAGAATAATCTTCTCTTGGCATACTGCGGTAAGACAACCAAGTGTCAAAGCAATGATGGATATGAGTATCTTTTTCATTTATTCGTGAGTTTTATTATAAAGTGAATGTTGCAGTCAGTCTATAGTTGCGTCCAGGCATTGGGTAGCGAGGAATGTGTTCGTACTGTTCGTCAAGAAGGTCATTCACTTCAAGAGAGAGTCCGAGTCTGTTTCTTGAACCTAGTATTTTCACTGGAATCGGTGCAGTCAACTTCAAGTCAATGTTATTGTATGGCTTGAGAATGTCTTCCGGGTCTGCATAGCTCCACATTCTTTCGCTGACATGAAGGTCGGAAACTGTGAGTGATACGCCTTTCCAACCGACAATTCCTGTTATGCCGTAGGATAGGGTAGGCGAGTAGCAGATTGGCTTGTTGTAGGTGTCTTCGTTCTCTGGATCTGTGCGATTTAGGTCGCGCTGCCATGTGAGTGATGTTAGGAGCGAGAAATTCCAATTGTTTATCTTATAGCGAATGTTTCCCGTTGCGTTGAGACCTTGGCAGAAGGTGTAACCGTAGTTCATCATCGACCATGTGTAGGTGCCTTTCAGCGGCAAGCAGACTATGCGGTCTTCAACCTTGTTTTGATAAACATCTGCCTGGAAATGAAAATTGAGATTTCCACCACTTAAGTTGAGTGAAGGATTCCACTCCACTCCGATATTCAACTGCTTGGTGTATTCCGGCTTAAGGTTGCGGTTGCCTACCTGCGTGTAATAGAGGTCATTGAGTGTTGGTGCGCGGAATATTTTCTTGTACCAAGCCCTGAGTGTAACTCCGTAGAGCGTATAACCGAGGGTAATTGACGGTGTCCAGCGGTCGAGCGGATCGGCAGCTCCTGTATGCACTTTTGTGAAATCATGATAGTGCTGATGGAGCATTGATGCTGCAAGCTGTATGTCGTTCCAGTTTAATTGCGCAGACACTACTTCCTTCTGGTCAAGACGATGGACTGCGTCAAAATATTTCAAGTCAGCATGAAGGAGAGAGTAACGCACGTCGTAACTTGTGTTCAGTGACAGCCATTTCAATGGCGTCCATGCATAGCAGAATGCACCGTAGCCGTCTTTTTGGCGGTAGTGGTTGTCAACTTTCGCCGTATTCTGGTTTTCAGGATAGTCTGTACAGTAACGAAGATTCTCGCTTGTGTACTTGCCGTTAGCCTTGAAACGATGCTTTCCCCACTCCCATTGATATGACATCTGGTAGAAGAAATCGCGATCCCATTCGCGTCCAACATTCGTGTATTTGTCGGACAATCTACGGACAATTCCTCCTGGGCAGCCTCGCTCGGAGTCGTAATAGTAAATGTGTGAGGCGAAACCGCCCTTGAAAAGTGCTCCTTCAATGCGGTAATAGTCTATGTCTGAGTTTTTGCGATGACCTATAGTGTCCTCGTACTGCGACTTATAACGGAAAGGATAGTCGCCTTTTGTTGTAAGCCATTCCGCATCAACGAAACCTGACCATCCTTTATGTTCCAACTGTGCATTGACCTTTGCCATATAAGTGCCAAAGGACGCATTGCGAACTTGGACAGAGAGGGAATCGCTTGTAGGGCGACGGGTGCGCAGATAGACTGTTGCTCCCGAAGCGTA
The DNA here is from genome assembly GCA_024401275.1 of Bacteroidaceae bacterium. Lineage (GTDB taxonomy): Bacteria > Bacteroidota > Bacteroidia > Bacteroidales > Bacteroidaceae > Prevotella. Next base: position 33,972 of record JAKSLJ010000018.1, on the reverse strand, counting down.
TTCGCTTGCCGATTGGCAATAATCGAGTTTGTTTGCATTGAAAAGCTCTACGCTTTCCATAGTGGTAAGCGAGAATTTTCCCAGATCGACCGTTCCATTCTGTGCGTTTGTAACGCGAATGCCATCAATATATATGCCTACATGCTGTGCTCCGAGCGAGCGGACGTTAATGGTTTTCAGACCTCCTAATCCGCCGTAGTCCTTTATCTGCACGCCTGCAAAATACTTCAGTGCATCTGCAACGCTGGTAGAGGAAAGTGCCTGTAGCTCTTCGCCTTTGAGCGATTGCACCGTTGCAAGTGGCCTTTTTGCGAGAACTTGCACCTCTTTCAATGCTATTGAATCGTGCAGGTCGTCGTCTTGTGCAAATGCAAATGCAGGGAGAATTATTGCAATAAGCAGAATGCAAAGCTTAGCACTTTTCATTTTTACTTCTTCATTTTTTCATTAACGAAATAATCCCGCTTGCGAGAAACGGGTCGCAAACGGGATTTTCAATTATCAGAAGTTGTTAAATAAATGTCGGCATTAATCGTCAACTTACTGCGCTTGTAGTCCCGCAAGCGATAAATCTTCTTTCTTATAGCAGGTCTTCTGACTTATCCCATTCTCCGTAGCACCTTCCCGACCTTTTCGGTCAGTGGTATTGACTGCGGATTTTCAAGCGGAAGCAACTCCACTTTCAGGACTCACAGCAGCGGGTACTGTCCAGGTTTCTCACCTGATTCCCTTTTGAACCTCAGCGCCAAGGCAGTGTTTACTTTCCATACCATGTGGCGAGAGATACTATAAAAACGCGTGCAAATATACGAATATTATTAATATGTGGCAAAGATTTAAGACAATCGCTCGGTGGAATAGTTCGATTTCTTGACAAATATTTTATGTTTTATGACGAATGTCAGCTTTATGCGACAATTTCTATCGCTTATAGTATTTCTTTGCTTCGGGGAGCATGCCCTTTATGTTGCTTATGCGGTTTGAATTGGAAGGGTGAGTTGAGTACCAGTCGCGTGTACTCTGATTGCCTGATTTCTCGCCCATTCTCTGCCAGAAACCGATTGCTGCTTCTGGGTTGTAGCCTGCCATTGCCGTAAGTATCAATCCGATACGGTCAGCCTCAGTTTCGTTGTTTCTTGAGAACTTTAGGTCCATGAGCGTGACTCCTGCGCTTGCAAGTATGTTGGCAAGCACCTTCTTGCGGTTGCTCATGTCGCTGTTTGATATTATGGAGTAGGCAATGGTTATGCCTCCTATTTCTATAACGCGCTTTGTCATTTGTTCTGCACTGTGCTTTGCAATGGCATGAGCTATTTCATGTCCCATGACAACTGCCAGTGCGTCGTCGCTGCTTGCTATAGGAAGGATACCGTCATAGACTATGATTTTGCCGCCTGGCATGCAGAAAGCATTTGCATCCTTGTTTTGGACAACATTGAATTCCCAGTTGAAATTTGAAAGTTCGCTGCTCATGTCGTTGTCTCTGTACAGTCTTCTTACTGCTTGAGACATACGCTGTGCAACTCGCTTTACCTGTGAAATGTGTTTCTGGTTGTTAGAGCGTTTGCTTTGTCTGAGGTAGGTGCTGTATTGGTCTTTGCTAAGGCTCAGTATGTAGCTGTCAGGTACAATATTGAGGAACTTGCGGTTTGTTATTGGTACGACGTAGCTATGCTCGTCATAGAGATCTTGCGTTTTCTGTCCGAGCTCGCTGTCTTTTCCTTTTTGATAAATCTCCTTAGTCTTGCTTTTTGTCTTTTCCCATGCTCTTTTGCGCGTGTCGGAGTTCCACGCTTTCTTCGTTTTTGATTTTATGTTCTCCCACATGCTCTGGGAATATATAGGCTGTATGCCGGTGAGCAGTAGGATAAGAATACTGAGAGCCTTAGTCTTAAGCAGAGTTCTTTTCATGGTTTGCAGAGCGTGGCAGTTTTGTTATTTTCTCTTTATTTGCAACACACAGGCACCTCCGAAGGCGGCAATGACTAGTGTGTTGAGGAAGAGGCGGAGTAGGAGAGGGAGGTTCTCGTTGAAGTAGGTTATCGCGTAATAGCCTGCCACGGTGAGAAGGACATAAAGGAATATGGTCTTCAGCTGGTAATTGATAGGGAAATATTTCTGACCGAGGAAGTAGGACAGTACCATGCAAATGCCATAGCCGACGACTGCGCCCCAAGCACACGCCATATAGCTGTATTTAGGGACGAAGATGATGTTTACGGCAAGAAGTACTACACAGCCGATGATGGAGATGACGGCTCCCCAGATGGTCTTGTCAGTCAGTTTATACCAGATGGAAAGATTGAACGAAATGCCCATCATTATCTCTGCTACCATTACTATCGGCACCACCTTCAAGCCTTCCCAATAGCCTTCGTCTTTGATAAGGAACTCTTTCAGTAGATCCATATAGCCCATAACCATGAGGAAGGCGAGAAGGGTGAAGAGGATGAAGTATTTCATGGCTTCGGAATACATCACCTTCTGGTCTTTGTCCTTGGTTCCGGCAAACACAAAAGGCTCGTAGGCATAACGGAAAGCTTGGGTTATCATCGCCATGATCATTGCAATCTTCACGCAAGCGCCATAGACGCCGAGCTGCACTTTTGCGTCGCTGCCCGGGTAGATGTTGAGGAAGAACATCTTGTCGGCTGCCTGATTGAGGATGCCCGCAACTCCAAGAACGAGTATCGGCCATGCGTAGCTCAGCATGCTCTTTACCAAAGTCTTGTCGAATTTGCCCTTGAGTCCGTCGCGGAATTCTTTCCAGAGGGTGAAGGTGATGGTTGTGGTACATATGATATTTGCCAAGAATGCATAGCCGGCAGTCGTTTCCTCCATTACCTTATAGAAGAGCAAGTTGAGGATGATGCTTATGGCAATGAACAGCAGTTTCAGCGTCGCAAACTTCACCGCCTTCTTCTGATAACGAAGATAGGCGAAAAGGATTGCCTGGAAGGCGTCTTGGGCAATGACGATTGCCATTAAGCCAACGTACGACGGACAATCGGCATAGCCCATCATGGTGCTTATCGGTGTCAGGAAAAGGAGTACGAGCAGCACGAACAGGATGCTCGTCGCGCCCACCATTGTCATGACTGTCTTGTAGACATTCTGCGCATTCTGGCCTTCTTTGTTTATGTAGCGGAAGAAGGTTGTCTCCATGCCGTATGTGAGTATGACGAACAGCAATGCTGTGTAGGAGTAGATGTTTGTTATAATGCCATACTCGCCGCCATCGCGTGGCATGGCTGCTGTATGGACTATGACGAGCAGATAGTTGAGAAAACGGCCGACTATGCTGCTCAAACCGTAAATTGCGGTATCTTTGACAAGTGATTTAAGTGATGCCATCTTTCTATTTGAAGATTTGAGGATTTGTTGGTTAGGCGGTTTTTGTGCCGCATTGCTATGTGTTGCGAGCCGACAGAATCTCTGCCTTTCCTCGCCTTACTACGACTGTGTGCTCAAAGTGGGCTGCCGGCTGCCGGTCTTTGGTGTGTATTGCCCAGCGGTCTTTTGCGTTGAGAAAAATCTGGCGATTGCCCATTGTGATCATTGGTTCTATAGCAAGACACATACCTTCTTGTAACATTATGCCGAAATGGCGCTTCCCGTAATTGTCAACTTGAGGCGCTTCGTGCATTTTTTTTCCTATGCCATGGCCTGTTAGTTCTCGGACCACTCCGTAGCCTTGCTTCTCGCAGTGGCGTTGTATGCAATGACCAATGTCGCCTAAGCGTGTGCCAACAACCGCGATGTTAATTGCTTCATACAGAGCTTCTTCCGTGGTTTTCAACAAGGCCTTTACCTCTTCGGAAACCTCACCTACGCAGTAAGTGTAAGCCGAATCTCCGCAGAATCCGTTGAGCGTTGTTCCGCAGTCAATGGATATGATGTCGCCTTCCTGAAGAATCTTGTTTGCTGAAGGTACGCCATGAACTACGCAGTCATTTACGGAAGTGCAGATGCTGCCAGGGAAAGGCGATCCGTATGGATTTGGAAAACCCTTGAAAGTCGGTATGGCTCCGTGGTCACGAATGAACTCGTCGGCTATCTTGTCAAGCTGCAAAGTGCTTATTCCTGGCCGAATCCAACGGCCAAGTTCCGTTAGCGTCATGCCGACAAGTCGGTTTGCATGACGCATCAGTTCTATTTCGTCTTCGGTCTTGAGAAAGATTTCCATTTCGGGTAGGATGAATAGTGTGTTGTATGGCTGCTTCTGTTTGTTTTTCTCGCAGATTTTGCTCCAAACAGCGGCAAAGGTACAACTTTTTGTCAACTTACAATCAAATAAGCGGGAAAAGTTTGTAGATTTAGAAGAAATAGTCGTATATTTGCACCGTTTTTACTCATTATAGCTCGTAAAACCACACATTAATATATATAATGAAAGAACTTGAACTCAAGTACGGATGCAATCCGAACCAGAAACCTTCACGCATTTTCATGCAGGAAGGAGAACTCCCAATCGAGGTGCTAAACGGTCGTCCTGGCTACATTAACTTCCTCGATGCCTTCAATTCATGGCAGCTTGTAAAGGAACTCAAAGCAGCTACAGGTATGCCTTCTGCAGCAAGTTTTAAGCATGTATCTCCTGCAGGTGCTGCTGTCGGTCTTCCACTCTCTGATACATTGAAGCAGATTTACTTCGTTGACGGTATCGATATTGACGACTCTCCTATTGCTTGTGCTTACGCTCGCGCTCGTGGTGCTGACCGTATGTCAAGCTATGGCGACTTCATAGCTCTCTCTGACACTTGCGACAAGGCAACGGCTCTCCTCATCAAGCGCGAGGTTTCTGATGGTGTTATTGCACCTGACTATACAGAAGAGGCTCTTCAGATTCTCCGTGAGAAGCGTAAGGGAACTTATAATGTCATCAAGATAGATCCAACTTATAAGCCTGCTCCAGTAGAGACAAAGCAGTGTTACGGCATCACTTTTGAACAGGGCCGCAACGAGATAGATCTTTCTGATCCAGCTCTCTTTGAGAATATGCCAACACAGAACAAGGCTTTCTCAGAGGAAGCAAAGCGCGACCTCATGATTGCCCTCATCACATTGAAATATACTCAGTCAAACTCTGTATGCTATGTGAAGGATGGTCAGGCTATCGGTATCGGTGCTGGTCAACAGAGCCGTATTCACTGTACTCGTCTTGCCGGTAACAAGGCTGACATATGGTGGCTTCGTCAGCATCCAAAGGTGATGAACCTTCCTTGGGTAGAGAAGATTCGCCGTGCTGACCGCGATAACACTATTGACATCTACATCTCTGACGATTACGAGGATGTTCTCGCAGAAGGCACATGGCAGATGTTCTTTACAGAGAAGCCTGAACCTCTTACTCGTGAGGAGAAGAAGGAATGGATTGCGAAGAATACTGATGTAGCTCTCGGTTCTGACGCATTCTTCCCATTTGGCGACAATATTGAGCGTGCTCACAAGAGTGGCGTGACAGTTATTGCGCAGGCTGGTGGCTCTGTTCGTGATGATAATGTTATTGAGACTTGCGACAAGTACGGTATCGCTATGGCGTTCACTGGTGTGCGTCTTTTCCATCATTAAAATTACAGAATAATAAGCTTTTTTGATAACTCCTTGCACTCTTTGCCTTAATCTTTATTAAGAAATTGAGTGTAAGGGAGTATTTATTTTATTGATAATCACACTCTTTTGGTAAAATTATCTAATTTTGCACCGAAATTTGCGCATGGTCGAGAAGACTGTGCACCATATTTGTGTCGATACACATAAACATCGTATAAACAAACTCAATAGAGTACACATTAATTATTATAGCATTTTCTATGGCAAAACAATCTGCGATCGAGATCGATGGTACAGTTGTAGAAGCGTTGTCAAACGCGAAGTTCAAGGTGGAGCTTGAGAATGGTTGTCCGATAACAGCGACAATCTCAGGCAAGATGCGTATGCATTACATCAGAATTCTTCCGGGAGATAAGGTAAAAGTAGAGATGTCTCCATACGATTTGACACAGGGAAGAATAAGTTTCAGATACAAATAATTCAAACCAATTATAAAATCTCTTATGAAAACAAGAGCATCTGTTAAACCACGTACTCCAGACTGCAAGTTGGTTCGCCGCGGAGGTCGTCTGTACGTAATCAACAAGAAGAACCCTAAGTACAAGCAACGTCAGGGTTAATCTTAACAAACTTTATTTTTTTAATCTTTATTTAATTATTAACTAACAACATGGCAATAAGAATTGTTGGAGTAGATTTGCCCCAGAATAAGCGTGGCGAAATCGCATTGACCTATATCTATGGTATTGGTCGAAGTAGTTCAGCAAAGATATTGGATAAAGCCGGTGTTAGCCGCGACCTCAAGGTCAACGAGTGGAATGACGACCAGGCTGCCAAGATCCGTGAAATTATCGGCGCTGAATTCAAGGTTGAAGGTGATCTCCGTTCAGAGATCCAAATGAATATTAAGCGACTGATGGATATTGGTTGCTATCGTGGAGTTCGTCATCGTAACGGTCTTCCTGTTCGCGGTCAGAGCACTAAGAACAATGCTCGTACTCGCAAGGGTAGAAAGAAGACAGTTGCTAATAAGAAGAAGGCTACTAAATAATAATTGAGTCATGGCAAAGAAAACTACTACAAAGAAAAGAAATGTCAAAGTTGACGCTATCGGACAGCTTCATGTTCACAGCTCTTTCAACAATGTAATTGTAACTTTGGCAAACAGCGAGGGTCAGGTAATTTCTTGGTCTTCTGCAGGTAAGATGGGATTCCGTGGCTCAAAGAAGAACACTCCTTATGCAGCTCAGATGGCAGCAGAGGATTGTGCTAAGGTAGCATTTGACCTCGGTCTTCGCAAGGTAAAGGCTTATGTAAAGGGTCCAGGTAACGGACGTGAGTCTGCAATCCGTGCATGCCACAGCTGTGGTATCGAAGTAATGGAAATCGTTGACGTTACTCCACTTCCACACAACGGATGCCGCCCTCCAAAGCGTCGTAAGGTCTAAGAATTTACATTCATTATTATTTTTTATATACCGCATGTAACCCCGCATGCGGTACTCCTTCCCCTTTTCGTGAGCTAAGGAGTTAGTAGGGGAATCATTTATGGCTAGATATACAGGTCCAAAATCAAGAATCGACCGCCGCTTCGGTGAGGCTATCCTCGGTTCTGAAAAAGTTTTGTCTAAGCGTAACTTCGCGCCTGGACAGCATGGCAACAACCGTCGTCGCAAGATGTCTGAGTACGGTGTCATGTTGGCAGAGAAGCAGAAAGCCAAGTACACTTACGGTGTACTCGAGCGCCAGTTCCGTAACCTCTTCGAGAAGGCAGCTAAGAGTGATGGTATCACAGGTGAGGTGCTTCTTCAGCTCCTTGAGTCACGCCTTGACAACGTTGTTTACCGTCTCGGTATCGCTCCTACTCGTCGTGCAGCTCGTCAGCTTGTAAACCACAAGCACATCGTAGTTGACGGACAGGTTGTTAACATTCCTTCATATTCTTTAAAGGCTGGTCAGGTCGTAGGTGTTCGTGAGAAGTCTAAGAGCCTCGAAATCATCGAAGCTTCACTCGCTGGCAAGGCTCACGCAAACACTCCATGGCTTGAGTGGGATGAACAGACAAAGAGCGGTAAGTTCCTTCACCGTCCTGAGCGTTCTGACATCAACGAGAACATCAAGGAACAGTTAATCGTAGAATTGTACTCTAAATAATCATTGAACTAATGGCGATATTAGCATTTCAAAAACCTGACAAAGTCGTAATGTTGGAGGCTAACGACAAGGTCGGAAAGTTTGAGTTCCGTCCTCTCGAGCCTGGCTTTGGTGTTACCGTAGGTAATGCATTGCGACGCATTCTTCTCTCATCTCTTGAGGGCTTCGCTATCAACACTGTAAAGATTGAAGGTGTTGAGCACGAGTTTGCCTCTGTAGTAGGTGTGCGTGAAGATGTCACCAACATTATCTTGAACCTCAAGCAAGTGAGATTCAAGCAAATCGTAGAAGAATTCGAGAACGAGAAAGTTAGTGTGACTGTCGAGAACACTACTGAGTTCAAGGCTGGCGACATCAACAAGTACCTGACTGGATTTGAAGTGTTAAACCCTGAATTGGTGATTTGTCATTTAGATTCAAAGGCATCGCTGCAGATTGACCTCACGATCAACAAGGGACGCGGTTATGTTCCTGCTGATGAAAACCGTGAATACTGTACAGATGTAAATGTACTTCCTATCGATTCTATTTACACCCCAATCCGTAACGTTAAATATAGCGTTGAGCCTTACCGCGTAGAGCAGAAGACTGACTACGACAAGCTCAACCTTGAAGTAACAACGGACGGTTCCATTAGTCCAAAGGACGCTATCAAAGAAGCTGCTAAGATTCTTATCTATCACTTCATGCTCTTCTCTGATGAAAAGATTACTCTTGAGAACATTGACACTGATATCAATCAGGAGTTCGACGAGGAAATCCTTCACATGCGTCAGCTGCTTAAGACTCGCCTCGTAGATATGAACCTCTCTGTTCGTGCACTCAACTGCCTCAAGGCTGCTGATGTTGACACTCTCGGAGACCTCGTTCAGTACAACAAGGCTGATCTCCTTAAGTTCCGCAACTTTGGTAAGAAATCGCTTTCTGAGCTTGATGATTTGCTCGAGAGTCTGAATCTTTCTTTTGGAACTGACATTTCAGTTTACAAACTGTAAAAACAAAAAATAAAAATGAGACATAATAAGAAATTCAACCACCTCAGTCGTACTGCTTCTCACAGAAGCGCTATGCTCTCTAACATGGCGATCTCTCTGATCTTGAGCGAGCACAAAAGAATCACTACGACTGTAGCTAAGGCTAAGGAACTCAAGAAGTTCATCGAGCCACTCATCACTCGTGCTAAGAATGATACTACAACAAACCGTCGTGTAGTTTTCCGTTATCTCCAGAACAAGGCTGCTGTTACAGAACTCTTCGGTAAGAAGGCTCAGGACGAGGCTGGAAACACAATCTTGGTTGACGGTATCGCACAGAAGGTAGGTAACCGCCCAGGTGGTTACACTCGTATCATCAAGCTCGGTTTCCGTAAGGGTGATGCTGCTGATATCTGCTTCATTGAACTCGTTGACTTCGACGAGAACATGGCTAAGACTCCTAAGGCAGCTGCTAAGAAGACTCGTCGTGGTCGCGGCGGTAAGAAGGCAGAGGTTGCTGAAGTTGTTGCAGAGGCTACTGAGGCACCAGCAGAGGCATAAGCTGAGGCTTAAAGTGGTATTACATAGCTTGATTTTTAATCATTCTATACAAAAAGACTCCATTTCTTCACTGAAATGGAGTTTTTTTTGTTTATTTCTTTTGAAATCTCACGATTATTTGTAACTTTGCTGCAATTTAGGAAGATAATATATTGCTCTAACTATGAAAAAAACAATATTTTCGTTGGCTTTTGCGGCAGCTGCAATTAGTGCTTCGGCACAGGAAACAGAAATCCGACTCAACCAAGTTGGTTATTATCCTCATCAGGAAAAAGTGGCAATTATTGAGTGTGTTAAGCCACTCAAGAGGTTTTCTGTTACTGACGAGAACGGAAAGAAAGTGCTAAAAGGATTTCCTTCAGGTTCCGCTTATTCTAGTTTCTCTTCTGAGAAGAGCTATCGCATAGACATGTCGTCTATCACTAAGCCTGGTACATATACATTGGAGATAAACAAGACCAAGGCTACTTTCGTTGTAAAGAAAGATGCTCTTGACGATCTTTGTCGCGCTGGAATTAAGGCGTTCTACTATCAGCGTTCAGGAATGCCGATAGAGGCTAAGTATGCAGGACAGTGGAGCAGACCTGCTGCACACATGGATACGGAGGTACTTGTTCACCCTTCTGCTGCAACAAGTATTCGTCCAGCAGGTACCAAGATTTCTTCTCCAAAGGGATGGTATGATGCGGGTGATTACAACAAATATATCGTGAACTCAGCTTTTGCCATCGGTCAGATGCTCAATATCTATCCGCTTACAGAAGAATATCTCCGCAATCTTGAAGTTAATATTCCAGAGTCGGGCAATTATGTGCCAGACTTCTTGAATGAACTTTATTATAATCTTGAGTGGATGCTTACCATGCAGGATGAGGACGGAGGTCTCTATCATAAGTTGACAGATCCGAGTTTCGATCCTTTTGTCATGCCGAAGGATTGCCATCAGACTCGCTATGTTGTTCAGAAGACAACATGTGCTTCTCTTGATTTCGCTGCTTGCATGGCAATGGCATCTCGTTTCTATGCACCTTATGAAAGACAGTTCCCAGGTTTTAGCCAGAAGGCTCTTGATGCAGCCAAGAAGGCTTATATCTGGGCTTTGAAGAATCCTGAAGTGTATTATCGTCAGAATGAGCTTAACAAGAAATATACTCCGCAGATATATACTGGTACTTACGATGATGAAAATGCCAAGGATGAACTCTTCTGGGCATCTGTTGAACTCTATCTAGCTACTGGAAATGATGTGTATATGCAGGAGATTGAAGCAAACAAGCCAAAGAATATCATCGTTCCGGTTTGGGGAAATGTTGGTGCACTCGGTCTTACTTCATGGTTGATGAACTGGAACTGCAGCACAAAACTTCGTACACCTGAGGTTATTCCAATGGAGGAGTTTGCAAAGAACAAGCTTGTTGAATGGGCAAATAACTATATTGAGAATTCTGGAAAGTCAATGTATCTTGCACCTTTCGGTAACAAGAAGTCAGATTTCCACTGGGCAAGTATGGCTGAAGGTGCTGCTACAGAGGCTATTCTTCTCTTGCAGGCATACAAGGTAACTAAGGATAAGCGCTATCTCATTAATGCTCGTCGCAATGCCGACTATATGCTTGGCCGCAATCCGCTCGGCATGTGTTTCGTTACAGGCTTTGGAAAGAAGAGCCCTATGAATCCTCATCACCGTATTTCTTCAGCTGACGGAATAAAGGAACCTATACCTGGACTCCTTGTAGGTGGACCAAATGCAACGGCTAATGAAGGTAAGTACTATGAATCAGAGCAGCCTGACAAGCGCTATGCAGACAATCAAGGTTCGTTTACTACAAACGAAATCGCAATCAACTGGAACGCCGCTCTCGTGGCTTTAACAGCTGCATTGCAGACACTTCAAGATAACTAAACACATCTCTAGTACCTTTTAGAGATAAACAAATAATAATCTTTTCATTATAATATATGAAGAAACTTGCTTATTTACTTACTGCAATGGCTGTGATGGGAATGTCAGCTTGTGGCGGTATGGTGGGAGGCAACTCAAGCGATGTTGACTCTGATACTATCCTTTCTGAGGAAGATCTTATTGTTGCTGGCGATGAGGGCGCACCTGGACTCATAGGTGATTCAACTTTTGTCGGCATTATCGGCGACGGTTCGTCCATGCATAATCTTGTTCTCTATTGCTATGGCGAGGAGAATGACACAGTAACATTCATCATCAATGAAGATGATGTTGATAAGTCAAACTGCCATGGCATCATAGAGGGAAGTCTCTGCCAGGTGGACTTTACTGGTCGCATAGATGAGAAGCCACGCGTTACATACATTGAAACACCGAAGACATACGCTGATGCTATCGGTAAATGGACTACCGATGACCCTGAGCATCCTGGCAAGAAGATCGGTTTGGAACTTAGGACAAAAGGCATTGCTTCTTCCATCAATAATCCTAACTTCCCTGTTAAGGAATGGAAACTCTTCAACGATGAAGCTGGCGAGATAACTCTCGTTGTTGCAAAGAATGGTGGTGAAGAAGTTAAAGCCTCAATTTCGGATGGCAAGACTCTAACAATTGAGAACGACACAAAGGTCTATGTGAAGGAGTAAGGTTGCTTACCTTTGCGAAAGAATCGAAGTAACTATGAAGCTAATATTCTTATCCCTATTCCTGTTGATGGGCATTTCTGTCGTTAATGCTCAGGAACTTGTCGGCGGACTTGATTCTGGTGGCGCGGCTGAAGATGGATTTTCGTCTGTTTTATGCGGCCTTTCCGACGATGTGCTATCTTCAACTCTTTTCTATGAATACGAGAATGAGTATGGGCAGATTACTGCTGTTAAAGGCGCAGTTGTTGGAGATGTCATGCTGAAAAGGACTCCTGACGACAAACTGCTCATAAAGATTTCGGCAGAGGATGTTGCCAGTGGCACAGTTATTACCATTGCATCTCCAGACGGCAAGCTGCTTGAAAGTCAGTCGCTGATCGTCCCCGAAGTTGTTATTTCGCTTCCATCCTCAGGGATTATCATTGTCAAAGTGGATGTTAAGGGCAAAGGCGCAAAGGTTATAAAGATTTCCCGTTAATATAAAATACTTTTCAGAATATTATGAAAAAACTCCTTTTTCTTCTCTTCCTAGCCTTTTTTGCTACGGCAGCAGCATTTGCACAAGTGCCAAAGTGTTTCAATTATCATGGTGTTGTAGCCGAGAAGAACTCTCAAGTTAAGGTTTCCGTTTCCATCATCAATATCGCTACCGACCCGAACCTTACTCAGTCGGATCATCCTACTGTCTATAGTGAGTCGCATGTTGTGAACACAAATGCCAACGGAGCTTTTACACTGAAGATAGGTACTGGCAGTCGCACGGGAAGTGTTAATTTTGAAGATGTTGATTTTTGCAAAGGTTCTTTGGGAGTGAAAATTGTTGCAGGCTCACATACCTCTGTTTTCCCTTTTGTCTCTGTCCCTTATGCCATGGTAGCCCAAAGCATTCCGGGCTTTGTTGAGGCTCAGCAAGAAATTCAAAACTTGAAGACGCTACTTTCTGATTATAAGTCTCTCCTATCGAAGGTGGAAAATCTTGAAAATGATAACAGTACTCTCAAATCAAAATTGTCAACTCTTGAAAAAGATAATATTAGTCTCCTGTCAAAAGTGTCAATTCTTGAGAAGGATAATGCCGATTTGAAGAAATCTGCCTCAAAGATTGAAAACCTTGAGGGCAATGTTGAAGCGTTAAATGGTAGGGTTACTACTGTTGAAGATGCTATCAGTTCTCTTGGGAATAGAGTTTCTGCTCTTGAAGCAGGCGGTGATGATGGTCCAATTGGCACAAATGGCTACATAAACGGTCACGAATATGTTAATCTCGGTTTATCCGTTAAATGGGCGACGTGTAATGTTGGCGCTAGCAAGCCGGAAGATTCCGGTTACTATTTTGCGTGGGGCGAGACAAGCCCAAAGACAATCTACGACTGGAGTACATACAGATGGTGCAATGGTAATTATAATAACATAACTAAGTACTTTACCCCTACAACTGCGCCCCTTGAATTTTCTGATGACGCAGCTCGTGTAATTTTGGGCGGTTCTTGGCGCATGCCAACGAAGGCTGAACAGGATGAATTGCGAGAGAAATGCACTTGGACGTGGACTTCTTTGAATGGTGTGAATGGTTATAAGGTAACAGGTTCTAATGGTAACTCCATTTTCCTCCCTGCTGCTGGTTATCGCAATAATGATTCGCTCAACGGTGTCGGCACCTATGGCAACTACTGGTCATCTTTGACATTTGAAATATTCACCTACTACTCGGACATCGCGTACGGCCTCTATTTCCAACCTGATGGAGTTAGCGATGGCAGCAGCGACCGTTGTTATGGTCTGGTTGTTCGTGCTGTCTGCCCTTAGTTCTTGTAGGAATTGATTTTAAAGAGTGTCAACTTTTGTATCACTATCCACAAATTTTTAAGCTCCATTCTAGAGATTTTGCGTCGTGTGTCTTTGGAATATGTGCGGAATGTTTGCGGAATGTTGCGGAATGTCATAGCGACATTCCGCAACATTCCGCAATGATTTACATTACTCGTAGGTTCTTTTCTAGCTGAGCTGTGCTGCTTGCTCCGACGAGGACGCTGGTAACACCTTGCTGAGCGAGAATCCAGCGGAGAGCATATTCGGCAAGCGTGATGCCCTGTTTCGTGGCCTCTGCCTGCCACTCATTGAGCTGGGCGAGTAGTTCCGGAGTAAGGTGCTCCTTCTTAAGGAAGAAATTCTTCGCCATGCGGCTGTCTTCTGGAATGCCGTTGAGGTAACGATCTGTAAGAAGTCCCTGGGCAAGAGGAGAGAAAGCTATGAAACCGATGCCGTTTTCGTGGCAATAGTCCAAGATGCCCTGTTCCATCGGGGCACGGTTTATCATGTTCAGTTTTCCTTGATAGATGAGCAGCGGACAGCCGTGATTCTTGAGAAACTCGTTTCCGAACTTCAACGCTTCAAGAGGCCAGTTTGAAATGCCGAGATAGAGAGCCTTGCCTTGGTGGACAATGTCAACCATGGCCTGAAGAGTTTCTTCAAGTGGAGTATTTGGGTCGTAACGATGACTGTAGAAAAGATCAACATAGTCAAGGTTCATGCGCTTAAGGCTTTGGTCTATGCTCGCCATGAGATACTTGCGAGAGCCTCCGTCGCCGTAAGGTCCCTGCCACATGTCATAGCCGGCTTTTGTTGCGATGAATAGCTCGTCGCGATATGGACGGAAGTCTTCAGCCATGAGCTTTCCGAATGTTTCCTCGGCAGAGCCATAAGGAGGTCCATAGTTGTTGGCAAGGTCAAAGTGTGTTACTCCGTGGTCGAAGGCATAGTGGGTAATGGCGCGACTACGATCATAAGGTGCTTCATAACCGAAATTATGCCAAAAACCGAGCGAAACTTTAGGCAGGAGAATGCCCGAGTTGCCGCATTTGTTGTACGCAGTTTCAAGCTTGTCGTAGCGTTTTTCGTCGGCGATGTACTGTGGTTTCAGATTCATTTTTACAGTGTTTTTTAGTTTGTCAAAGCCTGCAGGGCTTCCACATTTAGATTAATAATTTTTGCAAAGATATAAATTTTTATTGATAATCACAGTCTAATCGTGATTTTTTTACTAAATTTGCGCCCAATTTTGCGGAAAAGAAGGACAAGTCCCTTCGCTAAAGCACAACTACGAATAAAACGAATTATGCAAAAGAATATGCTACGACCAAAACATACACTAATCATACTGATAGCTTCATGCCTTTGGGTAATGCTGTTCGCATCATGCGACGAGAAGAAACAACCAGAGCGAACTGAGGCTGAACTAAAAGAGCTGCTTGCCAATGACTCTGTTCCTGAAGGCGTTATGCCGATAGTGGACTTCCTGCCGGGAGATACAAATCGCATGATGGACCGCTTCTACAAGGCTTTAAGTCACGCAAAAGAGATGAATCGTCCTGTGCGCATAGCTTATTACGGCGACTCGTTTATCGGTGGCGACATATTGACACAAGATCTTCGTGAACTGCTGCAGAAGGAGTTTGGAGGAAGCGGTTGCGGCGCGGCAGAACTTGTTCCACTATATTCGCGCCTTTCCTGTTCGCAAAGCTCAAAGGGACTGACATCGCATAACATAACCGTCAAGAGCGATTTTAAGAATGATCTTCAGGGCATAGACAATATTTACACCACATCAGAGGCAACGGCTTCAGCCAAGCTCACTGGAGTAAAAAACAATTATTCTTCTTTCGTCGGAAAGTGGACAAAAACGTATCTGTATTTCCGTCCGATTGCTTCGGCAACCGTTACATGCACGATGAATGGCGAAACAAAAGAGGTTTATTCCGGAAAGAGCGATAAGTTGCAGACGGCATGTGTGGAAGGCGAGACGAGCTCAGTAGAGTGGGGTATAAAGGGAAGTGGAAATGTGTTTTACTTCGCTTCTAACGAGGGAAAGAACGGCATTGTCTTGGATAACTTTGGTCTTGTTGCCGTGTCAGGAAACCAACTGAACAAAATTCCGCAGTCCACTCTTGAGGAGTTTGCTGCCGTCCGTCCATACGATTTAATAATTCTGCAATACGGTCTTAATGTGGCGTCGCCAAAAGAGCTGGACAACTACAAATATTATGTCCGCTCATTCAATGATGTTATAAAGCGTTATCAGAAAGCGTGGCCTGAAGCTGCGATTCTTGTCGTTAGCGTAAGCGATAGAGCCACGAAAGATAATGGCGTAGCAAAGTCAATGAAGTGTGTGCAGGAACTGTCCCAAGTGCAGCGCAAAATGGCTGAAAGCAACAAGCTGGCTTTCTGGGATATGTATAGTGTAATGCAGAAGAACGGTGGTGTAGTCGGTATGGCGAATCGTGGTGAGGCAGAGAAGGACTATACACATCTTACTCACAAGGGCGGAAAAGCACTTGCCAAGCCGATGTTCGATGCTCTGAAAAATGGCTTGGAGAATTATGAACGTCGTGTAAGACTGATGACAGAGTGAGATTGCTAACTAATGAGGCTGACGAAAGAGTTAGGCAAACTCTATAATGCAATAAATTGTAGGGCGAGGATTTCCGAGCCGTTTCCAAGATTAATGGAGGCGGCTCGGAAATCCTCGCCCTACAAATATTTATATAAAGTACAAAATCTACTATCCTATAGTCTGCTGCATTTGTTTGTGAGGTAGCAGTCGAGAATCGTCATGGCTGCCATTGCTTCTACGATAGGTACAGCGCGTGGAAGTACGCAAGGGTCGTGTCTGCCCTTTGCTTTCAGAACTGTTGCTTTGCCAGAAGCGTCAACTGTAGGCTGTTCCATGAGTATCGTTGCCACAGGCTTGAAGGCTATGCGCATGGTTATGTCCTGGCCGTTGGATAGCCCGCCCTGAATGCCGCCAGAGTGGTTTGAGGCGGTTTTGAGAGGGTGTTCTTCGCTTTCAACGAAGATGTCGTTCACTTGTGAACCGCGCTTGTTGACAATGTCAAAGCCATCGCCAAACTCTATGCCCTTGACAGCATTTATGCCGAGCATTGCCGAGCCGAGCTGCGCGTTGAGCTTGCCGAATTCCGGCTCTCCGAGGCCTACAGGACATCCTTTTATCACACAAGTAATAATGCCGCCAATGGTGTCGCCGTCTGCTTTTACTTCTGAGATAAGCTGTTCCATGAGCGGTGCCTTTTCCAAATCAGGGCAGCGGACAGCATTTGTTTCTGTCTGCGAGAGATCGAGTTCTGTGTAAGGTTTTTCAACCTTGATGTCGCCAACCTGTGAAGTGTAAGCCAGAACGTTTATGCCGAGCTGGTTGAGCGCAAGCTTTGCCAAAGCACCGCCAACACAGCGGCTGATAGTGATTCTGGCAGATGTGCGACCGCCACCACGATGGTCTCTTACGCCATACTTCATAGCATAAGTGTAATCGGCATGAGACGGACGGAAGAGCTCGCGCATGTTGTCATAGTCGGACGAATGTTGGTTTGTATTGCGAACTATGAAACCTATAGGCGTACCAGTAGATTTGCCTTCAAAGACGCCGCTGAGAAGTTCCACCTTGTCTGGTTCATTGCGCGAAGTTGTTATCTTGCTCTGTCCCGGACGACGGCGGTTGAGCTCTGCCTGGATAAACTGCTCGTCAATCATGATGCCAGCAGGCATGCCGTCGATGACTCCGCCGACAGCCTCGCCATGGCTCTCCCCGAAAGTCGTGAGGGTGAATATTTTTCCGAAAGTGTTCACGGTTAAAGTGAAAAATTAAAAATGAAAAATTAAAAGTGAAAGGCGAGAAAGATTACTTTTCGCAACCGCAACCACCATCGCCGCATGATCCGCAGCCTCCGTCACCACAATTACCTCCGCAGTTTCCGCCACAAGAGCCGCCTCCGCAACCTCCGCAGCCGCCGAATTCGCCGCGAAGAATCTTCATTGCCTTGTCAACCTCATCAGCAGAAGCTTCGCGGTTCTCAACGATAAAGCCCTGGAAATGGAGGTCGCTTCCTGCGAATGGGTGGTTGAAGTCCATGAGGACATTATCGTCTGTGATGTCGATAACCTTGCCAAGAAGACGCTGACCGTCAGCATTGTTCATAGGAATGAAAGCGTCAATCTTGATGTGCTCGTCGTCAAACTGACCGTTCACCTCAAAAATGCCGCGAGGAAGAGCAATGATGCGCTCCTGATCTGGTGCTCCGTAAGCCTCGTCGCAAGGGATGACGAAGTCGAATGCCTTGCCTGTTTCAAGGTTCTCAATGTTCTTCTCGAAAGCGTCGAGAGCCATGTTGAGACCAGAGATGAATACGAAAGGCTGCTGCTCAGTAGCCTCTTCTACGGGAGTATTTGGGTCTGTTGTGAACAGCTTGTATGAAGCTGCGATGAATTTGTTTGCCATAGTTACATTTATGATTTTTGAAGTATGATTTATGATTTGGGCGTTGCCGAACTCGGCAACTATTGGCTTTTAGATGATAAACTTTACCTCCTTGAGCCAGTATTCTTTTTCCGTGCCGTCTTCCCGATGGAGAAGCAGACGACCGTCGTCCTGGACCTTTACGATTTTGGCGTGGAATATTTCTGAGTCCTGGAAAGCATGCCACTCGCTGTCGTAGCGATATAGCAGGCGATGGTAGTTGGCGCGGATGCTTTCGTAGGCTATGCTGAGCGCATGGTTGTCTTGGTTTTCAAGGAGTTTTATTATCTGGAGTGTTTTCTTGTATCGCTCGCAGATGGACTCCATTAGTTTGATGCCGTCGCAGTCCTTTCCGCAAATCTGTTTCAAGGAAACCGGATTAGGCGCATCAGAGAGGAATTTTTCCTGGTTGATGTTTATTCCAATGCCGATGATGCAAGTGTCCATGCGGAAACCTTTCAGGCTGTTCTCAATAAGAATGCCGCCAAGCTTCTTGTCTTTCCAATATATGTCATTCGGCCATTTGATGCGGAAATTGTCCTTCTCTTCTGGCATTAAATCCTTCAGTGACTTCACAATATCAACAGCAATAGCCATGGATAGCACGAATTGTTCGGAAGGCTTGACCATCTTCGGGTGGCAAACGATGGAGAAGGATATATTCTTGCCCGCTTCTGCCTCCCATGAGTTGCTGTCCATTCCGCGTCCTGCCGTTTGGTTTGGGGTATAAACCACACGGAAACCATAAGGAAAATCATGGATGTTCTCCTTTGCGAAAGTGTTGGTCGAAGCCGTTTCTGGCAGGTATGTATATGTGATAGAGCTCATTATTCAGGGTACAAATTTACATTTTTTCATTGAAATAATGGCGATTAATCTGAATATGCTGCTTTGCGTTTGTCAAATAATTGACTAAAAACGGAAGAATAAGCCAGTTTTCTTACTTTAATATACAATAATGTTGTAATTTTGCGCTGTTTTTATAGAAACCAAAAACTGAATATATCTAGATATGAAACTTAACATTGCAGTTCTTGCGGGCGACGGTATCGGCCCAGAGATCATGGAACAGGGCGTAGCCGTAATGAACGCTATCGCTGAGAAGTTTGGTCATGAAGTAAGCTATAAGGAAGCTCTTTGTGGCGCACATGCTATTGACGAAGTGGGCGATCCATTCCCAGAGGAAACTTTCAAGGTTTGTGAAGAGGCTGACGCAGTACTCTTTGCTTCTGTCGGTGACCCTAAGTTTGATAACAATCCATCTGCAAAGGTTCGTCCAGAGCAGGGTCTTCTCGCTATGCGCAAGAAGCTCGGTCTGTTTGCAAACATTCGTCCAGTACAGACTTTCAAGTGCCTCGTTCACAAGTCTCCACTCCGTAAGGAACTCGTAGAGGGCGCTGACTTCATCTGCATCCGTGAGCTTACTGGCGGTATGTACTTCGGAAAGAAGGTTGAGCCAACAATCAACGCTGACGGCGTAGAAGAGGCTCTTGATACAAACTACTATACTCGTCCAGAGGTAGAGCGCATCCTCAAGGTTGGTTTTGAGTATGCAATGAAGCGCAACAAGCACCTTACTGTAGTTGATAAGGCTAACGTGCTCGCTTCTTCACGTCTTTGGAGAAAGGTTGCTCAGGAAATGGCACCTCAGTATCCAGAGGTTAATACTGACTACATGTATGTTGACAACGCAGCAATGCGCATGATTCAGGAGCCTACATTCTTCGATGTAATGGTTACTGAAAATACATTCGGAGATATCCTTACTGACGAAGGTTCTGTAATCTCTGGTTCTATGGGTCTTCTTCCATCAGCATCTACAGGTTCTTCTACTCCTGTGTTCGAGCCAATCCACGGTTCATGGCCACAGGCTAAGGGCTTGAACATCGCAAACCCACTTGCTCAGATTCTCTCTGTAGCTATGCTTCTCGAGTACTTCGACCTTAAGGATGAAGGTGCACTCGTACGCAAGGCCGTTGACGCTTCACTTGATGCTAATGTACGCACACCAGAAATTCAGGTTGAAGGTGGTGAGAAGTACGGAACTAAGGAAGTCGGCGCTTGGGTAGTAAACTACATCAAGAACGCGTAAGTCACTCTTCACTTCATTTGAAATAAATGAGAAAAACTCTCTTGTTAATATCAATGCTCCTTTCTCTTTCTGCTTATTCACAGCAGAGGGAGGAAGGAGTTTTCAGTTCTGTTCCGCTTCAGTCAAAGGATGATCCGTATAAAGGCATGACCATAGCTGATCGCATGTCAAAAGCTGCCGACTATATGCAGCAGGATAAATGGCAGTTGGCTAAGGATGTTTACGATAACGTGCTATCCTTGGAACCGGACAATCTAACGGCACTTTACTATCGTGCATACGCCAATGAGCGACTATTCCATTTTGGACTTGCCCGTGCCGATTATGATGCCGTATTGAAAGCTGAGCCGACAAACTTCCATGCGCTTACAGCGAGAGCTCTTTTTAACGAGAAAGACAGTCATCATACCGATGCTCTCGATGATGCAAATCTCCTTGTGGAACAGCATCCTGACAGCGTCCTCTCGTGGGTTGTAAGAGCTGATATCGAAGAGAGACAGAATCTTCTTTCTCTTGCGGAATATGATTATTTGCGCGCATACGAGCTTAAACCTGCAAACAATGAGCATCTGCTTAGGGCTGTAGATCTTCAGTTGCGACAAAAGAAAAAGAAGGATGCCAAGCGAAATCTTGATAAACTCGTTTCAGCAGGTGTGCCAAAGCAGTCGCTGATACATTATTACAAGAGAATAAACCTAAGGAATCCGTAATATGCGTGTTGTTATTCAGCGAGTTAGAGAGGCTTCGGTAACTATCGAAGGCAAGATAAATGGGCAGATAGGCAATGGACTGCTCATTCTGTTTGGCGTGGAGGATGCTGACGGAATGGAAGATATGGAATGGCTGGTAAAGAAGATAGTTGCCATGCGCATTTTCGACGACGAAGCTGGCGTTATGAACCGTTCTGTGATGGATGTTGACGGCGAAGCCCTCGTAGTAAGTCAGTTCACTCTATTCGCTTCAACAAAGAAAGGCAATCGTCCGTCATGGTTCCGAGCAGCAAAGCACGAACATTCCGTTCCGCTCTACGAAGCTTTCGTGAAGAAACTGTCCGAGGCAATGGGAAAACCAGTGCCAACGGGAGAATTCGGCGCCGACATGAAGGTCGCACTCATAAACGACGGTCCTGTGACCATCATCATGGACACGAAGAATAAGGAGTAAAGGGATGCCGGAAAAATAAGGGTACTTGTGCAATTACTGCTTGACGGTAAGTCGTGCGAGGTAATTGTCGTTTTCTCCTTCTTTTAGGAGCTCTGCTTGGAAACCGTGGGCTTCGGCTGCTTGGGAAAGGGTTTCGAAATCAAGGTAGAGCCAGTCGAAAGGCTCGCCTTTTATGTTTTTGTATTGCATCTGGAAATCTACTTCGCCGTAGTAGTTTTCAAACTCTGTGGCATCGAAGAAACCGTCTTCGTCTTCGAAGATGTATGCGAGGTCAGTGGAGTCTATAAGTATCTGACCGTCAGATGAAAGCAGCTGCTTTGCCTTGTCAAAGAATGCGCTGATGTTCTTGAGTTTTCCGACAATGCCGGTTCCGTTCATCAGCATGATTATTGTGTTGAATTTCTCGCTATAGCCATCTTCAAAGAAGTCTTGAAGCTGGGCATTCTTTACTCCGCGCTCTTTCATTACGCTTACAGAAAGCGGCGATATGTCTATCGCCGTAACATCTTTCTGCATATTCTGTAAAGCCAAGCTATGGCAGCCAGCACCGGCACCGACATCTAGGATTCTTCCCTTTGCAAGCTGCAAGGCGGTTTGCTCCAGTTCTGGCATTTCGTCGTACTGACGGAAAAGAACCTCAACCGGTATTTCGTCTTCTTCAAACATGGAAGAAAACACACGGAGCTTGTCAGCCTTTCCTGTCCTGTGAAAGTCTGTTATCGCCGCACCCATCGGGTCGTTGAAACTGTCTGTTATAGCTTGGTTTTGCAAAATAAAATATTAATTATCAATTATGATTATGCTCTTACCTGTCCGTTGCCGTTGATAAGCCACTTGTATGTAGTCATCTCCATCAAGCCCATAGGACCGCGAGGGCCGAGCTTCTGAGTAGAGATTCCGATTTCTGCTCCAAGTCCGAACTGCGCTCCGTCGGTGAAGCTTGTTGGTGCATTGACATATACGCAAGCAGCGTCAACCTCGTTCTGGAAACGCTCTGCAGCAGCTTCGTCGTCTGTGATAATGCTTTCGCTGTGACCAGAGCCGAACTGAGCGATGTGATTTATTGCATCATCGAGAGAGTCAACGACACGAAGGTTCATTGCGTATGCCATGAATTCCTTACTGAAGTCGCACTCGCTTTCGTGAATGTCAACATTCTTCGCCTGAAGTTTTGCGATGATGTCAGTGAGTTCTGCCACCTTATCCTTGTGAACGAGGAGTGTGTCGAGAGCGTTGCAGACACTTACGCGACGAGTCTTTGCATTGAGAACGATGTCTGCTGCCATCTGCATGTTTGCTGCTTTGTCAATATAAGCATGAACAACGCCAGCACCTGTCTCAATAACTGGCACTTTCGCATTGTCGCGAACGAAGTCGATGAGGCGACGACCACCACGAGGAATGCAAATGTCAACATAACCGACAGCGCTGAGAAGTTCTGCCGTTGCTTCGTGTGTGGCTTCGAGAAGGGAAACGCAGTCAACTGGAGCTGTGCCAATATTGCTGAGAACCTCATGTATGAGGGCGATGGCAGCGCGGTTTGAACTGTCAGCATCGCGACCGCCCTTTAGAATACAAGCATTTCCGCTCTTGAGGCAGAGTGAGAAAACATCGAAAGTTACGTTAGGACGAGCCTCGTAGATTACGCCGATAACTCCGAAAGGCACTGACTTCTTGCGAAGACGAAGACCGTTTGGAAGAGTGCGGTCTTCAAGTGTTATGCCAAGAGGAGAGGGGAGGGTAGCGACGTTTCGCATGTCAGATGCGATGCCTGCAAGACGCTCTGGAGTGAGCTGAAGACGGTCATAGAGCGGGTTTGCTTTGTCCATCTTTGCGAGGTCTTCTGCATTTGCTGCGAGGAGTTTGTCTGTGTTTGCTACGATAGCATCTGCTACGGCATTGAGTATCTGGTTGCGCTGCTTGTCAGTAAGGAGGGCGACGAAGCGAGCGGCTTCTTTTGCTGCTTTGAAAATTGGATTCATAGGGGGCTTTTTATGCTTGGAATTCTGTGTGCAATACTGTTTCTGGAGCTGTGATAAGGTCAACGAGGATATTGTCGCGGGTACCGTTTGCGATGATCACGTCGATGCCTTCCTTGGCAACGGAAGAAGCGGTGTGGTACTTTGATTCCATGCCGCCACGACCGAAGCTGCTCTTTTCGCGATGGATATACTCGCTGAGATCCGCGCCTTGTGCTACCTTCTCAATAACTTTCGATTCTGGATTCTTTGGGTCGCCGTCGTAGATGCCGTCGATGTTTGAAAGCAGGATGAGTTTGTCTGCCTTGAGCATCTTTGCGATAAGTCCTGAAAGTTCGTCGTTATCGGTAAACATAAGCTCTGTGAGAGCTACGGTGTCGTTCTCGTTAACGATAGGAAGAACACCCATGTCGAGCATGAGTTGCATGCAGGCTTTCTGGTTCTGATATTGCTCGCCCGCCTGGAAGTTCTCCTTCATGGTAAGCACCTGTCCGATGTGGATGTTGTGCTCACGGAAGAGGTCGTAGTAGTGGTTTATGAGTCGCACCTGACCTATGGCGGAGAATAGCTGACGCTGCTCTACGCTGTCTAGATGAGATTCAACGCGAAGCTCGCTTCTGCCGCTTGCAACAGCACCAGAAGAGACGAGGATTATCTCGTGACGCAACTTGCGAAGCTCTGCTATCTGGTCAACGATGGCAGAGATGCGAGTGATATTTAATGTGCCGTCTGCGCGTGTCAAGACGTTGCTTCCGACCTTGATTACAAGTCTTTGTTTCATGTTCCTTGTTATTCTAAGCGTTATTCCCGAAGCTGACGCTTCGGGCACGGGGGCTCAGTTCTTTTTATGCCAAAAGTCCTTGAATAACGGCATTAGTGAAGCCGTTCTTCTCCATTGTGTTAAGACCGCGGATAGTGAGACCGCCAGGAGTTGTTACCTTATCGATTTCTGCCTCTGGATGATTGCCGCTTGCCTGGAGAAGTTCTACAGCGCCCTTCATTGTCTGAAGAACAATGTCCTTTGCCATGTCAGCCTTGAAACCGAGCTGCACTCCACCTTCTGATGCTGCACGAACATATCGCATAGCGTAAGCGATACCACAAGAAGCGAGTACTGTGCCGGCAGAAAGCTGCTTTTCCTCTACCTTCATGCAAGAGCCAGTAGCGTTGAAGAGGCTTTCTACGATGGCAAGCTGCTCTGCAGTCACGTTGCTGTCAGGAACGATGAATGTCATGCTTGCCTTAACAGCGATTGCTGTGTTGGGAATGCAGAGAACAACGGAGATCTCGTTGCCTACAACAGCCTTAACCTGCTCAAGCGAAACGCCTGCTGCAACAACGATGAGAATCTGATTCTTATTGAGAGAATCCTTGATGCCGCCAAGAACCTGCTCAACGAGCCAAGGCTTTACAACTACGCAGACAACATCCTTGCCAGCAGCTGCGGCATTGTTGTCAGTTGTGATGTTTGCACCGGCATCAGCAAAGCGCTGGAGAGAAGATTCGTAGAGGTCTGCTGCTGTGATATCTGAAGCTGAAATGAGTTCTGGAGTGTTGAGCCAGCCTTCTATCATTGAGCCGCCCATTGCTCCACATCCGATTACTGATAAAGTCATAGTTATATTTGGTTTTTGGTTTTTAGTTTTGGGTGATTAAACGGACAAACCCTCGCATGATGCGAGGGCACAGTGGCTGTCCTTATGATTGAATTTCCTTCTTCACTGCGAAGATCTTTTCCTCTTCCTTGCGGATGAGGATTGTGTCGCCTTCAGAGAGTGTTTCTGAGAGAAGGAGTTCGCAGACATTGTCTTCGATGTATGTCTGGATTGCACGCTTCAAAGGTCTTGCGCCATACTGAATGTCATAGCCCTTTTCTGCAACGAAATCCTTTGCGTCGGCTTCTATTTCAATATGATAACCGAGCTCTTCAACGCGGCTGATAAGGTCGCGAAGCTCAAGGTCGATAATCTTCTTGATGGCATCCTTCGAGAGCTGGTCGAACATGATGATCTCGTCAAGACGGTTGAGGAACTCTGGTGCGAATTGCTTAGAAAGACTCTTCTGGATAATGCTGCGAGCATACTCCTTGTTCTTCTCGTCCTGAAGGTCGCGTGAGTGGATGCGCTCGAAACCGATACCAAGTCCGAAGTCCTTGAGTTGGCGGGTACCAGCATTACTTGTCATTATAATAATGGTGTTCGAGAAGTCAATGAGACGACCGTTGCCGTCAGTCATTCGGCCTTCGTCGAGCACCTGGAGCAGCATGTTGAAGACATTGCTGTGAGCCTTCTCAATCTCGTCGAGGAGCACGATAGAATATGGTTTGCGGCGAACACGCTCTGTAAGCTGACCGCCTTCGTCGTAACCAACATATCCCGGAGGCGCACCGACGAGTCGTGAAGTGTTGAAGCTCTCAGAATATTCGCTCATATCTACGCGGATGATAGCATCTGCCGAGCCGAACATCTCCTCTGCCAGTTTCTTCGCAAGGTGAGTCTTACCGACACCAGTAGGACCGAGGAACATAAAGGCACCGATAGGATGGTTCTTAGAGCGAAGACCGATGCGGTTACGCTGTATAGCCTTTACCATCTTTGTGATAGCATCGTCCTGAGCAATGACCTTTGCTTTCAGCACATCTGCCATCTCCTTGAGTCGCTTGCCTTCAGCTTCCTTGACGCGGTTTACAGGAACGCCACTCATCATGGAAACAACGTCAGCCACGTTCTCTTCGTTTACAGGAGAGTAGTTTTCGCGGTTTGTGTTATCGAAGTCGTCTTTAAGTTTCTGGAGTTCCTTCTCAAGAACCGTCTGCTGGTCGCGAAGATTAGCTGCAGCCTCAAAGTCTTGGCTGTCAACGGCTTCCATCTTCTGCTTGCGGATTTCCTTTATCTCGTTCTCCTTGTCAATAATAGGCTGTGGAACGGCAGAGTTCTTCAAGTGAATGCGTGAGCCTACTTCGTCCATGGCGTCAATAGCCTTGTCAGGGAAGTAGCGGTCGGAAATATATCGTTCTGTCAGATCTACGCAAGCCTTTAGGGCATCGTCTGAGTAGCATACGCGGTGGTGCTTCTCGTAGCGGTCTTTCAGGTTATGGAGAATCTCAAGAGTTTCCTCTTTTGATGTCGGTTCAACGATGACTTTCTGGAAACGGCGTTCCATAGCACCGTCCTTCTCAATGGATTTGCGATATTCATCGAGAGTCGTTGCGCCGATACACTGTACGGTACCTCTTGCCAAAGCTGGCTTAAGAATATTAGCACCGTCCATGCTACCAGCTGCTGAGCCGGAGCCGATGAGCGTATGTATTTCGTCAAGGAAGATGATGATGTCTGGGTTCTCTTCAAGTTCCTGGATTATGCCCTTCATTCGCTCCTCAAACTGTCCGCGATATTTTGTTCCGGCAACAACCGCAGTTAAATCGAGTGAGAGCAAGCGCTTGTCAAAGAGAACAGGCGAAGTCTTCTTATCGGCAATCATCTGTGCAAGACCTTCCACGATAGCACTCTTACCAACACCAGGCTCGCCGATGAGCACCGGATTGTTCTTCTTTCTGCGGCAAAGGATTTCCTCTACGCGTTCTATTTCTCTTTCGCGTCCAACCATCGGGTCAAGTTTGTTTTGGCGTGCAGCCAGAGTGAGGTCGGTAGAGAAATTGTCAAGGATTGGAGTCTTTGACTGATTTTCACCTTTCTTACCCTTCTTTACCGACGCAGAATTGTCGCCCATAATCTCACTTTCAAACTCCTCTTGGTCATCGTCATCGAGGCTGTTTGTGAAAGGATTCGGACCGAATGGATTCTGTTTGTTGGAGTTATTGTTCTTTGGTTGGATATTATTATTTGATGCTGTGTTGTTATTGTTGCTTTGTGTATTCGACTGCGACTGAGAACTTGTCAAGTCGCTCTCCGGATTCTTGGAAATAGGCTTGATGAAATCGCGGAGAGTATTATAGTTCAAATGTTTTTCCTCGAGATAATCTTTCACAGTATTCTTACTGCGATTGCTCATCATTGCCATGAGAACATGAATAGGCTCTACGCTTCCGCTTCCGGCTAAAGTGGATTCAACTACTGCCATGCGGATAAGATGGTTTGCAGAAGCCGAAAGGTCGATGTTCAGAATATCTTCGGTAGCTGTATCAGTACCCATGATGTTCTTTTCCATATCGCCTTTCATCTCGTTGATGTCAATGTTGTTGTCTGTGAATATCTTGAGGTTTATGTCTGAGTTCAGACGCAGGAATCCCAGCATAAGATGCTCTGGCTCCACCCTGTTGCAGTGGAGTCGTTGAGCCTCTTGGCGGGAATATGATAGCATCTTAGATGTTTCTTCTGAGAATTTTTGTGCCATTTCTTTCTATTATACCTTTTTCTGATTTTCAAGTTTCTTTTTACAAAAGGTATTCCAATGTTTGTGTGTTGGGTGTAAATGTTATGGAATGAGGTTCATTTCTTGATGAATGTTATTTCAAACCTCTGGAACGGAGCAGCGCATCTGGTGAAGGCTTATGTCCACGGAAACGCACATAGAGCGTCATGGCATCCTCGCTGTCACCCTTTTCAAGGATGTTTTCGCGATAAGACTTTGCTGTCTCCTGATCGAAAATGCCACGTTCCTTGAAGAGCTCAAAGCCATCAGTGTCGAGAACAGCTGCCCAGAGGTAAGTGAAGTAGCCTGAAGCATAACCATTGCTGGCGAAGATATGGCGGAAGTAAGGGCTGCGGTAGCGGTATTCTACGAGCTCCGGTTTGCCGAGTTTTTCGGAGATTTTCTTTTCGAATTCTACTACATCTACATGACCAGTATATGGCATCTTGTGCCATTCGAGGTCGAGTAGGGAAGCTGCTACAAGCTCAGTGGTCATGAAGCCCTGGTTGAACTTCGCAGCAGCATCCATCTTTGCGATAAGTGAGTCTGGGATAACCTCGCCTGTGATGTAGTGCTTTGCGTAAACCTTCATTACTTCCGGCTCAAAAGCCCAGTGCTCGTTTATCTGTGAAGGAAGCTCCACCATGTTGCGATCAACGTTTGTACCAGACTGTCCGCGGTATTCTGCTGTTGTGAACATTCCGTGCATGCCGTGGCCGAACTCATGGAAAACGGTTTCCACTTCGTCGAGGCTGAGCAGTGAAGGCTGGTCTTTAGTAGGCTTAGTCATGTTACCAACATTGTAGATGATAGGACGCTCCTCTACACCGTTGATGTTCGATTCGCCCTTCAGCTCACTCATCCATGCGCCGCCACGCTTTGTCTCACGTGGGAAATAGTCGGTCATGAAGACTGCGAGATGCTTACCCTGAGCATTCTTTACGTCATAGACAGTTACTTCAGGATTATACTTCGGAGCATCAGGTAGTTTTTCAAAGGTAGTGCCATGAAGGCGATTTGCTACATAGAACATACCCTTAACCACGCTGTCGAGGGCGAAGTATGGGCGGAGCTCGTCGTCGGTAAGGTTGAAGCGTTCCTTCTTCACCTTTTCCTGATAGTAAGCGTAGTCCCAAGGTTCAATCTTTATGCCGGCTTTCTCGCGGTCTGCGAGTGCCTGCATGTCGCGAACTTCCTCTTCTACCTTCTTCTTTGCAGGTTCCCAGAGCTTGTACATCAGCTCCTCTGCATTGGCAACGGTCTTTGCCATCACATTGTCGAGCATGAAGTCGGCGAAGGTGTTGAAACCGAGAAGTTGCGCCTTTCTGTAGCGAAGGTCGAGAATGCGGTTGATGTTCGTTTCGTTATTGTATTCGTTCTTGTTTGAACATAGCGAGTTGTAAGCCTTGTACATCTTCTCGCGAAGGCTGCGAGAGTCGGCAGCGGCGAGTACTGTCAGGCGTACTGGAGCATGAACCGTAAACGACCATCCCTTCTCGTGTCCGCGCTTCTTTGCTTCTTCGGCAGCTGTGGCAATTGTGTTTGCTGGAAGACCGGAAAGATCCTTCTCGTCGTCGATGTAGATCTCGATGGCATTGGTCTCCTTCAGAATGTTCTGACCGAAACTCTTCATGGCGTCAGACATCTCCTGGTTGATAGCCTTCAGCTTGTCTTTGTCGGCATCTGAAAGCAATGCACCGCTGCGAACGAAATTGCGGTATTTCTTCTCGAGAAGTCGCATCTGTGCCGTGTTCAGGCCGAGAGCCTCGCGCTTGTCATAGACCTTCTTTATGCGCTGGAAGAGCTTGTCGTTCATCGCAATCTCATCTTCTGCCGCTGTGAGAATAGGCAGAATGTCCTCCGTCACCTTCTCCAGTTCGTCTGTATTGTCCGTACCTTGCAGCAATCCCCATACGGCAGTTGCTTTCTCAAGATCCTGACCGCAGTTGTCTATAGCAAGGATCGTGTTCTCGAAATTTGGTTCTGCTGGGTTGTTAATTATTGCTTCAACCTCTTTCTTCTGCTGTGCGATGCCGAGCTGAACGGCTGGCAGATAGTCAGAATATTTAATGTTAGAGAACTGAGGAATCTCGTATTTGTTTGTCGGTTCCTGCAGGAGCGGATTGTCACTCTTTAGTGCCATGTCTTCCGTAACTTTTGGGCTGCAAGCAGCGAGGGCAAAGGCAGCACCGATTATTATGTTTTTGTTCATATGGATTTTTGTTTGTTAGGTTAGCGGGTATTTGCCTACAACTTAAGTAATTTATTTGGCAAAGTTAAGAAAAAACAACAGAACTTTTGTTTATTTCTTTGTCTTTGTTTTAGTTTCGTGAATAAAGTTAAGGAAAAACAAGTGAAGTTGTTCCATAAAACACATTCTTTATTTCTTTTTACAACGAAAGAGTTTCATATATAATATATATTGGATATTTTAATCTATTTCTTTTTTATGTTAGTTGAGTATGTTTATGTGGATAACGTAACTGTCCGAGTTTCTTCTTAAATTTTTACATTTTTTCTATAATAGCGTTTATGCCCCATATGATCTAAATATATACAGCGCCAAACAAAAATCCCCAAAAGATTGCTCTTTTGGGGATATGGATTTTTATGAAGGGATTGTTTGTTGTCTCCGTTAAAATTAAGGTGGGTTCCATTAGTTCCCACCTTAAATCTTTAGAAATTTGTATTCTTGGAGTGGAGTGGGGAAGGGATTACTTGCCCAACTCAGTGTAGTAAGCAGCCTTCTCAGTGTTGTTTACCTTCTTGTAGTATGCAGCCAACTTTCTAGCAGTTGATGCGATTGTACCCTGGTGCTTAACAGCGTCTTCTGCCTGAGCAGCCTCGATGAGCTTCTCGTAGAATGGAGCTGAAGATGCGCCTGTCTCATCGAGAGCGTCGTTGAGCTGAGCACGCTTGTAGTAGATGTAAACAAGGAGCTTGCCTGGGAACTTCTCATTCATTGTAGCGAATACAGCATCTTCTGCCTTCTGGAGTGGCTTCTTAGCAGCTTCGTCCTCAGTAGCCTTGATCTTCTCGTCGTACTTCTGAGTGAGTGCATAGTAGTCAGTGAGGTCAACCTTATCGTACTTGTCAAAGTAGTTCTGGTAGAGCTCAGCACCCTTCTCGAAGTTGCCCTTTGAGAACTCGATGTCACCGAGAGACTTCAAGAGACCTGGCTGGTCAGCGTTAAGAGCGAGAGACTTGTTGATGGCAGTTTCTGCATCAGCATAGTTCTTGAGACCTACATAAGCCTCGCCGAGCATTCTGTAGTCGTCTGCATACTCCTGATACTTCTCTGCAGCGAACATCTTCTTAGAAGACTCTACAGCACCATTGAAGAGTGCCTCTACATCTGACTTGCTGTCAGTCTGTGCCTTCATAACCTGAGAGTACATCTTGTAGCGCCAGCAAGTTACGTCATCTGGAGTCTTTGCAAGACCGAGGTCTGCTACTTCAATAGCCTTTTCGTACTTGTTGTAGAGGTAGAGAACATAAACGTAGCGTGGGTAGTCTTCCTCGCGGAACTTGTTGATGTCTTCCTTCTGGAAGTACTCAAGAGTACGGCCCCATGTCTTCTGACCAGCGATAGCAGCATCGTAGTAGAATCCTGCTGCTACTGCGTTAGCTGGATATGAAGGGTCGATAGTCTCAAGCTCCTTAAGGTTATCTACCGCAGCCTTTGGATTTGCCTTACGGTAAACACCAGCTACCTTCTCGTAAGCCTTTGCGTTCTTTGGGTCATTGAGTTTAGCGCGCTCGTACCAACCAGCTGCTGTACCTGGATCGCCAGCGATGTAGTGGAGGTCACCGAGGATGATGTAAGGTTCGCAAAGTGTTACCTTCTTCTTCTCAATGAATGTGATAGCCTTCTCTGCGTATGCACGGCAGTTGAGAGTGTCGTCATACTGATAGAAGAGCTTAGAAATCTTTGTGAGGGCTGCAGGATCCTTCTTGTAGAGCTTGTCAAGAGTCTTTAGATTAGCCTTGTAAGCTGCAGGATTGTCCTTGTTTGCCTTTACTACGCTTTCAAGAGTAGCGAGATCTGAAGTGATGTCCTGAGCATTGGCTACAGAACACATTGCCAGCATTGCGCCAGCTGCGAAATATTTAAGTGCTTTCATAATCTTGTTGTTAGTTGTTAGTTTCTTTTTGATTTTTTAGTCTCGTTGCTAGTGAAATGGATTTTTCTTTTTCGTTTTGTTGTGATTTGTTGTTAGAGGTTAAACATTTGTTATTTGCTTGCTTACCTTTATGATACAACAAACTAAAAATAGTAAATCCGGAGTTTGTTAATAATTCTTAATATTATTCGTTCTCATCGTGGATGTTCATGTCAATGATCTGAATGTCGCCACGATAGGGGAGAAGAGCGGACTTCAAAATGATTTTCTGTCCAATTGGTGACACTACGTAATGAGCAAATCCCCAAGGAAGACCGTGTCTAGGGTCATTGAGCAAAGCCCATACGGTACGGTACAATGGGTAAAGTCCCATCTGTATGTAAGCCTGATATGGCTGGTAAGAACTGTTGAATTCCGGCATGTCTGCATTGCTGACAGACATTACGGTAACATTCTTCTTGTATGTGATATTTGTAGTGTCTCTTTTATCGTTTAGCCAGTTTGAACCAACGATGCCAATTGCATTTGGAGTATTCTCCACACACTTTATGACTTCTGCGCTGGTCTTTACTGCTTGAATGTTCTCACTATTGATTGGCTTTCCGCCAAGAAGCGAATCTACTACCCAATGTACTGTTGACGACTTTGGATTGTCGAATACGACTTCGATATTTCCAAGTTTTGACTTTGGATAAATCTCATTCCATTTTGTTGCCTCGCCTGAAAGTATTCGCTTTACGTCCTTTACGGAAATCAGCGAATCCGGGTTGCTATTGTTTACGATAAGTGCAAGACCGTCGTATGCAATAGGGAATGAAATTGGAATGCGATTTGTGCTTTTTAGATATTCTCTTTCTTTCTCCTTAAAATCACGAGCTGCAAATGCAAGCCAAATGCTATCGCTGTCGTTCATCAATCGGTTGATAGCATCAAGTTCGTTTGTATATACAGCATCAAGTTTCGCACCAGGGTGTGTTGCTTCAAACACCTGGACCTCTTCGTCAATGACAGGACTGAAACTCTCATCCGCAGCAAATGCTATGCGGCCTGTCGTCTTTGTATCTGTACGATTGCTTTTCTGTGTTTCAGCACAAGAACTGAAAATGAAAGCAAGCGCGAAAAGTGATAATCCTATGTAAAGGATGTTTTTCATTAAAGAGAGTGAATTTGATAATTACATAGTGGGCGGACACAAGGCCCGCCCCCTACTTATTGTGATTAAAATGTTTTCTGTATTACTGGAGACGGAACACAACTGGGAGTGTGAACTTACAGTTAACAGCCTGACCGTTCTGCTTACCAGGAACCCACTTAGGCATTGAGTTAACAACGCGGAGAGCTTCCTTGTCGAGAGATGAGTCAACACCACGAACAACCTGTGCGCTGTGGATAGAACCATCCTTACCTACGACGAACTGAACGATTACACGACCTTCAATACCGTTCTCTGCAGCTACAGGAGGATACTTAAGGTTAGAAGCGAGCCACTGGTTGATGTTACCATTGAATGCTGGCTGCTGTTCTACTACGTCATAAACCTTGTTCTCTTCAACCTTAGTCTCAGGCTCTGGGTCTGGAGCTGGTGGTGGAGGAGGAGGAGTCTTGTCAACCTCAGGCTCAGCGATTGTCTGAGCACCGTAGTCTTCCTGACGTTCGTTAGTACCCTTATCGTAGCTTTCATCAGCAGTACGACGGTTGTCCTTGTTAAGGTCATCCATGTTAAGAAGAGTATTCTCTTCCTTAACCTCGTCGTCCTTCTTGATGACAGGCTCAGTGAACTTGATAGTGTTCTGCTTAACCTCTACGACTTTCTGCTCAGGTTGCTTGATAACCTTTTCAACTTCTTCTTTCTTAGTTTCAGTCTTCTTTTCCTGAAGTCTAGAAAGTTCCATTTCAGCTCTCAAAGCTTCCTGACGCTTCTGATATTCCTGGTAAACATTCAATATCTGAATACCACCAATACAGAGAGCGATAAGTACGAGAATAGAGATGATGGCGATAACATTACGCTTACCAGTAGCCTTACGGATAGGATAAGCACCGTATTCCTTGTTTTTGCCTTCGAATACGATATCACACCATTTTC
>JAKSLJ010000017.1 GCA_024401275.1 Bacteroidaceae bacterium | reverse complement strand
TTGCTGAGGCAACTGCTAACGGTGCATTCTCTCTCATCGGTGGTGGTGACTCTGTTGCTTGTGTAAACAAGTTCGGTCTTGCAGACAAGGTATCTTATATCTCTACTGGTGGTGGTGCTCTCCTTGAGGCTATCGAGGGTAAGGTGCTCCCAGGTGTTGCAGCTATCAACGCTTAATAAATGAATCATAATCATCTCGTTATAATGGCTGGAGGCGTCGGAAGTCGCTTCTGGCCTATGAGTACAACAGAACGCCCAAAACAGTTTATCGACGTTTTGGGCGTTGGTCGTACGCTGATACAGCTCACTTGCGACCGCTTCGCCGGTATCGTTCCTCCTGAGAACATCTGGATTGTTACTAACAAGAACTATGCAGACATCGTTCGCGAACAGCTTCCGGAAGTGCCTGAGGGTAACATTCTCCTTGAGCCTTGCCGCCGCAATACAGCGCCTTGCATAGCTTATGTAAGCTGGAAGATAAAGTCTCTCGACAAGAACGCAAATGTTGTTGTAGCTCCATCAGACCATGTCGTGCTCAATACTCAGGAGTTCCAGCGCGTTATCAAGCAGTGTATGCAGTTTACTGCTGAGACAGACGCCATCGTAACTCTCGGAATGAAGCCAACACGCCCTGAGACAGGTTATGGCTATATCCAGGCAGATTTGTCGTTCAGCTCAAGTCGCAACAAGGAAATTTTCCGTGTTGATGCCTTCAAGGAGAAGCCTGATCTTGAGACTGCTCAGAAGTACATAAAGAGCGCTTCTTATTTCTGGAATGCGGGCATCTTCATCTGGCGCGTTGAGACAATTGTCAATGCCCTTCGTGTGTATGCACCTGCCATCAACGGCATCTTCGAAGATCTCCTTGCTGTTTACGGTTCTGAGAAGGAGCAAGAGGAAATAGACCGCGTCTTCCCAGAGTGTGAGAGCATCTCTATCGACTATGCTATCATGGAGAAGGCAGAGGAAATCTTCGTCTGTCCTGCCGACTTCGGCTGGAGCGACCTTGGCACATGGGGTTCTCTCCTTCAGCAGACTAAGAAGGACCTTTACGGCAATTCCATCATCGGCGACGGCATTTCTGTCTTCGATACAAAGAATTGCATCATCCATGCTACCGAAGAGAAAAAGGTTGTCGTTCAAGGACTTGACGGCTACATCGTGGCGGAGAACGACGGCAGCCTGCTTATTTGCAAGCTTGCAGACGAACAACTTATTAAGCAATATACAGGTCAGAATTAATTTCTGACCTTTTTTGTTGTTTCGCCATCAATATTCATCAAGAATCTTTTTATGGCTAATATTTGCAAATTCAGTAAATAGTTGCTAACTTTGCAGCCGATAAACGCTATAAATGAAAATCAATAAGTATTACAACGACTTAAAGTTACTGGTGTCTGTGCTTGTCTTCTTGGCATGTACAACGGCTGTAGGTGCGCAAAACACTCAGCCGGCAAATACCCAACAAGCAAACAATCAACCTTCAAACAGCCAAACTAACAACTTCGCTGACAGTGTCCGTCAGATGAAGGAAGTCGTGGTGAAGGCAAAGAACGGCAAAGCAGGCTACAGTACGCAGAATATGGAACTCATCGGTAAGGCTGAGCTGTTCCGTGCTGCCTGCTGCAACCTCGGCGAGTCGTTCGTCAACAACCCTTCCGTTGATGTTAGCTATTCTGATGCCGCCACAGGTGCCAAGCAGATTAAGCTTCTCGGACTCAGCGGCACATACGTTCAGATGCTTACGGAGAATGTTCCGAACCTGCGAGGTGCTGCCATTCCTT
This sequence comes from Bacteroidaceae bacterium, assembly GCA_024401275.1. Taxonomy (GTDB): domain Bacteria; phylum Bacteroidota; class Bacteroidia; order Bacteroidales; family Bacteroidaceae; genus Prevotella. The sequence goes on along the minus strand of JAKSLJ010000017.1, from coordinate 61,532 downwards.
ACTCTCTCGGCTATATTCCCGGCACTTGGATGCAGAGCATTCAGGTGAGCAAGGGCGCTTCGAGCGTGAAGAATGGCTATGAGAGTACCACGGGACAGATAAACATAGAGTTCTCCAAGCCTCAAGGTACCGACGGCGTGCGCGGAAATGCCTATTTCGACTCAAACTTGAAGTTTGAGGGCAATGCTGATGCAAGCATTCATCTTACCGACAAACTTTCCACAAGCATCCTCCTTCACTATGAAGACAGCCAGACAGATCACGACGGCAACGGCGACGGATTCATGGATATGCCGAAGATTCGCCAATACAATCTCATGCATCGCTGGGCATATGTCTCACCAGGATGGATAAGCCAACTTTCAATCAAACTGATGAAGGATGAGCGCGTCAGTGGCAACAGCCAGAAGCATTCCCACAGTAGCCTTGAACCTTGGATGGCAAATGTTGACGTGAAGCGATATGAGTTGCAGTGGAAGAACGGTATTACACTGAATGCCGACCGCAACGAGAGTGTCGCACTTATGCTCCACGGTTCCATTCATGACGCAAAGAACCGTTTCGGAAAGCGTGACTATGATCTTAAGCAGACCAACGGCTATGCCCAACTAATGTACGAAACCGATTTGGGGAAGTACCATAACCTCGCTACGGGAGCATCAATGAATTATGATCGCTATAACGAAAGCCCCACTACATCTCCCTTAGATGGAGACTATTCCCTCCAGATGGTTTACTCCCCCTTCAAGGGAGATAAGAGAGAGTCTTCAGAAACCGTATCTGGAGTTTACGCGCAATATACCTACAAACTCGGTGAGAAGTTTACGGCAATGGCTGGCTTGCGCTACGACTACAGTAATCTTTGGGGAAGCTTCGTCACTCCACGACTTCATCTGAAATATTCTCCTTCAAGCGTCATTACCCTTCGAGCATCTGCTGGCAAAGGCTATCGTACGGCAAATGCCTGGGCAGAGAACGTACCGTTGATGGCAAGTGGCAGACTGTTCTGCGGCGAAAAAGAGACAAAGAGCGGATTTGGATTCTTCCGCGAGGAAGCATGGAACTACGGAATATCAGCCAATTTCAATATACCTGTTGGCGAAAAGACTCTTGAACTGAATGCGGAATACTACTACACAGACTTCCTGAAGCAACTTGTGGTGAATGTTGACAGTAAGCGGGTAAACTGCTGTGAGCAAAACTTCTTCTTTGAACAGCTTCATGGCAAGAGCTACAGCCACACTCTGCAGATAGATGCCACCTATCCTTTCTTCGAAGGATTCACGGCAACTGGTGCTTTCCGCTATAATGACGCACGCACCACTTACGATGGCGTTCTGCGCGAACGACCTCTGACACCTAAGTATAAAGGACTTCTCACGCTGTCGTACAAGACCCCGATGGAACTTTGGCAGTTTGATGTTACCGGACAGCTGAACGGCGAACAGCGTCTGTACAACAACGAGAAAACTCCTGCCTATTTCCAGCTTCAGGCACAAGTGACACGCGAGTTCCGCCATTTCAGCATATATGTCGGTGGCGAGAATCTTACAAACTACAAGATAAAGAATCCTATCATTGGTGCTGACAATCCGTGGCAATCTACATTTGACGCAACTCAAGTCTGGGGACCTATTGAAGGGGCCATGGCTTATGTCGGTATAAGAATAACACTCTAAAGCCCCCTAGCCCCCGAGGGGGGAACTTTTAATAGACTCCTTCGGTAAGAATTTATTTATTATTTAATATGAAAAAACTCCTTTTCCTTGCCATTATGGCACTCGGTACACTCACTGTCAGTGCTGCCGACAAGACTGTCGATACTCTCGTAGTGACAACAACACCAGTAATGCACTGCGAAGGTTGCGAGAACAAAATCAAGTCTAACATCCGTTTCGTAAAAGGTACAAAGAAGATCACTACTTCCGTCCCTGATCAGACCGTGACTATCATCTACAATAACAACAAGGCAACCTACGAAGACTTTGTAGCTGCCTTCAAGAAGATTGGTTACGAGATAGAGAAGAAGTAATCGGATATTTTGTAGATGTATATTGCAAAAATATAAGATTTTTCTTCCTAAGGATGACACATCATAAACTCCCTTGTCACACACTAATAATGTTGCCGTCTGCATCAACGATTCGCCAATGGGTTATATTACGCTCTTCAGAAGAAATCGAGACACCGCACTTTGTTACTTTTCTGCCGTCTGCTTCGTACTGAATGGTATATCCCTTATCGTCAATCTGGGCAAGGGCATTCTCTACCGTATCATCTACCTTCAGTTCAAGAACATAGATGTCGGTTTTGGTCTTGATGACTACATCTGCACGACCGAGGATGCTCTTCACTTCGGTATCGACCTTGCTGTTGAGCAGTGAGAATACAACGTATAGGAGCAATTTGTAGAACGCCTCGCGCTTCTTCCTCGCCATCCATTCCTTTTTGGTGATTATATCGTAAGGAATTCCTGCTATGTAGGAACGGAGATGGGTGAGGGCACCAGACAGGTCACCGCCTCTCAAAGCACGAGCCATTGCAAGGATTGTAGCGTTTTGCTCCAAGTCGTCAGTATCCATCAGATAGTTTGCCATACAGCTGACCATACCTTGACGGACTTCATAGTTCGGAAAATGAAGCGTATAGCAGTCATACTCTCGGTCGTATGAAGCAATGGTGAGATAGCCGCTTTGGTAAAGTAGCGGTATCGGTGTGCTTGCGCTCTCACATGGAGTGTTAAAGTCCGTAAGCGACAGTTCCACTCCGTCAAAATCAAGAGGGTTGAACTTTGGATGATGTTTGAGATGCTCTATCAGTGAGGTAGTGGTGCCTGATTCGAACCAGTAGTGATCGGTTGTTCCCTTGCTTAGAGCTCTCAGCAAACTGAATGGTGCATATACATCCTTGCTGTTTCTGGAAAAATGATAACCATCGTAATTCTTCTTGAGCAATGCGTAGGCTTCATCAACAGATATTCCAAGTCTATCGGCATATTCCTCAACACATGGATGAAGCACGGTGTCAAGTTCGTCTTGCGTGATTCCACATAAGCCCGAATACTCGTCGTCCATGGAAATCTGATTCAGATTGTTCAGCTCGGAGAAAATGCTCAATTGAGAGAATTTTGTCACACCAGTAAAAAAAACAAACTTGAGGTATGCGCCATCAAACTTTACTGTTTGGTAAAAGCCACGCAGCATCGTACGCAAACCGTCAAGAATCTCTTCATTATATAGATTGCGCATCATTGGTGTGTCGTATTCATCAATGATTACGACAACCTTCTTGCCTTGAGTGTCATGTATATGACGAATGAGCTGGTCGAAACGCGAACCAAACTGATTTATTCGCTTTGATGTTCCATAGAGAGTCTCATATTTTTCGAGCATAGCATCAAGCACATCACTCATGTCCTTCAGCGTGGCGCAGTTACGCATAGCACTCATGTCAAAGTGCAGCACAGGGTATGTCTTCCATTCCTTTTCGAGTTCCATCACTTTCAGTCCTTCAAACAGCTCCTTTTGTCCTTGGAAATATGCCTTGAAGGTGTTGCAAAGAAGGGTTTTTCCGAAACGACGTGGGCGGGCAAGGAATACATAACGGTATTTGTTGACAAGGTCGTACATCATGTCTGTCTTGTCAACATACAACATACCATCTTCCCTTATTCTCTGGAACTGGTCAGTATCTACAGGATATTTGAATTTGCTCATCTTGAGGTTTGGGTGTTTGGCGACTCCGTTTCGTTATCGCGCTCATTTGAGCGCAAAGTTACAATTTTTATTCAAATATCTAATACTTTCGGAACATTTATTTCGTTTTATTAACAATAATTGCTTATAATTGCATCGATTTGTGACCTACATTGTGTTGTTTTTTATGAAGGTTAACCGCCCCTTGTCACATTTTGAGGTACAGTGACCTATTCCCTGTCCTTTCGTTTATGGTTATGTCACGAGAGGGTATAATATTACTTTTTCGTCACCATATACTTCTTCCCGTTCTTTATTATTATATGCGGAACTTGTTGCAACTGAGTGCCGACTTTTCCTGTCAGATCATAAATATACGTTTCCCTTTCAAATGAAACTGGACGTATATTCGCTATTGCATCATCTATAATTGTATAGTCCTTCCATATTTCTGCATTTTCATACGCCGCTTTGCATCCAGGAAGAACATGTATGATGCAACTATGAGAAAATGGTAGCGAATATGAGTTTGACAAAGATGGAGGAGTATTTCTTAGACACGTTAATGATATAATTTCTGGTGATGGTGAATGGAAAAAAAGTCCCAGCTCACCAATACTATCAACACTGGCAGGAATTGTCAGTTGAGATATAGCTAAGTTATAAAATGAAAAATCACCTATGGAAGTCACTGTTTCTGGAATAAAAGTATTCTTCATAGCAACAATCATTTTGTTAGTCGCAGTCTCAATGATGGCATTACAATTCTCACGGCTATCATAAATAGGATTGTCTTTATCAACAGCAAGAGATGATAACGCACTGCAACCTTTCACTATTTCTGCGCCACAATGAGTGACGCTTTTTGGAAGGATAAAACTTTTAAGCGATGAACATTCAGATAGTGCATGATTGTTTATTATTCTCAAGTTTTCTGGAAATTCTATTTCTTCTAGTGATTTACAACCTGAAAATACACCTATTGGTAATTCTTCAATAAGAGGATTAGATAGATTGATAAGTTTAAGTCCAATACAATCAGAAAACGCACCACTATCAATATGCATCACTTTAGATAAATCTATTTTTTCTAGTGACATGCACTCCGCAAATGCTAATTGTCCTATCACCGTTGGCATGTCAGGCATTTGTATTTCTCTTAGATATGAACAACCATTAAGTGAACCAATACTAACTACGTTATAGCCTTCAGGAGCATCTTCAATCTTATATGTTTCATTCTTACGACCTGGAGGATATTGATCCAATTCCCATACATACCAAATGTCACTTCCTACAAAATTATTAAATTCTTCAACTCGATCAGGCGTTTCCTTCATTATCCACCCATACCATGTATTAGCGTATGAATATAATACACCATTTACAGACACATAACCATATACGCCATTAAACGAGGCATCAGAATAGATATTTTCCAACTTTCTGCACCCATTAAAAATTTTTTCTCCTACTAGATTATATCCGTCATCTGATTTAAGACCTTGATATGAGGCAGGTAGAGTTATTTCTGTAAGATTTATACATTGTTCAAAACATCTTTCCGCACTATATTTGGTTCCATCTAACACTCGGTAAGCACCTTTTCGACCACGTGGATATTTTATTATTCTTGTCAATTCCTTATTATACAGAACTCCATCTACTGAGGTGAAAGAAGGATTGTCTTCTGCTACATAGAAATTATCAAGATAACATTCTGGTTCTTTTGATAGAATCTCTGATATAACATTATATACTTCAAAAGATTGTTTGTTTATCGATGTGACAGTTTTGGGGATATAGACATTTGTTATATAATCAGCCCTGCAATAGCCAATTCTTGTCACTGTATATGTTTCACCGTCGTATTCGATGGTTTCAGGAATAACCATATCACCTTCAAAGCATTTGTTAAAGTTTACAGACACTTCCCCTGTATTATCATCATATAAATTATAACAAATGTCATCAATAATTATATTTCTATATATTATTGACTGTGCATTTAGCCCAATGCTAAATATAATTAGTAATGTAACTACAAAATTTCTCATAATCTTTGATTTTTTTATTAGTGAGGAAACCGAGGTAGCGTTTAACTGTAGGTATAGATGTTCCTGCAAGCTTTGCCATTGTCGGTGCTGATATATACGCATCATTATAAATGCTATATAGAACACTCTCTATGGTTTTCTGTGACAGTTTCTGTGACAGTTGCACGGCTTTCTGTGACAGTTGCTCAATTTTGTGGTCCACTTCTATTCTTTTCTGGGTCACTTCGTCCGTTTTCAGTATCACTTCATCGGTTTTCAGTATCACTTCACCGTTTTTCTGGCCCACTTCGTCCGTTTTCAGTATCACTTCATTCGTTTTCTCTATCACTTGCTTTCTCCATATTGTGACCTTGAAGTCGGAATCTTGACGGAAAACGGGTCTTTCGAGTCCATAGTTCTCGCACTTGCTGATGATGTCTTCTGTTCCTGTACCAGCTTTCTCAATGTAGCCTTTCAAGAACATCGGTTCGGCAATGAGAGGATTGCGTGGCTGCGATTTGTGAGGTTCTTCCAGTTGCGGTATAGTCAAACCATAAGGCAATATGCCTGGATTCCAAACCTCAAGTCTCACGGAGATATTTGCAGAGTAGCTGACGCTCCTCGGCAAACTCACGCTGTACACTGCTTATGAAGACTCTTATCAGAATGATTCTGGCGGCAAAGTTACATAAAAATAAAATAACCACAAAACAAAAAGAGAGATTTTTTTCTTTTATGGTATTATGTTGGGCGCAAAATTGTTCAGCTGCAACCCAATGTGTTTCCTTATAACAACAAAGGAGCGATACCTTTCGATACCGCTCCTTTTGCTATTATGATTTCTTCGAAAATTAGCCGATCCACTTCACGTAAGCGAAGTCCTGACGGTGTGGGAGGAGATCGTTCTTAGGGTACATGCGGACAGCAGTCTTGAATGTACCTGCGTGCTCAGCCTGGCAAATAGTCTCGAATGTGTAGAGATTGCCTTCCTGCTTAACGAGCTCGAATGGGTGGATAGCAAGAATCTTGTCCTCGCCGTTAGCGTCAGTCTTGATGGCAACGAACTCAAGACCTACAACATCGTTGAGACCCTGCTCGTCGATAGTGTACGAAATCTTGTACTTCTTACCTGTCTCCATGCCTGTAGCAGGAACCTCAGTAGTAGAAGCAACAACGTTGATGTTGTCCCAACGCTCTGCAACGAGTTCCTTCCAAGCAGCGATTTCCTTAGCTACCTTGTTGTTGTCAGCCATGAGCTTAGCAGCACGCTCAGCCTGTGGGCAGTAGAAACGAGTGTAGTAGTCGTCGAGCTGACGCTTCATTGTGTAGTGAGGAGCGATCTGAGCGATAGAGTTCTTGATAACCTTCAACCAACCCTCTGAGTAGCCCTTCTTGTTCTTGTTGTAGTAGAGAGGCATGATCTCGTTCTCGAGGAGACCGTAGATAGTAGCAGCGTCGAGCTGATCCTGGTAACCCTGGTTCTGGTAAGTACGCTTCTCTGTGAGAGCCCAACCAGCACCTTCGCGGTAACCTTCGTACCACCAACCGTCAAGAACTGAGAGGTTTACAACACCGTTCATCTCTGCCTTCTCGCCTGATGTACCAGAAGCCTCGAGAGGACGAGTTGGAGTGTTCATCCAGATATCAACACCTGAAACGAGACGACGTGCGAGACGCTGGTCGTAGTCCTCAAGGAAGATAATCTTGCCGAGGAACTCAGGACGCTGAGAAATCTCGTAGATCTTCTTGATCAAGCCCTGACCAGCACCATCAGCTGGGTGAGCCTTACCTGCGAAGAGGAATGTAACAGGATAGAGTGGGTTGTTGACGATCTTAGCAAGACGCTCAAGGTCTGTGAAGAGGAGGTGAGCACGCTTGTAAGTAGCGAAACGACGGCAGAAACCGATAGTAAGACCGTTAGGGTTGATCTTCTCGAGGAGAGAAACAACGCGTGAAGGGTCGCCCTGGTTCTTGAGCCATGTCTCACGGAACTTAACCTTGATGTAGTCAGCGAGCTTAACCTTGAGAGCCATACGAGTAGCCCAAAGTTCCTCGTCTGGACAGTTGTAGATGCCCTGCCAGAGTTCAGCGTTTGACTGATCATTATAGTAGTTAGCGTCGAGATACTTAGCGTAGATCTTGCGCATTTCAGTAGCACACCATGTTGGGAAGTGAACACCGTTAGTTACATAACCTACAGAGTTCTCTTCTGGGAGGTATCCGTTCCAGATGCCAGCGAACATCTTCTGTGATACCCAGCCGTGGAGCTTAGATACACCGTTTACGCCCTGGCAAGTGTTGATAGCGAAAGTTGACATAGAGAACTTCTCGCCCTTGTCGTCTGGGTTTGTACGACCCATGCCGATGAACTCATCCCAAGAGATGCCGAGGAGCTGAGCGTAGCCACCCATGTACTTGCCGAAGAGAGCCTCGTCGAAGTAGTCGTGACCAGCAGGAACTGGAGTGTGGCAAGTGTAAAGACCTGATACACGAACGAGTTCCATAGCCTCATTGAATGAGTAACCTTCCTTGATGTAGTCAACGAGACGCTGAACGTTAGCGAGAGCAGCGTGACCTTCGTTACAGTGGTAGATATCCTTCTTGATACCGAGAGCCTTGAGAGTAAGAACACCACCGATACCGAGGAGAATCTCCTGCTTGAGACGGTTCTCCCAGTCACCACCGTAGAGAGCGTGAGTGATTGGACGGTCGTACTCAGAGTTGAGTTCGTTGTCTGTATCGAGGAGGTAGAGAGAGATACGACCTACATTTGCACGCCATACGTAAGCGTGAACAGTGTAGTTCACGTAAGGAACGTCAACAACGAGTGGGTTGCCGTTCTGGTCAAGCTGACGCTCGATAGGGAGAGTGTTGAAGTCCTGAGCATCGTAAACGGCAATCTGCTGGCCATCCATAGAGAGGCTCTGCTTGAAGTAACCGAAACGATAGAGGAAACCAACAGCACACATATCAACATTAGAGTCAGAAGCCTCCTTGAGGTAGTCACCAGCAAGCATACCGAGACCACCAGAGTAGATCTTAAGTACCTGTGAGATACCGTACTCCATACAGAGGTAAGCTACTGAAGGACGAGTTGCGTCTGGCTTAACATCCATATACTCACGGAAGAGCTTGTAGAGGTCGTTAACCTGCTTCATGAGCTTCTTGTCCTGAGTGATTTCCTCGAGACGCTGGTAAGAGAGGCGCTGAAGGAGGAGTACTGGGTTGTGTTCAACCTCTTCGTAGAGGTCTTCGTCGAGAGCACGCCAAAGGTCACGAGCTTCATAGTTCCAAACCCACCAGAGGTTGTGAGCGATTTCGTCGAGACACTTCAATGGTTCAGGAAGATTAGACTTTACAGCAGTCTCCTTCCACTGAGAGGCGTTAACGTAGTTAGCTTTGATTTTCATAATGTTTATATATTTATTAATGTTATATGCGAATGTTTTGGTTTTATGGAAATGATTAGCCTGAAAGGCTTTAATCTCCATAGCCCAGGGCAGAGCGAAGCGTCACCCTGGGATGTTTTGATGGTGGAAAATGCGCCCTGTAAGGGCAACAGCGTTATATTACGGTTTATGCTTTTGCCCTTTCAGGGCGTTCCATCATCATTCCGTTTTCAAACCCAAGGCGTCGCTTCGCTTGCCATTGGGCTATGTGGCTCATTGGGCTTTCAGCCCGCTTATTACTAATTCCTCCACTCCCAAGGGAGGGGCTGGGGGTGGGGCTGCTGGGGGAAGGTCTGTTTTTATTTCTTGAGCACCTTCTTTCTCGCATCAGCCTTAGTGAGGGCGATGTCGTAAGCCTTGTGGTAATACTGGATGAACTCGCTCCAGAGAGCCTTCTTTGAAAGCTTCTCGGCAGCAGCGCGACACTTCTTGCGGTCGGCATCTGTCATGAGAGCGTATTCAACGACAGTATCCTTAATATAGTCTGCAACCTCAGAGAAGTTGTAGTCTGTACGGTGGATAACCTTTACACCGTCCTTGAGTTCGCCATAGTGACCGAAGACTGTGTTTGCCCAAAGACCGAAACCTGCGAGGTCTGTCGTGATGCAAGGCACCTTGAATGCTACTGCCTCGAGTGGAGTGTAGCCCCATGGCTCGTAGTAAGAAGGGTAGATGCAGAGGTCGTTGCCGAGAACCACATCGTAATACTTCATGTCAACGATACCGTCATCACCAGTGAGGTAGCAAGGGAGGAAGATGATCTTTACACGGTCTTCCTTGCGGTTCCACATATCAAGGTACTTGAGCTGTCCGAGCACGTTGTCATGAGACATGTTGTGGAGCCAGTGAGTGATGAGTGGACAGTCGAGAGCTGTGTCGAAAGTCTTCTTCTGTTTAAGACGCTCCTGGAGATCCTGACGAGGTTCGCCAACCCATCCTGGCACTTCGATGAAGGCAAGAATCTTCTTGTCGGCAATGCGCTGGTCACGGAGAAGGCGATTCATTGACTCAATGAAAACATCCACACCCTTGTTGCGGAACTCGTAGCGACCAGAAGTAGATACAACGATAGTGTCCTTATCGTAAGTCTCGCCTGTGAGAGCGTTTGCAATCTCGAAGATGCGCTTGCGGGCAGCATTGCGCTTGCGAGTGAAGGCAGCACCGCGTGGCACGAAGTCATCCTCGAAACCGTTAGGAAGAACAACGTCAACCTCCTTGTCCATCAACTCCTTGCACTCGCGAGCAGTGATGTCAGAAACGGTTGTGAAGCAGTCAACGTGCATTGCTGTCTGCTTTTCGATAGAGTGCTTGCTCTGCATATTGAGCTCTCCTGCCATCTGGTCGCCGTTGTAAGCGAAGAGGTAGTCGTAGAGAGGCTTGTTGTTACCGGCTATTGAACGACCAATAGAAGTTGCGTGGGTAGTGAAGATTGTACCGATCTGTGGGAGCTTCTTGTTGATGTAGAGAGCGCCAAGACCAGTCATCCATTCGTTTGCCTGATAGATGCACTGTGTGTCATCGTCAAGACAGAAGTTGTAGAAGCTTTCCACAACGAGAGCTGCTGCGTAAGAGAACATTGATGCCTCGTCGTAGTCGCCGTAAGCGTGTAGGGAGTCAACCTTATAGTTCTCCCAAAGCCAACCGTAGATCTCGTTCTTCTTGACGAAATAAGGTTGGAAATCAACGAGAATGGCAATTGGTTCGCCAGGAATCATCCAGCGACCAACCTTCACGAGAAGGCCTTCATCGTCAGCCTTCTTTCGCCAATCAGCCAAAAGTTTCTTGTCTTCCTTAAAATAAGGGCATGGCTTCTCTCCCCAGCAGTCAGGACCAATAAAAATAACCTTGTCCTTGTGTGTTTCCTGAAGAGTTTTTGCGCGAGTAGAGAGTACGGTATAAATACCGCCAACTTTGTTGCAAACTTCCCAGCTTGACTCGAAAATGTACTCTGGGCTTTTCAATCCTTTTACCATAATAAAATATGCAGGCCTTTTAGCCGCGCTTTGCTTTTTTGTCTGCCTCAGCCTCTTCTGTCAGAGAACCTACGCAGCATTTGTTTATTCACCATGATTATAATCGGCTGCAAAATTATAAAAAATTCCGACCTATTGACCTTATTTATAGTGAAATATGACTGGCTTTTATCTTTTTTTGATGATAGTCAAAGCGTATTTTTTTGCTTGTAAAGTGGATGTTACAAAAGTTGCGCGAAGCATATTGTACCACAAATAGGGCAGTAAAAGTGCTGATATTCATGGCAATCATACTAAAAGCATTGTGTAAAATCAATTGTTTTGCATAAAATGACCGTTGTAGGTTGCGTAATTTGCTAATAATGTGTAATTTTGCAGCCGCTAAAAGCGTGTATTTGGAACATGCTGACGCAAAACGGAACTTAGAATAAAAACTGTAAAAACTCCTTAATGAGAAACGACAAAAGAAAGAAACCTCAGGCACAGCACAGAATAAACGAACAGATTCGTGCTAAAGAGGTAAGACTTGTAGGCGAAGACGGCTCTATGGTTATCCCTACTCGTCAGGCATTGGACATGGCAAGACAGCAAGAGGTTGACCTTGTGGAAATCTCTCCTAATGCAGAACCACCAGTATGTCGTATCATCGATTATAGCAAGTTCCTCTATCAGCAGAAGAAGCGTGCTAAGGAGATGAAGCAGAAGCAGGTTAAGCAGGAAGTCAAGGAAATCCGTTTCGGACCTCAGACTGACGAGCATGACTACAACTTCAAGCTTAAGCATGCCAAGGAGTTCCTTGAAGAAGGTAATAAGGTACGTGCGTACGTGTTCTTCCGTGGCCGTTCAATCCTCTTCAAAGAGCAGGGCGAAGTTCTCCTTCTCCGTTTTGCAAACGACCTTGAGGAATACGGAAAGGTTGATCAGCTCCCACGTCTTGACGGCAAGAAGATGTTCCTTTACATGAGTCCGAAGAAGCAGGGCGTTCAGAAAAAGAGCCAGCAGAAGCGCGACCGTGAGGAAGCAGAGGCAGCAAGCGCAGCAGAAATCGAGAACGAGGCACCAAAGAATGGTGGTCTTCTTGAGAATGCAAAGGGCGTTGAGGCTCTCCTCAAGTTGAAGGAACAGGCAGGCGAAGAGTAATATCTCGGTGCGTAAAGTCCGCTAAAAACTTTGCCACCATTAATAAATAACTAATTAAAATTTTAACACAATGCCAAAGGTAAAAACTAATTCAGGAGCGAAGAAAAGATTCTCGTTCACTGGTACTGGTAAGATTAAGAGACGTCACGCCTTCCACAGTCACATCCTGACTAAGAAGACTAAGAAGCAGAAGCGCAACCTCGTAGGTTACACTATTCTCGACGGTACTAACACAAAGCAGGTTCGCGACCTTCTTAACCTCCGTTAAATTCAAAGCTGCGTTATGAGGCAGAAGGTCTGTTGAGACCGAAAGCTGAGCAGTTTTATCGTTTTTAATCAAAACATCTTTTAATCTTTTAAAATTAAGAAATTATGCCAAGATCGGTGAATCATGTTGCTTCAAGAGCAAAAAGAAAGAACATACTCAAGCTTACCCGTGGTTACTATGGCGCTCGCAAGAACGTTTGGACAGTAGCAAAGAACACATGGGAGAAAGGTTTAACTTACGCTTATCGTGACCGCAAGAACAAGAAGCGCAACTTCCGCGCTCTCTGGATCCAGCGTATCAACGCTGCTGCTCGTCTCGAGGGTATGAGCTACAGCACTCTTATGGGTGCTCTCCACAAGGCAGGTATCGAGATCAACCGCAAGGTTCTCGCTGACCTCGCTGTCAACAATCCAGCTGCTTTCAAGGCTATCGTTGACAAGGTAAAGTAAGACACTTCGCTTTAGGCAAAACTTATTAAGGGCTGACCATAAGGTCGGCCTTTATTGTTTCTTGTCAAACTTATGTGAGAAAATTCGTCTATTCTTGCATAATATTCGGTAAAATATTTAATTTTGCACCGCTTTTCTGAATATTTCGTGCATAATTGCATGAATATTCGGGCTGAATAATGAATATTTTTACCGTCCTGAAATATGCAAGAAACAAAAGAGGAACTCAATCGCCAGGCTCGACTCCATCAGATACGCCTCATACTCGACAGCATGCGTGTTGAGAATCAGAGCGAACTGCTTGAACTGCTCAGGCAGCAGGGATTTTCTTGCACACAGGCAACGCTGAGCCGCGATTTCCGGCAGATGCATGTGATAAAGCGTCGCACAGCTTCCGGAAAGCGCTATTATTCAATACAGCATACCAAGGCAAACATGGAGCGACTCGGAATAACAGCCGATGAAGAAGCCGCAGAAACGGAAACGCCCGGTTACGGTTCGCTGGATGTAACAGGCTTCCAGTCCATCGCTTTCTCCGGCAATATGGCTGTCATAAAGACTCTGCCGGGATATGCCTCAAGCGTGGCTTACCACATTGACGACTGTAATCTGCCCGAGATTCTCGGCACGATAGCCGGCGACGACACCATCTTCTGCGTCATGCGCGAAGACACGCTGCCGGTAGAACTCATACATAAACTGAATATACAACTTAACAAACAATAAACCCATTGAAAGAAGTAGAAGTAATGGTGGCTGACGAAAGCCACGAGACATACGTAGATACCATCCTCCACACCATTACGGAGGCAGCAAAGGTGCGCGGAACGGGTATTGCTCAGCGTACCCACGAGTATGTTGCTACAAAGATGCGCGAGGGCAAGGCTGTCATCGCACTCTCCAAGGAAGGTCAGTTTGCCGGTTTCTCGTATATTGAGACATGGGGCAACAAGCAGTATGTTACCACATCCGGCTTGATTGTCCATCCTGATTTCCGTGGCCTTGGTCTTGCAAAACGCATCAAGGACATGACCTTCACACTTGCTCGCATGCGCTGGCCTAACGCAAAGATATTCTCGCTCACCAGCGGTGCCGCCGTGATGAAGATGAACACTCAGCTCGGCTATCTGCCTGTAACCTTCGCCGACCTTACCGACGACGAGGCTTTCTGGCGTGGCTGCGAAGGCTGCTGCAATGTAGATGTGCTTCATCGTACAGGCAGAAAGTACTGCATTTGCACCGCAATGCTCTTTGACCCTGCCAAACAGCACGGCGAGGAACAGACCTTGAAGTTCTCCATGGAGTCCTTGAAGGAGTCTTAATTTAGAATGCAGAATGCAGAATTCAGAATGCAGAATTCAGAATGCAGAATTAGTAAATCGTCAAATCAACAAATCGTCAAATCAACAAATAATAATATGTCAAAGAAGAAAGTCGTAGTCGCTTTTTCAGGCGGTCTTGATACAAGTTACAATGTGATGTATCTCACAAAGGAGATGGGATACGAGGTATATGCAGCATGTGCAAACACAGGTGGTTTCTCTGAGGAGCAGCTGAAGGCTAACGAGGAGAACGCTTACAAGCTCGGTGCTGTGAAGTATGTTACACTCGACGTTACCCAGGAGTACTACGAGAAGTCACTTAAGTACATGGTCTTCGGAAATGTCCTCCGCAACAACTGCTATCCAATCTCTGTTTCTTCAGAGCGTATCTTCCAGGCACTCGCCATCGCACGCTACGCAAAGGAAATCGGAGCTGATGCCATCGCTCACGGTTCTACAGGTGCCGGCAACGACCAGATTCGTTTCGACATGACATTCCTCGTAATGGCTCCAGGCGTGGAGATCATCACACTCACTCGCGACCGCAACCTCTCTCGTCAGGAGGAAGTTGACTATCTTAACGCAAACGGCTACTTCGCTGACTTCACAAAGCTGAAGTATTCATACAACGTAGGTATCTGGGGAACATCAATCTGTGGTGGCGAAATCCTCGACTCAAAGCAGGGACTTCCAGAGACAGCTTACCTCAAGCACCCAACAAAGGAAGGCACAGAGCAGCTCAAGCTCGGCTTCGAGAAGGGTGAACTCGTTAGCGTAAACGGTCAGAAGTACGACGATAAGATTCAGGCTATCAAGGCAGTAGAGGAAATCGGAGCTTCATACGCTATCGGTCGCGACTGCCACGTAGGCGATACAATCATCGGTATCAAGGGCCGTGTAGGCTTTGAGGCAGCAGCACCAATGCTCATCATCGGCGCACACCGCTTCCTTGAGAAATATACACTCTCCAAGTGGCAGCAGTATTGGAAGGATCAGGTAGCCAACTGGTACGGCATGTTCCTCCACGAGAGCCAGTATCTTGAGCCAGTAATGCCAGATATCGAGGCAATGCTCGCATCTTCACAGCGCAACGTGACAGGCGAGGTTACTCTCCAGCTCCGTCCACTCGGCTTCGAGACCGTAGGTGTTGACTCACCAAACGACCTCGTAAAGAACAAGCTCGGCGAGTATGGCGAGACAGCCAAGGCATGGACTTCAGAAGACGCAAAGGGCTTCATCAAGGTCACTTCAACAGCCCTCCGCGCTTACTATCTCGCTCACCCAGACGAGGAGAGATAGTCCTTAATGCAGAATTCAGAATGCAGAATTCAGAATGCAGAATTCAGAATTTAAAAGTGCTCTGCTTGGGTACTTGCGACAATAATAGAAAAGTCCTCATGAGTCAAAATGATTCGTGAGGACTTTTGCAGAATTCTTAGAAGGAACAAATGGCAAAGACTGTTTCAACATCAAATTTTGATTTCACGGAAAAGATTGACTTGCAAGACACGGTGTTTTCTGACCTTCTGGAAGTGCCCAGTGCAGGTTATAGCCTTTTGACAAAGGCAAACAGAAACGGCAAATGGGTGATGTTGAAAGGCTTGAAGGCAGAATACCGCCGCTTGGATGTTTATGTAAAAGCTTTGCGAAAGGAGTATGACATTCTGTCGTCATTGCAGCATCCGAATATCATTTCCGCAGAGAGGCTGGAAGAGGTAGAAGGCTTGGGCACTTGCATTGTGCAAGAATATGTCCATGGCAGAAATCTTCGCGAAGTTCTTGAGAGTGATTTTTCAAAGGAGAGTAAACTGCAGATTGTGCGCGAACTGATTGATGCTGTTGAGTATATTCATAAGAAACAGGTGGTTCATCGCGATCTGAAACCGAGCAATATCATGCTGACAGACGATGGCAGACATGTGAAACTGATTGATTTTGGCTTGTCAGATAGCGAGGTTTATACTTTCCTTAAGCAACCTTCGGGCACAGAAGCCTATATGTCTCCAGAGCAGAAGTCATTGTCTGTAAGCGACTCGCGCAATGACATCTATAGTCTTGGCTGCATTATGGAGCGCATGGAGTTGGGCAATAATTACAATGTCATCATCAACCGTTGCAAAAAGCCGATTGATGAGCGATACCAAACCGTAGAAGAACTGCGTAAGGATATTGAGTCCCTTGGCAAAAGAAAGAGGATGATGTGGATAGCAGCTCTTGTTGCTCTTTTGCTCTGTGCGTTTTTCTTGGTCATTCGCTACCATTGGATAGACAGTATCTATTCAATAGCAAAATCAGTAAAACTTACGCAGTATAGCTTCCAAGAAGATGGTCTTTACTACAATATTCTTTCGGAAGAAGACGGAACCGTTGAACTGACCTACAACGGCACAATGGGATCTTACAGCGGTGACATTACAATACCTGATCATGTGTTGCACAATGGCAAGAAATACACTGTTGTCCGCATAGGCGATGACACCTTCAGACAGTGTGAAGACCTTGTGGCAATAGTTATGCCGCAGACACTTCAGAGTCTTGGCAACAATGTGTTTATGGGTTCAAACAAACTCGCAACGCTCTCTTTTCCAGATAATATCAGCGAGATGGGCGATTCAGTCATCCGCAACTGCCTGAGTTTCCGTTCCGTGCGAATGCCTTCGTCCATGACGTATGTTCCGCCATACTTCTTCACCGGTTGTTGGAAACTCCGTTCGGTGCATCTGCCAGAAGGTGTTACAACGCTGAGGCGCGATGCCTTCGGCGGTTCTGCCATTGATAGCATAACGCTACCACGCAGCCTTCGTGTCATTGAGCGCGGAGTGTTCTGGACATGTTTCAGCATGAAAACCATTCGTATTCCTGCTGGTGTAGAACGCATCGGCGATTTCGCCTTCTGGCATTGCGACTCGCTCAGGGATGTTTATGTGGAATGGAAAGAACCGCTTGAGATAACAAATATTTTTCAGGACCTGACAGATGTGAACCTCCATGTGCCGAAAGGTTCCGCTGATGCTTATCGTAAGGCTGAAGGTTGGAACGTTCTATCTGTAACGGAAGATTAGTGATTTACAAATCGTAAAGAGCCTACTCAAAGATTATATGTAGCTCAAAGAAACTGAATAAGAAATAAAAGAAACAAACTTAGCGATGTAACCCTGCATTATAGCCGCCCCTTATCAAAGGGCTCTAAATCTTCGAGCAAAAACAAAAAGAAAAATCTTAGAGAGTTTCTTTGTGCAATTGTAAATCAGTAAATCCGTAAATAGCTACTGTCCCTTAGGTGTTTGGAACGTTATACCACCGTTTTTGCCACAGATATATCCACAAGGTGGCAAGCCGTCGTGCACTAAATCAACGAGCACCAAAGGCTGGTGTTCTACAAAGACATGACACTTGAAAGTGTCGCCAACAGAGAGTTTGCTGTTTCTGCTCTCAGTGACCATCCATACATCGTTGCCCGAATATCGCAATGAAATCATGCGGTTAGGTTTCCACATCACAATCAGAGTGTCGCCAGGTTGCATATGGTCAGTGGTTGTCTGCTTATGTCCATAGAAGAAGTTGCTGCCATCATTTGCGTTGTCCGTTTCCTGACGGTTGCAGAATGCTTCCCAATCTGCAAATCCCACATATATGGCAAGGGCGTTTAGGCTGGACTTTCGCATCTCGCCGCGTGTCTCGTCGTTCTTTGCCACATATCCCCAAAAGCGCTTCAAGGTTGAAACGCTCAACAAGATATTTGTACGGTCATGAATTCTTAGCGCCAAGAGATCAAAGTCTTTCGGCGTTTGTATTTTTTGACCCGTCACATCTTCCACCATCTGACGGATTGCTTCGTATTCAGGCTTATCTTTCTTCATTTTGACTGCAAAGGTAAGCATATTTTTCCAATAAAAACAACAACTTTGACTGTTTACCGCAAAAGGAACCAATTTGAACCAAAGAATATATTTCTTTTTGATGATAATAAACAAAAGAAACTTACTTGGCGACGTATCCCTGCATTATAGCCGCCCCTTATCAAGGGGCTCTAAATCTTTGAGCAAAAAACAAAAAGAAAATCTTTGAGGACAATGAAGCTCCCAAATAATATGTAGCTCAAAGAAACTGGCTAAGAAATAAAAGAAACTAACTTGGCGACGTATCCCTGCATTATAGCCGCCCCTTATCAAGGGGCTCTAAATCTTTGAGCAAAAAACAAAAAGAAAATCTTTGAGGACATCTGATAGAATTGTTTTTATATGTTTATTTCTTTCGGGGGAACAGATGGCGTGAGGCTGTAAGACAAATCCTCTTCTTTGGTAAGACGAAATGTATTCCTTGGTGGGAGTAATCATTTTCTTATAAGAAACCGAAAAATTTCTTATAAGAAAACTTTTGATTTCTTACTAGAAAAAAACATTTTTCTTATAAGAAAATGGGTCGTCCCGCAGGGAGATATTTGTCGTCCGACAGGGAGAAATAAGTCGTATGTCGGGGAGCAGCTTTGTGATTCAAGCGGTCAAATGCGAAAAGAACCAATTGGAACCAAAGGGAAATCATTAAATTTCATTACTTTTGCAGCAAAATAATGATGTGATTAGAAAATATAATAAAACTATACCTGAATATGAAAATCAAAAAAAACACGATTTTTGCCGCTATTGCCTTTATGATGCTTTGTTCTTGCGGTGGCAATGGTGACGGCAAGTCGCTTGCCGAAGGCGCAAGTGGTGACATGGAAGCTTACGAGGGTGGCGATGTGAATGCCATTGAACAGGCACGTCCGCAGATTATGGTAATTCCTGCCGACCAGACGCTCAAGAACTTCAGTGCATTGAAGGAGACAACAGTAGATGGCAAGAATTTCATTGTACGTGACTACAAGAAATATCTTCTTGCCGACGACAGTTTCCCACGTCTGGCATCATTTATCCAGGATGCTTTCAACAACCAGAATTACCCACTTACCGACTTCGAACAGACACTCAAGCAACTTGAGACACAAGCAGCTACAGACTTGGCTGATGGCTTGAGGCAGGATGCAAAGACACAACTTTTGCAGACTGCACAGCCTGACATTATTCTGGAGATGAACTACTACAAGTCGTCTTCGCTCACAAGCCACGACTATAAGAACAAGAACGTGAGCTATACTCTCACTGCGCTCGATGCCTATACCAACAAGAGCATAGCAACGGTTACTACAAGCAACATCAAGGGTGAATCTACTACCGAAACCATTCAGAACGACCTTAAGGAGAAACTACCTTCGTTGATGAACGACATCCAGAAGTACTTCTCCGATATTCTTACTCGTGGTCGTGAGGTGACTGTACGCATCGTTGTAGATGGCGAGAGCAATGTAAACCTTCAGGATCAGAGTATAGAGGGCGATACATACAGCGACTGGTTTATGGACTTCATCAAGGCTAAGTCTGTGAAGGGTGCTTGCAAAATGCAACGCAACTCGAACAATGAACTCTACTTCGTTAATGTACGCATTCCTCTGCTTCAGGACGATGGTACTCAGTACGGAGTGTATGACTTCACTCGCGAACTTCAGAAGAATCTTCGCAAGAACCTCGGTCTTCAGAGCACAAACAACTCTCAGGGACTTGGCGAGGTTATATTAACGGTTAAAGGCATCTAAGAAATGAAATACACATATTTATATATTATAGCCACTGCGATAGCTCTCTCTGCATGTGGGGGTAGCGATAAGAACGCAGGTGTAAAGTTTGCTGCGAAGGAACGCACCTCTTCGCTCAGCGACGATGAGCGTGATGACGCTATAGCACAGAAGCACAACGAGTTGGCTCAGGAGATAAACATCGACAGCATCCTCAGCAACCATGGGGTGGCATTTAGCGTACTTCCTCCTGCCGTCAGTGAGAATATACCACAGGCTGCCAGCGACAAACTTGGTACGAAGATGATACAGATTGCCAGCAAGAACGGTATCGGCGGTCTCTGTAAGAATCCTGTGCTTGCCATGGTGAGCCGAGTGGATTGCGTGCAGCGTGAACTCACTGGCACAGCACCTCAGAAGGCTATCGTGAAGTATGAGGTTACGATGTATTGTGGCAACTTCATTACCAATGATATTTACGCATCTTCTGCCCAGACTATCACTGGTGTGGGTTCTACCTTCGAGGATGCTGCAAGCAAGGCGATGAACGAGTTGAAGAACACGGCCGACATGCAGAAAATGCTCCAGACAGCCAGTGAGCGTGCTATCAAGTGGTATAGTGCAACTGCAAATGTGCAGAAGGTTGTGGATGAGGCTGTAGGCAACCGCAACTATGCTCTTGCCATGGCACTTCTTTCTTCTGTTCCTGAGCAAGCATCGGCAACATACTTATACGCGGCAAAGCGCAACAAGGAAGTAAGCGATATGTTCTTTGAGGAAAAGGCTGCTGAACTGCTTGGTGAACTAGAAGGTGCCATTGCTGCTGCTGGCGAGGACTACAACCCAGAACTTGGCGCTTACTTGAAAGTAATCCCCGTACGCAGCGGTTCGTATGCTCGTGCTAAACAGCTTTATGACAACTACCTCAGCCATGTTGCAGATGTCAAGAAGGACGAACGCGAGAAGGCTCATCAGCTGGCGATGGAAGAACTTCAGGTAGAGAAAATCAAGGCTCCATACGAGGCACAGGCAACCATCGCCCAGATCACTGCTGATGCTAGCGTTGGTATCGCTCAGGCAAAAGCTCTGGAAGCAAAGAATGCCAACACTGGCGGTTTCCTCGGAATGGGTAAGCTTTGGGATGGTAGCTTTGGCTTGGCAAACAGATTGTTCGACAAGTTGGAAGGTAAGAAAAATGATTAAGAATTGTACAATTAATTAAATAATTATTATGGAAAAAAGAGAAAATCAAAAAGAGCAAACTAATGTGTTGGGATTTCCTATATGGAAAATTGTTGTGGGTGTTATCATGCTCATACTTTTTCTGATAGTTGTTAATTGGGGTAGCATCAAAGATGAGTGGAACGACTGGAATAAGAATCGCGACATCGCTAGGGTAGAAGAGTTGAAAAATAACTATATAGAAGCATGTGAAGGAAAGGACTTTGAAGAAGCTTACAAGATCATAAACCAAATCAAGACAATCGACCCTTGGGAAGCTCCTAAGGCAGAGAAGTATGTTGTGCTTCACGAAGCAACCCATGTTCTTGAAACCGAAGGTGTCAATGGTCTTACCCGTATCTCTTTTATCGCAAAAGAGCACAATGCATCATGGCTGTACAATCAGATTATGGGTATTGCCAAGTCAATAAATGATGATAATTTGACATTACAGATAGTGAAAAAATGGAATCTATGGGATGACGAGACTATACAAAGGTTATTAGATGAAGGTAATAAGTCCGATGCTATGACAATCCTTCGAAAAGTAGGTTCGTTTGGTCTGCCTGCCATAAATACGAGATTAGGTGCTTATCGTGATGAAACAGGTATATCCAAAAAGATTGCGAGATACAACGCCCATTGTCGTTATATAGTAGAGTATGCTATTACACACAAAGACAAGGATTTGGCTAACGAGGCATTTATGATGATGAAGAAAAATCTCTATTTAAGTGATTGGGGTGAGGTTCAGTGGTATACTGATGATGATAAAAATGAAGTTCAAAAAATTATAGAGAATGCTGAGAAATTAGGAGCGTTCAAATGATGCTATAGATAAAATCAAAGGGGGAAATAATGACCAACATTCCTTATAATATAATAAAAGCAAAGCAACCAATTCGCAAGGTATGGGAGTCAGAAGCTTCTGACTTCACACCTTGGGTGAGTAATAATATTAAGGAGATTTCCGATGTTGTAGGATTTGAACTCCATGTACTTGGAGAAGAAGTTTCTGCTATTAATTTTCGTGTGGATATACTGGCAGAAGTAAAGAAAACCCACGAAAAGGTAATAATAGAAAACATGTTCGGGAAATCCGATCATGACCATATAGGTAAGTGTCTAACATATATGTCTAATCTCGGAGCTAAAATCTGTATATTAATATGCGAAGAACTTCAAGAAGCTCATAGAAAGACGTATGAGATGCTTAACAAAATAACTCCTTTGGATTATCAATTTTTCGTTATACAATGTTCTGCTTTTATCGTTTCCGATCAACCACTTTTCGCTCTCAATCTAATTCTTGAACCTTCGGAAGAAGAAAAAGAAGAGGAGATAGAACAAGAGGTAGAAGAAGCTAAGCGCAATAGGGATTTTTGGGACAAGGTCATAAATAAGCTTTCTATAGACAAGAAGCCTAAAAACGCTTACAGGCGAGGATTCGAAATGAGTATCAAAGCACGTGGCTGCTGGCTGAGTTTCTATTTCCATAAGCGTTCATTAGTTCAAACAGTTTCACTTGTTACTTCATCAGGAGAGGAAAGTGCAAAGCAAATAAGAAAATTTACCGCTGGACTAAAAGAAGAACAGGGACGTAAAAACGCGGATTGGATATCTTGGAAAGTAACAAGAGATTGTTCTACATTCGATGATTTATACAATGATGAATCTGTTGAGTGGTTTGCTAAGAATATCGAAGAGTTTTACAAACGATTCAAAGACTTGAGTATAAATATATAGACTCGTAGAAAAATGTGTTATTACTATGGACATAAGAGAAACATTCAAGGGCTTCCGCTACTTTTGAAAGGGATTGGTGGCAGCAAAGCGCGAGATGTGGGTAAGCTTGCAGGTGCTACTTGTGCTTACTTTGGTGTTGTCGGTATTGTTGTATGTTGTTGAACATGCAGCGCAGCCAGAGAATTATAGTAGCCTGTGGGATTCTATCCTATGGTCGTTCATGAGTTATCTTGGCAATCCTGGCAAGTTTGCTCCTGCTGACCCTATAACAATTACAGGACGATTGCTATGGATAATTATCTCTATGTTGAAAATGTCCATCTTCGCCATACCTGCCGGTCTTGTGGCAAAGGGCTTTCAGGATGCTTTCGCCAAAGAGAAACGAGAGAAGCAACTGATTCTTATCCGCTCTCGTCTAGAAAAGGCTTTCCGTCCTCGCCAGTGCCGCTATACCAAGGAACGCACCGAACCTCGCTATGTATCAGTGGTGGATATTGAAGCAAAACAGCATATAGATCTGAAAGACATTATGGATGCAGTGAATGATGGTGCTAACTATCGTCTTCGCAACCTTGCCACTACGCAGAACGCAAGTGAGCATCCACAGGACAGACTCGTGGTTGAGCATTTCCCTGTTACGGAGGGTGTGCCATACGGATGTAAGATTGACAGACAGTCGAACATCACGATAGTGGGAACTTCTAATGTTCACGAGGCTGGTATCGGCAACTTTGCCTACTATGTGGCAGAGTTGGGCGGTTTCAACTATGTGAGCAAGGAGTTGGAGGTGGATGAGGACAATCCTGTCAGCTTCTATGTAGTGGAGAATCCTGATGACGAGGCAAGCAACTGCAAGCGTTTCATCGACGATGTGAAGTCGCTGTCTCGTGGCAAGGACAAGTGGGTGATATTCTTCATCAGCGCAAGTGGTGCAGAGGAGCCATCCTACCCAACGCACTTCCACCTTATATATGGAGCGAAAAAGGGTGACGAGGGATATACAGATCCTAACCTCACAATCTGTGACACGCAGCGCTTCGATGCCTTCTATCAGCAACTAACAACCCAGTTGCAGTCTGAATTCGGCTATGAGAGCGACCGCCACCGCTACCACACTGGTGCTGGCAAGAAGAATATTGCCCGTCGCATAGGAGGCGGAACGGACACCAATGCCTTCACCCTCCGCACAGCCTTCAAGGTCACAGCCTGGGATGACCGCAACATTGCCATCGCAAAAACTATAGCAGAGAACATAAAAAGTTACCTCGGAATTTGAAATTTCTCACTCTGTTTACTATATTAGGGCATAAAATTCAAAAAAGTTTTGAATTTATGAATCGGATCAGAGTAATTAATAACAGATAACAAGTTCGCAGATATGATGACTTTAGAAGAAACAAAGAAATTCCGTTATTGGTTCAAATACACACATACCGATAATAAGATAGTAGAAGGACGTAAGAACATCAAAATAGAGGATGGAGAAAATGGACCATATACCATTCATATCTACCTCGGTGACGAATTGATTAAAACGGCAGAACTTGTTATGAGTGAGGAATTTCTGGTGGGTTATCCACATGAGCATGGTATAAAGGATGCACAAGACCTTGCGTGTTGGCTCTTCGAAGTGATAGAATATGATGCCTATTGCTTAGATGAGGATGTATGGTTCAAGGAAGCAAAAGTTACAGACCTGGACACTAATTCCGTCACTTGGTAATGGTATTTATGACACACAAAGTAGCGATTGACCAACTTGGTCTCTCTCTTTTTTGAAATTTCCTTCACATCTCACTATATTAGTGGCGTTAACTACAAAACAAATATATGATCTACGAATTTGAAGCGAGTCGCGTGTCAGGCGACGGCAACGCAGTATTTCCAGACGAAATAATCATCGACGACGAGGAAGAAGTGGTGATTCACCGCAAACCGAAACTCATTGGTTGTAAGGAAACTCAGATCCGCTTTGGAGCCATTGCCAGCATTCAGGTGGATAAGCACATTCTCTTTGCAGACATAATCATTGAAACCAGAGGCGGACGAGAAATCGTTGCCCGTGGCTTTCGCGCGTGATGATGCTGACTATATAAAGGACTTGCTGTCGTTCTGAAAGATGGTCACATTTATAT
Organism: Bacteroidaceae bacterium; assembly: GCA_024401275.1. Classification (GTDB taxonomy): domain Bacteria; phylum Bacteroidota; class Bacteroidia; order Bacteroidales; family Bacteroidaceae; genus Prevotella. Next base: position 36,487 of record JAKSLJ010000017.1, on the reverse strand, counting down.
TTTTTGATGTATGATTTGGTGGGGGATGCAAAAGGAAAATGTGCATTATTAATGCTGTACTGCGGATATTTTGTGCTTTTTTCCGCAGTATGCTTGCAGGATTGAGAATAATTGTGTACTTTTGCACCGTTATTTATATCAATACATATTATGCTCACGACTATAAAACAGCAGCGTCAGGAATGCGAACAGCTTCTATCTTTACCCTACATTAGCAGGCAATCACGCTATGACATTTCACTTCTCCTGCAGAATCCTCAGATCAAGTTGATCACTGGACCTCGGCGAGCTGGCAAGTCCATCTTTGCGCTCATGATGCTGAGAGGACACTGCTTTGCGTACCTTAACTTTGATGACCCAAAGCTGCTTTCTCTTTGGAATGAAGACCTTGTGATGTCGGCTCTCGACAGTGTTTATCCGTCCTATCAGTACCTGTTGCTCGATGAGGTACAGAACCTTGAAGGCTGGGATTTGTGGGTATCAAAACTTTATCGCAGAGGCATCAATCTGATTGTGACGGGTAGTAATGCCAAGATGTTGAGCAGCGAAATGGCAACGGTGCTCACAGGCCGATATGTGGAGATTGAGATGCTGCCGTTCGGCTTGTCTGAAACACTCAGTTATTCAGGAATCACAGCTCAGGATATTCAGCCGGAGCAGGAGGCAAAGGCTAGAATCATTTATGAGGAGTACCTGCGACTGGGAGGTTATCCAGAGACACTGCAGGCTCGTCAGATGACGGGGAGCTATCTGCAAACGCTCTTCACATCTATCATCACAAAGGATGTGGCTCAGCGTCATAGGATTCGCAAAGTGACGGAACTGTTCAACCTTGCCAACTACCTGCTTTCCAACTTCTGCAATCCGTTTACCACCTTGTCACTAAGCCAAGATCTCGGCATGAATAGCGAGAATACGGTCAAGAAGTTCTGTGGCTACCTGCACGAGCCATACTTGTTCTATTATCTGCCACGATACAACAACAAACTGAAGGTCATGATGAAGGCACCGAGAAAAGTGTATGTAGTGGACAATGGCTTTGTTCTGAGTGTAGGATTCAATCTCAGCGAGAATCTCGGACGCCTACTTGAAAACGATGTCTTCCTGGAACTGCGTCGCCGAGGCTATGACGAGGAGAAGTCACTTTTCTATTATCGTTCACGTAATGACAAGGAGGTGGATTTCGTCACGCGCAAAGGTGTTCATGTAGAGCAGCTCATACAGGTGTCATACGACATAATCAATGAGCGTACTTTAAAACGCGAACTCTCCGCATTGGTGGAATGCGCAGGGGAATTGCATTGCGACAATCTTTTGTTGATTACATTTGATAAAGAGGATACTATCGTGTACAATGGTAGAACCATACAGGTCAAGGCTTTCAACAAGTGGCAGAATAATCCGTATTAATCCTGACCATATCTTTAAGCTAATGGATGAGTTCATCGCCTCAAACTCAAGAACTCTGCAACATTTATAATCATTAACGTTGTATAATACAAAAGATAAACGAAATGAAGAAACTGCTTTACATACACGGCTACAATGGCTCTCCGGAAGGCAGCAGCTGTAGATTGTTCCGCAAGTATATGCCACAGGAAGAGTGGCAGGTGATAGGTATGGACTACACGCAGGATGACTGTGCTTTGGCACTGCGAGAGATACGCGAGACGATAGAGCGCGAGGGAATTGACCTTGTGGTGGGTTCATCACTCGGTGGTTTCCTTACATTGCTGACAACAGGTATAGAGCGCATCGTGATAAATCCTTGCTATTTGCCTTCTGTGGAACTTCCAAAACTGGGCCCGCATAACGGTTTGCCTGCGCCTTCAAAGGAAATGATTGCCACTTACGCTGCCTTTGAGCCACAGCTGAAGACTTTTAGCGACGAGGAGCGCTACCTCATAACGGGTTATTTTGCTGACGACGATGAACTGTTGGGTGACCGTTATGCTGATATGTTTATAGAAGACGTAAGGGGATGCTATGGGATTCCAGGCGGACACCATGTGTGCGAAGAGGCTGCGAAAATAATCTGCCGTCCCTTCACTCCTGAATATCGGTATCTGAAGGCAGCTCACAAAGCTTCGTTCAAGAACAAGGATAGCATCCTCCGCTCAGAGAAATGCGGCTGCTTCTCTTGCCTGAAGACATTTGCCCCAAGTGAGGTGGCATTCAGAGAAGAGATGGATGGCCAGGAAACGGCTTGGTGCCCATACTGCGACACTGATGCTGTACTGGGTGATGCTGCGGGCTATCCTATCACCCCAGAGTTTCTGAAAGAGATGAAGGAGGAGTGGTTCTGTTATAATTGATAATTAAGAATGGATAATTGAAGGAAACTATATACTATTAGGCATAAATCTTAATTTATGAATAAATTCGTGGATAATTTATGGTCATTCGTGTTAAAAAAAATATAAAGCCTGCGGCGCTACATGAATTTTCCATGAATTGCCCATAAATTTTATCATAAATTATTCTGTGCCAAATTGTATATAATAACCTAATTGAAAATACAAGTTCGCAGGTTTTACCCCCCCCAAAAAAAAAAAAATTAGCGTAATATTACAAAGAGAAGCAAATCTGACAGGAATCTTTACAGGAATATTCTTCTTGTAAGAATTTTTGTCAGATTTGCTTCTGTTTCATTCCACAAGGGGCAATAGCTTGTTCCCTAATTATTTCTTTGCTGTATTCTTGAAGAGGAAGAGGAATGCGATGCCTACGACGAGAGCGTAGCCGGCGAAGATGAACCAGCATGTGCGCCAGCCTTCAAGTTGCATTGCTTCTGGCTGATCATAAACGAAGTTGTTTACGATTGCCTGTGCAGCGAGTGTTCCGGCAGTGGCACCGAGACCGTTTGTCATGATCATGAACAAGCCCTGTGCCGAAGAGCGGATTGACTCGTTTGTGTTCTGGTCAACATAGAGTGCGCCAGAGATGTTGAAGAAGTCGAAAGCAACGCCATAGACGATGCAAGAGAGAACGAACATCCAAACTCCAGAACCAGGATTACCCGTGCCGAAGAGTCCGAAGCGGAATACCCAGGCTGTCATGGCAATGAGCATGACATTCTTGATGCCGAAACGCTTAAGGCAGAATGGGATAAGCAGGATGCAGCAAGTCTCGCTGATTTGGCTGAGAGAGATGAGAATGTTGGCATGCTGCGCACCGAAAGTGTCGGCAAACTCTGCTATGCCCTGGAAAGATGTGATGTATGGGTTTGCGTAGCCGTTAGTAATCTGAAGGCTGACACCGAGAAGCATAGAGAAGATGAAGAAGACTGCCATGCGATAGTCCTTGAATAGCTTGAAGGCATCGAGACCGAGAGCCTGAACGAGCGACTGCTGACCGGCAGCGCCACTGTCCTTTGACTTGACTGGACATGCAGGAAGTGTCTGCGCGTAGAGGGCGAGGACAAGGCTGATGGCACCGGAAACGATGAACTGCTTGCTCGTAGGCTGGAAACCGCAGAGGTCAACAACCCACATGGTGCAGATGAAACCGACGGTTCCGAAGACGCGGATAGGAGGGAAGTCCTTCACGGTGTCGAGTCCTGCCTTTGTCAATGCGTTGAATGCCACGCTGTTGGAGAGCGCGAGTGTAGGCATGTAGAAGGCTACGCTGCAAGCATAGAGCGAGAAGAGCACAGACATGTTTGCGCTGTCAGACAGTCCGTAAACACCAGCGCTGACCATGAGCAGACCAGCCATGGCGTGGCAAAGTCCCAAAAGACGCTGTGCTGGAATCCAACGGTCGGCAACGATGCCCATGATGCCAGGCATGAAGATTGACACGACTCCCTGGATAGCATAGAACCAACCGATGATAGAACCGAAACCTGCACCTGCAAGATAGGTGCCCATGGATGTGAGATAAGCTCCCCACACGGCAAACTGCAGGAAGTTCATCAGCGTTAAACGGAATTTTGTATTCATTTTTTATGAGGTATTAGTTTGTTCTCTAGATTAGAGTTATGAATAGAGAGTGCATAACACGCGGCAAAGTTAAAGATTATTTTGCAATTATCAAAGAAAAGGGTTAAATTAATGCAGAATTTAGAATGCAGAATGCAGAATTTGGCTGCGCTTCATATAATTCTGCATTCATAATTCTGCATTCTGCATTTTATTTTTTAAGCTGATAAGTGAAAGTCGCCATTGCATAGCGAGGCATCTGCTTGCTCCATGAAGAATATTCCATGCCGGAAGCTACCATAGAGTTATAGCCCTTGTTCTGGTTGAAGAGGTCGTGAACCTCAAGCTTGATCTCGCAGCTGTTCTTCTTGCCGAACTTCTTTGCAAGAGAGATGTTTGTGATGTTCTGGTTGATGCGAGAGTTGTCGCGAGCATCTGCAAGGTTCGCCCATTCGTCTTCCACCTGAGCGACCAAGCTTGGAAGGAATTCCCATTTGAGGGAAGCGATGAGGTTGTGCTGAAGCTGTGATACATTGCGTGAAGATTCGATGTCAGACCAACCCTTGTAGTAAGGCATGTTGTACATTATAGAGAAGTCAATCTTCTCCATTGTGCTTGTGATACCAATTGTTGGAGCTAGTCTGAACAGCTGGTGAGTACCGTTAAGCTTGCGAAGGTTAGCTGAACCGTCAGAGTTCTTGCCGAGGTAGTATGTCATCTCCTGTGGAGAAGAGCTGTAAGAGGCGTCGAAGTGGATGCTGTAGTTGCAAGAGAGAGCCTTGATAGGAGCGCTGTACATCATGTATGTCATGAAGTTGTTTGTGCTACCGTTGTTGATTCTTGTGCTTATGCTACCTGAAACTGGTACTGCGAAACCTTCGAAGCGAGGGTCGTTGCCATAGCCAGGGAGATCAGAAAGGAGAACGGATTCCTTTGAAAGGTTGTTGATGCTTGATGTTCCGATGCCGTTGGCAGAGTGAGAATAGTTGATCATTGCATAGATGTTTGTACCCTTCATTGGATTTGAAGTAGAGAAGTTCACATTGAAGCGGTGGCTCTGGCTTGTCTGCAAATCAGGATTTCCTACGAAGAAGCTGTAAGGATTTGAAGTGACGAGCTTTGTGTAGAGATCGCTGATGTTAGGAGTGCTCTGGTCCATAGAGTAGCTTGCGCGAACGAAAGATGTCATCTTGCGCCAGTTGAACTGGATGGATGGCTTAACCCAAGAATAAGAGCGAGTGAGGGATTCCGATGGGTCTTGGGAACCTGAAGCGAACGCTCCAGGAAGGGTAGTGTCCCAATAGTCGTATGTGCGAGAGCTGTAGTCACGCTTGTGGTTGTAAGAGATTGAAGGGATGAGCGTGAAGTCGCCAAAACGCCAGTTGTAGTTAGCGTAGCCGCTGTAGTTGAAGTTGTGGGAATTGCTTGAGAATGAGTTGAATGGGTCAGGATTGACCGAAGAAAAATCTTCGGGAACGGTGGTGCCGCTATAGTAGTTGTTGTAGTCGTGGCTCTGGTTGTAGTTTGTGCTTACACCAAGTTCGAGAAGGTGCTTCTCAGCGAGAGGTTCAGTGAAGGAAACATTTGCACCGAGATTGCTTGTGTTTGAATGGTTCTTGTTGCCATTGCTGCTGATGATGCTGTTGACATCCCTTTCGTCGATGCTTGTAGCCGAACGGTTTGCTACGCTACCGCTGACTTCTGCACTGAGTGAACGTCCCATCTTGGCTGGGAAACGGTGAGTGAAACGAAGTGAAGCAGATGCCGTGAACTCCTCAGAATCGCCTGTAGAATGAGTCTTCTCAATAGTACGGATGTCGCTCATGAGAGCTGGATTCATGTTGAGAGAGTCAAGGTCGTGGAGCCAAGAGCGTGAAGTGGAATTGCTTTCAGTGTCACGCTTCAGGTAAGTGAGTTTTGGAATGAAGAGAAGGGTGTTGTTCTTGTCGATGTCGAATGTGATGCGAGAGTTGAAGATGTGCTTGTTGTTATGGATAAGACCAGTGCTCTTGCCAATGCTAGCGAGAGACATATCAGTGCGGTTCATCTCGGTTGAATCGGCAGATTCGTGGCGAGTGATGTTTGTGAAATAGCTTGAAGAAACCTTCAGTTTGCCACCAAGATATTCATCGTTGAAGTTGAGTCCGAAGGCATTTGCACGAGCTACACCATTCTCGTGAACAGCAACGCCATAAGAGTCGTTTGCCTTAGCGTCGTTGAGGTCGCCGAAATCGAAGAATGTCTGGTCAACATTGTTTGTGAGACCGAGGAGAGAGATGCGGCGAGTGTCAGAGAAGATGTTAAGGTTGAAACCGCCTTTGTAGAGACCGCCATCGCCAAGGCTGCCGAGAAGAGGGTTGCTTGAGCCGAAAGCGAGACCGCCACCGCCGTAGATTTTACCGAAAACGCCATTGCGCTTGTAAGCCTTTGTATTGAGGTTCATGGCTTTCATGCGAGCACCATCGTCAAAGCCGGTCATCTCAGCCTTGTCGCTCTTGCGGTCGTAAACCTGAACGTCTCTTACTACCTCTGCTGGCAATGTGTTGAGAGCAAGCTGTGGATCGTACTCAAAGAACTCCTTGCCATCGACAGTGAGTTTCTGCACCTTCTCGCCCTGAGCCTTAACACCTTCACGGTCAACGGTGATGCCTGGCATCTTGTTTACGAGTTCTGCTGCAGAAGCACCGTCGAGAACCTTGAATGCGTCTGCGCTATAGACGAGAGTGTCGCCCTTTACAGTAGCACGGTTAGCCAAACCTGTAACGGTAACTTCCTTAAGTACAGTGTTGTCTTCCTTGAGCTTTACATCCTTGAGTTTCTCGCCATTGCGGAAAATCCACTGCTGGCTGGTAGTCTTTGACTTGTAGCCGATGCAAGTGTATTCTATTTCGTAGCGTCCGCGCTGATCGAATTTAAGTGTGAATGCACCGACAGAGTCTGCAACGGCGAATGTACCGCTACCACCGTCAGAAGATGTCGCCTTAATGATTGCGCCCATGAGTCCTTCGCCAGTCTTAGCGTCAACGACCTTACCTGTAACTTCTATAGGCTCTTGGTTTCTCATGCCTGGCTGTGCAACGGCTGAGAGTGAAATAAATGTGATAAATAGGAATGTTAAGAGTTGTTTCATAATGAATGTTTTGTTGGTGGAGGCGCATATCTGCGCCCCAATGAGGTTAATGCTGATGATATGGTTTGTGTAATGAAAAGGTAATTATGTGTTTAATCGTTACGGAATTCAAGGACATCTCCCGGTTGGCAGTCGAGAGCCTTGCAGATAGCATCGAGCGTCGTGAAGCGGATGGCTTTTGCCTTTCCCGTCTTCAGTACGGAGAGGTTTGCTGCTGTGATACCGATGCGCTCAGCTAATTCGCCAGATTGCATCTTGCGCTTTGCCAGCATCACATCTACATTTACTATTATAGCCATATTGTATTATTTTTTTGTCGTTATAAAAAAGGAGTTATATTGTGAGGTCTTGCTCTTCCTTCATTCTACGAGCAATGGCAAAGATCTGCGCAATGAGCAACAGTCCGACACCGCCGATAGCGAAGAATGTGATCATCGGATCAGAATAATTCGAGAGGCTATAGTTCTCAAATTCATAGAGCTCTGCGAGTTTTCCTGCCTGGTAATATGCGTAGATATGTCTTAGCAAGTATTCTGCAATCAGAAGACAACCGCAAATGCTCAGTCGATTTTCAAGACTCCTTGTGAAGATTTTTCCTCTGTTCACGGAAATGATGATGCTTATGAACAATACTGTGAAAACCATCATTATCAAACCGAGTGAGAAGCCGCGGAGCATAGCGTAGAATCCATCATTTGAATCTGTGTTCTTGACAACCGAAGAATGAACTTGCGCACTGAATATTTGCATAGGCTCTATCTTGCCCGATTTCTTGTTATAGATACTGTCGGCGAACCAGTGGTCAGCGTCTTTTGGCCAAAGCTGTAGTATTTCTGTTGGACCACTTAGGTTGAGAGATTGCATTCTTTCGAAAAAGTCCTTCTCGGTTTTTCCTTCGCCATACATGTTAGTCGTAGATGACATTATCATTGGACTGGTCATTCCCCAAACGGAAAGCAGCACGATAATGATGCACAGAATGTTGAATTTTACCTTCATTTCAGTGTTGTTTTGTTGGTGAAAGTTTCTTGTATTCGCGAAACTTTTATTGTTAAACGATAAATTTTTCTGGTGCAAAGGTAAGATTATTTGTGAAACTACCAAATAAAAACGGAAGAAAATTACCGAAAAACGATAAATTTCTTTCGTTTTAAGTATATTTTTAACCGTTATTAACGATTGTTAACGATTTTTCCTCTTATTTTCTGTCTAATTTACTCTTCTTTGAGAGTGATTCAATTAAGGCTTTTGCATTCTCATTACCACCTTCTGCAGCTTTCATGTACCATTTTTTTGCTTCTTCCATGTTTTGCTCTATTCCGATGCCTGAGCGGTAACATTCCGCAATGTTGAACTGGGCAGTAGCGTTGCCATGTTGGGCAGCCTTGAGAAACCAGTCAGCCGATATCTTGTCGTCTTTTTGAACACCGTTGCCTCCGCCGTAGCAGAATCCCATATTGCATTCGGCACGAGCATCTCCCTTTTCAGCAGCTTTGCGAAACCATTTCACCGCCTCTTCAGGGTTCTTCTCTATTCCCATTCCGCTGATATATGCCACACCGACATAAAACTGCGAATCAACATCACCTTGCTCTGCAGCCTTCATGAACCATTTCACCGCTTCTTCGTAACTCTGTTTCGTGCCTTTGCCTTGTAAATAGCAGTAAGCCAGATAGTGCTGGGCAGACAAATGACCTTGCTCGGCAGCTTTTATATACCATTTGACAGCTTCGACATGATTCTGTTCTACGCCATTTCCCTTGCTGTAGCTTAAAGCAAGATTGTACTGAGCAGCTGCAACACCACGTTCTGCTGCGTTGCGCCATTTCTTCACTGTTTCGGGTGTAACTTGCTGCGCATTAGCAACCAAGAAACATGATAAGAGTAATAAGAGAATATAGTTTTTTCGCATAGTCATAACATTATATAATAATACAGTTCACTTACTTGACGCTAAGGATTACAAGATGCTAATTGCATCATGATTGTCCGTTCTGTTCTGCCAAGGCATCTGCGCAGCGTTCGCCATCAATGGCGGCAGATACTATTCCGCCTGCATAACCGGCACCTTCACCCGCCGGATAAAGTCCGCTAACCTCAATGTGTTGCAATGTCTCGTTGTCTCGGACTATTCTGACTGGAGCAGAAGTGCGAGTCTCCATGGCAATGAGAATGGCTTCATTTGTCAAGAATCCGTGACTCTTGCGACCGAACTCCTTGAAACCTTGTTGCAAACGGGTTCTGATGTCTTTTGGCATCCAGAAATGGAGTGGGGAAGAGATGATGCCTGGGGAATAAGATGTGGCAGGAAGATCGGCCGAGATGCGGTTGTTTACGAAATCTGCCATTCGTTGTGACGGTGCGGCAAGCTTTTCGCCCTTGTTGTTATAGCAAAGGCGCTCAAGCTTCTCCTGATATTCAAGCATGATGAGAGCAAATCCATCCTGCCCCTCCCTTGAAGGGAGGGAACTTGCAACTGATTCTGGTGTTACTTCCACCACCATTCCGCTGTTGCTCCATTTGCCTCCGCGAGATGAAGGACTCATGCCATTGACTACAAGTTGCTCAGGTCCGCTGGCAGCAGGAACAACAAAGCCTCCTGGACACATACAGAAACTATATACGCCGCGACCCTCTACCTGTGTGACAAAACTGTATTCTGCAGCAGGAAGGTACTTGCCGCGACCATCACGAGAGTGATATTGAATCTGGTCTATGATATGAGACGGGTGTTCAAGCCTGACGCCAACGGCAAGTGACTTCGGCTCAATGAAGATGTTGGCAGAATGAAGATAGCGATATACATCGCGGGCAGAGTGTCCTGTGGCAAGAATCACAGGACCAAGGAATTCCTTTTCTTCGCCTGTGGTCAGGTCTTGGGCTATAATGCCGCGGACCTGCCCCTCGCTTATCAGCGAAAGCATCTTGGTCTGGAAATGCACTTCGCCGCCACAACGGATAATCTGGTTGCGCATGTTCTCAATGACGCGAGGCAGACGGTCTGTGCCAATATGCGGATGAGCGTCTGCAAGAATGGCAGTTGAAGCGCCATGCTGGCAGAATATGTTCAAGATGCGATCAACAGAGCCGCGCTTCTTGGAACGGGTATAAAGCTTTCCGTCGCTGTATGCTCCAGCACCTCCTTCGCCGAAAGAATAGTTGCTCTCCGGGTCAACATAGCCTTCACGAGAGATGTTTGCGATGTCCTTTTTGCGGTCGCGTACGTTCTTTCCGCGTTCAATGACGATAGGTTTTATGTCGTGCTCAATGAGACGAAGTGCTGCGAACAGTCCGGCAGGTCCTGCACCAACGACAATGGCTTGCTTGTTTCCAGAAACCGGCTTGTAGTCGATGCTTATGAACTCATCGTCAGCAGGTTCCTCGTTTATGTAAACGCGAACTTTCAAGTTGACGAAGACTTGTCGTTGGCGTGCATCTATAGAGCGTTTTAGTATGCGGACACCCTTGATGCTGTCTCGTCGTATTGCGAATTCATCGGCGATATAGCTGCGCAGAAGAGAGCTTTCTGCAGCAGTTTTAGGAAGTATTCTTAGTTGCAGTTCCTTTATCATAATGAGCTTTTTTGTGCTGCAAATGTATGAAGAATCGGCAAAATATACGAATAAAAGGCGTAATATTTGCGTTTTGGACAATAAAAAAGGCTGGAACTCGGTGTGAGTACCAGCCAAAGACATGTTGTAAGTGTGATGTTTCTTACTTGTTAAGACCTCTGTTGTTCATTGTTGCATTGAGTACTCGAAGGTACTTGCTGTACTGCTCCTTGTCAAGAACCATGTGCATGTACATGCAGTTTTTCTTGAGTGCGAGCTTGATGATCATGTCTCTTTCTGCACCTTCAGCGGTAGCAGCTTCTTTGAGGTCGTTGCAGAATGATGTGTGAATATCGTTCACGTCGAGAGTTTGCTGTGTGTTGAGACCAAGATACTTTGCGAGGCTCTTGATGTTTGTGCTGACAGTGTAGATGTCTGTTGTGTTAGCATTCTCGTTTTCTGCATTCACTGTAGCAGCCATGCCTAGCATGAGTGCTACCATTAAAAACAATCTTTTCATACCTTAAAATTTAATTAAGTTAATGAACTTTGTGTGCTCGTCTCGAGCATTCGCCGTTCTTTTTCTGAATGTGTTTACCTTTAAATTGAAGATCAATCTGTGTCAGTTTGTTGTGTTTTGACGGTGCAAAGGTATGCTCTTTTGGCAAAATGGCAAAGAAAAAATAGGGCTGTTTGCGCACACAGTGCCTTTTTTTGACAATTATCAAAGCTTAAATGCCCAATAGTTAAAAAAATAATTGTAACTTTGCAGCGGTTAAAATTACTATATATAAATATGTATAAAAGAATACTGCTGAAGCTCTCTGGTGAGAGCCTTATGGGCAAGCAAGGTTACGGCATAGACATAGAACGTTTGAACGACTATGCACGTCAGATAAAAGAGGTACACGAAATGGGTGTACAGATAGGCATTGTAATTGGTGGTGGCAATATCTTCCGCGGCCTTACAGGTGCTGGTAAAGGTTTTGATCGCGTGAAAGGCGACCAGATGGGAATGTGTGCAACAGTGATAAATTCGCTTGCACTCAGCTCTGCGCTTGATGCTGCTGGAGTGAAGAACAAGGTTCTCACAGCCATCCGCATGGAACCAATAGGTGAGTTCTATACAAAATGGAAGGCTATTGAGGCTATGGAAGAAGGCAAAGTTTGCATCTTCTCAGCCGGAACAGGTTCTCCTTACTTTACAACAGATACTGGTTCTTCGCTCCGTGGCATAGAGATCGAAGCTGATGTGATGCTTAAGGGCACTCGTGTAGATGGCATCTATACTGCTGATCCTGAGAAAGACCCTACAGCTACGAAGTTTGATGATATCACATATCAGGATGTCATTGCAAAGAACTTGAAGGTAATGGATGTGACAGCTACTGCTATGTGTATGCAGAACAACCTTCCAATCTATGTGTTCAACATGGACATCGTAGGTAACTTGAAGAAGGTGATGGAAGGCGAACAGATAGGTACTCTTGTACACAATTAATAAGTTGCGGAAATAGACAATAGGTTGGACGCTGAGAATAGGAATATTATCGGACAACGTGAGGTCGTAGAACGCCTTCTGCTTTTGGATAGAGAAGAGCGAATTCCTCATGCAATGCTTTTTGTCGGACCGCAAGGTGTTGGCAAATTGGCTGTTGCCATAGAGTTTGCCAAGCACTTGCTCATGAAGCACGATCCGTTTGGAAATGCAGAAACAATGGTGGACAGAGGCTCACATCCAGACCTGATATTCTCTTTTCCTGTAGTGAGACCAACTGGACTTGACAGACCAGCTGAAAGCGACGATTTCAAGACTGAATGGATAGAGATGCTACAAGACGGTCCGTATTTCAGCAGCGAGACATGGCTGCAGAAACATGCTTCCGACAATAAGCAGGCTATAATCTCGGTAGGCGAGAGCAATGCGATAATCAGAAAATTGTCTTTGAAATCAAGCCAAGGTGGATATAAGGTTTGCATTATCTGGCAGGCGGAGAAAATGAACATTGATGCCGCCAATAAACTTCTGAAGATTATAGAAGAACCACCTGCACAAACCATCTTTATCCTAACCTCTGAACATCCGGAACTTGTACTCGAAACAATACGCTCGAGAACGCAAATCATAAACTTTAAGCCTATAAAGGATGAGAAAATAGCCAAGGCGTTAGTGGAGAAGCGCAGCATTGATGAAGATGCTGCAAGACGAGTTGCAAGAGCTTCCAACGGCAGTTGGCTCCAGGCACAGAATATCATAAGCGGCAGTGGAGAACGTGACGAATTCCATGACGTGTTCAAGATGCTGATGCGTCAGGCATATGCAAAGGATGTTATGGAAATGAAGCATTGGTGCGATGGCGTGGGCGGCTGGAACAGAGAGAAGCAGAAGCGTTTCTTGGAATATTGCTTGCTGATGACGCGAGAGAACTTCATGTTCAACTTCCATGAATCTTCGCTTTGTTATATGACACCGAACGAAGAGGCTTTTGCTAGCAAGTTCGCTGCCTTCATAAACGAGCGCAACATAATAGAATTCAACAATATATATAATACGGCTATACGCGATATAATGCGAAATGCCAACGGAAAAATTGTGTTTTATGACCTCGCATTGAAAGTCATAATACTCATAAGAAGATAATAAATGGATCAGAAATTGAAATATAAAGTGGGAGGAGGTTGCGAACTGTCGCTCTGCCGATATGGAGTAGGGCGTTCAGATCATCAGCTCAATACCTTTGACTATCTTGCAGATGTTCCTGGCAATAATCAGCTGACTGACCTCGTAGAGGTTCAGTTCAAGAATACTCGCAAGGGATATTACCATAATATAAACAACCTTGACCTGAAGAAAGGCGATTATGTTGCCGTAGAAGCATCTCCTGGTCATGACATCGGTGTTGTTACTCTGACAGGCAAACTCGTGGAACTTCAAGTGGCAAAGGTGCATTTCAAGTCACCAGATGACATAAAGCGAATATATCGTCATGCTACAGAGGGTGACCTGGACAGATGGGAGGAGGCAAAGAGTCGTGAGCATGGCACCATGATACAGAGCCGACAGATTGCGAAAGACTTGGACTTGAAAATGAAAATCGGCGATGTGGAGTATCAGGGCGACGGCAATAAGGCTATCTTCTACTATATTGCTGACGAGCGTGTGGATTTCCGTCAGCTCATAAAGGTTCTTGCTGATACCTTCCATGTCCGCATAGAGATGAAGCAGATTGGCGCTCGTCAGGAAGCCGGTCGTATTGGAGGTACTGGTCCTTGCGGTCGTGAACTTTGCTGTGCTACATGGATGAAAAACTTCTCTTCTGTGAGCACCGTTTCTGCCCGTTTCCAGGATCTTTCAATGAATCCTCAGAAACTTGCCGGCATGTGTGCCAAGCTGAAATGCTGCCTTAACTATGAGGTTGACAACTATATGGAGGCAGGCAAGAAAATGCCACCAAGAGAGGCAGTTCTCCAGACATTGGATTCTGACTACTATTTGTTCAAGCAGGATATCCTTGCCGGAAAGGTGGTCTATAGCACCGATAAGCGAATGGCTGCAAACCTTCAGGAGATAACCGCTGCTCGCGCTTTGGACATTATAGAGATGAACAAGCGTGGAGAGAAACCTGAAAGTCTGCTTGCTGACGGCGATCGTGTTGAGGAGAAGAAGCCTGTTGATATCTTTGAAGGTGATGTTACCCGTTTTGACAAGCCGAAGAAGAATAAGAAAAATAAAGGCAAGCATCAGCAAGAAGGCAACAAGAAATCGGGAAATGAAAAGAAACCTGCAGTAGAAAAGTCACAAGAGACCAATGCTGCCAATGAACCTGCCAATGAGAATAAGCCGCAGACAGAGGGCAGAAGATCTCATGACCGCAATAGAAGACATCACGAGAAGAAGGCTCCAAAACAGTCTGAATGACAAGATACTTGCTAAGCATATTGTTTGCTGCACTCTGCGTGACCGGATGCTCACTTGATGTGAAATATAGTATGTATAAGCCGGTTGACTCTGGTGGATGGGCTCTTTCTGATACGATAGAGTTCAACACTGATACGCTGAGAGAAGGAGGATGCTACGGCTTTACCTGCGGTGTCAGGACGCGGCGCGCTTTTCCGTATCGTGATCTTGTTATGATGGTGGAACGAACCGTATATCGGGACAGTCTTGTGGTTCTTCATAAGTTGGAGCGAGTCACTTGCTCCATAGCTGCAGAAGACGGTTCTGCCACAGGCGAAGGTGTAGCGCTTAAACTGCATGAAACTGCATTGAGAAACTTTGTTGTTGAGCGAGGTGACTCCATTGTGGCTAAGATTTATCATCAGATGGCAATCGAAACTTTGCCAGGAGTGGTTGATGTCGGCTTGACAATAGAGAGAAAACGGTAGGATTTTTAATTGATATTGTTATGCAAAATAGTAAGAGTGACAATCATGACGCTATCGTTCGTCATGCCTTGGAAATGTTTAAAATGCGCGGCATAAAAGGCGTGCGTATGGAGGATGTGTCGAAGGAATTGAAAATCTCCAAACGAACTCTTTATGAGAAATTTAACGACAAGGAAGACTTGCTCTTGGAATGCGTGAAACTCAATGCTGATATTCAAAGAGAAAAATATGCTGCCTTCATGGAAGGTTCTGACAATGTCATGGCGATACTTTGCTTCTTCTTGAAGAATGCCCTTGAGGAATTCAGCAAGTATAATGCGCAGTTCTTCGTTGAGGTGATGAAATATCGGTCAGTTCGTGAATTTCTAGATAGCAAAAATGAGCAGGAAGCGGAAATGAAAAAAGCCTTTTTCTGTAGAGCGATAGACGAGGGGCTGATCGTGCCGGGGTTGAATATTGACTTGATATCAATAATGAATCGTGCGGCAGTAGATAATCTCCTGAAGGAAAAGGCTTATGAAAAGTGGTCTTTGCAGGAAATTTTCCTTACCTTCATAGGACTGTTTTTGAGGGGTATTTTGACCGAAAAAGGTCGTAAGGAACTTGACTTGTACCTTAAGGTCTAAAAATGCTTCTGCGGCCGCAAATCGGGCAATGTGCTTAAGAAAGACTACACATTAATATATATAAGGCAAGATTATTCGAAATAATTTTGCCTTTTTTCTTTTTTTTGTGATTTATTTACTAAATTTGCAACGTTTTTAGCGCATGTTCTGCGCCTTACTCTTTAATCAAAGATTAAAAAATAAGACAATATAATGGCAGAAAACCAAAATCCAGAAGCAAAAAACTATACTGGCGCGAGCATTCAGGTGCTCGAGGGTCTTGAGGCTGTGCGCAAACGTCCAGCCATGTATATCGGTGACATTTCCGAGAAGGGTCTTCACCATCTCGTAAACGAGACGGTAGATAACTCTATTGATGAGGCTATGGCGGGTTATTGTACCAGCATAGATGTAACAATCAATGAAGACAATTCCATCACTGTTGAGGATAACGGACGTGGTATTCCAGTAGATGAACATCCAAAGCTCCATAAGTCGGCTCTTGAAGTCGTAATGACTGTGCTGCATGCCGGTGGTAAGTTTGACAAGGGCTCTTATAAGGTTTCCGGAGGTCTTCATGGTGTGGGCGTTAGTTGTGTAAACGCTCTTTCATACCATATGAAGTCGCAGGTGTTCCGTGACGGTCGCATTTATCAGCAGGAATATGAGAAGGGCAAGCCGCTCTATGCTGTTGAAGTTGTTGGTAAGACCGATAAGCGCGGTACTCGTCAGCAGTTCTGGCCAGATCCAGAGATCTTCACTACAACAACATACAAGTGGGACATCGTAGCAAACCGTATGCGTGAGCTCGCTTTCCTTAATGCAGGTATTACCATCAACCTCAAGGATATGCGTCCTGACGAGGAAGGTAAGACACGCGAGCAGACTTTCCATGCAAAGGATGGCCTCAAGGAGTTTGTGGCTTATGTTGACAAGCATCGTCAGAAACTTACAGAGGATTTTGAGACTATCTGCATAAAGACAGAGAGTCAGGGTATTCCTGTTGACGTGGCTTTCACTTACAATCGCGATTATTCAGAGCATATTCACTCTTACGTAAACAATATCAATACTTACGAAGGTGGTACTCACCTCGTAGGTTTCCGTAATGCTCTTTGCAATACTTTGAAGAAGTATGCTGAGAACAATCAGAAGATTGCCAAGAAGATGGAAAAGGCTAAGGTGGAAATCAAGATAGATGACTTCCGCGAAGGTCTTACTGCCATCATCTCAATCAAGGTTGCTGAGCCTCAGTTTGAAGGTCAGACAAAGACAAAGCTCGGAAACTCAGAGGTCCGTCCAGCAGTCTATCAGGCTGTAGCAGAGTCACTTGCATATTATCTTGAAGAGCATCCTACACAGGCTGAAGCTATCTGCGACAAGTTTATTCTTGCTGCAGCTGCACGTCAGGCTGCAGAACGTGCTCGCAAGAGTGTTCAGCGTCAGAGTGCGTTTACAAGCGTTGGTCTGCCAGGCAAACTTGCTGACTGCTCAAACAAGGACCCAAAGAACTGCGAGATCTTCATCGTCGAGGGTGATTCTGCGGGTGGTTCTGCAAAGCAGGGCCGCGACCGCTACACTCAGGCTATCCTTCCTCTCCGTGGTAAGATTCTTAATGTGGAGAAGGTAATGCGTCATAAGGTGTTCGAATCAGAGTCTGTTATGAACATCATCCAAAGTATCGGCGTTCGTTTCGGCGTTGACGAGGAAGACGGACAGGCAGCAAACATTGAGAAACTCCGTTACGACAAGATCATCATCATGACCGATGCCGATGTCGATGGTTCTCATATCGCAACGCTCATCATGACACTCTTCTTCCGTTATATGCCGGAGCTTATTCGTGAAGGTCACCTTTACATAGCAACACCACCTCTCTACCTCTGTTCTTGGAAGAATAAGGTCAAGGAATATTGCTATACAGAGCAGGCTCGTCTTGAATTCATCCAGAAGTATGCAACTGGCGAAGACGATAAGGCTCTTCACACTCAGCGCTACAAAGGTCTTGGTGAAATGAATGCTGAGCAGCTTTGGGAGACTACGATGGACCCTGCAAGCCGTGTGCTCAAGCAGGTAACTATTGAAGATGCAGCAGCTGCCGACGAAATCTTCTCAATGCTCATGGGCGATGATGTAGAGCCACGCCGCGCATTCATTGAAGCAAACGCAACTTACGCTAACATCGACGCATAAACATTAGACGATTGGATGATTGGGTGATTTTCTGATTAAATCGTCAAATCTGCAAATCGTCAAATCAACAAATGAAACTATGTCTAAAATAATACTTACAGGCGACCGTCCTACCGGCAAACTCCACCTTGGTCATTATGTCGGTTCTCTCCGTCGCCGCGTAGAACTTCAGAACGAAGGCAACTACGACAGAATGTTTGTGTTTATTGCTGATGTGCAGGCACTTACAGATAATGCAGACAATCCAGAGAAGATTCGACAGAATATCATAGAAGTTGCTCTTGACTACCTTTCTTGTGGTCTTGATCCGGAGAAAGTTACAATCTTCATTCAGAGCCAGATTCCGGAGCTTGCAGAGCTTACTCAGTATCTCTCTAACCTCGTGACTGTGAGCCGTTTGCAGCGTAACCCGACTGTGAAGACCGAGATTGCGATGCGTAACTTTGAGGCTTCTATTCCAGTAGGTTTCTTCTGCTATCCAATCTCTCAGGCTGCTGACATCACTTTGTTCAAGGCAAATGTGGTGCCAGTTGGTGAAGATCAGCGTCCAATGCTTGAGCAGACAAACGAACTCGTAAACCGCTTCAACAACACTTACGGCGAAGTCCTCGTAGAGCCACAGATTATGCTTCCTGAGAACGACAGTTGCAAGCGTCTTCCTGGTACAGATGGTAAGGCGAAGATGTCAAAGAGTCTTGGCAACTGCATCTACCTTTCTGACGATCCAAAGGAGATGGAGAAGAAGGTCAAGTCAATGTACACAGACCCTACTCACATAAATATTGACGATCCAGGTCATGTGGAAGGCAACTGCGTGTTCACTTATCTTGATGCATTCTGCGAAGACTCTGATTTTGAGGAGTTCTGGCCAGAATACAAGAATCTTCAGGAAGTGAAGGACCACTACACTCGAGGTGGTCTTGGCGACATGAAGTGCAAGAAGTTCCTCATCAAGGTTCTCAACAAGCGTCTTGAACCAATCCGCCAGCGTCGTCATGAGCTTGAGCAGAACATTCCTGCCGTTTATGATATCCTTAAGAAGGGATCTAAAGAAGCACGCAAGGTTGCAATGCAGACTATGGATGAGGTTCGTGCTGCGATGAAGATTAACTACTTCGACGATGCAGAACTCATTCAGCAGCATATTGAGAAGTATAAGAAATAAGCGTAACTTTACTTGATAATTACGCAGTAATTACGATATATTTTACGAAATATTTTCTTAAAAAAACATAATTCTTGCAAGAATGCTCGTTTCTTGCAAGAATTTTTTTGTTTGTAAAGTTTATTTATAAATAAAAATCGTAACTTTGCACGCATAAATTGCAATTTTATTTTTTTAATGTCATTAATACTAAGTATTGAAACCAGTACAAACATCTGCTCTGTCGCCGTTACTCGCGATGGGGAGTGTGTATTGGAGAAGGTAGATCGCAGCGGTCCGAATCATGCTGAGCACCTCGGAACATTCGTTGATGATGCCTTCACATATATGGAACAGCGCGACCTCAAGCCCGATTGTGTGGCTGTAAGTAGCGGTCCTGGTTCATATACGGGACTTCGCATCGGTGTGTCTATGGCTAAAGGCATAGCCTACGGCAGTGATATTCCGCTTATAAGTGTTCCTACTCTGCAACTTCAAGCAGTGGCACCGTTGCTTTATCATGAGGAAATTCCTGAAGATGCCCTTTTCTGCTCAATGATAGATGCGCGCAGAATGGAGGTATATGCCGAAATCTATGATCGTTCACTGAAAGTTGTCCGTCAGACACAGCCCGATATTGTTGATGCTGAGACCTATAAGGAGTTCCTCGATAAAGGACCAGTTTGCTTCTTTGGTGGCGGAAGTGCGAAGTGCAAGGATGTAATCAATCATCCAAATGCAATATTCCTTGACAATATCGAACCTATGGCAAGGTATATGGCACCGCTTGCTGAAATGAGACTCAGGAAGAATCTGACTGAGGATGTGGCTTATTTCGTGCCGTTCTATTTGAAGGACTTCGTGGCAGGAAAGCCAAAGAAAATGCGTAATTAAGAATGAAGAAATCATTAAATCGACAAATCGTCAAATGATAATATGCTAACAGGGTTAGACTATAATACACAACGCTCGCATCTGGAAATGCCAGAATACGGTCGAGTTGTCCAGGAGATGGTGCAGCATGCGCTCTCGCTGGAAGATCGTGGGGCACGCCAGGCTGCGGCAGAAAAGATAATACGGACAATGGCTATAAAGTCCAATGACGACAAGAACAGTCCAGACTTTCATCATAAGCTTTGGAACCATTTGGCATTGATGAGCGACTTCAAGCTTGACATTGACTATCCTTACGATGTTGAGGAAGCTCGCGCCATTCAGACGAAGCCAAAGCCATTGCCATATCCAAAATCAAAGGTTCCGGTAAGGCACTATGGCAAACTGATTTATGACACTTGCGAGATAATGGCAACAATGGAGCCTGGCAATGAATTGGACGAACTTGCCAGAAGCACTGCAAACCAGATGCGCAGAATGCTCCTTGAATATGGTCATTCCAACGCTCGTGAGGAAAGCGTGTTCCATGATATTGAGAAGTTTACAGACGGAAAAGTAAAGCTGAATCCAGTAACCTTCCGTTTTGATAAGACTGTAATCCAGATGGAGAAGCAGTCAACAAAGAAAAAGAAGAAAAAAAAGAAGTAAGTCTTAAGAAATGCAATCATTTATAATTGAAGGCGGTCATCCGCTGCAAGGTACTATCAGACCACAGGGCGCAAAGAATGAGGCTCTGCAGATTATCTGTGCTACATTACTTACGGAGGAACCAGTTATTGTAAACAATGTCCCAAATATCTTGGACATCAATAACCTTATTAATCTTCTTCGTGACATGGGTGTTGAGGCAGAGAAGCTCGAGCCAAACAAGTATCGCTTCTGTGCAAAGAATATTAATATAGACTATCTCTCCAGCCCAGAGTTTGTCAAGAAGTGTTCCGCTCTCCGTGGTAGTGTTCTTATGATTGGACCTCTGCTTACCCGTTTCGGCAAGGCAGTCGTGGCAAAGCCAGGTGGCGACAAGATTGGTCGTCGTCGTTTGGATACCCATTTCCTCGGCTTTAAGAATCTCGGTGCTTCGTTCTCACATAATGACGAGAATGACACCTTCGAAATTCATTCTACAGAGAACGGTCGTCTGAAGGGAACCTACATGCTTCTTGATGAGGCTTCGGTAACAGGTACCGGAAATGTCATCATGGCAGCTGTGCTTGCAGAGGGGAAGACTACTATCTATAACGCTGCCTGTGAGCCATATATCCAGCAGCTTTGCCGTATGCTCAATGCCATGGGAGCAAAGATCTCCGGCATTGCGTCAAACCTTATCACGATAGAAGGTGTTGAGAAACTTCATGGCACAGAGCACACCGTTCTGCCTGATATGATTGAGGTCGGCTCGTTCATCGGTATGGCGGCAATGGTAGGCAAGGGAATAAAGATTGAAGGCTGCTCTGTGGAGAATCTTGGCATCATCGTTGATTCGTTCCGCAGATTGGGCGTTCGTATTGAGGAAGTTGAAGATGACCTCTTCGTTCCTGAGCAGCACTATTATCTCGTCGAGTCGTTTATTGATGGCACCATCATGACGATTGCTGATGCCCCTTGGCCGGGACTCACTCCAGACCTCATCTCCGTACTCCTCGTCGTTGCCACTCAGGCTCGCGGTTCCGTTCTCTTCCATCAGAAGATGTTCGAAAGTCGCCTGTTCTTCGTGGATAAGCTCATCGACATGGGCGCGCAGATTATCCTTTGCGATCCTCATCGTGCCGTCGTTGTCGGTCATGACCATCAGAAGCGACTTCGTGCACAGCGTATGACATCGCCAGATATTCGTGCCGGTATTGCTCTGCTCATTGCTGCTCTTAGTGCAGAAGGTACATCAACCATTGCAAACATTGCGCAGATAGACCGTGGCTATGAGAATATCGAAGGCAGATTGAACGCTCTCGGAGCAAGAATCACTCGCGTAACGGATTAAAGCCCCACTAAAAGCCCCCTAGCCCCCGAACTTGCCGAAGGCCAGTCGCGAGCGATAGCGAGTCCGAAAGGATGCGCAGCACAAGGGGGAACTTTTAATAGCTATGTAGATAATAAAATCTAAATCTGTAAATGTTAGCCGATTTCTATAAAATAGGTAAGATAGGCAAGCCTCATGGCATAAACGGTGAGGTTGTGTTCATGTTCTCCGATGATGTCTTCGACCAGATGGAGGCAGACCATCTCATGCTGAACATCGACGGACTCCTTGTGCCATTCTTCTTTGAGGAGTATCGTTTCCGTACGGAAGAGACGGCTCTCGTGAAGTTCGAAGATGTAAACTCCAAGGAACAGGCACAGGCAATAACCAACTGCGAAGTCTATTTTCCACGCCAGGCAGCCGAAGAGAACAACCATTATTCTTGGGATATGCTTGTCGGATATTCTATTCTCGCAGGCGAGAAGAATCTTGGTGCCATAGACAATGTCGATACTTCAACCGAGAATTACCTCTTTGAGATAGGTGAACTTCTCATTCCAGTCGCTGACGAATGGATTGAAGATATCGACCACGATAACAGAATAATAAAAATGAACCTTCCAGAAGGACTCTTATAATTCGAATGAAAAAGCAAATCGCCATACTCGGTTCTACCGGTTCCATAGGCACTCAGGCGCTGGATGTCATCTCGCAACATCCCG
Organism: Bacteroidaceae bacterium; assembly: GCA_024401275.1. Classification (GTDB taxonomy): domain Bacteria; phylum Bacteroidota; class Bacteroidia; order Bacteroidales; family Bacteroidaceae; genus Prevotella. The sequence goes on along the minus strand of JAKSLJ010000017.1, from coordinate 13,985 downwards.
ACCTCTTTGAGGTTTACTGCCTCACTGCAAACAATCAAGTGGAACTCCTTGCCGAGCAAGCACATAAATACAATCCAGACGCCGTAGTCATTGCCAATGAGGCACACTACGACCGACTGAAAGAACTCCTTGCGGACTGTCCAGACATCAAGGTCTATGCCGGTGCAAAGGCACTTGACGATGTTGTAGAAGCATCGCCGATAGACATTGTGCTTACTGCAATGGTAGGCTTTGCAGGACTCTCGCCAACTATTCATGCCATCAAGGCGCATAAGAAGATTGCACTTGCCAACAAGGAAACGCTCGTCGTAGCAGGTGAACTTATCTGCCAGTTGGCAAACGAATATCATACTCCAATCATCCCTGTTGATAGCGAGCATTCTGCCATCTTCCAGTCGCTTGCAGGAGAAGGCGATAACGGCGTAGAGAAGATCCTGCTCACTGCTTCCGGCGGTCCATTCCGCAAGATGTCAATGGCTGAGATTCAGAATGTTACGAAGGCAGATGCACTCCGCCATCCTACTTGGGACATGGGAGCGAAGATTACCATCGATTCTGCTACGATGATGAACAAAGGCTTTGAGGTAATCGAGGCAAAATGGCTCTTCGGCATACCAGCAGATCGCATCCAGGTTCTTGTTCATCCGCAGTCTATCGTTCACAGTGCAGTGCAGTTTGTTGACGGTTCCATTAAGGCGCAGCTTGGTGTGCCAGATATGCGAATGCCTATCCAGTATGCCTTCACCTATCCTGACCGCATTTACCTCAATGGCGAACGACTCGATCCGTTTAAGCAGACACTAGAGTTCTTCGAGCCTGATTTGGAGAAGTTCCGCTGTCTTGCCCTCGCTTTTGAGGCAATAAAGCTGGGTGGAAATGCCTGCTGCGTAATGAATGCCGCAAACGAAATCGTCAATCGTGCATTCCTCGAAGACCGCTGCTCATTCCCAAAGATAGCAGAGATTATCGAGAAAACTATGCAGACAGCCACATTCATTCAAAAACCAACACTTGAACAATACTTTAATTCAGACAAAGAAGCACGTCAGATAGCAGCGAGCTTACTTTAATTGAAAATTGATAATTGATAATTGAAAATTGAAAACCCGAACAATCGAATCATCAATAATTCGAACCATCGAAAATCTGTAAATTGGACTCCGAGCTTGCTCGCCTGAGCACCTACGGAGCGCAAGAAATCCGTAAATTAGTAAATTAGTAAATCTCAATGGCAGTAATATTAATAAAAGCAATACAGCTTATTATTTCGATTTCGCTCCTCGTTGTTCTTCATGAGGGCGGACATTTCTTCTTCGCTCGTGTTTTTGGCATCCGAGTGGAGAAGTTCTATCTCTTTTTTGACTGGAAATTTTCTCTCTTCAAGTTCAAACCAAAGAATTCCGATACCGAGTTTGGTGTTGGTTGGATTCCACTTGGTGGCTACTGCAAGATTGCTGGCATGGTCGATGAATCGTTTGATACTGAGCAACTTAAGCAGCCGGCACAAGACTGGGAGTTCCGCGCAAAGCCAGCGTGGCAGCGACTCTTCGTTATGATTGGCGGTGTGCTTGTAAACTTCATCACGGCACTCTTCATCTATTCCATGGTGATGTACTCTTGGGGCGACAAATATATTGCTGCCAAGGATATGAAGCAGGGAATGCAGTTCAATGAAGAGGCTAAGAAGCACGGCTTCAAGAATGGCGATATCATTATCGGTGCTGACGGCGAGACCTTCGAGCGTTTTGATGTTGATGTCTATCGTGCTGTAGCTCCAGCCACTTCGGTAACTGTTCTCCGCAATGGCAAGGAAATAACAGTCAGTAAGCCAGAGACTTCGCTCCTTACCATGCTGAAGGAAACTCCAAAATACATGGAACCAGTCCTTCCGAATGTCGTTGACAGTGTGCCTGCTGATTGTCCTGCAGCAAAGGCAGGAATGCTTGCTGGCGATAAGATCCTTGCTGTTGATGGCAAGGAAACTAATACTTTCAACGATGTTTTGAACGCACTTGGCATTCGTGCTGACATCCTTGAGACAGCCGTTACTTCTGCTGATAGTCTCAAGGCTCGCACAGTAACAATGGTTGTCCAGCACGCAGCATCATCCCTCTCTGTGGATGGGGCGGGGGAGGCTCTTGATACGCTCAACATGGTTCTCACTTCCGACATGAAGATGGGAGTTACCTACAAGCCATATCAGGCACTCTATGAGCCGACATCCGTTGAATATACTTTCCTTGAAAGTTTCCCTGCCGGCATAAGCTACGGACTGAACACACTCGGTGGCTATATCTCTGATATGCAGTATCTTGCCTCTGCTGACGGTGCAAAGTCTATTGGCGGTTTTGGTACTCTTGGCAATCTCTTCCCAGATGTTTGGGACTGGTATCGTTTCTGGATGATGACGGCATTCCTTAGCATCGTGCTTGCCTTCATGAACATCCTTCCAATTCCAGCTCTCGACGGTGGTCATGTACTCTTCCTCATCTATGAGATGGTTACAGGCAAGGAGCCTTCAGAGAAGTTCCTTATTTGGGCTGAATATATAGGTTTCGGTCTTGTCTTTGCCTTGATGATATGGGCAAACTTCGCTGATATCCTTCGTGCGTTCGGAATTATGTAATGACCCCCTAGCCCCCCAAGGGGGAACTTTTAATAGTTCTTTTTTGGGGGGAGATGTAAATTCTAAATCAGTAAATAACCAATATGATTACCAGTCCTCAAAAACATATAAAAACACCCCCTTCGGGGGATGGGGGGTTGAAGAAGCGTTTCGCAATATTCGGTAATGTTCATCAGGCTAAGAAGTCGGTAAGCATTCAGAAACTCCTGGCGTGTCTGCAGCAGCATAATGCGGAGGTCGTCATGGAGGAAGACTTTTATAAGTTTCTTACAGAAGGCCAAAAGCTGGATATAACTGTCAATCGCACTTTCACAGGCAACGACTTCGATGCCGACTTTGCCTTCTCACTTGGTGGCGACGGTACGCTGCTTCGTGTTGCAGAGATGGTCGGAGCCAATCAGACGCCTATCGTCGGTGTTAATTTCGGCCGTCTTGGTTTCCTCGCAGATGTGTCACCGGCAGAGATGGAGTCCGTCATTGACGACCTCTACAACGGAAAATATGCCGTGGAAGAGCATGCCGTGATAAAGGTTTCAACGCCTTCGCCACTCTCTTCACCTTACGCGCTCAATGATATTGCAGTGCTGAAACGCGATACCGCTTCCATGATTTCCATCCGTTGCTATATCGATGGCGAGTATCTCATGACCTATCAGGCAGACGGATTGGTTATCTCTACGCCAACCGGTTCTACGGCATATTCTCTCTCCAACGGCGGACCGATTATCGTGCCTACCACAAATGTGCTGTGCCTTACTCCTGTGGCACCTCACTCGTTGAATACCAGGCCGATAGTCATCAACGACACCTCCGTAGTGGAACTCTCCGTAGAAAGTCGCTCGCACAATTATCTTGTGGCTGTTGACGGGCGCTCAGAGTCGCTCAACGATGAGGTTCGTCTCACTATAAAGAAGGCTGCCTACAAGACCATGATCGTTAAGCGCCATTCACGCAAGTACTTCAATGTCCTTCGCGACAAGATGCTTTGGGGACTAGACCAGCGTGGCTAGAACAAATTGATAATTGAAAACTGATAATTGAAAATGATTATAGCCTATCGGCTAGAAATCTGACTGTGGAAATCTTAGGAGGAAATATTTGACTTTCCCTTCGGCCGTCGAGCTAAACCTTCTGGCGTTAGCCTTAAGATTTCTGCGAAGCTAAGATTTCTTGCGTAAGCAATAAAAATTAAACTAATCTGTAAATTGTAAATACGTAAATCTGTAAATCTGTAAATGATAATGGCTCCTAAACCTGCAGAGGGAAAACTCGGAATAATGGTTGTTGGCTGTGGTGCAGTTGCTACAACCTTCATGACTGGTGTGCTTATGGCACGCAAGGGACTTACGAAGCTTGTAGGTTCCATGACGCAGTACGACAAGGTTCGCGTGGGAAAAGGCGATGAGAAGAAGTATCTAAGCTATCGTGAAATAGCCCCTATAGCAGAACTCTGCGATATTGTTTTCGGTAGTTGGGATGTTTATCCTCAGAATGCTTTCCAGGCAGCCATGTATGCCGAGGTGCTCAAGGAGAGGGACATACTCCCTGTACGCGAGGAACTTGAGGCCATCAAGCCTATGCCAGCAGCTTTCGACAAGAACTTTGCAAAGCGTCTCGACGGCGACAATGTGAAGAACTGCAAGGATCGTTGGGATATGGTTGAGCAGCTACGCGAGGACATCCGCAAGTTCAAGGCAGACAATGGCTGCGCCCGCATCGTTGTGCTTTGGGCTGCATCGACAGAGATTTATGTACCTGTTGACGAGAATACCCACTACACTCTTGACGCTCTCGAAACTGCAATGAAGGCTGACGACCGCGAGCATATTGCGCCATCCATGTGCTATGCCTATGCGGCACTCATGGAGGGAGCTCCTTTCATCATGGGCGCTCCAAACACAACAGTCGATATTCCTGCCATGTGGGAACTCGCTGAGAAGACCAAGATGCCTATCTGCGGAAAGGACTTCAAGACAGGTCAGACACTCGTCAAGTCTGGCTTTGCACCTATCATCGGCACTCGTTGCCTTGGTCTTGACGGTTGGTTCTCAACGAATATTCTTGGCAATCGTGATGGACTCGTACTCGACGAACCAGCCAATTTCCGCACAAAGGAAGTCTCAAAGCTTTCCACTCTCGAAACAATTCTCAAGGCAGAAGACCAGCCGGATCTCTACACAGACTATTACCACAAGGTTCGCATAAACTATTATCCTCCTCGCAATGACAACAAGGAGAGCTGGGATAACATCGACATCGTTGGTTGGATGGGTTATCCTATGCAGATAAAGATAAACTTCCTCTGTCGCGACTCAATCCTTGCAGCGCCAGTCTGTCTTGACCTCTGCCTCCTCTCAGACCTTGCTGCGCGTGACGGTCGCTATGGCAATCAGAAGTTCCTCTCATTCTTCCTGAAGTCGCCTATGCACGACTACACGAAGGGCGAGGAGGCTGTCAACCACCTCTATCAGCAGCACGCTATGCTCAAGAATGCCATTCGCGAGATGGGAGGCTACGAGCCGGACCAGGAGTTGGATTAGAATAAGCAATAGTATCCTCTGTGGAGTGATTCTTGTTGCGTGATGTAACATGTACGGAGTTACATCCTTTATATATAAAAGCCCGATGCTCATCATTGCGTAAAACTGTTTGAGCAGACATTTGGAAATAAAAAAGCGTTTATGGACGCTTGTTTTTGACGATTCGAAACTACCACTTTCAGAATTAACAGTTAAAGACAAGTCGGAAGTAGATGCTGCTATGCGATACCCAATATGCGTGCGTATGCAAAGAAAATCACATTCTACAAAAGAGTCTTTCGGTATAAAATAGCAAAACAATGACAAGCGACGAATTTGTTGAACTCTGCAAATGCGGTGAGACAACTACAGTACAATACAAGGAGTGTTTCACCACTCAGACCAAGATAGCACAGGAGATGGTGGCTTTCGCCAATACGCATGGCGGAGTCATCCTTTTTGGTGTACAAGACAAGACAGGTGAGATGCTTGGTCTTACCTTTAAGCAACTGCAAGACACAGGTTTGGAACTTGGTAATACTGCTAACGAGCAGGTAAAGCCAGCCATCTACATCGAGACGGAAGTCGTAAAAGTTGAAGAAAAGCGCTTCCTCGTTTGTCAGATTAAAGAGGGTAAGGGAAAACCATATAAAACCAATGATGGCTCTATATGGGTGAAGCAAGGACAGGATAAACGAAGAATTACAGACAATGCAGAGATCTTGTCACTGTTCCAAGGAGTAGGTGCTTACAAAGCAGACAATGAAACAATTCCGAACACAGGCATCAAAGACCTTGAAATGGCATATATCAATGACTTCTTTGAGCGTCAGTATGGTCAGACAAAAGAAAGTTTCGGCAAACCTGTTGCAAGTATCCTGCAAAGCCTAAGCATACTTGGTGACAATGAAAACGTTACTCGTGCAGGACTTCTGTTCTTTGGCCAGAAGCCTCAGCAATACGAACATACATTCGTGATAAAAGCAGTGAGCTTCGTTGGCAATGAGATAAGCGGTAGCGAATACAGAGACAGTCGCGACATTACAGGCACAATACCACAGATGTTTCGTGATGGAATGTCATTTCTCAAAGCAAACCTACACCACCTTCAGAATGGACAGAACTTCAACCGTCCAGGCATACTGGAGATACCAGAGGTTGTATTAGAGGAACTATTGCAAAACGCCCTTGTGCATATAGACCTTCTGGTACCAGCATACATTAGAATCCTCGTTTTTGACAATCGAGTAGAAATCATAAACCCAGGAGGACTGTACGGAGGTCTAACCATAGACGAGATGCTGATGGGCATATCCAAACAACGCAATCCCCTGTTGGCAGATTTCTGTGCAAAGACGATGATATACAGAGGTCTTGGCAGTGGCATCCGTCGCGCATTGAAAGAAAATGTAAAGATTGACTTTGAATGTGTTGGTGGACAATTCAGGGCTGTCGTATGGAGAACAGAAAAAGCCGCAGATGGGTTGGCTGTAAATAACTCCGGGTTGGTAATAAATGACCAAAAGTTGGTTGTAAATAAGGAAGACTTGACTGTAAAGTTGGTTGTAAATGGCAAAAAGTTGACTGTAAAGGTTGGTAATAACGACGAAAAGTTGGTTGTAAAACTCAAAAAGTTGACTGTAAGAGCAGAAAGGTTGACTGTAAACTTGACTGTAAATCGTCTTGAGATTCTCAGAATGATTCTTGAAAACCCGACAATAACTACAATAGAAATGGCTCAGACCATAGGCATCAGTAGTACTGCGGTAAAGAACAACCTTGAGGTAATGCGCGATAAACTCATCCGCAGAGTGGGTTCCGATAAGTCCGGCTTCTGGGAGGTAATCCTTGAATAGATTGAACAAACTCCAGATTGGAGTTGGGCAATACTACCCAATTTAATACAATAAAACGGCACTTCGTCCGTTATATATATTGAGGTCCCCTCAATAGTTCCCTCCCTTTGGGGGAGGGCGGAGGAAGAGGCCTAGCCCGATGCTCATCATGGCGCAAAACTGATTGAGCAGACATTTGGAAATAATAAAAGCGTTTATGGACGCTTGTTTTTGGAGATTCGAAACTACCACTTTCAGAATTAACTGTTAAAGACAAGTCGGAAGAATGAGTTAAGTGTCTGTGTCTGACTCTATGTGCGTATGCAAAGAATAAATACAACCTCACAAGACATAAAAACGGCTGTTCAAGTCATTAAGTCAGCTATACTACAAAGCCAAATGAGAGCCGTAAAAGCCATCAATCAGGAACAATTGGCTCTGTATTATGGCATAGGCAGATACGTGTCCTTGAATTCCAGAAAAGGGTTCTGGGGACAAGGTGCCATCAAAAGCATAAGCGAGATGTTGAGGCGCGAATTGCCAGGGCTAAGAGGGTTTTCCGAAGCAAGCCTTAAGAAGATGCGCTCGTTTTATGAGGAATGGCGGATGATTGATGGTAATTCGTTCGTTGCAACGAACGAATTGGCATAGGCATAATTCTCTGCAAGAGTGCCAACAAGAAGTTTGTTGAATACGTTATTCAAGATTATGACCGACCAATGGGAGTCGCTAGCTATAAGACATCAGCAGATATGGATGACAGGTTGAAGAAACTCCTACCTCCAAAGGAAGAACTGGAGAAGTTACTTTCGGCCAATGACTAGTAAAATACTAATGGTAAAATTGTAATATAATAAAACGACGGTTCGTCCGTTATATATAAAGATAAAGTCCAACACTCATTATGGCTTTAAACTGATTGAGCATTACCGAAAGGCCGCATAATGTGACCTCTTGCCGGCGGGCAAGGAAATACATATTAAAGAAAAAGCGTTTATGGACGACTTTTAAATTTTCAATATATTATGGAAACAATCTCACTGAAACCCACTACAATCAATATTATAGATGCTCTTTGGGCAGTCATTCAAGCTCAGCCGAAGAAAGTAAAGGAAGCCCTTTCTATTCGGTTGGCAGAAGACGCTGCTTCTGCAAAGAACATGATTACACCTGCTATTGCAAAACAAATCAGGAAAGCTCGCCAGGAATATAGCAAAGGGGATACCATAAGCTGTCAGACACCAGAGGAAATGCAAAAATATTTTGACAGTCTATGATATACTCCGTAGAATATTCCAAGCAGGCTGACAAGACTTTGAAGAAATGGAAAAGGTCTAATCCTGCTTTGTTCAAAAAGGCAACCAAGATTCTCATGGATATTATGCAACATCCAAGAGAAGGAATCGGTCATCCAGAAGCCTTGGTAGGTGGAAAGGACATTACATACTCTCGTCATATAACTGCTCACGATCGTATCATCTACGATATATATGATGATCAAATCATGGTTTTGATTGTGCAAGCCGAGGAGCATTATGATGATAAATAAAAATAACTAAGGGCAGCGCTCATCCGTTGCCTCTTGCCGGCGGGCAAGGAAATACAGATTAAAGAAAAAGCGTTTATGGACGCTTGTTTTTGGTGAATCGAAATTTCCACTATCAGATTACTTGCCGAAGACAAAGCAGAAGTAGATGCTGCGCTTGGATTTAATTCCCAGCAGTGTGTGCCGAGGGCTAACTTTGCCCTCAGTGCACACCTTTTGGGTATATTATATCCTATCGTAGGTATCTTCTGTTCGTTAAGCAAGTAAGGCCGTGGAAAGCCTCGATTCACATAGCGAGCAGAAATAAGATACCTACGTTTTTTTATCCCTATTACCACATCACCAAAACAAAACGTTTGCTTCTGGGTATCGGCAGACACAAAAAAACGATATGCTATACAGCATAGAAACCAGAAGAGTTCCTCTCCAGACATGGAGCAAGGCATCGGAACGCTCCAGCAACTACTGTTGGGGAGTGGACTTTGCGTCTGATAGCAAGGAACTTCGTAAAACAAGAATCTACAAGATAAGATAAGGCCGCAGTTCCTATAAACTGCAAGCTCGACTGAGAGTAAGACATCATTCTTCGCTGCTTAGATCTGGGAAATCAAACTCGTGAGAAGCTGATGCATCGACGTCCCCGTTGTGAAAAAAACTATTAATCACAGCGTGGAGGTCTATTGCATTTGCTCACGAGGGTTTCCCAGAACCTAAGCAGCTTTTTGCTTTAGCCTCTACGCTCTATTTTTATATAGCGTGGCAAAGAAAAAATACAATGTTTTAGATTTATTCTGTGGAGCAGGAGGCTTGTCAAGAGGATTTATAGACGCTGGTTTTTCTGTTAAACTCGGTGTTGACTTTGACGATATGGCACTAAAAACATTTGCTGCCAATCACGAAGGAGCTGTTGCAAAGAAATTAGATCTATTTGATTTAGACAATGTAGACAAGATAAAAGAATTCTTCGACGAAAACAACTATGCTCTTGATGTTCTTGTAGGAGGTCCTCCTTGTCAAGGTTTCTCTTTGGCAGGTCCTCGTCAAGTGGACGATTCAAGAAATGTCTTATACCGTGCAATGGTTAAAACCGCTCGTATACTTCGCCCAAGAGCTGTTGTATTAGAGAATGTTCCGGGAATGATTCAATTGCATGGAGGTCTTGTGAAGGAAAAGATTATTGACGATTTCACAAAACTCGGTTACAAGATGGGCGAGCCGAAAATTCTCTATGCTCCTGATTATGGCATACCACAGATAAGAAAACGTGTTGTTTTCGTTGGACTTTTGGAATCAGAGACAGAATTTGAATATCCTAAGCCAACATGTAAACCAGAAAACTATGTTACTTGTCAGCAAGCTATCGGGGACCTTCCGCCATTGATTGATATCGTTGGTGATAAAATACAGGAATACCCTTGTGAACCTCAATCACCATACCAAGAAATGATGCGAAAAGATTCGGATGCGATTCACAATCACGAAGGAACCATTCATGACCCAAAGACAAAGAAATTCATTGCAATGGTTCCGGAAGGAAAGAACTACAAGTCGTTACCTCCAGAATACGATGGCATTTACAAATATCACGAAGCTTTAACACGCTACCATAGTCAAAAGCCTTCGCCTACAATTAACACTGGGCATCGCTCTCATTTTCATTACAAATGGAATAGAATTCCTACTGTCAGAGAAAGTGCGAGACTTCAATCTTTTGATGACAAATTCATATTCTACGGTAACAAAACACAGCAATATAGACAAGTCGGTAATGCAGTACCTCCTATGTTAGGAAAGGCTGTTGCTACCGAGATTCTAAAATGGCTAAGAAATAATGACAAGTAAACCTAAAATAAATCACAAAATCAAAATGCTAGACCTCTTTGCTGGGTGTGGCGGTCTCACTGACGGCTTTATGCAAACAGGCTGCTTTAATGATATAGCAGCTGTAGAATGGAAAGAGCCACAAGTCCGCACCCTTCGCAATCGTCTAAAAACAAAGTGGGAAAAAGCTGATGCTAACGAAAGTGTACTCCATTTTGACATCCAAAGAGAAGAAGAGCTTTTTGGAGGCTGGACAGATGATCCTGATTTTGGAAGCAGTAAAGGTTTAGATTATTTTGTAAATAAATCTTCAGGAATTGACATTATTATTGGTGGTCCTCCTTGTCAAGCTTATTCTATTGCCGGCAGAGTTAGGGACGAGCATGGTATGGAAGATGATTATCGCAACTTCCTGTTTGAGCATTATCTTTCTATCGTTGACAGGTATCGTCCTGACTTGTTTATCTTTGAGAATGTGCCAGGAATACTGAGTGCAGCTCCTCATGGGAAAAAAGTTTCAGAAATTATACCTAAAGAATTTGCCAAGAAAGGTTATGAAATCATTTCCAATCTTTCAAGTGCTATAGTGAACGCAGCCGAGTACAATGTTCCCCAAAATCGCAAGCGTGTAATAATGGTAGGTATTAATAAAGTGGCTTTTGAAGGTATTGACATTCAAGCCATGTTAAATGACTTCTATGTCAACATACTTCCTTCTCACAAGGGGAAAGTCATCACCGTACGTGAAGCCATAGGGAACATGCCTAAGCTTGAAGCTTATTGGGATGATGAGCATCATAGTAAAAGAATATCCCATTCAACTCCACAATGTGAACTGACATGGCATGAGCCTCGTTATAACAATACAAGAGATATGGATACATTCCGTATTCTTGCAGAAGATATTGAATCAGGAAAAAGGGAATTTGACAGTAAAAAGATTTCTGAGCTTTACGAGCAAAAGGTAGGCTCTAAATCTCCAATACATCGTTATCATGTTTTGGATCCTGATCAACCTAGCACCACAATCATTGCTCACCTCTACAAAGATGGCAATAGATTCATTCACTATGATTCTAAACAAGCCCGAAGCATAACTCCTAGAGAAGCAGGATTATTACAAAGTTTTGATAAAGATTTCGAATTCCTTGGAGCAAGAGGCAATGTATATGAAATGATTGGAAATGCAGTACCTCCTCAATTGGCAAAAGCATTAGCTGAATCTGTTGTTGAACTTTTGAAAAAATATAAACCAGAAAAGTATGCCTAAATACCTCTTTACATCGGACCAAAGAATATCGGTCTTACCGGAAAGAATAAAGTGGGTTGCAGAATTCATAAACTCAGGGCATAACTTATCAGAAATAGCAGATAAGTCTGATAATAATAATGCAACGACTTTAAAGTTCTACTATAATTTGCATAGTGGAACTAAAACTTGTGAACTTGCTGCAATTGATCCAATAATTGCAATCAGAAATTTTGTTCTCAAGTTTCAGTTTCCTAATACAAGAACACCAGAATCTTTGCAAAACACAATCTCTGAACGTCTGCTCCTGGCACCATATCGCTCTGTAGTATCTATTCTTGATTCTCTTTCAAGAATATCTGAGAGTTCTAATAGTGCTTTGAGCATGACGGAGATTCTTTATTTCGTATTTTGTAATCCACAGGTTTACAGTAATCCTTCTGTTGATTATGAGGGAATAGCTTTGCAAATCTTAGATTCAAGAGAAAAGGGGATAGATTATGAGGGCACAGTATCAAACATATTGGAATGGAATCAATATGGAAGACAAGCAAGAGAACTCATAAATGTTCTTACTTATACATCTAACTGTTTTTCTTTTTCAAAAGGGATTCTCCATTTTTCCAAAAGTCATGAAGATTACAACTCAGACAAAGAATACATAGACGAGTTGCTGCAATACAATAAATTTTGGTATCCTTCAAATGTTAATGATTTCAATTTGTCAACTTTAGAATACATCAGTTATATGAATACTGCTAATACCCCATACAGTGTAGTTGAATTTACTCCTTATTCCGAAAAGCCTGAAAAGAAGAATGGAGCAAACAATTACCAACAAATCTATTACGGTGCTCCTGGCACAGGTAAGTCGCACACTATCAATGAAATGACGGAAGGCGAAAGCGTAATACGTACAACCTTCCATCCAGATAGCGACTACTCAACCTTTGTTGGTGCTTACAAGCCAACAATGGGATTGTTGCCTATATGCGATGAGCTTGGACAGCCAATGAAGATTGGTAGTACGATGTTGCATAAAGAGCAGATTGTATATGAATTTGTAGAACAGGCTTTCCTTCAAGCATACGTTAAGGCGTGGAAGAACTTTGTGTTCCACGAGGGAAAGAAGCAGTATCTTGTGATAGAAGAGATAAACCGAGGCAACTGTGCCCAGATTTTCGGTGACCTCTTCCAACTCCTTGACCGCAACGATTACGGATTCTCTGATTATCCAATCAATGCTGACAAGGATATGCAGAAGTTCCTGAAGAAAGCATTTGCCAGAACCGACGAACCTGACAAGCAGATATTCCTTCAGGATGAAGACAAGGAGCGCATCAACCTGATGTATAAAGGCGATGAAGACGTGGCGTACAAGGTATTCTCAGGCGAAATACTCTTGTTGCCAAACAACCTCTACATTTGGGCTACGATGAACACCTCCGACCAAAGTCTTTTCCCTATCGACTCTGCTTTCAAGCGTCGCTGGGAATGGCAATATATGCCTATTGGTCAGGGCTATGAAGCAAATGGCCGTCAGATCAAGTGGGCTATCGAGGGAGCAACCAAGAAGTACGACTGGTGGTCGTTCCTTCAAAAGATCAATGCAGAAGTTGGCGAAGCTACTCAGTCGGAAGACAAGAAGCTCGGTTTCTTCTTCTGCAAGGCTACCGATGGAGAAATCTCTGCAGAGAAGTTCGTCGGCAAGGTTATCTTCTACCTATGGAACGACGTATTCAAGAACAACGGCTTTGAAGGTCCTATCTTCAAGGATGTTGATGGCACTGAACTTTCTTTCGGCAAGTTCTACAAGTCCGACATGAAAGGTAAAGCCATCGTGCAGAAGGATAAGGTGGAGCTGTTCTTGAATAACCTTGGGGTTGAGATAGTAACAGATTACACTGAAGAGGATATCACAGAAGAGGACTTAATTGAAGATGTTCAAAATGAAGATAATCAGGGCGGGTATGAGTCAGATTATCAGCAAGATGGTAGAACCAGGGATTCTGGCAATAGACTACATGTGACATTTGATGACGGGAAGGTTATAAGAATCCAGACATGTGATGAATATATTGATGTTCTCAAAAAAATTGGCTTAGAAAAAGCTTATGAAGTTGCAAAAACAAAGCCTTTTATCCTCAAATGTGCATTTGTGACTAAAACTCAAGAAGAACCGATTCTTAATCATCCTACTCTTAAATATGAAACTATTGGTGAGTATTATGTCGTCAGACAAATGGGCAGCAAGATAATGCAGCCATTCCTTGAGAAGATTTCAAATCGATATAACCTCGGATTAAAGTTCCATAGAGAATGAGAATCATCATAGAAGAACATAAATACGCAGCCGCTGACGTGAAAGACGTTCTCAAGGGTATCGATG
>JAKSLJ010000016.1 GCA_024401275.1 Bacteroidaceae bacterium | reverse complement strand
AAATCCGTAAATTGTAAATCCGTAAATTGTAAATCCGTAAATTGTAAATCCGTAAATTGTAAATCCGTAAATTGTAAATCCGTAAATTGTAAATCCGTAAATTGTAAATCCGTAAATTGTAAATCCGTAAATCGTAAATCCGTAAATCGTAAATTTGTAAATCCGTAAATTGTAAATCCGTAAATCTGTAAATCCCTAGATGGTTTATCCAAACAGTTTCGAACGAAAAATAGGTTTTACCACAATACGCGAGCTCATCAAGGAGCGATGCTACAGCACTCTCGGCAAGGAACTTGTCGATGGCATGGAGTATTCTGCCGACATCAAGGAAGTCCGCGAGCGACTCTTGCGTATTACCGAGTTCAAGCGCTTGAAGTCCGAGCAAACAGAACTCCCGCTAAACTTCTTCTTTGATGTGCGTGAGCAGGTGAAGCGTGCGCGTCTTGAAGGCACACACATGGAGGAGGAAGAGCTCTTCGACCTTCGCCGCGTGCTGCTTACCGTAAGCGATGTGGTGAAGCTTCTGAGCATATCAAATACAGACACAGACTACTCCGACCATTACGACGACGAGCAGATACGCTACGAATATCCTACTCTGCATAAGCTTACCGAGTACGTGCAGACCTTCCCTCGTCTGCAGCAGGACATAGACAAGATTCTCGACAAGTTCGGCAAAATCAAGGATACGGCTTCCGTTCTTCTTCTTAATACTCGTCGCGATCTCCGTCGTATGGAAGGTACGGTTTCTTCCATCCTCAACCGCATCCTGCGTGAATGCCAGCGCGACGGTTTGATAGACAAGGACGTTTCGCCAGCCATGCGCGACGGTCGTCTCGTGCTGCCTGTTTCGCCAGCCATGAAGAAGAAGGTGCAAGGCATCGTGCATGATGAGTCGGCTACGGGCAAAACCGTCTTCATAGAGCCAGCTGCCGTGGTGGAAGCCAACAACCGCATTCGCGACCTTGAGAACGAAGAGCGCCGCGAGATGATAAACATTCTGAAGAAAATTACGGCTGAGGTTCGTCCGCTTGTTGATGATATTCTCTATGCCATAGACATGCTTGCCCACGTGGATTTCATTCAGGCTAAGACTGCCTTTGCAGAGTCCATAGCAGCCATAGAACCGGTCATAGAAGAGCATACGGATGCCGACTGGATTCAAGCACGTCATCCGCTCCTTCAGCTCTCTCTCGCAAAGGAAGACCGCAAGATTGTTCCGCTCGACATAGTGCTTAATCGCAAGAAGCGCATTCTCATCATCTCTGGTCCTAATGCGGGTGGAAAGTCCGTCTGCCTCAAGACCGTCGGCTTGCTTCAGTATATGCTCCAGATGGGCGTTTCCGTTCCTTTGGCAGAGAACAGCAAGACCTGCCTCTTCGAGAACATTTTCATGGACATAGGCGACGAGCAAAGCCTTGAGAACGACCTCTCTACTTACTCCGGTCATCTGCTCAACATGAAGAACATGATGCGTCATGCCAACGCTCGCACGCTCATTCTCATAGACGAGTTTGGTACGGGTACGGAGCCTGGCATAGGTGGCGCAATAGCCGAAGCCGTTCTTGAGCAGTTCTGCAAGCGCAAGTCGTATGGCGTCATCACGACTCACTATCAGAATCTCAAGCACTTTGCCGACTCTCACGACATGGTTGCCAATGGTGCCATGCTCTACGATCGCCACAAGATGGAGCCGCTCTTCCAGCTTTCCATCGGTCGTCCGGGCAGTTCCTTTGCCGTTGATATTGCGCGCAAGATTGGACTTTCCGAAGAGGTTATTGCTCGTGCTACGGAACTCGTTGGCTCCGAGCATATCGACTCCGACAAGTATCTCCAGGACATCGTTCGCGACAAGCGTTATTGGGAGAGCAAGCGTGCCAATATCCACCAGCAGGAGAAGAACCTTGAGAAGACCATTTCTTCACTCGAGACTTCGGCTCAGGAGGTTCAGAACGAGCGCAAGGCTATCATTCGCAAGGCTAAGCAGGAGGCTGAGGAACTCATCCGCGAGGCTAACAAGCGCATAGAAAATACCATTCGCGAGATTAAGGAGCAGCAGGCTGAGAAGGAGAATACCCGAAAACTTCGTCAGGAACTCGACAACTTCCGCAAGGAGGTTCAGAGCATTCAAGAGAAGGAGGAAGACGAGAAGATTGCACGCAAGATAGCGCAGATACAAGGTCGTCGCGAACGCCACGCCAAGCGTATGCAGGACAAGGCTAAGCAGAAGGCTGAGCGTGAGAAGAATGCAGAATTCAGAATTCAGAATTCAGAATCGGCTGGAACAAATAGTAATTCTGCATTCAGAACTCAGCATTCTGCATTGGTAATAGGCGATACCGTCAAGATCAAGGGACTTACATCTGTCGGTACGATTATCTCCATAAAGGGCAAGACAGCCGTCGTGAACTTCAACGGCATGAAGACTTCCGTTCCCGTAGAATCTTTGCAACATGCTGACAAACAGCCAACTGAGAGTCTTACCAAGACCGAGTCGCGCTACGAATCTCTTGCCAAGAACCATAGCCAGAACTCTGCTGCCGTAAACAGTTCTGGTGGCGGTCAGTATGACATTATGGCAAGCCATAACCATTCGTTCACGCAACAGCTCGACCTTCGTGGTTTCCGTGTTGACGAAGCTCTCATACAGCTTACCAACTATATTGACGACGCAATACTTCTTGGCGTCAGTCAGGTGCGCATACTTCATGGCACGGGCACAGGTGCCCTTCGCCAGCTCACCCGCCAATATCTTGCCACGGTTCCTAACGTCAGCAACTTCCACGACGAGCATGTTCAGTTCGGCGGTGCAGGCATTACAGTCGTTGAGTTTTAGAATCTGGCTGTGATATACAATAAAAAACTCTCCCCTCGGTTTATGGAGGGGAGAGATTCTGTGTATCTGAAAAACTATTTTACTGATGTGCGTCGCGAAGAAGATCGTTGACAGTCTTCACTGGGTTGAAGGTCTCAAGTGGAACTTCTACGAAGATTGTGTTCCAATCGCTCATGGCACCATTCCAAAGACCTGGGAGCTCAAGTGCCTGAAGGTCCTTGCCGTTCTTTGACTTCTGAGAGATGAAGCCTGTTGTCTTGTCAACATACTGAGGGAGATTGAACTTCTCGCCCTTGTAGTCCTTGACTGCGCATACGAGGTCAACTGGGTTGAAGTGAGTGCCCTTTGTGAACATCTCCATGTACTCTGCATTAGTCTTGTCAATCTGGCTGCTTTCAAGAATCTGAAGGCTTACTGTGCCGTCCTGGTTGTATGTGTTGAAAGGACCACCACCAGGCTCACCAACGTTCTTTACAACGCCACAAACGCGCATTGGGCGGTTGAGCTTGTTCTTTAGATAGATTACGAGGTCAGCATCTTCGAGCTCCTTGATGTCCTGCTTGCGGCAGCAGAGGTCATGCTGTACGAAGCGGATGATTTCCTCAATCTGCTCGTGAGTATATTTGCCGCTATTGAGAAGCTCGAGATAGCCGAATGCCTTCTTCTGGAGGTCAACGAGAATGCCGGCGATAATCTGCTTGTAGTCAACTGTAGACTGCTTCAAGCGATCTGGCACTACGTTATCAATATTCTTGATGAAGACAACATCAGCGTCGATGTCGTTGAGGTTCTCAATGAGTGCGCCGTGACCACCTGGACGGAAAAGGAGAGTGTCATCCTCGTTGCGGAATGGAGTACCGTCTGGGTTAGCTGCGATAGTGTCTGTAGAAGACTTCTGCTCTGAGAACGAGATGTCGTAAGTTACGCCATACTTGTCGGCATACATCTGCTGCTTGTCGGCAACACGCTGCTTGAAGAATGGGAGGTGCTCGTGAGAAACTGTGAAGTGTACGTTAGCCTTCTTGTCAGAAGAAGCATAGAGAGCTGCTTCTACGAGATGCTCTTCCATAGGCGTACGAGCGCCTTCTGCGTAAGAGTGGAAGAGGAGCATGCCCTTTGGAAGCTGACCGTAGTTGAGACCTTCCTTTGAAAGCATGTTGAGAGCCACAGCCTTGTAGTTTCCTTCGGCAATGAGAGCGTCAACACCCTTGCCATTGTTCTTCTGGCACACTTCGTCGAGTGCATCGAAGAAAGCAAACTTGTGGATGTCAGCAAAGTACTTCTTCTCGAAGTCGGTTGTAGGAACATCGTAGTCGGCAGTAGTGAAAGAGAAGATGTCCTTGAACATACGCGAAGCTGCGCCCGAAGCAGGCACGAACTTAACGACCTTCTTGCCTTCAGCCTTGTAAGCTTCCCAAGCAGCGATGTACTTCTGCTGTTCTTCGGCAGTAGGTGCAACGATTCCGTGCTCAATGCTTGCGGCAGAATCTAACTTAAGGAATGGGAAACCAGTCTTGAACTGGTTAAGCTGAACTTCAATCTGCTCAGGTGTAATGCCTTTCTGAGCAAGCTGTTCTAAGTCTTTAGGAGATAGCATAGTGTATTTTATGGTTTTGGTTTTTCAATTCTGTCTGCAAAGTTAAAGGTTTTATTTGTAAAAACAAAAAGAAAAGGCAAAAAACTGAGTTCTTGCCTTTCCTTTTATTATAAATGAAACAAATTTTACAACTTTTTAGAGTTAAAAACTGGAATTGTATATATCCCAAAAAACTCTTTAAATACTCTGCTCAACAGTCCATACGAATGCGCGAAGACCGAGGAGTGGATTCTCAAGGTCAATCATCTTGAGACGGTCGAGAAGTGGCTGTACGCGTTCTGCTGGGCAGATGGTGATAATGGCTGAGTTTGTTGAAGGCCATGCGTGAGAGCCGAGGTGTGGCTCGCCAGTTTCGCTTCCGCGACCTGCTACCATAGGAAACTGTGTGTAACCCTTGCAGAGAGAACGGCTCAAGGCTTCGAGGACCAACTCATGTAGTGCCTGATCGTATGTGATGAATACTGACTTCATTTCAATTATCAATTTTCAATTATCAATTTATTTGAACTGCTCCTCGCTCTTGTGTTCCTTCCAGTAAGCATCAAGCTCAAGTTGCTCCTTGAACTTCTTGCGCTTGTTCTTGACGCCAATGCCGCCGAAGATGCAGAACATAGAAGGCACATAGATAAGTGTCATTACCGTAGAAACGAGCAAACCACCGATGATACTGATACCCATTGGACGCCACATCTCAGCACCTACACCGTGGCTCAAAGCCATTGGGAGCATACCGAGGATTGTGGTGAGAGTAGTCATGAGGATAGGACGGAGACGGCTCTTTGCGGCAGCTGTTGCAGCACGGAGAAGACCGTAGCCACGCTCGCGGAGGAGCTGTGTGTAGTCAATGAGCACGATACCGTTCTTTACCACAATACCGATAAGCATGATACCACCGAGCATAGACATGATGTTCAGGTCGGTGCCTGTGAGAGCAAGTGAGATTGCTATACCACAGAATGCGAATGGCACAGAGATGATGATGATGAACGGATAAGAGAGTGACTCGAACTGAGCAGCCATTACGATGAACACGAGAAGGATGATGATGATACCGAGAGTACCGAGGTCGCGGTTTGAATCCTGCTGGTCTTCGTAAGAACCTGCTACCTGGATAGTGATACCCTGTGGAATATCCATCTTCTTATAGATCTCTCTACCTGCCTCAACACCATCAGAGAGTGCATAACCGTCGGCAAGTACACCGCTTACAGTAACGTAACGCTGGCGGTCCTTACGCTCAATTGTTGGAGGAATAGAGCTTTCGCTTACAGAACCTATATCCTTGATGCGGATGAGTTGTCCCTTACCGTTAGGAATAGACATGTTCTCGATGTCTTCGATAGTGATACGTGCAGAAGGCTCAAAGCGAACCTTTACGTCGTACTCGTCACCATCCTCGCGGAAGTATGTCATCTGAGAACCGTTGATGCTGTTGCGGACATAACCAGATGCTGTGCTAAGGGTAAGTCCCTGCTGAGAAAGCTTTTCGCGGTCGAAGTCAACAACAACTTCTGGCTGGAAGTCAGAACGTGAGATAACGCACTCTGAGATTTCCGGACGCTCACGGAGCTTAGCTGCAAGTTCTTCGGCAAGGTCGCGAGTGAGGTCAAGGTCGTAGCCGTAGATTTCGAATGTGGCTGTTGACTGACCTCCCATACCGCCGCCGCCACCACCAAGCTTAACCTGGAACTTGGCGAGTTCTGGCATATTCTTCAGGTCGGCACGCATTTCGTCACAGATTGTGGCAAGACCTTTGTCACGCTTGTTACTCTTGACGAACTGCATGTTGAAGGAAATGATGTGAGAACCACTTGTAGAGAGGGAAGCGAATGTGTTGTTGTCGCCTGCCTGACCAACGGTGAAGTTGGTGTTCTCAAGGTCTTTTCCGTAGCGATCCATCCAAAGCTTTGTAAGGCTCTTGGCAACTTCCTCTGCCTTCTCAACACGAGTACCGATAGGCAATTCAAGTGAAACACCCACACGACCAGAGTCGTTAGCTGGGAAGAAGTCTGACTTGATATTGAAGATAGACACGATAACTATCGTAAGCACGATGAACGCGCCACAGCCCATGAGTACCGTCTTGCGATGGCGTACAGCCCAATGGATAACGCTTTCATACCAGTCGTCAAGTCCGTCAAGTGCCTTGCTGATAGGTGTGTAGAATTTCTTGAAGAATCCGCTCTGCTTCTTCTTGAGCTTGAGGGTAAGAGAACAAAGCATAGGAGTGAAGGTTAGGGCAGATACAGTAGAAACTGTCATGATGATACACATCATCCAACCCAACTCCTTGAAGAGCACACCTGCCATACCAGTAACGAGCGTCAACGGGAAGAACACGGCGATCATGGTAAGTGTAGATGCGATTACGGAAATGGCAACCTCCTGAGTACCATGCATAGCCGCCTGCTTAGGGTCGGCTCCGCGTTCAATATGCGTCGTGACGTTCTCAAGTACCACAATGGCGTCGTCCACAACGTTACCGATAGCGATAGAGAGACAGGCAAGGGAAATCATGTTGAGTGAAGAGCCTGTTCCGAACAGATAGATGAACGATGCGATAAGTGACATCGGGATGGTAATCACAATAACCACCGTTGCACGCCAGCGACCGAGGAAGATGAATACCACGAGTGCCACGAAGATCATGGCGTACATGATAGTCTCCTCAAGAGAGCTTACGGTATTCTTGATGTTATCAGATGTGTTTACGATAACGCCAAGCTTTACGTCAGAAGGGAGATTCTCCTGAAGTTCAGGAATCATGGAAAGCACCTTGTCGGAAATGGCTACGGAGTTTGCACCAGACTGCTTCTGAACGACAATCATGGCACCCTGCTTACCATTGGTGAACGTACGCTGAGCACGCTCCTCAAGGTTGTCTTCTATGCGAGCAACATCCTTCAGACGAACAATCTTGTCGCCCTGGCTTGAGATAATCACATTTCCCATCTCCTGAGGGTCCTTGAACTCACCTTCTGTACGAACGGTAAAGGTCTGAGAACCAATGTCTATCGTACCGTTTGTGATGTTCATGTTCTCAGATGCAATAGCAGAGCTGATAAGGGCAGGAGAAACGTGGTAAGCCTCCATGCGGCGTGGGTCGAGATAGATGTTGATTTCTCGCTCAGGAGCACCTGAGATACTTACCGAACCTACACCATCGATACGAGCCAATGGGTTTGCTACGGTTTCGTCGAGAATCTTGTAAAGAGCCTTTTGTGATTCATCAGCCTGAACAGAGAGCAAGAGGATAGGGATCATGTCTGTTGAGAACTTGAAGAGAATAGGCTGGTTGGCATCTTTTGGCAGCATGTTGCTTACCATGTCAAGCTTGTCTCGGACGTTGTTTGTCAAGTCATCAATATCGTAGCCGAACTCGAACTGAAGAGTCACAACGCTGACGTTGTCACGAGAAGCAGAAGTGATGTGCTTCAAGTGCTCAACCGCATTGAGGGAGTTCTCCAGCGGACGGGTTACGTTATTCTCAATATCGTTAGCCGATGCTCCGTTGTAGTAGGTCATTACCATGATGGTATTTGTCTCGATATCTGGCATCAAGTCAATAGGCAACTTGATGAACGAGAATATACCGAAGACAATGATTGCCACGAAGCAAAGGCTCGTCATAATCGGTCGTTTGACCGCTCTTTCGTATATAGTCATTTTTATTTACGGATTTACGAATTTACGAATTGGCGAATGTTGATTCTTCAATTCTCAGTTTTCAATTTACTTTACTACTTGTACCTTCTTTCCGTCGGCAAGGCGGCTCTGACCTGCAACAACAATCTTGTCTTTTGGAGAAATGCCGCTCTTAATCTCGTACTTGTCGCCAACGTGACGTCCGAGCTCAACCTTCTGGTATTTTACTGTATTTGTAGCAGGGTCGAGAACATAAACGTAGCGGTCGCCAGCACCCATCTGCTTTACAAGTGCTTCATCAGGAATAACTACGCTATTGTTGTAAGCGAAGTTTATTTCTGCACGAGCGAACATTCCTGGGCGAACAAGCTGCTCAGGATTGTCAATGGTAACTTCCACTGGGAAAGTGTGAGTAGCCTGGTCAATAGAAGGGTAAACGATAGTTACCTTACCACCAAAGCCTCTTTCCTCATAAGCGTCGAGGCGAATGCTTACAGGCATACCTTTCTTAACCTTGCTGTAGTAAATTTCGCTTACGTTGAGAAGAAGCTTTACCGGATTTGTCTGCTCAATTGTAACAACAGGCTGTCCACCAGTCATGTCGCCTGCATCGTAGTTGCGCGCTGTAACGTAACCGCTGATAGGGCTGATGAGCTTGTTGTTCTCAGCCATAGAAGCGCTCTGAGTGTGAAGACCTTTGAGCTGTGCCTGCTGAGCTGCAATTGCAGCACGCTGTGCCTTGAGTTGCTCGCGCTGAGCTTCAAGAGCACGCTGCTGTGTCTTGAGCTGGAGCTGAACAGCTTCATTATCAGATTTTGAGATACCACCTGCCTTATAAAGCTGGTCCATACGGTTTGCCTCAATCTTTGCCTGGGCTACCTGAGCTTCTGTGCTGCGTACGCTTGCTACCTGTGCCTGGTAAGATGCTTCCTGGCCAGCAATGGCAGCTTGCTGACTCTGAATCTGCATGCCAACCTGGCTCTCGTTTGATGCATCAAGAATAGCAACAACCTGACCTTTGGCAACGCGGTCGCCAACATCTACAAGAATCTTGCGGATACGCATAGGAGCGTTTGGCGAAATGTTGTTTTTAACATCACTTTCTACTGTAGCAGTATAAGTTTCTGATTCTCCGACACTTTCTGTTGAAACTGAGACAACTTTCACTTGTGGGAGTTCAACGATCTTTGCTTCTTCCTTCTCTTTCTTGCAAGAAGTACATACTGCGCAGATGCAAAGAGCTGCAATTGATAAAACTTTGAATTTCATATATTTAGTTCTTTTTATTTCTTGATGTTTCTGTTATTTCAGATTTTGCTTTTTTACAACTTCTCTTACTTTAGGTAAGTTTCGCGACCGAGAGTGTAGTCAAGGTCTGCCTTACTTACGAGGAAGTCGTAGATGCTCTGGCTGTATGTGAGTTCTGCCTGAGTGAGAGCCGTTTGGCTTTGGTTGAGTTCAAGGATTGTTCCGTTTCCAACTTCGTAACGCTTGGATGCGATATCAACCGCTTTGCTTGCCTGCTCAACTGCGAGCATGTTTGAGTTTGCCTGGTCAATTGTTGAATACATGTTGCTACGATAGCTTGCAATAGCCATTCTGAGCTGGTTGATTGTATTCTGGCGAGTGTCCTGAAGCTGCATGAGCTGCAACTGGTTGCTCTTGAGCTTTGTGAAGTTCGATGCCTTGAATATAGGAATGCTTACAGCGATTGCTAATGAACTACTTGGAGAATAGTGGTATTTGAATAAGTTCCAGTTGTCGTTAGACATAGACTGATACTGTCCTGTAAGCTGAAGACCAATGGTTGGCATGAAGTTTGTTTTCAAGATGCTTCTTGCATGACCAAGCATCTTCTCGCTATAGTTCAACTGTCGGAGACCAGTGTTGTTGTCGAGCTCCATTGCGAGTGTGAACTCATCTTCTACCTTAAGGTTCTTTGAGTAGTTGTTGAGGTCGTCGTTAATGTTGATGTTTACACTCTCTGTTACGCCCATGAGAACCTGAAGCTGAAGGAGAGCGAGCTTCAAGCCTGTCTGAGTGCTTACGAGAGACGACTTCATTGAACGCATCTGGACAGAAGCAGAAAGCTGATCATATTCGCTTGCCTTACCTACTTGGTACTTTGCATCTACTACGCGGAACTTCTCTGCTGCAACATCGTAAGCCTTCTGAACAACATCAACGCTGTTCTTTGCGAGGAGAGCCGCATAATAAGCTTTTGTAACCTGCTTGATGAGGTCGAGCTTGCTGCCGCGAGCTGCTTCCTGAGCAAGAAGAATGTCGTCCTTTGTCATCTTCATGTTCTTGTAGATGGCAGGAGCGAATATTGGAAGTGCCAAAGTGAGAGAACCTTGTGCGGTTGTTGTTCCGTCCATACCCATCTTGAATGTACCCATGCTTGTGCGGATTTCTGCAACTGTGATAGAGTGGGAGAGAGCAAGCTGAGCGTCAAGAGTAGGAAGAAGATTCATCCATGCTTCCTTATCAGCAATCTTTTTGAGCTCGATGTCCTTTTCTGCAACTTTGATTGTTGGATTTTCTTCTAATGCGATACTTATGGCCTTAGCAAGTGTAAGGTCAAGTTTCGGAGCGTCAGATGAGACTTCTGTTTGGGCGTTCATGGTTGCTCCAAACGAGAGAAAAAGTCCCATTAAAAGTGTTTTTAGATTGTTTTTTAGTGTCATATCCTGTATGTTATTTAGTCTTCTTTAGTTTGATATTTAGTCTTCTTTAGTTTGTTTTTTAAGTCTTTTTTAGTTTGCTTTTTTGTCTTTTGGGGTCTGCATTTAGCCTTTAAGTTTTGCTTATATATATTATTATATATATTTGTCGGCAGAAATTGCATAAGAAAACTTTTTGTATACCATAAAGTTTTCAGTGTGCAAAGTTACAACAATTATTAGTTTCTTAACAAAAAAAGCTGAAAAATTTAACAAAATTTAATCAAATGTCAATTGAATTGATGGTAATAATAACAAAAGCGAGCATTTTTGCCCGCTTTTACTATTGTGATTTGGTGTGAAATTTAATTGGAATTTGAATGGAGAATTCGGTAAAAATGAATGGAATTTCTGTGGAAAGGAATAAGAATTTCTGTGGAAAGGAATAAGAAATTCTGAACAAACTTGGATGCTTTATTAGAACTACTTATTCTTAAGAGTTCTGCTGTTCCACTGCCAAATTATGCAACTGGTTTAGCATCTTGATAGTAGCCTTAATAGCAGCTTCTGTTTGGTCAGCATCGAGTCCTCGTGTGCGAACTATCTTTCCGCCTTCAAACTCCCAAGTGATAATAGTTTGAACAAGAGCGTCTGTTCGACCGCCAGGAGGAATGGAAACTGTATAGTTGGCGAGCCATGGGAATTTCTTGCCAAGTTTGTCCTTGTAAATGTGGCGGATGCAGCGTACAAAAGCATCGTACATACCGTCTCCAGAACGCTGTTCTTCGTAGATTTTGCCTTCTACTTCAAGCTTGACAGCAGCTACAGGTTTTAGACCATAAGCCGTTGATACCATGTAACTTAGGAGCTTTACCTTTTCTTCCGGGGTGTCGTGCTTCAAGACATCGCTGACGATGTAAGGAAGATCTTCCTGGGTTACAATCTCTTTCTTGTCGCCAAGCTCAGTTATTCGCTTTGTAACCTTGAGGGTTTGCTCAGGTGTAAGCTCAAGACCGAGTTCTTCGAGATTCTTCAGAATATTAGCCTTGCCGGAATTTTTTCCTAAAGCATACTCGCGTCTGCGGCCGAAACGCTCTGGATGAAGTGCGTTGATGTAAAGTCCACCTTTATTGTCGCCATCTGCATGAACGCCAGCAACTTGGGTGAAAACATTATCTCCAATAATTGGCTGGTTTGGAGCAATCGGAATACCAGAATAGCTTTCTACCATTCGTGATATTTCGTTCAGCTTTTCCTCGTTGATATGTGTAGCTACTCCAATCTGGTCTTTCAAGATAACCTGAATGCTTGCCAAAGGTGCATTTCCGCAACGTTCGCCAAGTCCATTTACCGTAACATGAAGTCCTTTGACGCCAGCAGAAACAGCAGCATGAGAATTAGCAACGGCTAGGTCGTAATCATTGTGCGAATGGAAGTCGAAATGCTCTGATGGATAACGCTTTACGATATCTCCGATATATTTCATTGTTCGCAGAGGATCAAGAATACCGAGAGTGTCAGGGAGCATGAAACGAGTGATAAGACCAGTTTTCGTAAGCGTGTCAAGCATCTGATAGACATACTCAGGCGAATCCTTCATTCCGTTACTCCAGTCCTCAAGATAAAGATTCACGGTCAAGCCTTTGGACTTAGCGTATGTAGCTTCGTCTATGATGCTTGCGAAATGCTCTTCAGGTGTTTTCTTAAGTTGCATTGTGCAATGCTTAAGAGAACCTTTTGAAAGGAGATTGATGACTGTTCCACCACATTCGGCAATCCAATCTACGGATTTATGTCCATCGCAGAAACCAAGCACTTCTATGCTCTGCAAGCGATTAATCTGCTTTGCATAACGGCACATCATGCTAACAGCTTCCTTTTCGCCTTCGGAAACACGAGCAGAAGCTACTTCAAGGCGGTCAACATTAACATCACGCAGTAGTTTTCGCGCCATCATGAGTTTCTCATGTGGCACGAAAGAAACGCCGCTTGTCTGTTCGCCATCGCGGAGAGTTGAGTCAAGTATTTCTATAAAAGCCATTATTTCGCTTCGTAAGCTTCTATCTTATCTTTGTTTGAAAGGAGGAAGTCGATGTCGTCGTAAGCGTTTTCGAGACAGTACTTCTTGTATGCGTTGATTTCAAACTTCTCGCTTTTGCCTGTTGTAAGGTTTGTAACAGTCTGGTTTGGAAGGTCAACCTTTACTTCTGCGTTAGCATTTTCTGCTACAGTAGCGAAGAGTTCCTGCTGGAATTCCTTGCTTACGATAACAGGAAGAACGAAGCAGTTGAGGAGGTTGTTGCGATGGATATCTGCGAAAGAAGAAGAGATCACAACGCGAATGCCATAACCTGCGATAGCCCATGCTGCATGTTCACGAGAAGAACCAGAGCCCCAGTTAGCACCACCGATGATGATTTCGCGATTACCCTTTGAAGGAGTTTCGTTGAATGGAGGCTGGTTCATGATGAAGTCTTCTACAGGAGTACCATCAGCTTTGTAGCGGATGTCGTGCATGAAGGCGTCACCATAAAACTTCGGGTCGCGAGTTGTGAATGCCAGGAAGCGAGCTGGAATAATGTTGTCAGTATTGTTATTGTCAATTGCGATAGGGAGGCAAGTTGACTGGATTATATCAAATTTTTCTGCCATTTTCGGAAAGTTTTAGAGGGAGAGAGGATTTGTTATTTTACCTGTAATAGCACTTGCTGCAACTACGAGTGGAGAAGCCAAAACGGTGCGAGCACCAGGTCCTTGGCGACCTACGAAGTTACGGTTGCTTGTAGAGATTGAGAGCTTGCCAGCAGGAACCTTGTCTGGATTCATGGCGAGACATGCTGAGCATGAAGGGAGACGAAGTTCAAAACCTGCTTCCTCAAGAATCTTGTCGATACCTTCGTCAATAATCTGCTGACGAACAAGCCATGAGCCTGGAACGAGCCAAGCAACAACATTCTCAGCCTTCTTCTTGCCCTTTACTACAGAAGCGAAAGCGCGGAAGTCTTCGATTCGTCCGTTTGTACAAGCACCGAGGAAGCAGTAGTCAACCGGAGTTCCTTCAAGCTTCTGACCTGGCTCAAACTGCATATAGTCAAGCATGGCAAGGAACTGCTCCTTCTCAGCTTCGCTCATGCCTTCTGTTGTTGGAATGCACTCGTCGATTGCGATACCAGCACCTGGGTTAGTACCGTATGTGATGCGTGGAGCGATGTCAGCAGCGTTGTAAGTTACTTCCTTGTCAAATACAGCACCTTCGTCACTCTTGAGCTTCTTCCATTCTTCAACAGCCTTGTCCCAATCTTCGCCCTTAGGAGCGTATTCACGACCCTTGAGGTACTCAAATGTTGTCTCATCTGGAGCAATGATACCAGCGCGAGAACCCATCTCGATAGAAAGGTTGGAAAGTGTGAGACGACCTTCCATAGACATGTTGCGGATTGTTGAACCAGCGTATTCTACGGCGTAGCCAGTAGCACCAGAAGTAGTCATCTGTGCCATGATGTAAAGGGCAACGTCCTTGGCAGTAACGCCAGGATTGAGTTCGCCTTCTATGTTGATGCGCATAGTCTTAGGCTTTGCCTGAAGGATACATTGAGAAGCAAGAACCTGTGCAACTTCTGATGTACCAATACCCATTGCAATAGCACCAACAGCGCCATGAGTAGAAGTGTGAGAGTCACCACAAACGATTGTCATGCCTGGAAGTGAGAGAGCTTTCTCAGGACCTACAACATGGATGATACCATTGTCCTTTGTGCCCATTGTGAAGTGCTTGATGCCGAACTCCTCACAGTTTGCCTTAAGTGTCTCAACCTGCTTCTTGCCGATAGGATCGTTGATGACTTCCTGCTGGTCAGAAGGAGTATTGTGGTCAGGCATTGCGATAACATGGTCAGGACGGAATGGCTTGATTCCCTTGTCGCGAAGCGTGTCAAACGCTTGAGGAGAAGTTACCTCATGAGCGTAAAGGCGGTCAATATACAATTGTGTAGGACCATCTTCTACGTTCTGAACAACGTGAGCGTCCCATATTTTGTCAAATAATGTTTTCATTTGCTTTGTTATTTCTGTTTTTTTTGAGAAAAAGCTTTCTACATCTTATTAATACAATCAATATAAGCTTCAACTGAAGCTGTTACGATATCTGTGTTTGCGCCGAAACCGTAGAAAATCTTGTCGGCATGTTCTACCTGCATGTGAACCTTACACATGTCATCAGAACCCTTGCTGATAGCTTGGATAGTGAACTCCTTGAGAGTCATTTCACGCTTTATGATGCACTTGAGAGCCTTGATTGCTGCGTCAACAGGACCGTTTCCTGAAGAAGCAGCCTCGAAATGTTCGTTGCCTACGAGAAGACCTATGCTTGCTACAGAGCGAACGCCCTTACCAGTTGTTACCTGGAGATAGTCGAGCTTGACATTGTGAGAAGCAGCACGATCAGCGCCAGCGAGAACGAGGATGTCATCGTCAGTAACTTCCTTCTTCTTGTCAGCGAGAACGAGGAACTCCTTATAAAGAGCGTCAAGCTTTTCGCCTTCCACATCAACGCCGTTTACAGAGAGACGGTGCTTGAGAGCGGCACGACCTGAACGAGCTGTAAGTACGATAGCGTTGTCGTCGATACCGACTTCCTTTGGATCCATGATTTCGTATGTGGAAACATCCTTCAATACGCCATCCTGATGAATGCCTGAAGAGTGAGCAAAAGCATTCTTTCCTACGATAGCCTTATTTGGCTGAACTGGCATGTTCATCAGCGAACTAACCATGCGTGAAGTAGGGTAGATCTTTGTAGTATTGATGTTTGTCTCGATGCCAAGGTCAGGGTGAGTCTTAAAAATCATGGCAACCTCTTCAAGAGAAGTATTACCGGCACGCTCACCAATACCATTTATCGTTACCTCAACCTGACGAGCGCCACCAAGTACGCCGGCAACAGTGTTTGCTGTTGCCATGCCAAGGTCGTTGTGGCAGTGGGTAGAAAGGATAGACTTGCCTGCTGCGAAAGCATCAACATGTTCGTAAAGGTATGCGATTTTCTCCTGGTATTCGTTTGGCACGCGGAAACCTGTTGTGTCCGGAATGTTACAAACAGTAGCACCAGCCTTTGTTACAGCGTCAATTACACGAGCGAGATACTCGTTGTCTGTACGACCTGCGTCCTCAGCGTAGAACTCCACATCCTCAACATACTTCTTTGCATACTTTACGGCAGCAACAGCACGCTCGATGATTTCTTCGCGTGTTGAGTTGAACTTATACTTGATGTGGGAATCACTTGTGCCGATACCAGTGTGGATACGCTTGTGCTTAGCATACTTGAGTGCGTCAGCAGCGCAGTCAATATCCTTCTCGACGGCGCGTGTAAGAGCACAAATAGTTGGCCATGTTACAGCCTTTGAAATTTCAATGACAGAGTTGAAATCTCCAGGGCTTGAAATAGGGAAACCAGCTTCAATGACATCAACTCCCAATTGTTCAAGCTGCTTTGCCACCTGAATCTTCTCAATCGTATTGAGCTGGCATCCAGGAACTTGCTCGCCGTCACGGAGTGTTGTGTCGAAAATAAAAAGTTTATCAGCCATATTTAGTTTTTGATTTTTTCTTTTGAACTATATGTTTATAGGCATCAATGCCTTTGTTCTTGAAGTTGCTTTTTTGGAAACGACGCCCCATGGCGTCGTTAATGATGGGATTTGTTTTGCGGTGGTTTAACGATGCCATAGGGCATCGTTTCCATTGCGGCTCTTTATATTATATAATGAAGGAGCGTTACATTCCTATCATCGGGTCTTTGAATGAAAATTCCTGCTCGGATATTGTCTTGATGACGTAGTGCTTTTTCTTTTGTGCCTTGGCAAGCATCTTTATGAATATCTTGTTGAGTTTCACCTTGTTACGGTTAAAAACAATAGCGCAAGTAGCATGTTCTACTCCTATGGATTTCATGTAGTCCTTGAGTTGGTTTGAGTAATCAGCTCGTTTTGATAGAAAACCATTTTTCCTGTCAACTCTGGCTACGGGTAGTTTCATTATTTCAGTAACATAAATCACAGAGTCGTTTAGTGATGTCGCATATCCGTAAGCCTGCATGTCGGCAACGATTAGTGCGTCGTTACTCTTCTGTGCATGCATCTGAATAGTTGAGCAAGCAAAGAATGCTATGAGTAGAAGTAGATGTTTCATTATTATATTAATGTTTCTTTTTTACGAGTGAAAAACAATAAAATACTAATATTGGCGAATGATTTTGCGTAGTTTTCTGAGTGCTTTGTTGCGAATCTGGCGTACACGCTCGCGCTTAAGTCCCATTTCGTCTGCACATTCCTGCATGGTCATCGCAGCACAGTTTATTCCGTATAGGGCAGAAATGATAGTAAGCTCTCTTGAATTGAGCAATGCTATGCTGTCCAAAAGAGCTTCTTTTACTTCCTGCGTAAGAACGAGTTCATCCGTAGCGGGGTCTCCGCTACGGATAAAGTCATCTTGTCTTATGTCGTTTAAGTATTTCATCTGTTGAATTACTGAGCCAATTCAATGGCGAAGTAGCCGCGCTTTCCTGTTGGGAAGATACCCTTGAGATAGAGTACTGGCTCTTTACTTGTTGATGCCGACTTGACTGCTTTCTGAAGGTCTTCTTCGCTAGTAATCTTACTGTCGTTGGCGCTGAGTATGATGAATCCTGCTGGTACTCCAGCTTCCTTCATTGAACCGTTGTCAACCTTTGTCACTTTAAGACCGTATGGAATTTCAAGTTCTTCCTTCTCATTGGCGTTGATAGGGCGGAATGTTGCGCCGAGAATATCGAGTTCCGCATTCTTCACAACCTTTGTGTTGCCCTGAGCGTTGCGGAGAGTAACTTCCTTAGAGAGAGTCTTCTTGCCGCGCATATAAGTTAATGTAACCTTGTCGCCAGGACGTTTTGTTGCGAGAATCTCCTGAAGTTCGCTCATCTTCTTGACTGGCTTTCCGTCAACCTTTGTGATGATGTCGTCCTTCTCAATGCCTGCCTGAGCAGCTGCACCATTTTCGATGACCTCTTCAACATGGATGCCTTCCATAGTTGCGACTTCAACTTCCTTGCCCTGAGCCTTCATAGCGTCATACCATTTGTTGACATCGTTACCAGAGATGCCGATGACTGCGCGCTGAACAGTACCATACTGCTTGAGGTCAGCGACAACCTTGTTCATGATTGAAGTAGGGATTGCGAAGCCATAGCCAGAGTAGCTTCCTGTCTGAGAGTAGAGCATGGCGTTGATACCTACGAGTTCGCCCTGAGTGTTTACGAGAGCACCACCAGAGTTACCTGCGTTGATGGCAGCATCTGTCTGGATGAAAGACTCTACACCGTTAGCTCCAAGTGAGCGAGCCTTTGCACTTACGATGCCGGCAGTAACTGTGTTGTTCAAGCCGAGAGGGTTACCTACGGCAAGCACCCATTCGCCAACCTTGATCTTGTCAGAGTCAGCAATCTTTATGGCAGGAAGATTCTTTGCGTTGATCTTGATGAGGGCAAGGTCTGTTGACTCGTCGCAACCAATGATCTTAGCGGAATATTCCTTATTGTCGTTCATTGTTACTGTGAGCTCGTCAGCACCAGCCACAACGTGATTGTTTGTTACGATATAACCGTCTTCAGAGATTATTACGCCAGAACCGGCACCTTCCTTCTTAGGAGTCTGAACCTGACGCTTCTGCTTTCCGCCATTGCCCTGACCGCGGCCGAAGAAACCTCCGAACGGATCGAAGAAGTCTGCAAATGGATCGCTTTCTACCTCAACGGTTTGAATCTTTGAGTTCTGTAGGAAGTGAATATAAACTACTGAAGGGAGAGCCTTTTCAGCTGCATAAGTAAGGTCAACAGCATTACCTGGAGCTGCTGCGTTGTTTGTGGCAACATCTGGTGAGCTGTGAGTTGCAGCACATGTGTTTGTGAAATTTAGTGTTAAGCTGATAGCAGCAATTGCTGTTGCTATAAAAGAGAAAAGATTTGCTTTTTTCATATTTATTAGTTTTAAGATGCTGCAAAGTTATGGAGTTTTGCTTAATCTAGCAAATTATTGCCCAAACTTTAACAACAATTTAGAACCTTTAAAACCTATTTAAGTTTTTGCTTTTGTATTGTTAAAGAGTTTTAATAGATGAAAACGTTGCGAGATATAAGCCGGGTTATGTTGTTTCATTCCGTCATTTATCTAAGCGTTCTACCCTCCAACGCGCCTTGCGGACATCGGGCAGGCAACCCTAACATGTCGTTGGTATACGCGAACTTGCAGCCTCCAGATAGCACAGCCAGCGATGTTGCCACCGTTGCTGGTGAGCTCTTACCTCACCTTCTCACCCTTACTCCTCGGCCAAAGCCTCTGAAGCGGTTGTTTTCTTCTGCGTCTCCTGATGTTGCCACCAGCGCTTCTTTCAAGCATGGAGCGCCTTATGCTGCCCGGACTTTCCTCTGAACCTTTAGCGATGGGCACAAGACCTCTCGCCAAAGAAGCTCAGCGACAGAACTCTCGCAGCGCTTTCAAGATGCAAAATTACGCATTTTTTTGTTTTTTTATTATAATAATGTAAAACCTTTTTGCATAAATGCTTTTTCTTTGTAATATGTCAATAGATTTAAGGGAAATATGTAAAGTGTAATTAGCAATGGTTTGTTTTTGAAGCTTTTGGAAACGACACCACATAGTGTCGTTAATGTGCGGATAAGAAATTCCCTTTACTTATTAAATGTCAATGAAATCCCAAGAAAGAGAGTGGGGAAGGGGATAGTTTCATACTTTTTTTGTAATTTTGGCGCGCTAAAACGATTTATGAACATGAATAATATACTAAAAACATTCCTTTTTGGAACTGCCGCTTTGGCTTTTACTGCCTGCAATAACAAGACATTTACCGTTGAAGGTGAGATTGCCAATGCAAAGGATTCCGTGCTCTATTTTGAGAACGTTTCGCTCGAAGGTCCACAGCTTATGGATAGTGTCGTACTTGCTGAAGATGGAAAATTCTCCTTCAAGGAGGATGCTCAGGAAGCACCGGAATTCTATCGCTTGCGTATTGCTGATCAGATAATCAATATCTCAATCGATTCTACGGAAACTGTTACCGTAAAGGGAAAGTACCCTGCTATGGCAACAACTTATACCGTAGAAGGTTCTGAGCAGTGCAAGATTATCCAGGAACTTGCCTACAAGCAGATAGCTGTTCAGCAGCAGGCTATCGCAATACAAAACTCACCAGAGATTTCTTATCAGAAAGGTGCGGATTCCATTCAGGTTCTCATAGATAATTATCGCGAGGAAGTAAAGAATAATTACATCTATAAGCATCCTGACTACTCTTCTTCATACTTTGCTCTTTTCCAGGCTATTGGCAATCAGCTCGTGTTCAATCCAAGAGGAAATGAGGAGAACATCAAGGTGTTTGCTGCTGTTGCTACAAGTTGGGATTCAAAGTATCCCGAATCTCTTCGTGGACAGAACCTTCACAACATCGCCATTGAGGGCATGAAGAATGTTCGTTATGTTCAAAGCCAGAGAGCAAATGCTGCAAGTGCACTTGAACAGGCAGAAGAGTCAAATCTCATAGATATCTCACTTACAGACAATAAGGGTAAAACTCAGAACCTTACAGGACTAAAGGGCAAGGTAGTTCTTCTTGATTTCCACATCTTTGCGTCAGAGGGTTCTACTCAGCGTATCATGCAGATGCGCGAACTCTACAATAAGTATAGTGCTCAAGGACTTCAAATCTATCAGATTTCCCTCGATCCAGACATCCATTTCTGGAAGACACAGACAGAAGCCCTTCCATGGATTTCTGTTCATGATCCGGCAGGAGTTGACAGTCGCAATCTCCTTCTCTACAATGTTCAGAGCATTCCGACATTCTTCCTCATCAACAAGAATAATGAACTTGTAAAGCGTGATGCTCAGATAGAGGATATCGACGCAGCAATCAGAGCTTTGCTGTAAAGGGATCGGATGAGTATTATTTCTAATATTACTTACGCCCTCAAATAAAAGATAGCCCAAGGTATTATTCTGCCTTGGGCTATTTTTTGCTCTTCCTTCGGATTAAGGATCATAATCCCTTGCCTTATAAATAGTATCGCCAAGGGAAGCACTCTGTTTTCTTATTAGAATATAAGTGTGTTCTTACTAGAAATATATATTTTTCTTATAAGAAAATGAGTCATAATCCTTAGGGAAACGAGTGAAAAGACCGGCAGTTTTGCTCCAAAACAGCCGGTCTTTTGCCTCAAAACTGCCTGAGAAAATATTGAGTCAAAGATTCTTTATCAGTTTGATTGTAACAATCCGCAGAACCGAGAAATTGCTCAACAACTCTTCACTCTTCATATTTCTGTCCTAACTCATTGTCTTTCAGAAAGTTAGGATAATGAAGAGTTGTCGGCCACTCTTCATAACTCTTCATGACTCATCAAAAATAATCAGAATATGAAGACACTCTTCATGCACTCTTCATGCTGTAAAATGCTTATTTCCAATACTATACAGACAAATATGAAGAGTGAAGAGTTTTTTTATTTCTACCAGAATTGAAGTTTTGCCTACACCCTACACCAAAGTGGTTCAATAAACAGATTTTCAGCTGGTTACAAAGGTGTAGGCAAGGTGTAGGTTGGTGTATGCTATTCATCGTGCCTACACCAACGTGACCCCCGATAAACACTGGGCTTCCCTGCGATTTGGTGTAGGGTGTAGGCAAAATTGAAAAAAACTAAGTTCTGCTGATCACCACGGTTTATCTGTGTATCCAGTATCACAATCCGAATCGCTGTCATAATCGTACGAAGGATCGTATGAGCTATCCTCCGGAGTCTCATTGCCAAAAGTGATGTACTCTTCTTCCGTCTGCCTCCGCTCACCAAATGTGATGTAGTACTCTTCATCTGTAATGTTTGACATGGTGGGTAGGGGTTTTGAGTTATTGAGTAAAAGGAGCTGTCAATAGGGTCAATTTTGAAATTCCTCAGGATAAAGTTCCTTAAGGAATCTATCTACCCCTTCAATCACATAAGCCCCAGGATCATTTCCATCCATTTCAAAAGTATTGAAATCATCTTCATCTGCCAAACCGTAATCTTCAGCATACCAATTCATGGCAGCCATTCCGGCTTCATGGTACAGGCTTTCACTCAATAGATCAAAAGCAGGCCTTTTCATTTCATCCCAGAGTTCATCCTTATTTGTTTCCAAGAACTCTGTAGCGAAGCCTTCCCAATCGTCATACCGATCTTTAGCAAATTCGTAACCGCTGTGAATTACTAATTCAAGAATTTCGTCTATAGTCTTCATATAAAGCAATCTTTGTCTGTAATGTTTGACATAGTGGGGAAAGGGGATTGAGTTATTAGATAGATTCAAGAATCCCCGAATCTATCTAATAAGAATAAATGCGTAGGTATTTTTTCACAAGAACATCTCTTAGTATATTGCGAGTTTCTTCATTTTCGAAAAAATCCCACAGCTCATCATCTATCTTTGCGCCAAAGAAAGAAGTTTTTAATTGCCCTATGCTATATTCCTGTCGCTCAACATAGTCTTCAGTTTTCATCAACTTCCAGAAATGCTCTTTTTGCATGTGGAAGAAAGGTGTTGAAAACGCTGGTTTGAATGGACTATCCTTCTTTATATATTTGCCCCATATATGCTCAAATGCACCTCTCAAGGTATCATTGATTGGAATCAAACCATTCGAAACCAATTTATGTTTAGTGCAATCAATGATAGCCACAAGAAGCACAGCTTTATGTGGGGCAATTAAACCCGCTGTTTTCTTGCATGTAAGTGAAGATAACTCTTGCACATACTTGTTAAGCAAATCAGAATCAATCACAGTCATTATTGAAGCTCTTCTAGTATTTGGACAAAAACAAAAGGATGGCTAAACATAGTTCTTTGATTATCCCATTTATCTTGCAGATACTCAAAGCCAGCATTAGCGTATGCTTCAATTTCACGCATAAAGATTACAGCAAATTGTTGCAAACTTTCTTCAGAATCCTCTTCTAGTCCAAGCCAGTTCCATGGTGTACTAAATTCCTCTACACGATTCATCATTGTCATAAGAATGAAGTCCTTGACATTAACTGGTTTCCAAGAGGATATTGGTGCAAAGTCAAGTTTTTCTTCTTTTGGTTCAAGAGGTTTCTTCTTATTCAATCTCAAACCAATAATGAATGCATACATATATGTTTGATAGTAAGCACCAAACGTGGAAGCACATCCCTCACCAGATGTATCTCCCTTAACGGAAATAGCATCCATTAAGGCACGATATTTTGCACTGTAATGAGGCTTCTTATTTTCTATAATATTTTTTAATTGAGAGCCGTCCATAACTACTTTTTATAACATTTGTGTGATGTGACAAGTCCAGTAGTATCAGCCTTGTCTTTGATTACGTTTACGTAGAAGGTGCCAGAGATTTCGCCTTCTTTCATCTTCTTAAGTATTCTCTTTCCAAAAGTGTTCAACAATTGAGGATCGATTGGATCATACAATTCCTTAATCATTATTATGCACTGAGAGAATACATTAGGGGCAATGGCGAAAAAGTTTGAAATAAAGTTCTCTCCAAACTCCGAGAAAGGAGCATCAGAGATGAACGGGTAATCAAACTGCTTGTCTCCAATCTTTGAAGAAATAATTGCCATTACGATTGACAACTGTTTCATTCTTTGGAAACCAGTTCCCAATCCAGTTACCAATCCGTCATTTACGTTGCGGATAGAAACTCTAACAGTTCCATCTTGTTGTTTCTTGAAACTAAGCCTACCGCCAGAAGATTGGTTACCTTCTGTAAGTTCTTGATACTTTCTATTGGCTTCTACTTCAAGAGACGCAAGAATGTCATCAAAGATTCTATCTTTAGTCTCATCAAAGACTTCTTGAATTGCTTTTAGAGTCTCACTGTATTTCTTTGCTTTTATTACTTCCTCATTCTGTCCAGTAAGTTCTCGTTTATCCTCATAAGTCTTCACAAAGATTTCAGCTTTACGCAGTGCACTAATATTATCTTCTTTTCTCTTTGTCAATTCGGATATGATATTAGAGGCATAGTTATATCGACTCATTATGTCAACATCATCGTTTTCAGAAGCAGTAGAGTTACCGCCAGCTTGACTTAACTGAACAAAGAAATCACCCCTTTTCTGAGTAAGTGCTTCCAATTCAGATTCTAAATCCTCAATCTGCTGAATCTTATCTTGGATTTGTTCTTCAATATTCGGGATGGTTTGAGAATATCCAGCCGTATTTTTCTGAAGAATATCCCACAAGTATGAGAGATGGTTTCTTGTGGTAACCTTCTTTTTAGGTCTATCCAAAATCATCTTAATGTGTTTCCAAGCCTCAGAACCTCGATGAGCAGGTTGACCGCATACTTCACATACCTCAGAAGTTAGCATACGGTTTAATGATGCTACATCAGGAGAACCTTCAGGTAGCATAATGACAAGAGTGTTATCATTATTCTGTACTGCAAGATTGGCAATATGCTTATCCCTTAACTCAGAATACTTTGCGATTTCATCCTCAAGTCCCATCAAAATCCATGGATCTCTATCATTGAAGATAAGACTGGTTATGGATTTCTCAGTGGCATCTTTGAGGTTTTTTTTATCAGAAATCTCTTTTTCTATTGAACGCAATTCATTGCGAATATTACCTCTTTTAGCTGCACTTACAAGATAAGCTTCTAACTCGTCTTTTTCGCTGTTTGCTCTATCTAGCTCCTGCGAATCGTAGAGAATACTTTCTCGTAAGTTTTCTATTCGCGTCAGCATACGATCATAGTTATCTCGTGCCAACTGAGCATCTTTATTGTTGTCGGTATAAGCCTTATCCTTCTGCAGATATTGTGAACGTGCAGTGGAGGCTTGTTTCTTTGCGGAATAACAAATGTCACGCAAAATCGAGATTCCTGCTAAAGTGTCGATTGTAGAAGATAATCCGTCTCTTGAAGACAAATCAACTAGACGCTCCATAGACTCACCTTGAAGCAGAGCATAGTTTCGGAGTGAATGTGGTATAATCTTGGCCACAATCTGCTGTTTCTCATCTTCATCAAAGACTTCGTAATCCTTGTTGTTTTCTGTTTTGATAACATCTACAATACAATCTCCTTTAATTAAGGCGTTGTCTCGTTTCTTGAATGCTACATGCTTTGTGACTAGATACGACTTATCATCAGCCTCAAACTGTATCTGAACACCCATTTCAAAATCTTCATTGTCGTTAACAGCTTTTCCGGAAGCCATTTTTGACAAAGAAGACTCTGCTGGTTCCATACACTTAGAGTCTGAATCATAAACTTGGTTCTCCAATAGCCACAAAATGCCATTGTAGAATTTGGATTTACCCATATTATTATCAGCATTGATAATGTTTATACCTTTGCTGAAATAATATGTGTTATCCTCAAAATTTCCATAGTAATTATAGAAATTTTGGAATGAAATGGATTTAATGAATGTAGCCATATTATTCTGCTAATATTCTTGATAAGTTTTGTGACACTGCTCCAAAGGAAAGATGTCTCATTTGTCCTTGGATTATCAACTTGATAGCTTCTATCTCCTTGAACTTTGAAGTCTT
Organism: Bacteroidaceae bacterium; assembly: GCA_024401275.1. Taxonomy (GTDB): domain Bacteria; phylum Bacteroidota; class Bacteroidia; order Bacteroidales; family Bacteroidaceae; genus Prevotella. Next base: position 38,812 of record JAKSLJ010000016.1, on the reverse strand, counting down.
ATCGTAAGACTCATTCAGTTCTTCGTCAGGGGATAGTCCTAGCAGTTCTTTTAATCGAGGTGATTTTAGTACTGCTTCAAAGATTTCTTTTGCTTCCATACTACTATATTATTGGTTTATTTCGTTAAGTATTTGAGTTAGACTTAGACCGTATCTTAAAGCCAATGGAGACAATTTCTCCAATGCTCCGTCTGCGCATCGGTTGTTCTTTGCAAGATTTGCGAAATATGCAACACGTTCTAATTCTGCTCTAATTAAATTCTGCTCGGTTTTATTATTGTCGTAGCTTGAAGGAGAAGGTGCGACAATAATGTCATAGATGTATGCATATTTCTTATCATCACTTTTACGCAGAAGCCTTCCACGCCTCTGAATAAATTCTCGTGGATTACCTGTACTTGATGTAAAGATTCCTATTTCTGCACGAGGAACATCTACACCTTCGTCCAAACATTTCATGGCAAATAGAATGTCTATTACACCATTGGCAAAGGATTTCAACAATTCACTTCTAGTTTGTTTGTCATTTTTCCCCGTGAATGTATTACATTTTTTCTTCGGAAAGATTGATTTTGTTTCGTCTAGCAATTTTTGAATGAAACTAATTTCTTCTTCGTCACCTTCGTAACTTCCACGAGGTGAATAGACAAATGCATACTTCAACTTATCTTCTCCGATTTCTTGTATTATCTCTTTATAAACTCTGAGTTTATCTTCTGCTTTATGAATAATATTCTTTCGTTGCATCAACAATCTCGTAACCCTATCACATTCTTTATATTTTTTAGTTTTTTGGTCAATATAACTCATAAGTTGAGATGTAAGATCTTGATATTCTTCCATCTCATTGTTGTTCAGATAAGCAATCTTCGGATAATAAAAGTATTCTGTTAACCGACCTTCATTTATAGCCTTACTCATAGGGAATGAATAAGTATAAGGAATCGTATCATTAAAGAAACTTTCAATTTCCTTTGAGCCTTCCTCATCATATATTCTGTTTGGAGTTGCCGAAAGGGCAATCATTCTGTCTATAGAGAGTTGCCTAAAGCAATTCTTTACCTGATTACCTCCAATATTGTGCGCTTCGTCGGCTATCAAAATGGTGTTATTTGATAACTTAGGAAGCATTGACTGAAAGTCATTATCAGTAAAAGAATTGTATGTTGACACTATCACGAAGTTTGTGTCATTCTTTCGTGAAACTCGATATGCGAGGGAAGCAACATCTTGTCTCCATTTTGAGTTTAAGGATGAAACGATTATTATCTTTTTGAAATTGAAACTTTCTATTTCAGCTTTCCATTGTACAACAAGGTCACGAGTCGGAGCCAATATAATCAAATGATAAAACCTGTCTTCCTCATATTCGTGCAAAGCACAATTTAATGAGGTTACAGTTTTACCAGTTCCTGTTGCCATTGCAAAAATACCTTTTTTCCCACGCTCACACCAAGCAGAATATGCTTCTTCTTGATACGGTAAAGGACCATCCTTAAATTTTGTTGGGAAATGAGGTTCTGTAAGAGAAACTTCATGGACAGAAGGAATGTTCTCTTCAATGAAACTTCTTTCTTTTGCCAATAGTCGTTCAGGATCGGCATCTGGATATTCACGAACTATTTCTGTACAGAATCTCCTTGCTTCATAAACCTTTGCACCATCTCTTGCTCCAGTCCAAACATCGTTAAATTGTTTTTCTAGAGAAAGAACCCTATTGAGGTTTTCGTCATTTGTCCAAGAACAGATACAATCAAAAGTCTCGCCATTTTCAATCAATCCTGAAGCGGTAAAATTCATAGAACCGATAAATTCCACTTTATCCCCATTTGCATCAGTGAAAATTCCATACTTCTCATGGGGAAGTGCGCCATTATCCAGCACTATAATCTTAATCTCAATTCTATTTGTTTGAATGAGATATGAAACACATTCGAAAAAATGGCGATCTCTAACTGAGAATGTTTTCTTCAATGATTGGTATGATTCTATGAGTTTCTCATCAAATGTTGTGTCATTATTCTTTAGTAGATAGAAATCTTCTTTTGAAATATATTGGTTAATATAAAGGCACATTTTCCCACCTTGAGAAATAAATCGTGCTAATCCGTTTGCGAGCACATTGAAACTAGCGGAGCTGAAATACCCCATGCCTAATTGCAACATGCAACTATTAGACAGAGCAACTTCACAAAAATATGCAGGCTTATGCTTGTCATATTTGGAATAACGATATTCAAAAGTTTGATCTTTTAACATTATCAGTATGATCTACACAAGTTAATAAACTTCTTTTCTTGACTCGGATTTAAACGACCTTCAATAAAATCGTCTTGACACTTTGAGAACCACGAATACAGATCCTTCTCCATGTAATAATCTTTCTGTGGCCGTCTTCCGTTCTTTTTGCAAAACGCAATGAACTTTTTTCTTTTTTGTTCCCATTCAAATTCTTTCACATCTTTTGGGACTTCTTCATGTTTTTCCAGAATAGCATCTAATTTGTCTTTATGTTCATCTGGGAGTTCATCACCTTTTGAGGTCTGATTATATAACCATCTATACAAAGAGGCTTCTGTTTTGTTTGACGCTCTACCGAAAGGAAAGTGACCTTCTCTTACAATAAAGCCATCAAGATCATCTAAGTAATCATTGAAAGTCCTTGCAGAATACAATTCTAAGTCAGTTTCTTTATATGTTTTATCTGCTAGACCATAGAATGAATTCTGGAATTGTACAAACTGAGAACCACTTCCCATTGTCGATTTTACACTTCGTTTATTTGTCTCAACAAATTGTTGAATATAATCAAAAATGTTATCTATGTGTTGCGGCGTATCTTTGGATGCAAGATATTCCGCAATAAGACTTCTTATGGAACCTATTTTTACATGATTCCATTCAGCTAAAGCAAACTCAGAATTCCTTCCCACAGAAACCACTCGATTGTCATTCTGTAGAATTGATCTAATAGATTCAGCCGCTTTATATCGTCCTGGCTGATTTTTTTCAAACTCTGCATAAAGATCATTCAAATTCATTGAATTTCCATTTGCTTTAAGAATGTCATATAGGATATCAGAAGACCTTGCTTCCTGGCTACATTCCACAGTAAATAAGCCATCAAAATCAGGTAATAATCCGATTTTACCAACAAGAAGTTCATATACATAATTTTCTATTATGTCCAATTTAGTCGAATCAAAATCCAACCAAACGCATTGATTGATTCTTGTTTGTATAAGTTCACTTATGTCGAATGTAACAGTTTCACTAACAGAGTCAAGATAGTCCTTTATGTATATATATACATTATTAAAATCAAAAGCCCTTGCAAGAGATTGTGAAATCAGAAACCTTTCTGGAAAATGTTTCTGATCTTCAACATTGAAAACAATATATTCGTCACCAAGAATGTCTGCCAAAACTATCAATGCATAATCTATAGATAGAGGAGATTTTTCTTCTTTGAGCAAGCAAGAAACATCATCTCTTGTAATGAAATTGTAAGATGCAAATTTAGACTTTAGATAGTTAGTATAGCCTTCATTTTGAATAAGATTGTTAACACACTCCTTAAAAAGCGATTTTTTTGTTTTTGATTGATTCTCTTTTGCATTAGGAAGCAAGAACTGTTCGTATCCTAAATCTTTTATTTGTCTTACTCTTGCTTCACCAACTCCAAATCTTTCAGATAATTCTTGAATACTTTCTTTTGGTATAGAAGTAGTCAAGGAGTATGTAGAGAAAGTTATATATACCATAGAATCTCTTACATATTCTGAGTCAGTTGACAATAAGAGTCCAATCAAATTGAACAATGGGTAATGTCCTTCGGCATTATAAAACTGTTCTGCAAAAGAAGACAATTGTATATTGTACTTTTGTTTAGGCTTTAGACATAACAATTCAGCTGAGATCTCTTCAGAAGTCATTTTCCTAATTCTCTTTATATATTCTGAGAGAGCATCAACAATATCGAGTAATTCTAATTCATTCCTTCTTCCTAAGCCACGGATAGAGAGAACATTCTTTCCATCCTGTACAAATTCCCTAACAAAATTTTCAGCAGGAATATTTGACAAAGCATTTTGAATCCTTACGCTTGAAGAATTCTGAATTAGTAGATTATATTGTAATTCTATCAAAGAGAAATGATTTTCTGTCAGTTCAACCTCAACCGAAGGTATGAGTTGGTCTGAGTTTGTACGTTCATCTTTGATAACAATATTATCCAAATAGTGCGTAATAAATTCTCGGATTTTTGGATGAATTGATGTTAATTCTACTTGTGTTTTTGTACTACAGTTACGGAAACGTGATATTTGTTTATAAAATTGATTCGATGAAACGAAAAGAAAATTTTCGCAATAAGTTCTTATCCCAATCATTCTAACGGCAGTGATTGTCCGGGTTGTACATTGAGATTTTAATACTGCAGACACATAATCATTAATGTTTTGGAACTCTTCATTCGTCAAATTCTGCAATTTATGTATTATGAGAGCGAAATCTTTCATAGATTAGTATCATTTAATCCTACTTCAATTTTGTCAAACAAATAATCAAATCCTATCAGATTAGGATTATCCTTTACTTCCTTCATTATAGTTTCAAGTCCATCGTCAAGATGTAATTTGAAATAACGAGGTAAATCCTTATCTGTCATACGTATTTCATAATGCTTGCACATCATGGCAGCATATATTGGATATAGTGAACCAAATAGTACATTTTTTGTGTACTCTTTGCCACCGCTATCTTTTACATCCAGAGGCGAGAACTTTTTGCCGTTTTGGAGAGAACAAGCAATGGCAATTCGGGCAATAACATTCTCTGCTCCAAGTCCAAACTTGCGAGTTAGTATTGTTACTGCTTCTTTGTTTTTCGCACTTGTTTTTATTTGGTTAAACATAATCACTCAGTTATAAAGTCATTAATATCCACTTTTTCGAAATACGAATGGGTTGTATCATTTTTTATCAGATAGGTTGCATTTACCAGAGGCTTCATCACTTTGTACTCATCAGCTGTCAGTTCCTTATAAAGTAATGGGAATAGAACAACTTGTTTTGAGATTTGAGGATAGAACTCTGTAATGATTTTGGTGGCATGGCTCTTGTCAAACTTCTGCAAAGGAGAGTCAATGAATACTGGGAATTGTATTCCGCTTTCATCAACAAGTGCTTTTAGGATAGAGGTTGCATAAAGCTGTTGCTCGCCCTTGGACAAAGAATCTTTGCTTATAAGTTTATCGTCAACTGTATAAAGTTCAATATCCATGTCTTCACCATTGATTATGACTTCAACACTTCCGATAAAGTCTTCCTTGTGCATTAAGTTATTAAGAACTCCTTTTATTCTGCGTTCAAGAGAGAATTTCTTTTCTTGTTTTAGCGAAATCAGGAATGTAGAGAGTTCATTTATCAACTGTTCTGCAACCTTGTCTTTCTTTTCATCTGAATCATCCAAAGAAACTTTCTTGCTAAGTTCACTTACTTGTTTGCTGACTGTAGCGTGTTCTTGCGTAATTGTTCCCAGGTTTTCATGAGAACTGCGTATTTCTATTTCTTTTTCTGAAATACAAGATTCTATTTCATTCTTCTTGCTGCGGATACTCTTAATCAGTTCGTCACTTTCCTTGCTGTTAATATTGGAGAGACGACGACTGTTTCTTTCCAAGAGTTGCCTATTCTTACGATAGTCATCTGCAAGGTGTTCAAACTCCGCCTTATATGTAGTGGTAACGTTGTTATAAACAGCGATAAATTCCTCATAATCATTGTCAGAAAGCGACAAAAGAGTCTCTTCATCAGCGATTTCATCTTTATACTTTCCAAGAATAGTTTGTATCTCTTCTTGTAACGTAATAGATGTTTCCTGGGGTAAGGCTATATTTGAAAGCATCTTAAGCAAATCAATCGTTATGTCAGATACAATCAGATTTTTGCTTAATTGCAGATTCCTCGCTTCACTCAGGTTATGATCATGCACCAACTGTTCGCGTGTTTCCATAAACAATTTACCGGAAATGGCGAATGGAGCATAATCTATAAACGTTTTCAGTTGCTTCTTGTATTCTTCATCTTTTTGTTTTGCCGCAGAAATAACAGACTGCAATCTCTGTATCTCCGTCGTCGTAGCACTGTTGCCTTCACGCATCAACTGAAGTTGAAGAGATTCATCTTCTGTTTTTAAGGAAGCTAACTCTTGTTCATACAATAATGTCTGCTGCTTAATGTCCTCGATAGACTTTGCCAATTGCTCTTGTTTATCCAACAAGTGAATTAATCGTTCTCGACTCTCAACATCAGATGACTTCTTTCTGAATCTTAATCTGACATTTTCCAGATTATGTTTCAAATCTTCATATTTGCGAACACCAAGAACCTCATTATATGCGGAACAAAGTCGCTTTCTTTCAGCAGAAGTATTCGTTTCTGCCAATGCAACAATCTGTTCGGAATCAAAGAAGAAGAAACGAGCAATATCCTTGTTCAAAATGAAATCGTTAATGAATACTTCTGAGCCTATTTCTGCTGTAAGTTCATTCTTTACGCCATCGATCAAAATGTCAACTGACTCTTTTTCCGTAATCATGTCATACGAACGAATTACTTTCAAAGAAGTACATGGTAGTGATGGTATTACGACATCAGCAAACTCAATTGAAACGAAGTAAGTGGTTGCCGATTTCAGATGCTCATTTTCTGGAGTATAGCCACGTCTTTTGATTTGGTCTTTTGATTCATCTGAAAGTTTTTCGAAAAGAGAACGAGCATTATTGTTCATATTGCTCTTTAAGAATGTGTTATATCCCTTGTTAGCAATATCTTTTCTGACCTCAGCTTCTACCTCTGTTATAAGACGGCCATATAAACACCAAATCAGGGAATGAAGAAATGTCGTTTTTCCGAAGCCATTCTCTCCGGAAATCAAACATATATTCCTATCATCAGGAGTCTCAAACACAATGGTATTTTCTCCTTCATAAAGGCGGTAGTTGTTTAATGTAATACTTTTTATTATCATCTTTCACCCTCCTTTATAAAAGATTCCAATCTAGATTCCAAGTCATTAGCCAAGCCATATTTGCGCATAAGCAAAACCTTATTTTTTTGAAGAGCAAGTAATTCTTGTATTAACTGGAAATGTTCAGGTTGCTCTGCACATGCTTTCTCCAATAATAAGCGTTCTTGCAATCCAATATTAGTGTTAGGAATATTGTAGCCATATACTTCATTATATATGTCATTTACCGTTGTCGTGAAATTTCCATCACGATACCAAATGACTTGAATTGCAATCAATTCTTGGTTTGTAATCAAGTCGATTGAAGAACGATAATCTTGTGTATTTTTTTGTACAGTAAGAAGGTCACGAAGCAATTGAATGCGATAATCCATCGTGTAATTACCCAGATTGTGACCAGTTTCATCGACTGCACGCTGACCATTACGTCTTGTTGAGCAACGGAGTTCAGAAACATTACGGTTTTCAACGAGACTGTCTCTGAAGTCCAATAAAGGTTTCATCCACTCCACACCATTCTTGATAAGAGAGGACATTGACTTGTCTTCTTTTACTACAGTACAAATCCAACAACCAAAACGGCTCTGACCACAAGAGCGATGGCTATCATCTGTTACAACAGTAGGACATTCATAGTCATCAGCTGAAGCGTCAAGGTATATTTTGAAAAGAATATCATTGTCAAATCCCCATGGAGAAGGGATTGCATTGATAATCCACCAAATTTCCTCTAACATTAATTCCTTAATCGGAGCATAGGTAAAAGTGTTTGGATTTAGTGGGTGTTTTGAAAGTCTGTGTCCCTTTATTTCATGGCGTTTGATGCTACGTTCACGAGCTTGGCTCTCTGTAAGTCGAGTTCCAACTAGTACAATAGCTTCTCCATCTGCTGCAACTTGTTCTGTTATAAACTGAGAAGTAGGCTTGATTTTCATCTTCTCAGTGCAAAAACGGAATGAATTATTTGGAACAGGATAACCTTTTCCTATCACACAACACCAGAAAGAATCTTCCAAGGCAGGAGTTGTTGTAGTAACCGTGATTGGCATCTGTTGCTCTTTTGCTGCTTTGGCAATTGTAGCCAGTACGGTTGTCACATATTCCTCAATGACGGGATTCTCAACCATTGTGTCATTACATACAACATAAACGTTGCGATGTAATATTTTCCCTTCTTCTCGAAGTTGTTGCATTGCCAACCACACTAATGTGAGAAGTACAGTAGAATCTTTTCCACCGGAGAAACCAATAATCCATGGACGAATGTAGCGGTCTTCTTCCATGTATTGGTCTTTTAGTTCTTCAATTATGTTGACAATACGTTTATTACGAATTTCCATTGTTTATATGTTAAGGTTAGCTGACATATAAACAGAAGATAAGGGCGGAACCGCTCGCTTATCTCACTTTAGGCGACCGCCAAGTTGCCATATCTACGAAAAGCTAAAGCGGTTCACACCCTTATACAGAGTGTGAACCATCGATTGCTCGTTCTCGTAGATTTTGATGATTGGCGGTCTTCAAAGTGAGAGAACAAGAACTCGAAAGTTCTATATTGTGAGCGGATCGCTATCCACTGTTATGTCTCCAGCGATACGCACTGGCGCGAGTCGGATGCCATCTATAGGCAATACGACTGTGCAAAATTAATAAATAATCTCAATATACCAAAATATATCAAGGAAATTTGTGTATTTGTAGATAAATAGGCTCCAAAATGGGTTCCTCGGACAAGCTGTATACTCAAATAATCTGTCTGCTGGTCAAAAAGTGTGACTATATGGAAGAATCCCCATACTCCAAACAAATGTGGAACAAATGAGGAATATGGGGATTTCTGTGTATGGATTTTATTACGGGCAAACCTAATTTTTTTACCGTCGGTATATTCCGACTTGAATCATTGTTTCAGAACAATCCAAGGGCTTCGAGTATCCTTGGTGGATTTTTCTATGTATCCGTTCTTGCGAAGGAAGGAAATGTCGCTTTCTACGGTTCTTATACCTACGCCAATCACTCCCGCAATGTGTCTCGCAGTTTCAAATCCATTCGTTGAAATCATGGTGAGTATAATCCGTTGACGCTTAGTGAGTTGACTCCCGCAATCACTCCCGCAATCACTCCCGCAATCACTCCCGCAATTACTCTCGCCATTTGACTCGCCAACAGATGTGAGTGTTGTCGGCATAGGGAACACCATAACGATAGTTCCATCTACGAGAAGTTTGTAATATGGTTCAGGTACATTCTGCGCCTTACAAGCATCTATCATACGCTGAATGCCCGATCCCCAACTCTCAAGCCAAGTAGTCTTGTAGAGTACACTGGCAATAAGCGGATTGAATGGTTTTGATGCATGCATCTGTTTGATGTTCTCGGGGGTAATGCCTACCGGAAAACGACCTGGGTTGCCTATTTCTATGCGGTCGTCATAGATGGCAAGGCTAACGGAAGTAGAGATGGAATCGTAGCTTCGATGGCAAAGTGCGTTAATCAATGCTTCGCGCAGTGCTTCGTACGGAATTTCAAGATGCTCCTGGCGCTGAAGACCTACAACCTCGCCATGCAGATTAAGGTGCTTGAAGCAGAAAGCAACACCGGCATCAAGCAATTCAAAGAGGTTACCCTCAACCTGCTTATTGTCTATGAATATTGATTTTTCTTTTCCACGGAAACGCGCCATGCGGAGTTTCAACTGTGAATAGAATTTTGGTTGTTTTGCAAACAATGCCACTGCTGCTTGCAGGGGCTTTCCGTTTTTCAACAGTGAGAATCGGGAAAGAATATCTTCGGCAGACATAGACAATGCACTTGGCAGCATACGACCACCACGCACACCCATGCGGACAGCATTCATTATTAAATCTTCATTAAGGTCTTCTATTCCGAAATCATCTGCAATTTGATTCTCCCATGCAAAGATGTGAGGCTTAGCAGCTTTTAATCGCTCCTCAAACATTTCACGAGGCATCTCTTTCGTGGTACTTTCAACTTTGTAATAAGGGCAACCATGGTATGTGTATGGAGCTCGTCCCCACACCCAGCCGTCAAAATGCATAGCTATGACCTGCTGTCCTTCCCTGTCAGGCACATCAACATAATCAATATGAATGTCAAGTTGTGGCTCAAGATGGCTCAATGCTTGAGCAATCTCACGTTGAGTAGTGTCAGTTACTTCTTGTCCTAAAATCTTGAGCGATGTGGGAGTAATGCCGAACAGTAGCCAACCACCTTCCGTATTGAGCATGGCTCATGCGGAATGCATGCCATCCTTCAATTCACCAGTAGTTTTCTTCAACTCTAATGTGCGATGTTCGTCATTGGCTATGAGCCTTTCAACGTCTTGTATTGTCATAGTTTATGTTGTTCCTATAAGTCTGGTTCTCGGTTAAGTTGAGTTCAGTTGCTTCAAGCAATTATAAACATTATTTTGTGCAAAGTTAAGAAATAATCTCAATATTGCAAAAATATGTCAAGGAAAATTGTGGGTTGGCGAAAAAATGCAAAAAAAGAATCCCCATATTCCAAACAAATGCGGAATATGGGGATTGCGTTATTTTAGTTCTTTGGCTTCCAGCTATCCTTCAAGCCGACAGTCTTGTTGAAGATTGGCTTTTCAGGAGTTGAGTCGTAGTCGGGAGTGAAATATCCGATACGCTGGAACTGGATGTAGTCGAGAGGTTTGCGATCGGCGAGCCACTTCTCTACATATGCCTTCTTGATTTCAAGGCTATTAGGATTGATGAACGGACGCATGTCCTCAACATCAATACGATCCTTGCCATGCTCCTTAGAGTATGCGGCAACTTCGTCGCGTGGGTTCTCCACCATCCAAAGGCGGTCGTAGTTGCGAACCTCTGCCTCTACGCAATGGTTGCAGCTTACCCAGTGGATGGTCTTGCCCTTGATCTTCATGCCAGAGTTAGCTTCGCCTGTCTTTGTCTCTGGAATAACCTCTGCATAGACCTCGATGATGTTGCCATCGGCATCCTTCTTGCAGCAGTCAGCAGCATTCTCAGGACACTGGATGATGTAAGAGTTCTTGAGGCGAACCTGCTTGCCAGGACCGAGACGGAAGAACTTCTTAGGAGCGTCTTCCATGAAGTCGTCGCGCTCTATCCAAAGCTCACGGCTGAACTCAATCTCATGAGTGTTGCCTTCCATGATGACATTTCCCTCTGCGTCCTTGAGTTCTGGGTTGTTGATAGCCTGGTAAACCTCAACGGCATCCTCTGGAACATTTGTGAGAACGAGCTTCACTGGGTCGAGAACGGCGCTTGCACGGTCGGCACGCTTGTTGAGATCGTCGCGAACAGCTGACTCGAAGAGTGACATCTGGTTGAGAGCGTCAAACTTGGTGTAGCCAATCTTGTCGATGAAGCTCAAGATACCTTCTGGGCTGTAACCACGGCGGCGGAAACCGCTGATTGTTGGCATACGAGGGTCATCCCATCCGTTTACGACGCCTTCCTTCACGAGGATGAGGAGGTTGCGCTTTGAGAGAAGGATGTGAGTGAGGTTGAGCTTGTTGAACTCAGTCTGGCGTGGGCGGTTGTCGTTGAGTGGCTTGTCGTCGCCGTCAACCTGCTTTGCCCAATCCACGAAGAGATCGTAGAGAGGACGGTGGCTTACGAACTCAAGAGTACACCAAGAGTGGGTAACACCTTCCCAATAGTCGCACTGACCGTGAGTGTAGTCGTACATTGGGTAAGCATTCCACTTGTTGCCAGTACGCCAGTGAGGCATGTTGAGCACGCGATACATTATTGGGTCGCGGAAGTGCATGTTGTCCGACGCCATGTCAATCTTTGCACGAAGAACCATCTTTCCAGGCTCCATGTTACCTGAGTTCATCTCCTCGAAAAGTAGGAGAGATTCCTCAACAGGTCGATTGCGGTAAGGCGATTCGGTGCCAGGAGTAGTAGGCGTACCTTTCTGAGCAGCAATCTCTTCGGCTGTCTGCTCGTCAACATAAGCCTTTCCCTGCTTGATGAGTGCTACTGCCAAGTCCCAGAGTTTCTGGAAATAGTCAGAAGCATAATATATGTTTCCCCACTTGAAACCGAGCCATTCTATATCGCGCTTGATGGCGTTCACATACTCGATATCTTCCTTCTGAGGGTTAGTATCATCAAGACGCAGATTACATACGCCGCCGTACTTCTGTGCCAAGCCGAAGTCGATGGCGATGGCCTTTGCGTGGCCAATGTGGAGATAGCCGTTAGGCTCTGGTGGGAAGCGTGTCTGAAGTCGCTTTCCGTTCTTTCCTGCAGCAAGGTCTTCAACGACCTGCTCTTCTACGAAACTTAATGATTTTTTCTCTTCAGCAATATTTTCTATTGTTTCTGACATATTTCTTTTTGTTAAGGAAGGATGTGGTTTTATGCCCAAAAACTTCCATATTTTACATTTTTCTAAACTTTTTTGCCGAAATATTTGGCAGTTTAAATAAAAGTATTTAACTTTGCAGCATCTTAAAGATTTCGCATCTATTTTTTATTTTTGAGCCCAAGAGGCTATTTGGCGAAATCATTTTCAGAGGCTGACTCGTCCTGAGTCGGCCTCAATTTTTTGCAGAAGCCTCTCCCCCCAGCCCCCTCCCCGATTATGGGGGAGGGGGAGGAATATGGATTTGGATGGGGAGTTCTTTATTTGCATTTTTCTATTTCTTTCAGCCTTTCGCTTAAGGTTGAGATAACTGCATCGCTGTTGAATAAAACCTCTTCGTTGTTGAAACGAATTACTGTGAGATCGTTATGCTTCTCTAACCATTTTGTGCGGTATTCATCATTTAAAGCTTGTTCGGCTTGTTTATGATACCCTCCGTCTATCTCTATTACAAGATTATGATAAAGAGAAACAAAATCTACTATATAATCCCCTATAATATGCTGTCTTCTGAACTTTGTATCGGGAAAATAACTACGGAGCAAATCCCACATCAGACTTTCTGCTTCTGTTGGATTTCTGCGGTTTTTCTTAGCCAACTCTTTCAATAAAGGATACCAAGCTGGATCAGATGTCCTGTATTCTTGTGAAATAACGAATCCTTCAAAAGAACCATAATCCTTTTCCATAGCTCCTTATGTTTAAGTGGTAAACTAAACTGGAATAAATTCGTTTAGTTAGAATACCCGAAAAGACATTTTACTCCCCCTCCCCATAATCGGGGAGGGGGTAAGGGGGGAGAGGCTTAATATGCGAACAAAGGATAATCCTTCATGATCTCGTTAACCTTCTGGCGAACGCTTGCGATAACGGTTTCGTCCTCAGGAGCGTTGAGAACTTCCTCGATAAGTTCTGCGATTGTTACCATGAGATCTTCCTTCGCACCACGAGTAGTGATGGCAGGAGTACCGAGACGGATACCAGATGTCTGGAAAGCAGAGCGAGTGTCGAATGGAACGAGGTTCATGTTTACTGTGATGTCAGCAGCAACGAGAGCGTTCTCAGCGATGCGACCTGTCATCTCAGGATACTTTGTGCGGAGGTCAACGAGCATAGAGTGGTTGTCAGTACCGTTAGAAACGATCTTGAAGCCACGCTTTACGAGTTCCTCAGCGAGAACAGCTGCGTTCTTCTTAACCTGGAGAGCATACTCCTTGAACTCTGGTTGGAGAGCCTCGCCGAAAGCAACTGCCTTAGCTGCGATAACGTGCTCAAGAGGACCACCCTGCTGTCCTGGGAATACTGCAGAGTTGAGGAGTGAAGACATCTTGCGGATAACACCCTTCTTTGTAGTCTTGCCCCATGGGTTGTCGAAGTCCTTGCCCATAAGGATGATACCACCACGAGGACCACGGAGAGTCTTGTGAGTAGTAGAAGTTACGATGTGAGCGTACTTGACTGGGTTGTCGAGAAGACCTGCAGCGATAAGACCTGCTGGGTGAGCCATGTCGATCATGAGGAGAGCGCCAACCTTGTCAGCGATTGCACGCATACGAGCGTAATCCCATTCGCGAGAGTAAGCAGAAGCACCACCGATGATGAGCTTTGGCTTCTCTTCAGTTGCGATGCGCTCCATCTCGTCGTAGTCAACACGACCTGTCTCTGCGTTGAGGTAATATGGAACTGGCTTGTAGATAAGACCAGAAGTGTTTACGAGTGAACCGTGAGAGAGGTGACCGCCATGGTTGAGGTCGAGTCCCATGAACTTGTCGCCTGGCTGGAGACAAGCAAGGAGAACTGCTGCATTAGCCTGTGCGCCAGAGTGTGGCTGAACGTTAGCATACTCCGCACCATAGAGCTTGCAGATGCGGTCGATAGCAAGCTGCTCTACCTTGTCAACCACTTGGCAACCACCGTAGTGACGCTTGCCTGGGTAACCTTCAGCATACTTGTTAGTGAGATAAGAACCCATAGCGCGCATAACCTCGTCAGAAACGAAGTTCTCTGAAGCGATGAGTTCGATACCGCGGAGCTGACGCTGGTGCTCCTCTTCAATGAGATTGAAAATTTGATTGTCTCTTAGCATAATTGTACTTTATTTAGTTTTTGTTCTACTTCACAATAATGACACTTTACGGTATCTTCGCCTATGACGTGGAATACTGTCTGCATTGGTTCGTTGTTGGTAATGCACTTAGGATTCTTGCACTTGACAAGTCCATGCAGATGTTCTGGAATCTGAACGGTTTTCTTCTCCACAACCTCGTAATCCTTGATGATGTTGAGCACTACATTTGGCGCAACAACCGAAAGGCGAGAGATTTCCTCGTCGGTGAAGAAGCGGTTCTCCACCTTGATGATGCCTTTGTGGCCAACCTTGTTTGAAGCGAAGTTGAGTCCGATGGTTATTGTTCCGTCCTTGTATTCCTTGTCCAAACCAAGCAAGCTTACCACCTGGAAAGTCTTTGCTGTCGGGATATGGTCGATAACTGTGCCGTTCTCGATGGCGGCAACGAGTCGTTCTTTCTTGTTCATAATCCAAACAATGTTTTTAATTTCTTAATTCCTCTAAGAGTTTTTCTGCTGGTCGCACGCGTCCAGCTTTCATATCTGCAATAGCTTCTTGCAAGTCCTCGTAGAGTCTTTTTTCCTCTTCTGACATCATTCTTTTATATCATCGTAACTGAATCCGAGCACATCGGCGAAGATTGCCTCACGAGCGAAAAGTCCGTTCTTGGCCTGCTGGATGTAATATGCGTGTGGATCGTCGTCAACATCCTGTGCGATTTCGTTCACGCGAGGCAGCGGATGCAGGATTCGCATGTTGTCCTTTGCCAGATGAAGCATGTCGCGGTTGAGGATATAAACATCCTTTACGCGCTCATATTCCATGAGATCGGAGAAGCGCTCCTTCTGTACGCGAGTCATGTAGATAATGTCGGCGTCGGCAATAATCTTGTCGTTGAACGCTGTGTGTTCCTGGAACTTGATGCCGTGAGCCTTGCAATACTGCTTGTACTCGTTAGGCATGGCAAGCTCTTTAGGAGCGATGAAATGGAAAGTCGGATTGAAATGGCGCATCGCCATGATGAGCGAATGTACCGTACGACCGTACTTCAAGTCGCCTACGAGGTAGATGTTGAGGTTTTCGAGCGTGCCCTGCGTCTTGTAGATGCTGTAGAGGTCTAGCATGCACTGCGAAGGATGCTGATGAGCTCCATCTCCTGCGTTTACGATAGGCACAGGGGAAATCTCCGAGGCATATTGTGCAGCACCCTCAATGTGATGGCGCATTACGATTACGTCGGCATAGTTCGAAACCATGAGGATAGTGTCCTTGAGCGTTTCGCCCTTCGTTCCTGAAGTAACCTTAGGGTCAGCAAAACCGATAACCTTTGCTCCGAGGCGGTTTGCCGCAGTTTCGAAACTGAGTCGTGTTCTGGTAGATGGTTCAAAGAAGAGAGTCGCCACGATCTTATTCTTTAGCAAATCTCTGTTGGGACGTTTCTCAAATTCCTCTGCCATTTTGAGCATGTAGAGAATTTTTTCGCGAGAAAGGTCGGCGATGGTAACAAAATTACGCTTTTCCATTTTTTGATGTTGGTTCTATTGGTCAGAACTTAAAAAATCGTGGCAAAGTTACAAATTATTGCCGAATAAATAGAAGAAAGTTGCGAAAAACTGCCACAAAATCGTTTTAAGTTGTCAATAAATTTACCTATAATAATATTTAATGTCCAATAAAAGGTCGTTTTTTATATATTTTATATAAATTTGCAGCCGATAAATGCGAAAATTAACTTTTACCAAAAATAATAAAACTTAACCAAAAGCATGAAAAAATTATTATTAGCGCTTTTTGCACTTGTGGCTTTGAATGTTCAGGCCAAGGTGGATCCAAAGTTCTACATCTTCCTTTGCTTCGGTCAGTCGAACATGGAAGGAGCTGCTCGTCCAGAACAGATGGACAAGGAGAATGTTGACCCTCGTTTCAAACTCATGGCAGCTGTTGACAATCCTGAGCTCGGTCGCAAGATGGGCGAATGGAGCACAGCCGTTCCACCACTTTGCCGTCCAGGTAATGGTCTTACTCCAGCCGATTATTTCGGTCGTGAGATGCTCAAACATCTTCCTAAGGATGTGAAGATTGGTGTCGTACATGTGGCTATCGGCGGCATTGACATCCGCGGCTTCATGCCAGACTCTCTCTCGGCTTACGTGCAGCGTGCTCCAGGTTGGATGAAGGGCATGCTCAAGGCTTATGATGACAACCCATATGAGCGCCTTGTTACTCTTGCAAAGAAGGCTCAGAAGGATGGCGTCATCAAGGGTATTCTCATGCACCAGGGCGAGACAAACTCTGGCGACCCTCGTTGGGCTGGTTGGGTGAACGATGTCTATACTCATCTCCTCAAGGACCTCAACCTCAAGGCAAAGAATGTTCCTCTCCTTGCTGGTGAGGCTGTTCACGAGAATCGTGGCGGTGTCTGCGCAGGCATGAACCCAGCCGTAAACGATCTCTATAAGACTATTCCTACTGCTCATGCGGTTTCTTCAAAGAGCATCACTTGTGCTGCTGACCACCTCCATTTCGACGCTGCTGGCTATCGTGAGCTCGGTCGTCGTTATGCTTATGTAATGCTTCCACTCATGGGTGTGAAGGTTGATCCAAAAGACGAGACACACGACCCTGAATCTGTTGGCGAAGGCTTCGGTACAACAGCTTCTACTGTTGTTCCTGCTGCAGAATGGCCAAAGGTTGACGACCAGAACCGCGCTACATTCGTTCTCCCAAAGAACGAGGCTAAGAAGATGATTCTCGACATCTGCAACAAGAAGTACGAGATGAAGAAGGCGTTTGATGGCTCATGGCGCGTAACAACAGATCCGCTCGTTGAAGGTTTCCACTATTATTTCGTTGAGGCAGACGGTTTCCGCGCCGTTGACCCTAACTCTCAGGCATTCTATGGCTGTGGCTTGTTTGCTGGTGGTATCGAGATTCCTGAGAAGCCAGAGGTTGCTGCTTACTATACATATAATATGAATATAGAACACGGTCAGGTTCGCGAGTGCTACTATCACTCAGGCATTGAGCAGGGACCTCGTCGTTGCTATGTCTATACTCCAGCAGAGTATGACAAGAACCCTAACAAGCGTTATCCTGTGCTTTATCTCCAGCATGGTATGGGCGAGGACGAGACTGGTTGGCACAATCAGGGTCATATGGCGTTCATCATGGACAATGCAATCGCTGAAGGTCGAGCCGTTCCTATGATTGTCGTTATGGACAATGGTAATTGCAGCTACTCATTCGGCGCAAAGCGTGGCGAGTCTATGATGGAGTTCGGTGCTTCTTTCACTCCAATCATGCTTACAGAGCTCATCCCTTATATCGACAAGAACTTCCGCACACTCACTGACCGTGAAAATCGCGCTATGGCAGGTCTTTCTTGGGGTGGTAAGGAGACTTTTGACATTGCTCTCACAAACCTCGATAAGTTCTCTTATATCGGTGCTTTCTCAGGTGCTATCTTCGGTGTTAGCGAGCAGAGTCTTGACAAGGTTTACAACGGTGCTTTCGCTGATCCAGCAGCCTTCAACCAGAAGGTTCACGCTCTCTTCATCTCTATGGGTTCAGAAGAGAATTTCCAGTGCAAGGCAATGTCTGAAATGCTCACAAAGCGTGGCATCAAGAACACTTATTACGACTCTCCAGGCACTCACCACGAGTGGCTTACTTGGCGTCGTAGCCTTAACGAATTCATCCCACTTCTCTTTAAGAAATAAGAGTTTATGACAAATTATTCCCGGCGGTTTTCCGCCGGGAATCTTTTCCTCAAAATCAACATGCAGAACCACCTCACTCTCTCTCAGCTCAACTCCCTCGTCAAAGATGCCATAGAAGGTTCTATGGATTATGCTTACTGGGTACAGGCGGAGATTTCTTCTCTCTCCGTCCGTGGTCATTGTTATTTTGATTTGGTAGAGAAAGAGGATCGCTCGAACACTCCCGTAGCCAAGGCGCGTGCCAACTGCTGGGCAAACCAATGGCAGTATATCTCGCAGAATTTCTTGGAAGTTACGGGTTCTCCGCTTGCTTCGGGCATGAAGGTGTTGCTCCTTGTCCAGCCTACATTCCACATTAGTTTCGGCTTCGCCTATCGTGTGATGGACATTGACCCAACATTCACTGTCGGAGATATGCAACGCAAGCGCGATGAGATTGTCCGAAAACTGAAGGAAGAAGGGATTTTTGACCTGCAGAAGCAGCTCCCGTTTTCTGCTTTTGCAAAGAATATCGCTGTCATTTCGGCTGATACCGCAGCTGGTTATGGCGACTTCTGCAACCAACTTTTCGCTAATTCTTCCGACTTTGCTTTCAAGGTGGAACTTTTCCAAGCTGCCATGCAAGGAGAGGCTGTTGAACAGAGTGTCATATCCGCTCTCAACAGTATATTTGAGCGAATTGATGAGTTTGATTGTGTGGTTATAATTCGTGGTGGAGGTGCCGTTTCTGATATGTCTGGATTCGACTCTCTTGCCCTTGCTGAGAATGTGGCGCAATTCCCTCTGCCTATCATAACCGGAATCGGCCATGAGCGCGACAACTGTGTGCTCGACCTTATCTCTCATACCCGTGTGAAAACTCCTACTGCGGCTGCCGTTTTCCTGATAGAAAATCTTGTTTCTACGCTTGAGCTTATTACTCGTGCTCAGGACAGGATTGAGCGTGCTGCTCTTCTTCAGATGCAGAATGAGAAGCTTCGCCTTCAGACGCTTTCCAACCGCATTCCCGCTCTTTTTTCGCTTGTTTGTTCAAAGCAAACTGCCATGCTCGACCAATTGTACGAGCGCATAAAGAATCGCATCTGCCATAATCTTGAAAGCGAGAATCATCGCCTTCAGTTGCTCTCTGAGCGTGTCAAACTTCTTGATCCAGAGCTTCTTCTTCAGCGTGGTTATTCCATGACTATGATTGGAAATAAGATTGTTACTTCAGCTTCGCAGATAAATCCTGGCGATGTGCTTACTACAAAACTGAAAGACGGAAGCGTAACTTCTGTTGTGAAGTAACTCGCTTCAGGCTTGCCTATATACTTCTCGTTGTGGTAATCTTGGTAGAGGAAAGCTAGCTTTTTTTGTGGCTATCCTTTGGCTTTTAGTGTGGTTATCCTTTGGCTTTTAGTGTGGTTATCCTTTGGCTTTTAGTGTGGCTATCCTTTGGCTTTTAGTGTGGCTATCCTTTGGCTTTTAGTGTGGCTATCCTCTGAGTTTTTGTTTGAAATAGTTGGGCTTTCTTTTGTTAATTATCAACTATTCTGCAATTATTCCTTATGGAATAACACAAAATGAAAAAAAATGTGTAATTTTGCAACCATTATTACCAATAAATATAGCTAATAAAAGGCTTTAATTACTATAATAAAACCCAATGAGATTCGTTATTATAATACCTGCCCGCTACCAAAGTACTCGTTTTCCGGGAAAACCGCTTGCTGTACTTGGTGGAAAGCCTGTCATTCAAAGGGTGTACGAAAAGGCTCTTTCTGTTCTGCCAGATGTCTATGTGGCAACAGATGATGACCGCATTTTCCAGACTGTGGAAGCTTTTGGCGGCAAGGCTGTGATGACTCGCAGCGATCACAAGAGCGGAACTGACCGAATTCAGGAGGCAGCAGAGAAGATTGGCGGTGATTTCGATGTTATCATAAACATCCAGGGCGACGAGCCGTTCGTGGATGCAAGTCAGATAGAGACGCTCATGCATCTTTTTGACGATGAAACGACACAGATCGGAACGCTCGGCAAACCGTTTGACACAAGCTGCGGAATGGCGAATGTCGATAATCCGAACTCTCCGAAGATTGTTACTGACAAGAAAGGTTTTGCGCTCTATTTCTCTCGCAGCGTGATTCCTTACGTTCGCGGAAAAGAGCATGACATTTGGCATGAGAAATTCCCTTATCTGAAACATCTCGGCGTTTATGCCTATCGCAAGGAAGTTCTCGCTGAGGTTACTCAGTTGCCGCAGTCTTCGCTAGAGATTGCAGAATCGCTAGAGCAGCTTCGTTGGCTTGAAAACGGCTATCGCATTCGCGTTGGAAAGACCGACATAGAGACAGTTGGCATTGACACTCCGGAAGATCTCGTCAAGGCTGAGGAGTTTCTGAAAGCCCACTAAAAGCCCCAAAAGCCCACCCAAGTCCTCCCGAGGGAGGGATGTTTAATAGCCTTGCGGGTATAGATTAAAGCCTTTCGGGTTATAAGCAAAGACTCTCAAGACTATTCCCTGCCGTTTTCGGCAGGGCTAATAACCAAAAACTAATAACCAAAAACTAAAAACCAAAAACCAAATATGGAACAAGTAGTAGTAAACTCTTACGAAGAATTCGCAGCCTTTGAAGGCAAGACAATCGGCACAACAGAGCCAATGGTTATCGACCAGAACCGTATTAACCTTTTTGCTGACGCAACTTCCGACCACCAGTGGATTCACGTTGATACAGAGCGTGCAGCCGTTGAGAGTCCTTACAAGTCAACTATCGTTCACGGTTATCTCACTCTTAGCGTGTTGCCAAAGCTCTGGCAGGACCTTATTCAGGTTAACAACATCAAGATGCTCGTGAACTACGGTATGGAGAACATGAAGTTCGGTCAGCCAGTTCTTTCTGGTCAGAGCATTTCGCTCACAGCCGGTCTTAAGAGCATACAGAATCTTCGTGGAATTGCAAAGGTTACAGTAAACTTCACGCTTGCCATTGCAGAGACAGGCAAGAAGGCACTTGAAGGTAACGCTATCTTCCTCTACTATTTTAACAACTAAAGCTTCGGTCAGAGCGTAATCTCGGAGGTGTCCTGCCCTCAGGACACCAGCTGCCTCAAAAATGTCCCTTTTGGAGCGCTTCTGGCAGCGCATCTCTGAAGAAGGTTCTTATGAGAAACTTTCTCTACATATTTGTCCTAATTGTTCTTCTCGCTTCATGTGGTGTGGAAAACACCGTGAAGAAGGGCGATAAGTTCGTGGCACTCGGAGAGTACTACGAGGCTGCCCAGTGCTATAAGAAAGCTTACCAGAAGACTTCTACTAAGGACAAGCCTTTGCGTGCAGAGCGTGCTTTGAAGCTTGCAGAATGTAACGCCCGCATAAACAACACTCAGAAGGCTTTAGCGGCTTACAAGAATGCCGTTCGCTATGGCATTGACTCTCTTCCTGTGACCGAGGCTCTCGCTTTCCAGGAGAAGAAGTCTAAGACGAAGAAAGAACCTGCTTCGCACTACAAGGTGAAGAAGATGGACATCTTCAATTCCCGTCGCTCCGACTTCTCGCCAATGCTTTTCGGCGATCAGTATGACCGCATCTATTTCACCTCAAACCGTAATGACGCTCAAGGCGACGAACTTTCCGGAATTACCGGCATGAAAAACGGCGACATCTTTTTCTGCGAGAAGGACGAGAAGGGAAAGTGGGGTAGGCCGCAAACCATTGAATCTGGTTTGAACAGCGAGTTCGACGAAGGTGCCTGCTGTTTCACTCCTGACGGTTCGGAGATGTATCTTACGCAATGCGTTACAGACCCTTCCTATCCTCGTTATGCCCAAATCGTTGTTTCCAAGCGTGCTGATGCAGCGTGGTCGAAGCCTACAGTCGTTGAGATAGCGAAAGACACGCTCTCTTCATTTGCCCATCCTGCAATTTCTCCTGATGGCGGCTGGCTTTATTTCGTTAGCGACATGCCTGGCGGAAAGGGCGGCACTGACATCTGGCGTGTGAGGATTGGAGCCGGTGGAATAGGAGGCGTGGAGAATCTCGGAGAACCGGTAAACTCGCCGGGCAACGAGATGTTCCCTACTTTCCGTCCTAATGGCGACCTCTACTTCTCGTCAGATCGCGAGAGTTCCATGGGCGGACTCGACATCTACATCGCTTCCGTTAACCGCCAGACACGCAAGTTTGAGCTTACCCACCCTGGTTTTCCGCTCAACACCAATGCCGACGATTTCGGAATGACCTTCGAGGGCGTTCATAATCGCGGCTACTTCTCTTCAAGTCGTGGCGATGCTCGTGGCTGCGACCACATCTACAGCTTCGAACTTCCGGAAATGACGCAGACCATAACCGGCTGGATTTACGAGATGGACGGTTATGAACTGCCTCAGGCTCAGGTTTATATAATAGGAAACGACGGCACAAACCGACACGCTACAGTAAAGAGTGACGGTTCCTTCACATTCGTAGCCGAGCCTGGTACGGAGTATATCATGCTCGCTTCGTGCAAGGGTTATCTGAACGCCAAGTCGCAGGTCATGATACCAGATACCGTAACCGTGGCTCACGACTATGTTCAGCAGTTCCCTCTTGCCGCCTTCAACACTCCGACGCTCATAGAGAACATCTTCTACGACTTTGCCAAGGCTACGCTCCGACCAGAGTCGAATTTGGCTCTTGACAGTCTTGCCGAAATGCTTCGCCAGAATCCAAACGTTACGATAGAGCTTTCCTCACATTGTGACTACCGAGGCAGCGAGCAGCTTAACAAAGACCTTTCTCAGAGACGTGCCGAATCAGTTGTCAATTATCTGATAGAGAAAGGAATAGCAGCCGACCGTATGACGCCTGTAGGCTACGGCAAGGAGAATCCGAAGACCGTAAACAAGAAGCTCAACAAGCGTTATCCGTGGCTTAAGGTAGGCGAGAAACTGACCGAAGATTACATCAAGACGCTCGAAGCCGATAAGCAGGAAATCTGTAACGAGGTGAACCGACGAACCGAGTTCCTCATTCTCCGAACCACATATAACATGTTTGACGAGAACGGAAACCTCAAGAACCCGCCTCAGCAGAAGAAGAAACCTGAAGCTTCGGAAGAAGAACTTGATTTCGACTTCTAAAAAGCCTGCTACCCCCATAGGGGAAACCTTTAATAGCCTTGCGATAGGTGCTTTAATAGCCTTGCGAGCAAAGACTCTTTCCTGTCGTTTACGGCAGGGCTAAGAACTAAAAACTAAAAACCCAAAACCTCAAAACCACCATGCATCTCCTCTGGGTTGACGACGAAATAGAACTCCTTCACGCTCATATTCTCTTTCTTGAGAAGAAGGGATATGAAATGACCACGGCAAGCAACGGCACTGACGCCATAGAACTTTGTCGTGAGCACACATTCGACCTTGTCCTTCTCGACGAGATGATGCCAGGTCTTACCGGTCTTGAAACTCTCCAGACCATAAAAGAGATTCAGCCGGCTACACCTGTCGTTATGGTGACGAAGAGCGAGGAGGAAGACATCATGAACCAGGCTATCGGTCAGCAGATAGCTGATTATCTGATAAAGCCTGTCAATCCGGCTCAGATTCTCCTTACCCTTAAGAAGAATATTCATAAGAAGGAAATCGTTTCGCAAGTTGCGCAATCGTCTTATCAGCAGAGCTTTATGAATATCTCCATGCAGATAGACAACGCTCGCAGCTTGCAGGAATGGATGGACGTTTACAAGCGACTGACTCTTCAGGAACTCCAACTTTCCGCAGCCGATACGGGCATGATGGACATGCTTCGCTCGCAGAAGGAAGAAGCTAACAACGGCTTCACGAAGTTCGTCAAAAAGAACTACCTCAATTGGGTTGAGGAAACACGTCCGGGAGGCAAGGGAACAGACCTCGTCATGAGCAACAATCTCATGGCGAAGAAGATTTTCCCGCTTCTTGACAACGGCGAGAAAGTGTTCCTTATCGTGATAGACAATTTCCGCTACGACCAGTGGCGTGCCTTGGCAGAAGACATTGCCGACGGCTTCGACGTTGACGAACAACTCTACACAACGATTCTTCCTACCGCAACCCAATATGCGCGAAATGCCATCTTCTCCGGCTTGATGCCTGACCAGATAGCCCGAATGTTCCCAGACCTTTGGGTGGATGAGGACGAAGAGGAAGGCAAGAACCTGAACGAAGCTCCACTCATTCAGACCATTCTCGACCGATATCGCCGCAAGAACACGTTCTCTTATCATAAAATAAACGACTCTCAAGGAGCTGATCATTTCCTTCAGCAATACAGGAATCTTGAACAGTATGACCTTAATGTTTTGGTAGTCAACTTTATAGACATGCTCTCTCACGCGAGAACCGAGTCGAAGATGGTTCGTGAACTTGCAAATAACGAGGCTGCCTATCGCTCTATTACGCGCAGTTGGTTCGAGCATTCCGTGCTCTCCGAACTCTTCAAGCTTCTTGCCAAGAGCAACTACACGATAGTCCTTACTACCGACCACGGCTCTATCCGCGCTTCAAAGCCTATAAAGATTATCGGCGACCGCAACACGAACACCAATCTTCGCTACAAGCTCGGCAAGAACCTCGCTTACAACCAGAAAGAAGTCTATGTGATAAAGAATCCGAAGGACGCGCAACTCCCTGCGCCAAACATCTCCACAAGCTATGTCTTTGCTACCGGAGATACCTTCTTCGCTTATCCGAACAACTATAACTACTACGTCTCTTACTACAAGGACACCTTCCAGCATGGCGGCATCTCTATGGAGGAAATGCTCGTGCCCGTAATAACCATGCGAGGAAGAAGGTAAGCCCCCAAAAGCCCACCCAAGCCCTCCCGAGGGAGGAATGTTTATTAGCCTTGCGGGTATAGATAAGCCTTGCGGGTTATAAGCAAAGACTCTTCCTTGCCGTTTTCGGCAAGGCTAAAACAATGCCAAAGATGAAAATCTACTCCGACTCAGAATTAGCAAATATACTCGATAAACCTCTATTCCACCTCATAGGCGATACTGCCGATCAGCTTGGGGTGGAATGTTACGTTGTTGGCGGCTATGTGCGCGACCTCTTCCTCGAGCGACCGTCCAAGGACGTGGATGTCGTCGTGGTAGGTTCGGGAATAGAACTCGCCAAGGCGCTTAAGAAGCGTATCGACAGCGCGAGCCGTCGCAAGGCTCATCTTAGCGTGTTCAAGAACTTCGGTACGGCTCAGGTAAAGTGGGGCAGGGAAGAGATTGAGTTCGTCGGCGCGCGTAAGGAAAGCTATCAGCGAAACAGCCGAAAGCCTATTGTGGAGAACGGCACTCTCGAAGACGACCAGAACCGCCGCGATTTCACGATTAACGCCATGGCTATCTGCCTGAACAAAGACCGCTTCGGCGAACTCGTTGACCCGTTCTACGGAATAGAAGACCTTGAGGACGGCATTATCCGCACGCCGCTCGATCCAGACATAACCTTCTCCGACGATCCTCTTCGAATGCTCCGTTGCATCCGTTTCGCCACTCAGTTGAACTTCTTCATCGACGAGGAAACCTTCTCCGCCCTTGAGCGAATGGCTGAGCGCATAAAGATTATCTCTGGCGAGCGAATAGAGGTAGAGCTGAACAAGATTCTCCTCTCGCCAACGCCGAGCAAAGGCTTTGTCGATCTTCACCGCTGCGGACTCCTTCAACTCATTCTGCCCGAGCTTGCGGCTCTTGACGTCGTTGAGACAAAGAACGGGCGCGCGCATAAGAATAACTTCTATCACACACTTGAAGTCCTCGACAACGTGGCGGCACGCATTCGCCGTCAGAAAGCTTCGGAAGAAGGGCGTGATGCTTCGTCTATCGAAGGAAACGAGGACGGACTATGGCTTCTCTGGGCAGCTCTCCTTCACGACATTGGAAAGCCGAAGAGCAAGCGATGGGAAGTGCCACACGGCTGGACATTCAAGAACCACAACTTCCTTGGAGCTAAGATGGTGCCGGAAGTTTTCCGCCGACTGAAACTTCCGCTCGACATGAAGATGAAGTACGTGCAGAAACTTGTCGATATGCACATGCGTCCGCAAGTCATTGCAGATGAGGAGGTTACCGATTCTGCCGTTCGCCGACTGATAAACGACGCCGGCGACGATATTGACGACCTCATGACGCTCTGCGAAGCCGACATCACCTCGAAGAACGAAGTGAAGAAGAAGATCTTCCTTGAGAACTTCCGCATGGTTCGCGAAAAGCTTGTTGACCTGAAGGAAAAAGACTTTAAGCGCCTTCTCCAGCCAGTTATCGACGGAAACGAGATAATGGAAATGTTCAATCTGAAGCCATCGCGAGAGGTCGGCACTCTGAAACAATATCTCAAAGACGCAGTTCTCGACAACAAGGTTCCAAACGAACGCGAACCACTTATGGAGCTTCTTTTGCAGAAAGCTAAGCAAATGGGGTTGGTCTAAAACGCTAAATTCGTTGTTGAATTGTTATAGCTGGCAAATAAATAGGTAGGGCGAGGATGCCTGAGTAGCATTTTCAATTAGTTTCTTGAAAACGGCTCAGAAATCTTCGCCCTACTATTTGTTCCTATAAGCAGATGCTATTATTCAGGAAGCATGATGACCTTAACCTTGTTGGCTGGGAGGATGACATCCTTCACTAACTTAGAAACAGATGCAGGAGTAAGAGCCTTGATTGCAGGTTCTGTCTTAGTGAGAGCATCAATTCCGTACTCGTAGTCAGCTGCCATGATGTTGAGCCAGTAAGAGTTTGTCTTGAGCTGCTCCTGAGTTGTCTTGAGCATGTTCTCCTTAACCTTTGCGAGCATGTCAGCATCAACTGTCTTAGAGAGGTTAACGAGTTCCTCGTCCATGATACGGAGAGCGATGTCCTTCTTCTCTGGAGTAAATGGACAAACACCTACGATGTAGCAGAATGGAATGTCGAGTGATGGAGATATGTTACCACCTGCAGCAGCAGAGTAAGCAGCACTTTCCTTCTCGCGTATCTCCTTCAAGTAGATCATGCCAAGAACTTCACCTGCTGCCTGAGCGTTGAGCTGGTTCTCGATAGTGTAAGGAGTTGTTGTGCTATACCACATGAAGCGAGCGTTAGCCTTTGGAGTTTCCATCTTGCGAGTGAAGACGTTCTCCTTTGTACCCTGATGGTAAACAGCTACACTCTTTGACTTTTCTGCCTTCTTTGGATCGCCTGGAAGTGAAGCAATATACTTGCAGATGAGATCCTTGAGCTGAGCTTCATCATAGTTACCAACGAAGTAGAATGTGAAGTCACCAGCGTTAGCAAGACGCTCCTTTGCAATCTGGAGACAACGTGCATAGTCAACCTTCTTGAGATCGTCGAGAGTGATGCGCTGATCTGCGTAGTTGTAGTCGTGGAGAGTATTGTTGATAGAGTCAGAGAAAGCTACATCTGGGTTGATGTCGATATTCTTGAGAGCATTCTCATACTGAGCAACAACATTAGCGTATGACTTCTCGTCTGGGTTAATCTTTGTGAAGTAGAGGTAAGCGAGCTGCATGAATGTCTCGATGTCCTTTGGAGTAGAAGTTCCTTCGAGAGTTTCGTGCTGGTTGCCGAGAGAGAAACCGAGAGAAACCTTCTTGCCAGCGAGAGCCTTTGAGAGTTCCTGGTTGCTGAAGTTTCCAAGACCTGAAGCCTCAACAGCATCGTTGATCATCTTGAAGTTTGTTGCGTCAGCCTTGCCATAGAGAGACTTACCGCCAACAGAAGTTGCGTAGAACATGATCTGGTCAGCCTTGAAGTCAGTCTTCTTCATGATAACCTTAGCGCCGTTTGAGAGAACGAGCTCAGTAGCATCGTACTTAGCGTTCTTCTTCTCGCTCTTGATCTTGCCAGCCTTTGGAAGAGAAGGAACGAGAGGTTCGTTCTTTGCGTTGTCAACATAAGCCTCGAAGCTTTCGCCGTTTACAGCGAGGAGAGCGCTCTTCATAGCGTCAGCCTCTGGAACAGCAGCACCTTCTGCCTCACGGTTGAAAGAGATTACGACAGTATTCTTACCTGTGCTCATTTCCTGTGTCATCTCGGCTGCCATCTGGTTTACCATTGCAACCTGAAGCTGGCCGCAAATCATCTGGTCGAGCTGAAGTTCTGTTTCTGGGCTTGGCACAGCATCGCCGTCAAGGTAGTGACGATAGAGCTTAGGACCAATCTTGTCGTTGTGGATCTTATCCTTGTTCTGTGCCTGAGCTTCTACGGCTGAGATGATGTTGTCCTTAGCACGCTGGAACTCGCTGTCTGTGAAACCTGCCTTGAAAGCGCGAAGCATAATGCGATAAGCTGCCTGAGCTGCCTCTATATCCTTGCCTTCCTTTGGCATAACATCAAGTTCGAAGCAATCCATTGAACGAGACATGATGAATGTGCCATAGCTGAGAGATGCATTAGTGAAAGGACAATCTGCTTCCTGAGCAGCTTCTGCAAGGCGTTCGTTAACCATTGAAGAAATAGAAGAAGTCAGAATGTTGATCATTTCAGCCATCATAGATTCGCGCATTTCGCGTGGAAGTGGCTCTGACTTGAAGCACATGAGGATAAGGTTCTGTGCTTGCTCCTTGTCTTTGTCAACAACAACAATCATCTCCTCGTTGTCTGGAACTGGCTCTGTAACTACCTGAGCAGCATCAGCAGCAGGGGCAGGAATTTTACCGAAGAACTCCTTGATCTTGCCTTCTGTGCGATCTACATCAATGTCACCAACGATTACGATAGCCTGGTTGTCAGGACGGTACCACTTCTTATAGTACTTGCGGAGAGCGTCATGAGAGAAATTGTCAACAACTTCCATTGTACCGATTGGCATACGGTAAGCATACTTTGAGCCAGGGTAGATAGCAGGAAGGTTGCGCTCAAGGATACGCTGAGTAGCAGAAGAGCGGAGACGCCATTCCTCGTGGATCACGCCACGCTCGTTGTCAATCTCAGAACCTTCGAGTGAAAGACCGTTTGCCCAGTCCTTGAGGATAAGCATTACTGAGTCAGTAACCTCTGTGCGCTCTGTTGGCACGTTGCAAACGCGGTAAACAGTTTCGTCTGTAGAAGTGTAAGCGTTGAGCTCGCCACCGAAAGAACAGCCGATAGAACGGCAGAACTCTACGACAGCATCAGAACTCTTGAAGTTCTCAGAACCGTTGAAAGCCATGTGCTCAAGGAAGTGAGCAAGACCGCGCTGGTCGTCTTCTTCCTGAATTGAACCTACGCGCTGAGCAATCCAGAAGCTTGCGCGCTTCTCTGGGTGCTGGTTCTTGAGAATGTAGTAAGTAAGACCATTGTCCAACTTACCGCGACGCACATCCTTATTGAATTCAATAGGAGGCATCTGCTGAGCCATTGCCACAACAGCAATGAACAGCATGATAATCAATGATGAAATTTTTCTCATATTTATATTATGTGTTTGAGTTTGTTTTCCTTTTATTTATATATAGACTTAACACTATATTATAAAACTACAAAGAAATTGTATTATTGTATGGAGTATTGATATTTGTCAGCGATTTCCGCAAAGAAACGCTATCCAACTCTAAGCTTCCTTTTTGAAAATTCCATTCAGTCGCCAGATAGACAAAGCAAGAACTGCTGTCCAAACGACCAAATGAATTGCGAGTTTCACTGCATTTCCTTCGAACATCTCCAAGATTGTCATGTCGTTTGTTTCCGGAGAATAAGTTACGATGAAGAAGGTTATTGCATTGTTCAGGAAATGAAGAAATACGCCAGGAACGATGGTTCTTGTATTGGCATAAAGCCAACCTAGCAGAATTCCAAGAAGCGTTGCGTGAACGAACTGAGCGATGTTTCCGTGTATCATGCCAAAGACAAGGGCAGAAATGATTATCGGCAGCCAGTATGTGCGACCTAACACATTCTTGCCTTCTGCTTTGCTCTCTTCCTGGTATTTCAGCAACACTCTGAGGAAAGAGCCGCGTAGCACAACTTCTTCGGCAATAGGCACAACAAGAGCTATAAGCACGAATCCAAAAGGCGACATGATCATCTCCATCATTATTCTTTCCATTGATTCGTTTGTTTCTACTCCAAGCAATTCCATTAACCCTAAAGAGGGGAGGAAACTACTTATGGCTAGGAAAAACAAAGCGCTATAGACAGAAAGCTTTACGCTTTTAATGGCAGTCAAGCTTTCCTCCCACCAATGGCGTAACCAATAAAGCAGAATAGTGAGCAAACTGCTGACCATCATGCTAATGCTGAGCGCCAATGGGTTTACGGGGTAGTCTTTCCATACTACAGCACATACGCTCGTAACAACCACTTGTATGAAAAGGAAGCATGCCACATACCATGCAGCATCGACCATTGTTCGTCTTAGTAATTTCATATTTCAAACCACAAAATCAAATGCTTTTGGGGCGGAAGATTGGTAAAAGTCTTTACTAGTTTATACTTTTTAGGGTAATATTGGCTGCAAATTTACAAAATAAATTGTACGAGTTTGCTATATTCTGCGAGGAATTAACATGCATGAAGTTAAAAGTTGTTAAGGGTCATGACTGAGGTCAATAAAAGTGGCTGTTTTGCGTCTTGACAGGCTTTCTTATAGACTAAAAATGAAAATGAAATTGTAAAAAGTTCGTGTTTTAGTAAAGAAGAAACAAATATTACAATTTAAATTTCAAATTAGTGTATTAAAGCCAGAAATAATATGTTATTTGACACATGCTTCGTTATGGAGATTCATTAAGCCCCAGCGCTCCAAGCTAGCAGCTGTTGGTATTGAGAGGGCACTACACCTCCTTAAGTCAGAGACACCTTCTACTTTTATTAT
This sequence comes from Bacteroidaceae bacterium, assembly GCA_024401275.1. Lineage (GTDB taxonomy): Bacteria > Bacteroidota > Bacteroidia > Bacteroidales > Bacteroidaceae > Prevotella. The sequence continues at coordinate 7,819 of JAKSLJ010000016.1, read as the reverse complement.
AGATATATCTTTATGAAAATATATGTTTTTAGATAATATAAATAATAATGTATATAATAACTATAAATAATCTATAGTTATAATCTATATAATAACTATAAAGTATTCTATATATTAATCTATATAATAATGTATATATAAACTCCTTACACTTTTTCCTTAAAACAAATCATTCTTTTATCTATCAAATTAATGCCTTTATAAGACAGAATTAATGCTCATTATGATTGATTTTATATAGTTTAACCTTAAAAATATAGTGTTTATTTAGATAAAAATGCTTTGTTGTATATAGGAAAAATATAGATTATTAATAATGCTAAATATATAAGTATCTATATATCAACCTCTTATGGTTTCCTTTATTCTATGTTTCTCCTACACAAGTACACTAAAATGAAATTGAAATTGTAATAAATGAATTCTGTCGTTGCGAACACCTTAAAATACAACTCCTTGGGAGACGAATCAAAACGCCCTAGGAGACGATTCAAAACGCCCTAGGAAACGACTCGTAATCCTATGAGTTTCATACCGTTTTCTTATAAGAAAAATCTTGTTCTCTCTATTGCATTACAGAGGTGCGCTACCAAGAAAAAAGGACAACCAAATGGATGGCTGCCCTTTTATTGTGTTATATCTTAAATGCTTTTTAGTCGAGAATGATTGGCTTGTACTTAGGAACAAGAGTCTTCATGATAACCCAAGCAAGGAGATAAGCAACAGCACAGACGCAGAAAACGATCATGTAACCTGCTGGCTTGCCATCGAAACCGAGGAACTGGAATGCCTCGCCCTGCTCCTCAGCAAATGTAAAGAGCTTACCAGAACCCTTGTTGATAAGGAATGAACCTATACCACCAGCCATACCGCCGATACCTGTGATAGTAGCGATAGCTGACTTAGGGAACATGTCGCCGATAGTAGAGAAGAGGTTTGCTGACCATGCCTGATGACCTGCACCTACAAGACCGATGATGATTGCTGGCCACCATGCTGAGATTTCGCCCATTGGCTGTGCTGCAAGACAAACGAGAGGCATGAATGCGATGAACATCATAGCAAGCATACGACCTGCGTATGGGTTCATGCCCTTCTTCTCAACGAAGTAAGTTGGAAGCTTACAAACATAGATTGAAAGGAATGTAACGATAGCATAAAGAGTCATGATGAGCATCATACCTGTGCCTGAAGAAGCCTTGTAGCCGTAAACATCCTGGAAGTAACCTGGAGCCCAGAAGAGGAAGAACCACCAAACGCCGTCAGTAAAGAACTTACCTGTGATGAAAGCCCATGTCTGCTTGTAGCCAAATGCTTGAGCGAAAGACATCTGCTTTTCTTCCTTAACCTCAGCAGCTGCTGCCTTTGCAGCAGCTTCGTCTTCTTCATCCTGATTGATGTAGATGAGTTCTGCCTCATTAACGCGAGAAGAATTCTCTGGCTTTTCATACCATGCTACATAGAAGCCCATCCAGATGAAGCCGAGCACACCGATGATGATGAACGACATCTCCCAACCGAAAGCCTTTGCCAATGGTGGAATCATGAGTGGAGCTGCGAGAGCACCTACAGAAGCACCTGCGTTGAAGATGGAAGTAGCGAAAGCGCGGTCCTTCTTTGGGAAGTATTCTGCAGTTACCTTGATGGCTGCTGGGAAGTTTCCTGCCTCACCAAGACCGAGAATGGCACGGCAAACGAGGAAGAGCCAAACGCCAGTAGAAGCTACAGCAATGGCAGCAGAAGAACCTTTTTCGAGAGCACGCATAGCCTCGATGCTATCCAAGCCCTGAATATACTGAGTGGCTACGGCTGTTCCAGCGTGAATACAAGCACCGAAGCTCCAAACGCCGATTGCCCAGAGATAGCCTTTCTTTGTGCCCATCCAGTCAACGAACTTGCCTGCGAAGAGCATACAGATTGCATAGAAAATAGAGAAGTAAGCGGTAATGTTACCGTAGTCTTCGTCTGTCCAGTGGAAGTCTGGATAGATAAACTCCTTCGCTGTGAGCGAAAGTACCTGACGGTCGAGGTAGTTAACTGTTGTAGCCACGAAGAGAAGGCCACAGATCCACCAACGCCAGTTTGTCATTTTAGATGTTTGTACGGGTGACATAATTTGTTAGTTTAAGCCCCACCCCGACCCTCCCCCTTATGGGAGGGAGAATAAAATATGTTCTTGAGGATGAGGAGTTAGTTATTAATTTAGTTATTTCTTTCGGTTTGTAATCACTAATGCATTATAGTCTCCCCTTGTGGGGGAGATTTAGAGGGGGTCTTCCAGCAGGAAGCGTTCTGCCTCAAGGGCAGCCTTGCAACCAGAACCGGCAGCTACGATGGCTTGGCGATAGACAGGGTCTGCGCAGTCGCCTGCAACATATACTCCAGGAATCTTTGTCTTTGGAGTGCCGTCGATGGTCTTGAAGTAGCCCATGTTGTCAACATCAAGCCACTCGCGGAAGATTTCCGTGTTTGGATTATGACCGATGGCAAGGAAGAATCCGTCGATGTCGATGTTCACTTCCTCTTCGTCAGCCTCGCCCTTGCGCTTCACGAGTCGTGCGCCCTGAACGCCAACCTTTCCGTCGCCATTGAGTCCGAGAGTGTTATGCTCAAAGAGAACCTCGATGTTCTCCGTGTTCATCACGCGGTCTTGCATAACCTTTGATGCGCGGAGGAATGGCTTGCGCACAACGAGATATACCTTCTTGGCAAGTCCTGAGAGATAGAGAGCGTCCTCGCAAGCTGTATCGCCACCGCCTACGACAGCAACAGTCTTCTTGCGATAGAAGAAGCCGTCGCATGTGGCACAAGCACTAACGCCCATACCCTTGAAGCGCTCCTCGTCAGGAAGTCCGAGATATTTTGCGGAGGCACCGGTAGCAATGATTACGGTTTCAGCCTCTATCTGGTCGCCATTATCAATAGTAATAATGTAAGGACGCTTCGAGAAATCGACCTTCGTAACGATGCCGTCGCGTATGTCTGCGCCGAAATTCTCCGCCTGCTGGCGGATGTCCATCATCATCATGTTGGCATCAACACCGTCAGGATAGCCAGGGAAATTCTCTACGGTTGTGGTCTGAGTAAGCTGACCTCCCATCTGGAGACCGCAATATTCTATTGGATTGAGGTTAGCTCTTGAAGCATATATGGCAGCAGTGTAACCCGCAGGTCCACTACCGATAATGAGACATTTGGTGTGTTCCATTATATTAGGTTTTGTTAAATAAATTTATAATTTGCTGCAAAGTTAAAAAATCTTATGTAATTATTTGTATAAAGATGAAAAAAGTGTTACTTTTGCCCTCGAAAATATCCAAATCATTAATTTATATAGCAACAACTATGAAGAAATTAACCACAATTTTCACTCTTGCACTCATTGCAATAATGTCTTTCTCGCTCACTTCATGTGACGAAGACCAACAGATAGCGCTTGAACTTGACGGCACTTGGCGCGGTACAGTTGACTCCAAGAATGGTTCTTTCTATGTAGATATCCGTTTCTATCAGGATGGTTTCTCAAGACATGGCCGCGGCTACGAATATGACGAGAACATGTATCACTACGGCAACGACTACTCAAGATTCAACTGGAGCGTTGACAGAGGCAATATTTACCTGAGCTACGATGACGGTTCTGAAGTGGTTATCGCGGACTATGAACTGAGACGCGGTCAGCTTTGCGGTTATCTGCAACAGGCTCGCAGCGGCTGGGACATGGGATACATCCATCTCACAAAGCTCTCTGACAACCGTTACGACAATGACTACTACGACTGGGCAAAGAAACAGGAGAAGGTAGTGGATGACGACGTTGCACAGTAACGAAGACGAAAACGAAAACAAGAAACAAAAGATAATACCAAGGGAAACGCAAGGGAATTAACACTCTTGCGTTTTTCTGCTTATAGAAAATATACGATGAATTGTACTATTGACATAGAAAATGCGGTGAAGGTGCTTCGCGAAGGCGGAGTTATCCTCTACCCTACCGACACAATATGGGGCATCGGTTGTGATGCTACAAACCCAAAGGCTGTTGAAAAGGTTTACAAGATAAAGCAGCGCGAGGACTCAAAGGCGCTCATCTGCCTTGTTGACAGCGAATCTCGCGTGCAGCGCTATGTGCGCAATGTGCCAGATGTGGCTTGGGACATCATGGAACTTGCCACAAAGCCTACAACCGTCATCCTTGACGGTGCTTCGGGTCTTGCTCCGAACCTCCTTGCCGAAGATGGCAGCGTGGGCATCCGCGTCACTCGCGAGGAGTTTTCAAAGCAGATGTGCTACCGCTTCCAGAAGCCTATCGTATCAACAAGCGCAAACATCAGCGGAATGCCTTCAGCGGCAATCTTCAAGGATATCGACCAGGAGATAATCGACGCTGTTGACTATGTTTGCTCATTCCGCCGCGGCGACAAGACAAAAGCACAGCCTTCAAGCATCATCCGACTGAAGCAGGACGGACAGGTGGAGATAATTCGATAGCTCGCGCTATCGAGGCTACAGGCTAAAGGGTAAAGGCTTAAGGCTTCCATCCGGATGGGGCTTTTAGCTTTTAGCCTTTAGCCTTCAGCCTCAAATGAGCGAAGCGAAATTTGAATAACAATGAACATTACTATAATAAAGGAAAAGATATCTGAGCGCCAATTGCTGATGCTGCTGAGCCTCTTCGTGGGTTTCTTTGCGGCAGTGGCTGGCTATGTGTTGCACTGGATAATCCATCAGGTGCAGCAGCTTCTCACGCATAATTTCGACCCTACCACCTTCAACTGGCTCTACATGCTCTACCCTGCTATAGGTATTCTCGTCACAGCGTTGTTCGTTCGCTTCGTGGTGAGAGACAATATCTCGCACGGTATCACGAGAATCCTCTACGCCATAAGCCGAAAGAAGAGTTTCCTGAAAGCGCACAACTGCTGGTCGTCTGTCGTGGCTTCCGCCATAACAATCGGTTGCGGTGGTTCCGTCGGTGCCGAGGCGCCAATCGTTCTCACTGGTTCTGCCATAGGAAGTAACCTCGGTCGCGCCTTCGGACTCGACAACAAGACGCTGATGGTGCTCGTTGGTTGCGGTGCTTCTGCTGCCATTGCCGGTGTGTTCAAGGCACCTATGGCAGGTCTTGTCTTTACTCTTGAAGTATTGATGATAGACCTTACGATGGCTTCTTTGCTGCCGATTCTCATTGCCAGCGTTACTGCTACCTGCTTCACATATATCTTCATGGGTAGCGATTCGCTGTTCAGTTTCACGCTCGATGCCGATTGGACAGTAAGACGCATTCCTGCAAACGCACTTCTCGGTGTGTTCTGCGGTCTCGTAAGCCTCTATTTCATGCGTATGATGGCTTTCACGGAAGGCATCTTCTCCAAGCTGAAGGAACATTTTTACATGAAATGGTTCTTGGGCGCACTGATTCTCTCTACGCTGATAATTCTCTTCCCTTCCCTTTATGGCGAAGGCTACAACAGCATAAACATTCTGCTGAACGGCACCACGACAGCCGATTGGGACAAGATTCTCGACACATCTTTCTTCGCAGGAAAGTCGGACATGCTCCTCATCTATGTCACGATGGTTTTGCTTACGAAGGTGTTTGCCACATCGGCAACGAACGGCGGTGGCGGTTGCGGTGGTACTTTCGCACCATCCCTCTTCATCGGTGCCTTTGCCGGTTTCCTCTTCGCCCGCGTTTGGAACATCTGTGAACTTGGAATAGAAGTGCCGGAAAAGAACTTCGCACTGCTCGGAATGGCAGCTGTCATGGCTGGTGTCATGCACGCTCCGCTGACGGGTATCTTCCTTATCGCTGACATCACTGGCGGCTACAGCATGTTCATTCCGCTCATCATCGTAGCGATTGTGTCTTATCTCACGATAAACATCTTCGAGCCACATTCCATCTATGCCGGTCGTCTTGCCCGAGAAGGCAAGCTTCTTACGCACCACACCGACAAGGCTGTGCTTACATTAATGAATATAGAGAATGTGATCGAGAAGAACAACGAGAGCGTGAAGCCTGACGTGGAACTCGGACAACTCGTGAAATATCTCTCGCGTTCAAAGCGCAATGTGCTGCCGGTGCTTGACGATGCAGGTCATCTTCTTGGCGAAATAGACCTGATGAAACTGCGCCACATCGTGTTCCGCACAGAGCTTTACCATCATTTCACGGTTCGCCAGCTCATGTCGCAGCCAGCATCCATAATAGGCGTTAACGACCCAATGACCTCGGTTATGTCAAGATTAGACGAGACTCACGCGCATCAATTGCCTGTTTGTACACCTGATGGCACGCTAGTTGGATATATATCGAGGTATCATGTCTATCGCGTTTATCGTCAGATGGTGCACGATCTCTCACAGGAATAGTGCTTTGCATCCAATCCGTATAGCGCTTAATCACTAATTTAAACCGAAAAAACAGCTATGTTTCATTTCATATTCATCATTCTTCTCTTAATCATAATAGTTCCAATCCTTTTCGTTGGTGGTATCATTGGCACTGTATGGAGAATGCTTAAAGGCAACAACTACAACGGCAATCAGCGAAACGGCTATTCGTCTCGCACAGGAGGCTACGGACAAAGCGCCTCAAGCAATCAGCAGCAGTCAAGCAACCGCGGCTCTTCTCGTGGCGAACAGCAACAGTCGTCTGGTGGCAATCGCGGCAATCACCAGAAAATTTTCAAGGAAAACCAAGGTGAATATGTAGATTTTGAGGAAGTTGAATAAGGTTCGAAGCGAAGCTTCGAGGCTAAAGGGTAAAAGCTAAAGGCTGCCATCCGGACGGATTAAATATATAACAAGGAAATAATAAATCCCTGCTAAAACGCATTGTTTTAGCAGGGATTCTTATTTTGTGCCAAATAGATTATCATCCGAATGGCAAGGCCTTTATTAAGCCTTTAGCTTTTACCCTCGCGACTTCGGTCGCGAACAACAGGCTATCTCATCACACCGCGCTCTGATGTCTTACAGAAATTGATGATCATGTCAATTTCCTTAGGACGATTCTCCATTGCTTCGAGAACTGCAATTCCTTCATTCAGTGTTGGAGCACCGTAGAGAGTGCGGTAAGCATCGTGGATGGCTGTGATTATCTCGTTCGAGAAGCCACGGCGACGCAAGCCAATAAGGTTAACTCCGCAATAGTGAGCTGGCTCCTTGCCAACGACAATGAACGGTGGAACATCCACAGAGAAGCGTGTTCCGCCCTGGATAATGCCATAACCTCCAACCTTGCAGAACTGATGGATAAGCACGCAGGCAGAGATAATAGCGCAGTCTTCGATGATAACCTCACCAGCAAGCTTTGTTGTATTGCCAATGATGCAGTTGTTTCCTACAACGCAGTCGTGACCGATGTGCATGTTCTCCATAAGAAGACAGCCATTGCCCACCTTTGTTGTGCCCTTTGAAGCCGTGCCACGAGAGATTGTAACATTCTCGCGAATAGAGTTGTTGTTGCCTATTTCGCAGAGAGTATCCTCGCCACGGAACTTCAAATCCTGAGGTTTTGTGGAAATGCTTGCGCCAGGGAAGAATTCGTTATTGTCGCCAATGCGTGCGCCGAAGTGGATAGTTACGCTGTTAAGGAACTTGTTGTTGTTGCCTATAACAACATTCTCGTCTATCACACAGAATGGTCCGATGACATTATTGTCACCTATCTTCGCATCAGGATGGACTATTGCTAATGGATGGATTTGATTCATATATTTACTATTCAAGTCTCGCAAGCTCAACTTGAGGCTTAAAGCTAAAGGCTAAAAGCAGCTTGCGCAATAATTAAGTCTATATTTCTTCCGAATGG
>JAKSLJ010000015.1 GCA_024401275.1 Bacteroidaceae bacterium | reverse complement strand
GTCATGCCGTTTTTTCTACCGACTATCGTATCTTATTTTGCCACACACGATTTATGGCTGCAAAGGTACGAATAAGTAAGAGAACCCCCAAATTTTTTTGAGAATTTCTGAGCGGAAGTACCTTGGAATGCTGTTCAAAGTTAACAAAAACGAGTTGTAAACCTTAGACTTATGGCTCGTATTCCTTAGACTTTTGCCTCAAAAAATGCATTTTTTCATACGTAAGTGCCACAGATACGATGCGTAAGTGCCACAGTTATGGTCTTTATCTTATGGATATTATACCGTGAATAGATGCAAAACCGTGAACACTTTGTATAAACATCTCGCCTATTCACGGTCCGAGAATGCCCATAAACAGGGGCTTCCGTGAATACCGTGAGTATTTTTACGGAGTTCTATATAACAAAGAAGCATCTGCGCCATCCGCAAAACCCAAAGGATTCTGCGGATGGCTTATGTTGTATTACTTTTTATTATCTTGTCAGATGCATTGCAAGGGTTTCTGCATTGTACTCATAAGCGAGTGTTCCATTTCCCATATCCACCAACATCTGGCTTGGACTATAGACACTAATTGTTGTGTTTATAATTCTTTCAACTTGATTCATGAGCTTGCCGCTGGCATCGTATGAAGCCTTGAACAAACCTGCTGCGTGTACCATAACGACATCCTCTTCTGCCGGCATGTTTTCAAGGAATGTCTTGGCATCTGCCTTTGGAGTAACCTTGGCTTCAACGCGAGAAATGCCCTTTTGACCGTCAATGTCTGAGAAGATGAACTTGTAGGTTGCGTTATCCTTTGTTTCGCCATTTGCCTTTGTCAGAGCTACCTCCTTTGACTGTGCACCACTGTGTAGAACAAGTGTTATGTCATACATATCAAAGAGATCATCTGAAAGGATAGCTACGTATGATGGAATCTCTTCGTACTTAGGCTGATCCTGAACAGCGGATGGTGCTGCTACGATTGGATCGTCATCGGCGTTGTTGCAAGATGAGAAACCTGCTACTGAGAGAACTGCTACTGCTGCGAACATGATTTTTGAGAGAAACTTTTTCATAATGTTTTGAGTTTTTAATGAGTTAATGTTTTAAGTTTTGGTTTGTGAGTTTTAATTTTTAATCTTTAATTTTTAATGTTAAAGTTTTGAAGTTTTGAGTGTCATTTTTTGTTTTTTGACACTGCAAAGGTAGGGAGTTCTGAAAAAGTTTCGCAAACACTATATGAAAACAAAACGTACAATCTGTGAATTTCACAAACTGTACGTCTTATTCATTCTTTGTACGTATTTTAAGGCGAACAGAAGGGCAAAACTCAACAAAATTTGCGAAATATTTTGGCTGTCAATGATATAACCGCCAGAACCCGATAATATAATGGTAATACTTGCTTGGGAGGTGTCCAACGCACTGACCAAATAGATAAATCGGTTACTACAACAACCTTTTTCTGTACAAAATCGGTTACTACAATAACCATTTTATACAAAAAATCGGTTACTACAACAACCTTTTTGTCAAAAAGTTTGGTTGTTTGTATAAATACTATTACCTTTGCAGCCATAAACCCAAATAGTTCATTAGCCTCATTGGCGTCATTTTGTTTCTCTTTGGCATCCTTTGCAGCTCATTTCATTCGCATAGGATCCCCTATGCTCATTCAATGTGCCACAAATGCTGACACAAAGATAATTCAAAATCCCATCCATAGTCTAATGATCCATTTGGGTTAAAAAGATAGCTAATTATGGATAGTTTGTTCAAGAAACATAGGCTTTTTATAAGCCAGGTCAACATGGACATTGTGCGCGACATGATAAATAAGGTGTCGTGGGAAAAGCCTTTGGCCAGTATCCGTGGTTCACGAGGTGTAGGCAAAACGACGATGATTCGCCAATATATCCGTAAGACATACGGTGTGACACCTGGCGAGGCTCTATATTGCGTAATGGACAGCATGTATTTCACAAAGAACTCATTGCTGGACATGGCGGAGCGTTTCCATCTGATGGGTGGAAAGCATCTTTTTCTTGATGAGGTGCATAAGTATGAGAACTGGAGCAAGGAAATAAAGGAACTCAACGACCTTTATCCGGACATGAAGATAACATTCTCCGGTTCATCGCTTATCCAGATCTTGAATGCAGATGCAGACTTGTCGCGCCGTGTGTTGACTTACGACATGGCAGGATTGTCATTCCGTGAGTTTGTGCGTTTCTATCATGGCAAGGAACTGCCAGTATGGACACTTGAGCAAGTGCTGGACAATCCGGATGCGGTATGCGATGAAGTGCTGAAGATCGTTGGCAGTCCACAGAAATTATTCGAAGAATATCTGCGCGTAGGCTACTATCCTTTCTATGACGGCAATGAAATGGAATATTATAGTAGGATAGAGAATGTTGTGCAGTTTATTGTAGATCAGGAGATGACCTTGTCCTGTGGCGTTGACCCTGCTTATACCAGAAAAATAAAGGCGATGATGATGTACCTTGCAGACAACCTACCATACGAGGTAAATGTCTCAAAGTTGTCATCGTATCTGGAACTGAACAAGCAGACAGTCCTTGCCTATCTCTCAAGCATGAATAGAGCGGAGCTTATTTCGCTGTTGTATTCCGACAATAAATCCGTAACAAAAATGCAGAAACCTGATAAGGTTTACATCCACAATCCTAATACGCTTTGTGCTTTGGCGAAGAATGTGAACATCGGCACCTTGCGTGAATGCTTTGTTGTAAACCAGCTCGGTGTGAATCATGAGGTGGAATACGGCAAGGCTCAAGGAGACTTCAAGATAGACGGGAAATGGATATTTGAGGTTGGCGGTGCAGACAAATCGTTTGACCAGATAGCAGATATTCCAAACTCATACGTTCTCGCTGATTCCATGGAGTTCCCTATAGGCAAGAAACTGCCATTATGGATAGTGGGACTTATTTACTGACACAAAAAAGGCCATCCGCAGTTACCTCTTGGTATTCTGCGGATGGCTTGACATTATATATGAAAAGTTTCGCTCGATTTTAAACCCAAATCGGTCGTTGGACCATGGATGGGATTTTGTTTTATCTTTGTGCCAGCATTTGTGGCACATTGAATGAGCATAGGGGCTCCTATGTGAATGAGATGAGCTGCAAATGATGCCAAAGAGAATCAAAATGCCGCCAATGTCGTCTAGCGACCGATTTGGGTTAATGCGTAAACTTCGTTGCACTGGTTGATGGCTGCCTGGATGTTGTCCATAACTACCTGTGAGTAGATGTTTGCCATAACGAATGCCTTTGAAGATGTCTTCTTGTGGCTGTCCTTTGATGCGAATGGGTAGCAGTCTGCGATCTGCCATGTCTCGCCAAGCATGTGCTGTTTGCTACCTGAGAATATGAAATAAGCATTAGACAAGAACTGGATATGCGAGCGAAGAAGGGCTTCCGTGTTTTTCTCGGAAATTTCCGTAACTTGCAAATATTCAGTTGTATTTTCTAATCACATATTTTTACATTATAATGTAAAAATACGAAACATTGTCTAAATAGAGAAAGTTCTGCTTTAAAACTGTAACATTAGATGCGTTATTCTCAAGCCTTGTTTATGATACGAAAAGTAAGTTGTAAAAGATGGATAGACCGTTTTGGTAGGAGTCAAAACCTCTGCTTGAGATAACATTGATGTCACTTGACAGTTCAAGCCTGCAACAGCACCACTCACAGTACCTTCTAAAACATATCCCAGCAAGCACGAATTAGAGGGATAGTGACCATCAAGCAAATGATAAATGCCAGTTTCCACATAACGAGTATGATAATACTTAGCCGAGGTAATACTACTATTGTTAGTCTTCTTGAAATTGTTGGCATAGAGATTCTTAGCTTCTATGTAGAATACGAACGTAGGTAGCATTTTACTCCAAGATTTTTCAAATTGGAAGTCAATGCGCGGCAAGGCATCTGCGGATTGATTCGATGCAAGTAAAGTTCCATCATCTATCAGTTGTTCTCGCACTACGACAATGCCATTTGTCTGCGAATCCCTATGCATCAGTCTCCTCAAATTCTCCGATACAGTATTCTCATCCATATCATGGTCTACTACACCAGATGCTCGAAGATTGTCATATGCCCGTCCGACGAGAACAAAGCAATTATTTACAAATGCATTATATACTTTGGCTATGATTAGATTATTCAACATTGTCGCCCTCCTTCATGTTTAAGATGTCCGACAATATTACTGCTGCATCATCCATGGCCTGTGTACGTGTCCAATAGCGTTTACTATTAGGTTTCACCAATGTGATTGTATCCCCATCATAGTACTTCAAAATCTTTTGAACGTACAGTTGATAAGATTTCCTACTGATTAATCCGCGCTTTAGTGTCCTAAGCATGCTATGGAGATTCTCTACCCTTACTGTTGAAATAGTAGCATCTTCTCCAAATTTGAGGACAACCATTCTTAGAGCATCACCTACATTCGCTTCATAGACTTTTATTGAAACTGAAATCTGCCCATCCATAAAGGTGTTCAATTCCTTGCCCAACATCTCAGCATATTGAGTCACTTCTGTTGTAAACGCACGCTTTAGTGCTTCAGAATTTCTTTCTTTGTAGAAAAGATCCATGTCAAACTTCATGGCATCATCCACCAAGATTCGTTCTTCAGGTGTCATTGCAAAGGCCTCATAGAACAACTCATTGATTTCATCTACTAAAAAAGTATCCTCTTGTTTAAGAGGAAATTTCTTCAGTTCTGTTATCCTTGCTACTAAATCAAGCAACCTACACTTAACATCCTCAGAAAGAACATGGAACGGAGATGGTAATGCAAGAATCTCATCTTTCTGAAGACGATCACGTTCAATACCCCACGTAGAACTCGTCCAAAACAACAAACTGTTTGCAAGTTTTGAATTCAGAAAAGCAGTGAGAATTATCTTAGTGTTTTCATCTGGATGATTGAACACAAACGTACTGGTTGTTGATAACGCTATACCATCATATAGGCAACATACCATACCGGTACTTCTCGCCATTTCTTTTAAGAGAACGTATGGTGTATTAAACAATCCTTCCTTCGGCTTGCGATAGAATTTTCTATTCGCTTTAACCCATTGCTTTTCTGTGTAAAAGCTATCAATAGCATCCAAATTGACCAAATAAGCAGGTTGTATATCAGGATGACTGCTATCGCAATTCAATCCCTTGCCAACAATCCATCCGTCCTCCTCTTCAAAGGCTTGTTTAAGAGACGGCAAATAACTTAATCGCTGGAGAAGTCGATGCACATTCGAATTGCCCCACATGCCCAACTTCCAGATATTAGTTTGAGGATCTGAACACAGAATTCGAGGCAAGAATTTAAGATCTGCATTGTCGATAACAATACCATCTACCACATTTGACTTTACATAGGTCTTAGGAGCCCAATAAGCAAGAACATCGCTTGGACACTTTGGAAGAGTTAAAGTATAATATACTACTGCGACAGGAGCAACAGCTGTTGCAAATAAACTGCCACCATAGTTCTCGACCGCATTTCTGAAAATTGAGAAATTGTATATTTTCTCCACATAGGTTTCTTTCATCAACCACTCTCTGAACTTTTGATATTTTCCATTGGTGTTGGTAAATATCTTAAAGTTACAAACAAGAGCAATTTCTCCACGTGGACATAATTTTGTTGCCAAGTGCATAAAGGCAAGAACCATCTCGTGGGCAAACTTCTGCTCATTCAAATAGTTTTTGATACTTTGAGACTCAATTTTCGTCCCAAAAGGAGGATTGCCCACAAGCAATCCGATTTCAGGAAGTTTGAAGTCTTCACTTGGCACGATGGCATCCATACACCATAGATTCCAACCTTGATGCTTATTATCATTGCCATCCGAATGTATGAGATATGGTAACTGATAATCGTCTTCTATCCACAGAGTCTTTGGATCCAGCTCGTCAATAAGCGCTAGATAAAGACTGAATGCCGCCACTTTTACAGCAGTTTCGTCAATCTCTATTCCATAGATGTTATCCAAAAGCAGTTGCTTGAGTGTATTGAAATCTGGATTGCCCCCTTTGTGCTGGAGTCTCCAAATCTTCACAATTCTTTTGAAGCTATTCACGAGGAAAATACCCGATCCACATGTAGGATCTAGAACTGGCTTAATAGGGGTATCCTCAGCAATTGGCATCTTCTCTGAAAGAATCAAGTCTACCAAATTGGCAGGAGTGTAATACTGACCACGCTCTTTCTTCTTGCTTTGCATGAGGAAGTGCTCATATATTTCACTGAGCAGCTGAATCTGGATGACATCAAACTTGAACAATCGCCAATCACCAAAAAGTTTCTCTTGACCCGACAAATCACCATCATAAAAACATTTGCGTATGACTTTCAAATGTTCCTCACAGACACTCTCGATTTCTCCTTCAACTATAGGAGTTATATTTCCGTTGAAGTGTATGTTAACCTCTTTGAATAGAGCGTAAGTTGCAGTTTTGCTTTCGAGAATATCAAAGTAACTGTTAGCACTTGGCATGATTCGTTCGTATAGTCCAGCCTCTTTCGCTGAACCTTTATCCTCCAAGAATAGGATGAACAAAGAACGTAACAAAAGAGCATGGATAACATCATTTGTCAGCCCCATTTTAGACAACATTTCTGTCGTATCATTCAAGCAGCAGACAAGATATGCATCTACACGATTTTTTAATTCTATCTTCTTAACGAAACTGTTATCCGTATTCCAAACCGTTCCGTTGTCAATTGCTAATTTGGAGAAGCAATCTGCAACCATCCGAATTCTCTCAGCATCATCGTATGCAGCAGAGCACAGCAACGCTTTGTCAAGATTAATTTTTTTCTCAGAGGAGAAATACAATGGTTTGGTGTAACAATTATACACGCGAACCTCAAATTCGCCACAAACCATCAACAAGAGCACCTTACGGTAGTTCCAAGCTTTGTGCAATACTCGGGCTATCTTTTGCGTTTCCTGCTCATCGAAGTTACGGACATCCATAAACAACATAGCAGGCTTACCATCTGCAAAATAGCATTTGTCGGCACCTAGTGATGCTAACTCAACATATTCTACATATTGTGATTTCACATTCTCCTGCTCTGTAAGAGAATCCGTGAAATCAAGTAGATTATATAACTTTTGTTTATCCATCATGGTTTGAGTAAATTCTACCTAATTAATTTGCAAAATTAACAATTTTCTTCATTTACAAACTAATATGAATGTTAAATCTTCACCAAAATTGATGTATTGAATGCTTTCTCCTATTTTTTACATTCCTACATCTAGTTTTAAATATTGTTGTACTATTCCTATAGTTTTGTGAATATGGTATTTTGATAAGTATTGATTCTTAATGTTACTAACTTAATCCACCCAAATAGAATAGCTTAAAGAATATGAAATAGACATTCTTACTGTCCTTAAAGCGATTTTTGAGCAAAAAGTATATATTTTTCACTATTTTCTTCTCAACTTTCAAATAAATAATTAACTTTGCAGACAAATTACTTATTTAATAACATCTATGAAGTATAATTTATTTGCCATATTTTTCTGTCTAGTAAGCTTAAGTATATCAGCTCAGAATATGTCTATTAACGAACACAAGTTATGGGTAAACAAAAGCATTGAAACTGACAAAAATCGTCTACCCTTAGCCTTAGGGGCTGGTTTATCCATAACAGGAATTAAAATAGAGGACAACTGTGTTGTTTTTGAATTGACGGGAGAATCCATTGTGTCGTTAGCTTTCATGAATAGGGATTTTATGTGTGAATATATTCTAAACAATAAAATGTTATGGAATCATATTGTACAATCTGGTTATGATTACAAGGTTTATCTATACAAAATATCAAAAAGTGAGGCTATAGATACGATACAAATTACCAATGCTACACTTCGTAATTATTATAATGAGGTTTCTTCTGGAAAATTTAAAAGAAAAAATATACTAGAGTTATTTAAACAAACATTTGAAGCAAGAAAGTTTACTTTACCACGTCAAATTGGAGAATCACAATATATTATAAATGAATATATTGACAAAAGTACAATTGTAACCATCATCATGTTTCCATATGAGTTTACTCGTCAGGAATTCATGCTGAGCATGGATCCAAAAGTACTTGACAGTGAGAAAGGATTACAAGTCGAACATTGGAGAATGAGATTAAATGATTACCAAAAGGATGTTAAAGAATTAAACATTAATGTGGTCATTATGTACCAAAATAAAAATGGAGATGATTTGTATAGGATTACTATTTCAACACAAGATTTGCTAGATTCCCCAAAAATAGACAGAGTAAATAATTATGGCGAACAAACAATAAAAGAGTTGATGAAATAATAGGGGACTATACTCGTGTGTTTAGGTTTCTCTACCAAAGAATAAGATAATACCCATAATGAATATAATTTAATTTTACTTATCCGCAAAGTATCTTTGTCTTCAATGTGCCCAAGATACGAAACAGATTGCCATCCGCATTGACCCTTCGAAGGCTCTGCGGATGGCTTGACATTATATATGAAAAGTTTCGCTCTATTATTTCATTGCGTAAACTTCGTTGCACTGGTTGATGGCTGCCTGGATGTTCTCCATTACTACCTGTGAGTAGATGTTTGCCATAACGAATGCCTTTGAAGATGTCTTCTTGTGGCTGTCCTTTGATGCGAATGGATAGCAGTTTGCGATCTGCCATGTCTCGCCCTTTGCATGACCTGATGAGAGAGCTGCGTCTGCGATGCAAGATACGAGGAGAGCGTCAGAGAATGTTGTGCGTGGACGGTAAGTGCGGCAAACTGTTGTTGAGTGGAAACCATGACCATAGTCACGGTGCTCTACGTAAGTCTTGCGTGGGGTTGAAGCATCTACGATGGCGCCTGTTACAGCTGCTGCTGTAAGACCGATACCGATGCCTGCTGCTGTGTTGCCACCGCCCTTTTCCACTACTACGTTGTAGTCGCCGAGAGTGTAGGTTACATCTACCTTGCCGTCCTTTACCTGAGCGCGAACCGTTGGACAGATGCTGATGTCGTAAGCGTTGAAGCCGCCAGCGTAGCGTGCGATGTTCTCAATGTAAGGACGAGCGATGATGAGGCCCTGTTCCTTGTCGGCGAACTGGATGGCGTTGTTGTAGTTTGCGATGAACCAGTTTGCCATTTCGTAGTAGAGTTCATCCTTTGTGAGTTGTGGGGCATTGATTTCCTTTGTGAAAACCATGTTGCCTGTATTGTCGAGAGTGCTGCCTTCAGCGAGTTGCTTAACGGCTGACTTTTCCCAGCTTTTGCCATACTGAGCCTTTGCGTATGACTCGAGGTTTGTCTGACTGATCATCTGAGCGTTTACACTTGTTGCTGAGAAGATGAATGCGATTGCGATTGCGAGGATTGAAGCGAACTTTTTCATAATTTTTAAGTTTTTAATGAGTTAATGTTTTGAGTTTTGGTTTTTAATTTTTAATCTTTAATGTTAAAGTTTTAGTTTTGAGTGTCATTTTGTTTTGTTTGACGATGCAAAGGTAGGGAGTTCTGAAAAAGTTTCGCAAACAATTCATGAAATGCTTTCGGACAATTCGTGAACTTCACAGCATGTACGCTCTTTTCACGGTATGTACGGAAAATTTGACTAAAATTTGGTTTTTCGCCCGCTTATTCGTAACTTTGGCTGCGCCTAAATTACTGCCGCTCGGAAAAACTCAAATAAATTTGGTTTTTCGCTCGCTTATTCGTAATTTTGTCCCCGAATATAACCTCAATAAAAGAATTTGAAGAACCACATGAAGAATCTAGCAAGAACAATATTACTTTCATTAATGCTCTGCTTCACTACGGCAAGCAGTAATATGCAAATCTTTGCCCAAGGGACTGATAAGGTCGTCGTGGGATATGTAACATCGTGGGGAAATCGTATGCCTGACCCTACTCTTGTTACTCATCTCAACTATGCTTTCGGTCATGTATCAAACAGCTTTGACAGCGTGCGCGTGGATAATCCAGACCGACTGCGTGCCATTGCGGCAATGAAAAAGGAGAATGCCGGCTTGAAGGCTATGCTCAGCATTGGCGGTTGGGGCAGCGGGCGCTTTTCAGAGATGGCAGCTGACGAACACAACCGCACCTCGTTTGCGCGCAACTGCATGCAAACAGTAAAGGAATATGATCTTGACGGCATAGATATCGATTGGGAATATCCAACATCCAATGCAGCAGGCATATCCTTTTCGCCAGCAGACAAGGACAACTTCACGCTTTTGATGCGCGACATCCGCAACGCCATTGGCAATGACTTTCTGCTGACTTTTGCGAACTTTGCCGACACAATCTATGTAAACTGTCGCGACGTAATGCCGTATGTGGATTTCGTAAATGTCATGACCTACGACATTGCGAGTCCACCTTATCACCATTCTGCACTTTATCGCTCCGACATAGCTGGCAATCTCACTGTGTCTGAGGCTATAGACCATCACATTGAAGCTGGCGTTCCACTCTCAAAACTCGTCATGGGAATGCCTTTCTACGGTAGGGCAAGCAAGGATTTCAAGGGTGAACGGTCATTCAAGGATATGGGTGCCAATAGTAAATATAAAGAATGTTGGGATAATGTTTCCCTCGTTCCGTACCTTGTTGATGGGAATGGTAGAATGGTTCTGGCACATGAAAATGCCCGCTCCATAGCAGTCAAGTGCAATTACATTCTGGAGAAGGACCTCCGTGGCGCCATGTATTGGGATTCCGACAGCGATGACGACGACTTCACTCTCAGCCGCACCGTCTTCTCTATAATCAAAAAGTAAGATTGGGTGAAAAGTAGCCAAACAAAAAAATCCTACATTACCGAAATCAGTAACATAGGACTTTTGGAGGGGTGCCTAGTCGGACTCGAACCGACGACATTCAGAACCACAATCTGACGCTCTAACCAACTGAACTATAGGCACCATCAGCGTTTTGCGGCTGCAAAGGTATATGTTTTATGGAAAATTAGCAAATAATTGTCCTATTAGTTTTTTGTCAATTGATATTAGTCAGCACATAAACACTAAACGCAAAGTAAGTGAGCATAATCTAATAAAAAAATGTAACTTTGCCCTCCGAAAAACATTCATTTATCTACCATGATATACGTATTCCTAGCAAACGGATTTGAAGAAGTTGAGGCGCTTATTCCTGTTGACGTGCTTCGTCGCGCAGGAAAAGATGTGCTCACAGTCAGCATAAACGAGACTAAAGAGGTTACTGCCGCTCATGGAGTAACCGTGATAGCCGACACCCTTTTTGGCGATAATGACTACAGCGACGCAGAGCTGCTGTTCCTTCCGGGCGGTCTGCCAGGCTCGCAGTATCTTGCCGACCATGAGGCTCTCGGTCAGGTTCTCACAGAGCGCAACGAGAAAGGCGGTCTGATAGCTGCCATCTGTGCTGCACCGGCACTCGTTCTCGGTAAACTCGGCATCGTCGATGGCAAGAATGCTACATGCTATCCAGGATGCGAGGATCAGATGGCTAAAGCAAACTATACGGGAGAACTTGTTACAGTTGATGGCAACATCGTTACTGGCGAAGGTCCTGCCGCTGCTTTCCCATTTGCCTACACCCTCACGGCAATGCTTGCTGGCGAGGAAACTGCCGAGGCTCTCGCTGAGGGAATGCGCTT
This sequence comes from Bacteroidaceae bacterium, assembly GCA_024401275.1. GTDB lineage: Bacteria > Bacteroidota > Bacteroidia > Bacteroidales > Bacteroidaceae > Prevotella. The sequence goes on along the minus strand of JAKSLJ010000015.1, from coordinate 53,170 downwards.
CAAGCATCTGATGGAAAAATAATCCGAAATCGCAAATAGAAATACTCCAAGATTATATGTAGCTCAAAGAAACTGGATAAGAAATAAAAGAAACTAACTTGGCAACGGAAATTTCTTTCTTTTCTTTAATTTTCTTAGAGCAAAAACAAAAGAAAATCTTAGAGAATTCTCTTTGTGACGATACTATAAAAATGTAAATTGTAAATCCGTAAATCGTAAATACAACTATGTCTAAGAAATCATTAAAGAAAGCGCAGGCTGCTCAGGAGCTCCGCGACAAGAGAATGGAAGCACAGGGTAAGAGCGTTATGCGCTGGATCTGTGTAGCAATGGCAGTACTCTTCATCATCATTTTCGTAGCAATGGCATACATGGGCTCATAATCCCCAGATAGTCCATTAGCCACATTGGCTCACAAACAAAAGCCCACAAACCACAGAACATGACTGGAACTGAAATCGAGCGCAAGTTTCTTGTAGATATCACTGGCGAAACCTACAAGAAGCTTGCCATAAAGTCGTACCGTATATGTCAAGGCTATATCAGCCGCGTATCGGGAAAGACTGTCCGCGTGAGAATACGCGACAATCAGGGGTTCCTTACCATAAAAGGACCTTCTGCCGACGGCATTGGACGCTATGAGTTTGAAAAAGAGATCACCATGCAGGAAGCTACCGACCTCATGAAGCTCTGCGAAGGCGGCGTCATCGACAAGACACGCTATCTCGTTCCTTCGCCAGACGGCAAGCACACTTTCGAGGTCGATGAGTTTCATGGCGACAACGACGGACTCGTAATGGCCGAAGTGGAACTTGGAGCTGCTGACGAACCTTACCAGAAGCCGGAATTCATTGCTTTTGAGGTAACAGGAGACAAGCGCTTCTACAATTCCAACCTTCTTGTCAATCCGTTCAAAAATTGGGGAGTGTTTAATAAATAATGCGGAATACACAGTTATTTCACATCAAGATAACACGCAAGAAAACAGAAAAAGCGGCAAAATCTTTTGTAGGTTTTGAAAAATGTAATACCTTTGCACCCGCTAAAACGGAATATCGCTCCGCAAGTGTGCTGAGAAATCCCGATATTTAGCAATGAAGAAGGTGCCATAGCTCAGTTGGTAGAGCATCGGACTGAAAATCCGTGTGTCACTGGTTCGAATCCCGTTGGCACCACCTCCTCCTTTAAATTAACCCCGCTTGTTTCAACTTTGGAACTTCGGGGTTTTTTCGTACCCAAAACTTTCCTCTATAATATCACAAATTAAAAACGAGCCCCTCGGACAAGGAGCTCGTTTTTCTTATGGTAACTCTATATTCAAGTTGTCCCTTTTCGATTTCGCTCTAAGGCATTTTTGTGGAAACGACGCCCCATGGCGTCGTTAGTAAGCGAATTTGGAATATATCTTTTGCGGCATTTTAACGACGCTATGGGGCGTCGTTTCCAATTCCCAAACTCCTGAAGGACAACGCGTATATCCTTCCATTCAATTTAACATTCCCCCTTCGGGGGATAGGGGGCTTTTATTTCCCGATGAAAACCTTTCTGCCGTTCTTGATATATACGCCAGGAACAGCCGACTTTGAAATCTTGCGACCACTCAGATCATAGAGCACATCGTCGGTTGAATTGCCTGAAAGCACCGGAATGTCTATGCCGGTCTGCTCATCGTGGCAGACAAGACGAACATTGCCAAGCAGAGCCTCATTGAAGCCGCCATTCGTTTTCTCAAGCTGCCATTTCAGGATATAGTTCGACTGCTCAGTGATTTCAAACGAGAGGCTCTCGTCGTTAGTCTCGGTTATCCTTGCCGAAGAACCATTGGCAGAAACTATGGCCGTTGGGGTATATACCTGCTCAGTCAGTTTTCCGCGAGTCTTCTGGATGATGGCGGTAACGGATGGCGTTGCCTTCCAACCAGCTATCGAGAAGCTGAGAGTATATTTGCCTGGAGCGAGTGGCAAGCGATAGTTTTGTTCGCTGCCGTAGCTCACATAGCCAGTGCCATTGTTACCTGAGCGGAAATAGAATGCGTAAGCCATCTTGCCTTCCGGAGAGAACGACATGATGCGAGGACCGAGGGAATAGCTGCCGGCACTGCGAAGACCTTCTTCCGAATAAGAGCACCAACCTGGAGGAATGCAAGAAGCACCCGCTACATCAAACTCGTCAGTGAAGATGCTGCTGCCCGTCTCTTCCGGTGCAATGTCAGTGCGCTCGCTGCTCTTCACATAGATAAATGTGTTCACGCTATATGGCTGCACCTCAACGGAAGTCTCATAAGTTTCTTCGTCGCAAGTGATGGCGGTCTTCACCATGTTCTCCGTCTCGGTAGTAACGATCTGTCTGCCGCCCTTTGTGTAGAAAGGCAGCGTAAGTGCAGTGCTGTAGCTGTCGGCTCCGGAGTTTATCACCATGACGATTACGCTGTCGCCGGTCTGCGAGAGATAAGCCGATGAAGAGAGCTTGCCGGAAGCATCAGTAAGTGCGTGGGAGATGCGCGTTGAGCCTGAGACATACTTTGCGAAATGCGAAAGGATATAGCCACGCTTTGTTATCTGGTTGTTCACGGTGCCATACATACCGTCGCCAATGCAGCCGTAGTAGCGCTTCAGTGAGTAGTGAACCCATGCGCTCATATTGGCGAGCATGGCGTCGTTGATGCTCTTCGCAAAGAGGAAACCATCGTCTTTCCAGTTGATGTCCTTCTTATCGTTCTCCTGGCGCTCATTGATGAGATATTCGGTCATCCATACTTCCTTTCCCTTCTGAGCAGCAAGCGGATACGACGAACCGTCCCAGCCGTAGAAGTGGCCGCCCATGATGTCGAGCTGCTCGCAGGCAGCAGGATCGTTCAGTATCGGCTCATGCATGTTGCGAGTGAAGTGGATAGCCTCAGGAGCGATAACCTTACACTGTATGAGGTTGCCATAGTTCTTGAGGAAATTGGCAAGCTTTTCGCCGGTCCATATACAGCTTTGGTATGAAGCTTTCCAATCCGGCTCATTCTGTATGGAAACAGCGTCTATCGAAGTGCCTTGCTGCTTCATGTATTCAGCATAATCGTTCAGGAAAACTGCCCAGTCCTTATAGCGTGTGGTAAGGAGTTCGCCGCCGTTTGAGTCGGAATTGTTTGATTTCCAGGAAGCTGGTGGCGACCATGGCGAACCGAATACAAATGCGCCATGCATCTTTGCGCGCTTCACATTTGCCACGCCAGCGCTCCATGAGCTCTTGCTGTTGCCTATGTATGTGCGAAGGATGTTCAGTCCGAGCTGGTCTTCTCCCTTGCCAAACAACTTGTCCATCTCCGTGTTTCCGAGCCAGTAGCTCCATGTTGGACTTGGCGAGAAGCCGCCGAATCCCGTAACATGCTGGAATGTCTTGCGACTGTCAATGCTGATGCCGGCTTGCTTTGTTTCTGCAAATACACTGGCTAAGGAGAACAGAAGAGCCAGTGAGCAAACTATTTTTCTCATTTTATTATTAGGTATTTGAGGTTCCTCGTCTATTTAGTTGAAGTTTATTTTATAGCCTATTGGCTAGAACTAGCGTTAGCCTTAAGATTTCTACGAAGTTAAGATTTCTTGCGTAATCAATAAAAATCAGCTTAAATAAAGAAGAGTTGTTTGTATATTCGGCTGCAAAGTTATGTTTTTTCCGCAAAATCTCAAAATTATAAGGTTTATATTTGCAAAAATCCTTTTGTTTTCGTTACTTTGCACCTAAATAAACCATTTTTTTTCGCCTATGCTTATAGAAATCATAAATCAGATAAACAATGCTCTGTGGACATGGCTCGTCATACCGCTGCTTATCGGATGCGCGCTATGGTTTACCTTCAAACTCGGCGGCTTGCAGTTCCGCTATTTCCCGTTGATGGTGAGACAACTCCTGGAGTCTAACAACTCCGTTGACAAGTCGGATGGCAAGAAGCATGTCAGCTCGTTCCATGCCTTTGTGGTATCACTCGCCAGCAGAATCGGAACGGGAAACCTCGCCGGTGTTGCGTCGGCTATCTTCGTCGGCGGACCGGGTGCAGTCTTCTGGATGTGGGTTATGGCATTGTTCGGGGCGGCAACGGCATTCGTCGAGGCTACTCTCGCGCAGCTCTACAAGCGCCGTGGCAAGGATGCCTTCTATGGCGGACCGGCTTACTACATGCTCCACGGACTCCATTCGCGCTGGCTCGGCGTACTCTTCTCCATCTGCATGACCATCACCTTCGGAATGGCTAACCAGATCATGCAGAGCAACCAGATTAGCACATCGCTCTCCGACACCATCGGCTTGCCACCACTCTCTTTCGCCATTGCTCTCTCCCTTCTCACCGGCATGATCATCATTGGCGGTATTCATCGCATAGCAAAGTTCTCCGCTGTCGTAGTACCTTTCATGGCGGTAGCTTACTTGCTGCTCGCACTGTATGTCATAGGCTCCAATATTGCTGCCGTGCCGGAGATGCTGCGTGTCATCGTCAGCGATGCCTTCGGACTTGAGCAGGCTGCCGGCGGTGCTATCGGCATCACCGTCATGCAGGGTGTTAAGCGCGGACTCTTCTCCAACGAAGCCGGTGAGGGTAGTGCACCTAATGCTGCTGCCGTGGCTGAAACATCTCATCCCGTGAAGCAAGGTCTCGTACAGGCTCTCGGCGTGTTTACCGACACTCTCCTCGTCTGCACTTGCACGGCTATGATCATACTCCTCTCCGGAGTTTACAAGACGGGCGATGCCGACGGCATTCTCCTTACCACTCGCTCACTCGAAACCGAGATTGGCTCCGCTGCACGCTATTTCATCTCCGTGGCCATTTTCTTCTTCGCCTACAGTTCCATCATCGGCAACTACTACTATGGCGAGACTGCCATGCGCTATGTTTCGCAGAAGAAGTCGGTAGTGCGTGTATATCAAGCATTTACGGTGGTCATGGTAATCCTTGGCGGCGTACTCGTTCTCGACGAGATCTGGTCGCTCATCGACCTCTGCATGTGCTCTATCGTCATACTCAATGTCTATTCCATCCTGCGACTTTCTCCGAAGGTCGTCTTCCTTTGGAAGAACTACCGTCAGCAGCTCTCAGAGTGTCGTAATCCGGAATTCCATAAGGAGATGATGCCACACCACATGGACGATCTTGAAGCGTGGTAAATGGAAACGACGCCCCATGGCGTCGTTAGAGAGCGATTAAGGGGTTATAAATGTCTCAAGAAAACGCGAAATCATATATAATTTCCAAGTTTTTCCCGCTTTTATTTTGATATTCCCCCGCTAATTCGTAAATTTGCGCCCAAATTGTAAATCGTAAACCCTATATCGTTAATAGAAATGCTCAAAGATTATATGTAGCTCAAAGAAACTGGATAAGAAATAAAAGAAACTTACTTGGCGACGGAAATTTCTTTCTTTTCTTTAATTTTCTTAGAGCAAAAACAAAAGAAAATCTTAGAGAAACTTCTATGTGGCGATACTATAAATTGTAAATCTGTAAATCCGTAAATCTGTAAATATCCATAATGGCGAAAAGAACAACCATAACTGCCGCCCTTCCTTATGCTAACGGCGGCGTACATATCGGACATCTCGCTGGCGTTTATGTGCCAGCTGACATCTATGCTCGTTACCTCCGACTCAAGAAGCAGGAGGTCGTTTTCATCGGCGGTAGCGATGAGCACGGTGTGCCTGTAACTATCCGTGCCAAGAAAGAGGGCATCACTACTCAGGAAGTCGTTGACCGCTACCACGGCATCATCAAGAAGTCGTTCGAGGACTTCGGCATCACTTTCGATATCTACTCTCGCACCACTTCCGACATCCACCACAAGTTTGCTTCTGACTTCTTCCGCACTCTCTACGACAAGGGCGTGCTTGAGGAGCATGTTGAGGAGCAGTTCTGCGACGAGGTTACCGGCGAGTTCCTCACCGACCGCAACATCGTCGGCACTTGCCCTCACTGCGGTGCTGAAGGCGCTTACGGCGACCAGTGCGAGAAGTGTGGTCGCACGCTCTCTCCTGACGAGCTTATCAACCCAACAAACAAGAACAATCCGGGCAACGGTCTCGTAAAGAAGGCTACCAAGAACTGGTACCTCCCTCTCGGAAAGTATCAGGACTGGCTCAAGGAGTGGATTCTTGAAGGTCATAAGGAGTGGCGACCAAATGTCTATGGACAGTGTAAGTCATGGCTCGAGATGGACCTCCAGCCACGCGCTATGACTCGCGACCTCGAATGGGGTATCCCAGTGCCGGTGGAAGGCGCTGAGGGAAAGGTGCTCTATGTTTGGTTCGATGCGCCTATCGGCTATATCTCCAACACTAAGGAACTCTGCGAAAAGGATCCTGAGAAGTGGGGTACATGGCAGAAATGGTGGCAGGATGAGGAGACTCGTCTCGTTCACTTCATCGGTAAGGACAACATCGTCTTCCACTGCATCATCTTCCCTGTCATGATGAAGGCTCACGGTGGCTATATCATGCCGGAGAATGTTCCTTCTAACGAGTTCCTCAACCTCGAGAACGATAAGATTTCCACTTCACGCAACTGGGCTGTATGGCTCCACGAATACCTCGTTGACCTCCCAGGCAAGCAGGATGTGCTTCGCTATGTGCTTACTGCAAACGCGCCTGAGACAAAGGACAACAACTTCACTTGGGCTGACTTCCAGGAGCGCAACAACTCTGAGCTCGTTGCTATCTACGGCAACTTCGTAAACCGCGCTCTCCAGCTTACCAAGAAGTATTGGGGCGGCGTAGTGCCAGCTTGCGGCGAACTCCAGGATGTTGACAAGCAAACCATCGCCGAGTTCTGCGATGTCAAAGCAAAGGTGGAAGCTCTCCTCGACCAGTACAAGTTCCGCGATGCACTCAAGGAGGCTATGAACCTCGCTCGCATCGGCAACCGCTATATCACTGAGTGTGAGCCTTGGAAGGTTTGGAAGACTGACCCTAAGCGCGTTGAGACTATCCTCAACATCTCGCTCCAGCTCTGCGCAAACCTCGCCATCGCCTTCGAGCCATTCCTCCCATTCTCTTCTGAGAAGCTCCGTGGAATGCTCAATATGGACAGCTTCGAGTGGGATCAGCTCGGACAGACTGACCTCATTCCTGCCGGTCATCAGCTTGCTGAACCATCACTCCTCTTCGAGAAGATTGAGGACGATGTCATCAAGGCACAGCTCGACAAGCTCGAGGCAACAAAGAAGGCTAATGAAGCAGCGGCTTACGAGCCAGCGCCTGTTAAGGAGAATGTAAGTTTTGAGGACTTCGAGAAGCTCGACATCCGCGTCGGTCTCGTTACCTCTTGCGAGAAGGTCAAGAAGTCAAAGAAGCTCCTCAAGTTCCATATTGACGACGGCACAAAGGACGGTCGCACCATCCTCTCCGGCATCGCAGCATACTATCCAGATCCACAGCAGCTCGTCGGCAAGCAGGTGCTCTTCGTAGCAAACTTCGCAGCACGCAAGATGATGGGCGAAGAGAGTCAGGGCATGATTCTCTCTGCCGTAAACTTCGACGGCACACTCAGCGTAACAACCACTTCCGCTGAAGTAAAGCCAGGCTCTCAGGTAGGTTAAAGCCCCACCCCAACCCTCCCCCCAGTGGGAGGGAGCTTACCTCCCTTAGCATCATCTAGCCCCCCGTGTCTCAAGCGCCTATTACCGTCATACAGCCCCTGTGTCTCGAGCGTCAGCTCGTGATATCCCCACCCCCAATAAACTCAAAAACTATGAAGAAATCACTCATCATCCTCTCCCTCGCTGCCCTCTTCGGCGCATCGTCGCTCTACGCAGCAGACAACGAGCGCAGCGTTGTTACAGACAACAACAGCTATGCTGTGACAGAAAGCAACCGTAGCATTTGCGAAGACTGGCGTGGAAGAATTGGCGGATTTAGTGCCTCAATGTATATTTGCGACGGAATCGGTAAAGTATTCATTGATGGCAATGGCGAGAGAACTATCAGAATGAAGTCGCTAAAAGGAAACAGGCTTGCTCTCAATGCGTTCCAAAACGGAAAATATATTGGATACTATTCGGGCATATTAGACCGATACAATAATTATTCCGGTACATTCTATAATAAAAATGGAAAAAAGGTAACCTTTGACATGTATGTCTTTGTAGATTAACCTCCACCACATCCCGATTAACAAACTCTAAACCCAAATTCCCACCGCAATACCATTTATGTCCCTCTCCGACCTCTTCCGTTTCAACAAGAACGACCGACTCGTAGCCATCTGGCTCTTCGCCATCGTTGCTTGCATAATCGGGTTCGTTGCACTTGGGAATAGTAAAGATAACGACGAGGAGCTTGACTCTGCCACTGTGCAGGGCAAGGCTCCTCGTTCTGGTTACTATGATAATGAGGAAGGCAACCACCATTATTATAAGGATAAGGGCGGCAATGGGTACCGCAGCAATGGACAAACCACAGACTATTCCCCTCGTCGTGGAGGGCGTGGAGGGGCTCGGGAAGATCTCCATCCCTTCGATCTGAACATCATATCGCCCGACGAGATGCAGGAGCTTGGCTTTACCGAGACGCAGATTCGCAGCGTGCTGAAATATCGGTCCATGGGCGGCATCTATCGGTATAAGGAGCAGCTCAGCAAGATTGCAGGAATGACCAAGGGCGACTACGACCGCCTCGTGCCATATTTCTATGTCAGCGACGACTTCCGTCCCGCCTCCGACTTCGTTCATGTTCCGCAAAACAAGCACCGCAGCAACTATCATCGAAACGGCAGCTATCACTACAACGGCAGTGGTGGTGGTAATGGTAGTTATCGCTACAACGGTGGGGGCAATGGTAATGGTAGTTATCGCTACAATGGGGGTGGCAATGGTGGTAGTTATCACTACAATGGGGGTGGTGATTCCGTGTCTGTGGGGGGTGGTGTTGGATTGGGCAACTCCCCTACTCCGCCGCGTTATGTTTCCAACAAGTTAAGGGCGGGGGAGACTATCCCTCTGAATGCGTCGGACACAACAGCATTGAAGCGTGTGCCGGGCATTGGCAGCACATTTGCCAAGATGATTGTCAAGCACAGGGAAAAGCTCGGAGGTTTCTACGCTATAGAACAGCTTGACGACTTGCAAGCCATACCCGCCGAAGTGCAGGAATATTTCTCGCTCGACCGGGTGCCGCTGCGTAAGCTGAAGATCAACAGCCTCCCGATAAACCGACTGGTATCACATCCTTACATCACCTTCTATCAGGCACAAGCCATAAAGGAATATATCCGAAAAAACGGTCCACTGAAATCCCTCTCACAACTCCAACTCAACAAAAACTTCTCACAAGAAGACATCAACAGACTCGAACCATACCTCGACTATGAGTAGAGACCAAGAGCCCACCCAGGAGCCTAACCAGGAGCCTAACCAAGCCTTCCCAAAGGGAAGGATGTTTAATAGACTTGCGGGAAGATGCAGACCATTAAAAAGGTTAAAATAAAAATTAAAAGCCATTAAACCATAAAACACAAAAAGTGAAGGTTTAAGGCTGCTAAAACATAAACTATATATTAAAGATTAAAGACCAAAAACTAAAAACCATAAACTAAAAACCATAAACCAAAAACCAAATAAGTATGAAAACGATTAAAACTCTCTTTGCAGCTGCTCTTGCTGCTTTCTCTCTCTCCAGCTGCGGCGGCTTCGGCACTATGGGCGGTCAGACTGGTTCTGCGGGCAACGGCAGTATTCTGGGCAGTGTTCTTGGCGCAGTTACTAACGGCGATGCTCTGGGCAATATCCTGGGCAGTGTTCTCGGTATGGACCGCATGACGGAACAGCAGATTGCGGGCTCTTGGAGCTACAGACAGCCGGGCGTTGCCTTCACGAGCGAAAAGCTCTTGGCTCAGGCTGGCGGCGAGGTTGTTGCTTCTCAGATCAAGGAAAAGCTGGGCACTTACTACAAGAGCCTCGGCGTAAGCAGCAGCAACACTTACTTCACTTTCAACACTGACCACTCTTTCTCGGGCAAGCTTCTCAGCACTCCTATCTCCGGCACTTGGAGCTACAATGCGCAGACTTACCAGATAAACATGAAGACGATGCTCTTCACTCTGAGTCCTTATGTTAAGCGCACTACTGCGGGCATGAGCATGACTCTGGAGTCAAAGAAGCTGCTCACTGCTCTTCAGACCATCGCTGCGGTTAGTGGCAACAACACTCTCCAGGGCATAGGTCAGATCAGCACAAACTTCGACGGCGTGCGCCTCGGATTTGACATGGGAAGGTAATAAAGAATTAAAAATTAATGCTATTATATAGCAGTTGTCCTCAAATAAACCACGAATTAAACGAATTTTAGTTCTCCTTATATTCGTAATTATTCGTAGTATAAGTTATTGGAACAATCCCGATAATGTGTCAACTACGAATTAAACGAATAAAGGCAGAGCATCGCAAGCGCTGAGCGTAGCTCGGCGGCCGATAGGGAAAGCCAATTCAATTCAACGATAAAATATTCGTATAATTCGTGAAAATTCGTAGTTAAATCATTGCGGGGGACAACACATATATGGTTTCCAAAATTAAAGATTAAAGATTAAAAATTAAAGGTTAAAGACCAAAAAAGTAGGAGGAAAACGGCACTGAGCAGTTTTCCTCCTATTATTTTTTGCGGCGGTTTAACGACGCCATGGGGCGTCGTTTCCATTGCGGCAGTTTATTTTTTCTCCCAAGATCTCATATGGAAAGGAATTTTTCCATTTTGTATAATTATTTTAGGTGGTAAATATTCTTTATTAAATCACCTCATCGTCGAAGCGCTTGCGCTTGAGCTCAAAGTCGTCAGAGAGGTACTTTTCGCGTACAACTTCGTTGGCAGCGAGTTCTTCCGGAGTGCCTTCGGTGAAGATGGTGCCGTCGAAGAGCAGGTAGGCACGGTCGGTGATGGAGAGTGTTTCCTGCACATTATGGTCTGTGATGAGGATTCCGATGTTGCGGAACTTGAGGTGCCACACAATCTTCTGAATATCGCGCACGGCGATAGGGTCAACGCCGGCAAACGGTTCGTCGAGCATGATGAACTTCGGGTCGATGGCGAGACAGCGTGCAATCTCCGTACGGCGGCGCTCACCACCGGAAAGCTGGTCGCCGAGGTTCTTGCGCACCTTGTTGAGTCGGAACTCGTCGATAAGGCTCTCGCGCTTCTCGTCGATATACTCGCTCCACTGCTTCTTGGTATATTCCTTTGGTCGCTGGCGCATCTGGAGCACCGAGAGGATGTTGTCCTCCACTGACATCTTACGGAAGACGCTGGCTTCCTGTGCAAGATAGCCAATGCCCTTGCGAGCGCGCTTATAGACAGGATCTTTTGTGATGTTCTCGTCATCAAGGAATATGCGGCCGGCATTAGGCACAACGAGTCCGGTAGTCATATAGAACGAGGTGGTCTTACCCGCACCATTCGGTCCGAGCAGTCCGACAATCTCTCCCTGTCGCACATTGATAGACACATTGTTTACCACTGTACGCATTCCGTATTTCTTGACAAGACCTTCCGTACGCAGCACAGCGCGATGCGGTTCTGCGGGTGTCTGAACGAGGTCTTCAGTGACTGTCTGTATATTGTTTTCTTCCATAAAGGCACTAATTATGGTGCAAAATTACAATTTATTTTTTATTTTCACATTAATATAAAATAAAAAAGCGTATCTTTGCAGCGATTTTCTTAATTTACACGACAAAACCACAAAAGTGAAGATTAAAAATTAAAAATTAAAGGTTAAAGATAAAAGACCAAAAAACATGATACTAAAATACTTACACAGTTTCGGCAGCTACCTCCTGCTGATGGGCCGCACATTCAGTCGCCCCGACCGTATGCGCATGTTCATGAAGCAATATGTGAAGGAGATGTCTGCGCTGGGCATAGACTCGATAGGCATTGTGCTGCTCATATCGTTCTTCATCGGTGCGGTGATATGCATCCAGATGAAACTGAACATCCAGTCGCCATGGATGCCTCACTGGGTAACGGGCTACACTACTCGCGAGATCATGCTGCTGGAGTTTTCTTCTTCCATCATGTGCTTGATACTTGCGGGTAAGGTTGGCTCAAACATTGCTTCCGAGATTGGCACCATGCGAGTGACGCAGCAGATAGACGCGCTGGACATCATGGGCGTGAACTCGGCAAACTACCTTATCCTGCCGAAGATTCTGGGCTTGGTAACAATAATGCCGCTGCTCGTGATATTCTCGAGTCTTACCGGTATGCTCGGTGCCTATGCGACAGCCTACTTCGGACAGATTCTGGCGGTGGACGACCTGACGGCGGGCTTGCAGCATGACTTCAAGTCGTGGTTCGTATTCATGAGTATCATAAAGGCGGTCTTCTTTGCCTTCATCATAGCGAGCGTTTCGTCGTACTTCGGCTATAAGGTGGAAGGCGGCTCAGTAGAGGTGGGCAAGGCAAGCACGACAGCCGTGGTATCATCGAGCGTACTGATACTCTTCAGCGATGTTTTCCTAACACAGCTGCTGAGCTAGATGGGAATTGATAATTGATAATTGATAATTATAAGACGGTGATTGAAATAAAAGATTTACGCAAAAGCTTCGGCGACAAAGAAGTGCTGAAGGGCATAAACTTCGAATTCGAGGACGGCAAGACGAACCTGATTATCGGACAGAGCGGCTCGGGAAAGACCGTTCTGATGAAGACTCTCGTGGGACTCTTCTCCCCTACGGGCGGTCAGGTGCTATATGACGGTCGCGTGCTGCGCTCAATGAACAAGCAGGAGGTGGCATCGCTGCGCAGGGAGATGGGCATGATCTTCCAGTCGGCAGCGCTGTTCGACTCGCTCTCGGTACTGGAGAATGTGATGTTCCCGCTCGACATGTTCTCCGACATGACCTACAAGGAGCGCGTGAAGCGAGCACAGGAATGCCTTGACCGCGTAAACCTGATAGAAGCTCAGGATAAATTTCCGGGCGAGATTTCGGGCGGTATGCAGAAGCGCGTGGCAATAGCGAGAGCCATCGTGCTGAACCCGAAGTACCTCTTCTGCGACGAGCCAAACTCCGGTCTTGACCCAAAGACATCGCTCGTGATAGACGACCTCCTGCACGGCATAACGCAGGACTTCGGCATAACGACCATCATAAACACCCACGACATGAACTCGGTAATGGGCATCGGCGACAAGATAATCTTCATCTGCGAGGGCGAAAAGGCATGGGAAGGCAGCAAGGACCAGATAATGACTTCGGAGAACAAGCGCCTCAACGAATTCGTCTTTGCCTCTGACCTGTTCAAGAAGATCAAGCACGAGACCGTGGAATAGGCAAGACCAACAGATATAGTAATGTACAAAAAAACATTTACATCTTTATAGTAGCAGCATTGAGAATTTAGAGGCTATAGCGCTATGAAAACGGAACTGGAACTGATAAACATCTGCGTGCTGAATGCCGGTTATGCACGAACCACGCAGCGATGGAGCGGAACGGGACTTTCCTCTCCTTTTGTCCGTCTTTACTATATCAAGGCGGGGCATGCCGAAATAACCATGCCCGATGCGCAGTATAGTGCCAAGACGGGGTTTATGTATATTGTGCCCAGTTTCGTGCCACACAGCATAACGTGCGAGGCAGGATTTGAATTCTACTATCTCTTTGTTTATGAGCGATATGGCCATCAGACGGACCTCTTCGACATCTATAGTTTTCCGCATGAGGTGGAGGCTAACGAGGCCATCGACCTGCTCTTCGAAAACTACTGCAACTATTATCCCGAACTCAATTTGCCTTACCAGACAGCTGCGGATTTCTATTCTCATCCTTCGTATCAGGAGTATGTGGTGCGATATGCCAATATGGACCGCTATGAGAAAATGCAGCTCCAGGGCTTTGTGTGGATCGTCGGTTCGTTTTTCATGAAGCATGCCCATAAGCGCCTTGACGATATTGATGACCGCGTGCTGAGGGTGATGGCTTATGTGAAGGACAACATAAAACAGACGATGACGACTGAATCGCTGGCAGAGATAGTTTGCGTTACGAAGGCGCATCTCGGCAGACTGTTCCGCGAGACTCTCGGTCAGTCGCCTATTCAGTTTGTGTTGCGCACCAGGATTCAGCACGCACAGCGTCTGCTCATGACCACTTCTCATAGCATCGCAGCCATTGCAGAGGAGGTTGGTTTCAATGATGTTTCTTATTTTGTGCGTGTTTTCCGGCAGAAGATTGGCTTCACTCCTCAGGAATATCGAAAGCATTTGAAGTAGCACATTTTGTCTTTGCCATATAACAAAACGAGCAAAGATTGTGGTATTTTACCCTGTTTATAGGATATTTGAAACAAAACTCCGTTTTTTAATCGTAACTTTGTGGCCTGAAACAACCAAAATACAAAGTTATACAGAATGATTAAAGAGTTTGACAATATCGCCATAATGTCTGGCGACCGCAATATCACCTATAAGCAACTACTTGATTATATTAACCTTTTTGCGGAGCAGACACCGAAGGACGAGGCTCAGCCACGTACAGCAGAGAATCTCTCCAAGACAATTATCTTCAGCGAGAATCGCGAGGGATGGCTCTATGCTTTCTACTCGGTATGGCAGAACAGGGGCATTGCCGTTCCTGTCGATGCTTCGTCTATGGTTGACGATGTTGCCTACATCTTGCGCGACTGCCAGCCTTCCGTCATCTGGACATCAAGAGAGAAACTTCCTGTCATAGAAGATGCACTGAAGGTTACAGGTCAGAGCGTGAAGGTTCTGGTCATTGATGATTTCGAAACCGTTACTCCTCACCCACGAGGCAGAAAGACAGAGATAGAAGATGGAAACATTTTTGTAAAGGACAACCACGATCCTGCCCTCATCATCTATACTTCGGGTACAACAGGTTCGCCAAAGGGAGTCGTGCTCTCTTATGCAAATCTCTACGCCAACATGTACAGCGTGACCTACGATGTGCCAATCTTCAATTCCGAGCGCCGCACCATCATTCTCCTTCCGCTCCATCATATCCTGCCACTCGTCGGCACAGTCATCCTGCCTATTCTTGGCGGTGGCGGTGTTGCCATTTGTCCGAGCATGTCAGGTCCAGACATCATGGATACGCTCACGAGGGGAAAGATTGCTATCTTCGTCGGTGTGCCACGTCTATGGCAGACACTCTTCAACGGCATAAAGAAGAAGATTGACGAGCGTGCAGCAACTCGCATGATGTTCAATCTGTGTGCAAAGGTGGGCAGCAAATCGCTCTCTCGCAAGGTATTCGATGCGGTTCATCAGAAGATGGGCGGTCATCTGGCATACTGCGTCAGCGGTGGTGCTTCTCTCGACAAGGAGATTGGCGAAGGTCTTCGCACTCTCGGCATCACCATGCTCGAAGGCTACGGCATGAGCGAGACGGCACCTATCATCTCGTTCACGCGCCCTGGCGATGTCATCCCTGGCTGCGTTGGTCTTCCAATGTCAACGGTGACTGTCAAGATTGTGAATGACGAGATTTGCGTGAAAGGTCCTAACGTGATGCTTGGCTATTACAACCGCCCAGAAGAGACGGCGCAAGTCATTGATAGCGAAGGATTTGTACATACCGGCGACCTCGGCTTCATCGACGAACTTGGTCGCATTCACATCACTGGCCGTTCGAAGGAGATTATCGTGTTGTCCAACGGCAAGAATGTGCAGCCGAACGAGATAGAATACAAGATTGAGAAGTATGACGACAAGGTCAAGGAAGTTGCCGTAACACAGAATGGCGACTTGCTCTGTGCCATCATCGTGCCACAAGACGAATGGGCAAGGAACATGACTGACACAGAGATTGAAGAGGCGCTGAAACGACAGGTCATTGAGCCATACAACAGCAGCGTTGTCAACTACAAGAAGATAAAGAGCATCTTCGTCTATCATGGCGAACTGCCTCGAACAAAGCTCGACAAACTCCAGCGCTTCAAGCTTAAGGACTTAATGCTGAATTCTGAATCTAAGAAAATGCAGAATGCAGAATGCAGAATGCAGAATGATTCTCCAACCAATAATAATGCGCAGCCTAATTCTGCATCCAGCATTCAGAATTCTGCATTCTCTAATGAGTACGCTCTCCTCAAGCAGTATATTGAGAAGGAGAAGAAAATGGAGATCAATCCAACCGACAATCTTGAGACCGATTTGGCTTTCGACTCCCTCGACTGCGTGAGCCTTCAGGGCTTTGTTGAGCAGACATTCGGCATTGAGATCAAGGCGGATGCTTTCATGAAGTTCAAGAATGTTCAGGCAATAGCCGACCACATAGCAAAGCTTTCAGATGGTTCGGAGATCTCAGAGGTAGAGGACATAAACTGGCACTCTATCCTCGCGGGCGATTCTTCCAATCTGGAATTGCCTTCTGGCAGTCTTGTAACCACATCAGAAACACTCTTCAAATCGTTCCTCAAGGTGCATAACCGACTGGAAATAAAGGGCAAGGAGAACATCCCAACTAACGGAAATTACATCATAGCGCCAAACCATCAGAGCTTCATGGACGGTCAGATCAGCGTTGCCGGATTGGACAACAATGCTCTCCGCAGCACATATTACTATGCCACAGAGAATCATGTCCGC
This sequence comes from Bacteroidaceae bacterium, assembly GCA_024401275.1. Taxonomy (GTDB): domain Bacteria; phylum Bacteroidota; class Bacteroidia; order Bacteroidales; family Bacteroidaceae; genus Prevotella. Next base: position 36,588 of record JAKSLJ010000015.1, on the reverse strand, counting down.
GGCTCAGTGGTTCTCTATTTTGCCAACCGTCTGAACATTGTCCGCATGGAGCGCAGCAACCTCAAGAACTCCATCTTGAAGCTCGGCGAGGTGCTGAAACGCGGAAAGAACATCGTTATCTTCCCTGAGGGCAGACGCACCGATGACGGCAAGGTTGGAGAGTTCAAGAAGACTTTTGCCATACTTAGCAAGGAACTCCAGGTGCCAATTCTTCCCGTACGCATCTCTGGCGGTTTCGAAGCAATGCCACGCGGCAGTAAGTTCCCTAACACTCACAAGATTACCGTTGAATATCTCAAGCCAGTCATGCCTTCTTCAGACGAAACATACGATGAGATTTCCGAGAAGGTTAGGGAGGCGATAGTTAAGGGTTAATTATTCAACTTTCGCTGGGCTCGTATGTTAACGGTTTAAGATGTTTATTAGGATTTTTTTGGGGGATTTTTATCCCTACTAAAATCATTATTAAAATCCCAATATGTCTTGCGAAACAAAAGGTTATGACTGACGTACCAAAACTTTTCCGGGAAGAATCCTCCAACCACTGGACACATCTTGTCGGAGTAATCTTTGCACTATCATGCATCTGGACCGTATGGCCAGCCGCCTCTTTAGGTTGGCAGTGGACCATGGGCGTGCTCTTCTTCATCGTCGGCATGTTTCTCATGTTCCTCTCGTCCACCATCTACCATTGGTTGCCAGAGGGCAAGGCTCGCCGCATTCTGCGCAAGTGCGACCACATCAGCATCTATGTCATGATAGCCTGTTCCTACACCCCCATCTGCATTGCCGTGGTGGGAGGTTGGCTGGGATGGACCATCTTTGGTGTGCTTTGGGCGGTAGTCATTGGCGGCACCATCTATAAGATTATCGCTTTGGGCAAATACCCTCGTCTCTCCCTTGCCCTGTATCTCGTCATGGGGTGGAGTGGTGTTTTCATTGCCAAGCCCGTTTATGAAGGTTTGTCCACAGTCTCCATACTGCTCATCCTTGCCGAAGGACTACTATATACCGGCGGCACATATTTCTTTGCCAAAGACACGAAGCGCCACTACCACGCCATATGGCACATCTTCGTTCTCCTTGGTGCCATCAGCCATTGGGTTGCCATTCTTTTCGTGATGCTGGATAGGCTGTAAAGCGAATCTTGTTAAAGTTCACAAAAACACATCTGAAACGACTGATAATGTGATTGAGGATAAGGACCGTCTCATTAAGTGACACCGTCTAAGGGAAATACATCAAGAAATTGCTATCTTACTGAAAATTAATGGGGAAAGGTGCTTTGTATATGGCGAAATAGTTGTACCTTTGCACCGCTTTATGCGAATGTTGCGCTGGCTATAGGCTATCAACACACTGAAAATAAAGAGCTTAACGTAAGTTTTTTATGGATACTCAAAAGGAGTTTTCTTTCTGTGTGGTGTGGCTTTATGCGAGCAAGACACTGCAAAGGAAGAAAATTTTTTATGTCCCCATGACTCTAGGGTCGAAAGGAAAATTCACATTAATTAAATAATAATAACTGAAATGCCAGGATTAATTGGAAGAAAAATCGGAATGACATCCGTTTTCAGTGCCGATGGTAAGAACGTACCATGCACTGTTATCGAAGCTGGTCCTTGTGTTGTAACTCAGGTGAAGACTGTCGAGAAGGACGGTTATGCTGCTGTACAGCTCGCTTGGGGTGAGGCTAAGGAGAAGAATACCACTAAAGCTATGCAGGGTATCTTCAAGAAGGCAGGTACAACACCAAAGATGCACTTGGCCGAGTTCAAGTTTGACTCAGAACTCAACCTTGGAGACACAGTTGACGTAAGCATCCTCGAAGGTGCTGAGTTCGTTGACGTTGTTGGTACTTCTAAGGGTAAAGGTTTCCAGGGTGTAATGAAGCGCCACGGTTTTGGTGGTGTTGGTCAGAGCACTCACGGTCAGGACGACCGCGCTCGTAAGCCGGGTTCTATCGGTGCATGTTCTTACCCAGCAAAGGTTTTCAAGGGAATGCGAATGGGCGGCCAGATGGGCGGCGACCGCGTTACTACTCAAAACCTCAAAGTGTTAAAGGTAATTCCAGAGAGCAACCTTCTTATCATTAAGGGTTCTGTTGCTGGATGTAAAGGTTCAACAGTTTTAATTCAGATGTAATTATGGAAGTAAAGGTATTGACTATCAAAGGTGCCGAGACAGGCAGAACGGTTACTCTGAACGATGCTATCTTCGGAATTGAACCAAACGATCATGTACTTTATCTCGACGTAAAGCAGTATCTCGCTAACCAGCGCCAGGGTACAGCTAAGTCAAAGGAACGTAGCGAAGTTGCAGGTTCTACTCGCAAGCTCATCCGTCAGAAGGGTGGCGGCGGTGCTCGTCGCGGTGACATCAACTCACCAGTACTCGTAGGTGGTGGTCGTGTATTCGGTCCTAAGCCACGTGACTATCGCTTCAAGCTCAACCTCAAGACTAAGATCCTCGCTCGCCAGAGTGCCCTTTCTTACAAGGCTCAGGAGAACGCAATCGTTGTTGTTGAAGACTTCGACTTCGCAGCTCCTAAGACAAAGGATATGGTAGCTATGACTTCTGCTCTCAACGTAGCAGGCAAGAAGGTTCTCGTAGTAGTACCAGAGGTTCAGAAGAATGTATATCTCTCAGCACGCAACCTCCAGAAGGCTGAGGTAATGACAGCTGCTTCTATCAATGCTTACAAGGTGATGAACGCCGACGTAATGGTAGTTACAGAAAAGTCATTGGAGGTAATCAACTCAATCTTAAACAAATAAGGAGACATAAGACATGGCAGTAATTATTAAACCAATGGTCACAGAAAAGATGGCCAAGATTTCTGAGAAGATGCCTAATCGCTATGGCTTCATTGTTCGCCCTGACGCAAACAAGTATGAGATTAAGAGCGAGATTGAGCATCTCTATGGTGTAGAGGTAGTGAAGGTAAACACAGCAAAGTATGCTGGCAAGCGCTCTTCACGCTACACTCGTGCAGGCCTTGTTCGCGGTCAGAAGAACGCTTACAAGAAGGCGATCGTTACTATCAAGGACGATCAGGTTATTGATTTCTATAGTAATTTATAATAAAAAATGGCAGTACGTAAATTAAAACCAGTTACACCTGGTCAAAGACACAAAGTTATTGGTACGTTCGAGGATATTACTGCATCCGTACCAGAGAAGTCTCTCGTTTACGGTAAGCGTTCGACAGGCGGTCGTAACAATACCGGTAAGATGACAGTTCGCTACATTGGCGGTGGCCACAAGCAGAAGTATCGTCTTATTGACTTCAAGCGAGAGAAGGATGGTGTCCCAGCAACTGTAAAGAGCATCGAGTACGATCCAAACCGTTCAGCTCGCATCGCTCTCCTTTACTATGCTGATGGTGAAAAACGTTACATCATTGCTCCTAATGGACTGAAAGTCGGAGCTACACTGATGTCTGGCGCAGACGCAGTACCTGAAGTAGGTAATGCTCTTCCACTCGCTAACATCCCTGTGGGTACAGTGATTCACAACATTGAATTGCGCCCAGGTCAAGGTGCACTCCTCGTTCGTTCGGCTGGTAACTTTGCTCAGCTTACTTCTCGTGAAGGAAGCTATTGTGTTATTAAGCTCCCTTCTGGCGAAACTCGTCAGATCTTGAGCGCTTGTAAGGCTACTATCGGTGCTGTAGGTAACTCAGACCACGCTCTCGAGCAGTCAGGTAAGGCTGGTCGTTCACGCTGGTTGGGTCGTCGCCCACACAACCGTGGTGTTGTTATGAACCCACATGATCACCCAATGGGTGGTGGTGAAGGCCGTCAGTCTGGTGGTCACCCACGTTCACGTAAGGGTCTCTACGCTAAGGGTCTCAAGACTCGTGCACCTAAGAAGCTCTCTAACAAGTATATCATTGAAAGAGCTAACAAGAAATAAACAACTTAAAGCAAAAGCAAAGTATGAGTCGTTCATTAAAAAAAGGTCCATATATCAACGTGTCGCTTGAGAAGAAGATTCTCGAAATGAATGAAAGCGGCAAGAAGAATGTCGTAAAGACTTGGGCTAGAGCTTCAATGATATCACCTGATTTCGTAGGTCATACCGTTGCAGTTCATAACGGAAACAAATTTATTCCTGTTTACATTACAGAGAACATGGTAGGTCACAAGCTCGGTGAGTTCGCTCCTACACGTCGTTTCGGCGGTCACTCTGGTAATCGTAAGTAAGGCTAACCCAAAAAATCAATCGAAATAAATGGGAGCAAGAAAAAGATTAGCTGCTGAGAAGAGAAAGGCAGCGCTCAAAACACAGAATTTCGCAAAGCTCGTAGGAGTTCCTTCTTCTCCACGCAAGATGCGCTATGTCGTTGACATGGTTCGTGGTATGGAAGTGAACAGAGCTCTCGGCGTGCTGAGATTCTCTAAGAAGGCAGCTGCTGCCGACGTAGAGAAGCTTCTCCGCTCTGCCATAGCAAACTGGGAAATGAAAAACGATCGCAAAGCTGAAGACGGCGAACTCTACATCTCTAAGGTGTTCGTTGACGAAGGCGTTACAATGAAGCGCATGCGTCCTGCTCCACAGGGACGTGGATACCGTATCCGTAAGCGCTCTAATCATGTAACCTTGTTTGTTGATGCTAAAACTAACGAAGCTTAATATTTAAATAGTATGGGACAGAAAACTAATCCAATCAGCAACCGTCTCGGTATTGTAAGAGGTTGGGACTCTCAGTGGTATGGAGGTAAGAACTTCGGTGACAACCTCGTAGAAGACCAGCAGATTCGTAAGTACCTCAACGAGCGCCTTGCTAAGGCAATGATATCAAAGATCATCATTGAACGTGCTGCAAAGCGTGTTACCATCACTATTTGCACAGCTCGTCCAGGCGTCGTAATCGGTAAGGGCGGTCAAGACGTTGACAAACTCAAGGAAGAATTAAAGAAGCTCTACGACAAGGATATTCAGATCAATATCCACGAAGTTAAGAAGCCAGAACTCGATGCTACTATTGTTGGTAACAACATCGCTCGCCAAATCGAGGGCAAGATGGCTTATCGTCGCGCAATCAAGACTGCAGTAGCTAACACAATGCGTGCTGGCGCTGAAGGTATCAAGGTTCAGATCTGCGGACGTCTTAACGGTGCCGAAATGGCGCGTTCTGAAATGTTCAAGGAAGGTCGTACTCCTCTCCACACATTCCGTGCAGACATCGACTTCTGCCAGGAAGAGGCTCTCACTAAGGTGGGTCTTCTCGGCATCAAGGTATGGATCTGCCGTGGCGAAGTTTACGGAGATGTAGATCTCACTCCTAACTACGCTAACGAGAAGCCTTCACGCGGCGGCAACAATGGTGGCCGTAATGAGAGAGGTGGTCGTGGCAACGGTCGTAAGAGAAATAACAACCGCTAAAAAAAGATTCTATCATGTTACAGCCTAAAAGAGTAAAATATAGAAGACCTCAAGATGGTCGTGGCAACAAAGGCAACGCCCACAGAGGTACACAGCTCGCTTTCGGTTCTTTCGGCATCAAGACTCTTGAGCCAAAGTGGATCGACAGCCGCCAGATTGAGGCAGCTCGTATCGCCATCAATCGTTATATGAACCGTGAAGGCCAGGTATGGATCCGCATCTTCCCTTGCAAGCCAATCACTCGTAAGCCAGCCGATGTCCGCATGGGTAAGGGTAAGGGTGACGTTGCAGGATGGGTTGCTCCAGTAACTCCAGGCCGTGTCCTCTTCGAAGTAGAGGGTGTTCCTTTTGACATCGCTAAGGAGGCTCTTCGCCTCGGTGCTCAGAAGCTCCCTGTAAAGACTAAGTTTATTGTTAGACGTGATTACGATAAAAACGCTTAATTTATGAAGATCCAGGAATTGAAGGAGCTTTCTGTTAAGGAACTTACAGAGAAGCTCAATGAGGCTACAGAAGCTTACAACAAGATGAAGCTCAACCACGCCATTTCTCCACTTGAGAACCCTGCACAGATTAAGGCAGCTCGTCGTGATATCGCACGTATGCAGACTGAACTTAGCCTCCGCAAGTAACTTAACACTCACTCATATAACGATTTATAAGAAATGGAAACAAGAAATCTTAGAAAAACCAGAATGGGTGTTGTGACAAGCACTAAGATGGACAAGACCATCGTTGTAGCTGCTAAGTTCAAGGAGAAGCACCCTATGTATGGTAAGTTCGTGCAGAAGACTAAGAAGTACCATGCACACGATGAGAACAACGAGGCTCAGAAGGGCGACACAGTTCTCATCATGGAGACTCGTCCACTCTCTAAGACTAAGAGATGGAGATTAGTTCAAATAACTGAAAAAGCTAAGTAATTATGATACAGGCAGAATCAAGACTTACAGTATGCGATAACTCTGGCGCACGTGAGGCTCTCTGCATCCGCGTTCTCGGTGGTACTAAGCGCCGTTACGCTAGTGTAGGTGACGTCATCGTAGTAGCAGTCAAGAATGTTATCCCTTCAAGTGATTTGAAAAAAGGTGCAGTATCAAAGGCTTTGATTGTTCGCACAAAGAAGGAAATCCGCCGTGCAGATGGTTCTTACATCCGCTTCGACGACAACGCTTGCGTATTGCTCAACAACGCTGGTGAAATCCGCGGCAGCCGTATCTTCGGTCCTGTTGCTCGTGAGCTCCGCGCTGTGAATATGAAAGTCGTTTCTTTGGCACCTGAAGTTCTTTAATCTTTAAAAAGGTATTACAGTAATGGCAAAATTACATATCAAGAAAGACGACCAGGTAATCGTTCTTGCAGGTACTGACAAGGGCAAGACTGGTAAGGTGCTTAAGGTTCTCGTTGAGAAGCAGCGCGCTATCGTTGAGGGTGTAAACATCGTCAAGAAGAGCGCTAAGCCATCAGCTAAGAATCCTCAGGGCGGCATCGTGGAGATGGAAGCTCCTATCCACATTTCTAACTTAAGTTTAATTGACCCTAAGAGTGGTAAGGCAACTCGTATCGCTATCCGCGTAAAGGAGGATGGCAGCAAGGTGCGCATCGCTAAAAAATCAGGAGAGGAAATTAAGTAATGAATACAGCAGGTTTAAAGAAAACTTACAAAGAGACTATCGCTCCTGCTCTTCAGAAGCAGTTCGGCTACTCATCTTGCATGCAGGTGCCAGAACTCAAGAAGATTGTTGTGAACATGGGTCTCGGTGATGCTACACAGGATAAGAAGCTTATCGACGTAGCTATCAATGAAATTACTACTATCACTGGTCAGAAGGCGGTTGCTACTTACTCTAAGAAGGATATCGCTAACTTCAAGCTTCGTAAGAAGATGCCTATCGGTGTTATGGTTACACTTCGTCGTGAGCAGATGTACGAATTCCTCGAGAAGCTCGTGCGCATCGCTCTCCCACGTATCCGTGACTTCAAGGGTATCAACACTAAGCTCGATGGTCGCGGCAACTACTCTCTCGGTATTCAGGAGCAGATCATCTTCCCTGAAATCAACATCGACCAGATCAACCGTATCCAGGGTATGAACATCACTTTCGTGACAACAGCTAAGACTGACGAAGAAGGTTTTGCTCTCCTCAAGGCATTCGGTCTTCCATTCAAGAACGCTAAATAAATTATAAGACAATGGCAAAAGAATCAATGAAGGCTCGCGAGGTTAAACGTGCTAAGCTCGTTGCTCGCTACGCTGAAAAGCGTGCTGCTCTCAAGAAGATCATTGCAACATCAGAGGATCCAGCTGAGGCATACGAGGCAGCTCGTAAGCTCCAGAGCATTCCAAAGAATGCTAATCCTATCCGTCTTCACAACCGTTGCAAGATCACAGGCCGTCCAAAGGGTTATATCCGTCAGTTCGGTATCTCTCGTATTCAGTTCCGTGAGATGGCTGCTTCTGGACTTATCCCAGGCGTTAAGAAGGCAAGCTGGTAAACAGAAGATAGTAAACAGACTATATGAAAAGCGTGTGACTTTTATTGAGCCACACGCTTTTTTCGTACTCTTTATCAGTTTCTTACGTTTATATTTGTAGGTCATATATCTTGATAGCGGAGTTTTTATTGCCCCTTTCGTCATTTTTTCCCTGTTTTTTTACTTTATATTATAATTAATGTGTAACTTTGCACCGAAGTGGGAAAAAATGAATATGCTATGAAACGGAAAAAGAGCCCAATAGGAGTTCAAGAACGGATTTCTCAATTATCTACTCCCAGAATATTCTCCCGATGCAAGGAATGAGAATATCTTTGGAGTCGCCCAGTTTGTGCGTGATATACTTAGCAATAAAATTGATGCTTTCCTCACTCGTCTGAAGTCACTCGTTGCAAAGATTCCTTACACCCAGATTCCAGAGGAAGAGCGCGACAATCTCCTTGAGTAGCAGTATCAGAATGTTGCCTTTATCATCTTTACGCTGATGGGCTATTATGTCGAAGTGGAACAGCACTTTTCCGAAGGTCGCATAGACTTGGTTGTAAAGACAGCAACCCATATCTACGTCATGGAATTCAAGGTAGGCGAAGGTACTGCCGATGCCGCTTTGGAGCAGATAAACGAAAAGCATTACGCCGACCCTTATCTTGCCGAAGAGAAGCAAATCGTGAAGATAGGCATCGGCTGGAACCAGTCAACGAGAAATATTAATGATTGGAAAATAGAAGCGTAATATCTATGAAACATCTACTAACTACATCAATCCTACTACTCTGCTCCTTGACCTTGTTCGCGCAGAAGAATGTGGGATCTACTGGAAACAGAAAGGCGAAAACCACAACATCCGTCGCTCCCAAACAGCAGAAACAGACTGCTTCTAAGCAGAAGTCGGCAGCTCAGCCAAAGCAACCTTCAATAAGTGATCCGAGTGGATACGAGAATGGTCACGGCTATGTTGACCTCGGCTTGTCGGTAAAATGGGCGACAATGAATGTTGGGGCGAATAAGCCGAGCGATTATGGCAATTACTATGCTTGGGGCGAAACGCGTACAAAGAGCAATTATGATTGGAGTACGTATTTTGATTCGGTAAATGGTAGTGATTCAGATTTCAAAAAGTATGCCTTGAACAAGAAGACCACTCTTGATCTTTCTGATGATGCGGCGCATGTAAATTGGGGAGGTGCTTGGCGCATGCCTACAACGGCAGAGCAAGATGAGCTTCGCGAGAAATGCACATGGACTTGGACTTCTCAGAATGGGGTAGAAGGCTATAAGGTTGTTTCGAAGAGTAATGGTAACTCTATTTTCCTACCTGCAGCTGGTTTTCGCCACGATGATTCGTTCAACAATGTTGGCCCCTTCGGCTACTACTGGTCATCGTCACTTTATTCCGACTATTCGGACGCTGCGTACTACTTCCAATTCTATTCGGACGATGCAAATTGGAACGCCATTACCCGCAACTTCGGTTTCTCTGTCCGTGCAGTCTGCCCGTCTGCCCAAGCAACGGCGGTGAAAGATTCAAAGCAATCGTCAATAAGTTCTCCAAGTGGTTATAATAATGGCTATGGTTATGTTGACCTCGGCTTGTCGGTAAAATGGGCGACAATGAATGTTGGGGCGAATAAGCCGAGCGATTATGGCAATTACTATGCTTGGGGCGAAACGCGAACTAAGAGTAATTATTGGTGGAATACATATTTTGATTCTGTAAATGGTAGTGACTCTAAATTCAAAAAGTATGCAACTAACAAGAAGACCACTCTTGACCTATCTGACGATGCTGCGTATGTAAATTGGGGAGGTTCTTGGCGCATGCCAACAACGGCAGAGCAAGATGAACTTTGCGAGAAATGCACAGTGACTTGGACTTCTCAGAATGGAGTCAAAGGTTATAAGGTTGTGTCAAAGAGTAATGGTAACTCCATTTTCCTCCCTGCTGCGGGCTATCGCATCCTTGATGGCCTCTGTCTGCGCGGCTCCTACGGCAGCTACTGGTCGTCGTCGCTCTACTCGGACGGTTCGTGCAGCGCGTACAGCCTCCGCTTCAATTCGGGCGATGTCGGATGGGACGGCAGCTACCGCTACGGCGGTTTCTCTGTGCGCGGCGTCTGCCCGTAGCCTTCAGTATTTACAACTATTGCCCAAACAGGCAGAAGATTTAACCCAGAAGGTCTTAAATTGAGAGGGTGTGTGGCATTGCCAAATCTAAAAGGCAATGCAACGGTACCCTCTTTAGAAGTATCCTTCCCACAGGACTTCATGCTCAATTATTGCTTTGTTGTGGTAGCATTAGTTGATTTCTTGCTGTTGATAGACTTTCTTTTTGCAGTCTAGAACGGCATGCCGACTGCGAAGTGGAAGGTGAAGTCGCGCGAAAGTTTTGGATTGAATATAGCCCAGTGTTCCTTTTCTGTGCGGAATGCTGGGTTTATTGCTTTCATACCGCAGTCAAAACGCAGGATGAAGTAGTCGAAGTTCAGGCGCAAACCAGCACCGTAGGCTACGGCTATTTCCTCAGCAAAATGGGCTATGCGGAACTTTCCGCCCGGCTGGTCGGCATATTCGCGCAGAGTCCAGATGTTGCCGGCATCGACGAAAACGGCATAGTTGAACTTCCAGAATAAAGGACCGCGCAGCTCAGCGTTAAGGTTAAGTTTCACATCGCCGGTATGGTTGATGAAGTCTATGGCGCCGTCCGTACTGCGGAAACGGCCAGGACCAAGCTCTCGCACGCTCCATCCTCTGACGGAGTTGGCACCTCCAGCAAAGTAACGCTTTTCAAAAGGCAGGATAGTGCTGTTGCCGTAAGGATAGGCAATGCCAAGATCGGTGTGAAGGGCCAAGTCTGTCTTCGGTTTCAAGGAGAATATCTTGGTGTAGTCAAAGTCGAACTTCACATACTGCGCAAAGGCATTGTTGAATATCATGCGCTTTCCGTCTTCGTTCATTTTCGCATTGATAATGGTGGAAAGCCCGCTGAGAGTGTTTCCCGCCGTTTCAAGACCGATACGGTAAGCTTGGTTGCGCCCCTTGAAACTCATGTTCATACCAATCTTCATGATGAAGATGTCCTCGTAGTTGTACTTCAGTATGGCGTTGCGCTTACTGCCCGACTCAAGGTAAGTCTTGCGGAATGTATCAGAAATCCACGGCATGGAGATGAAGTTCAAGTCGAGAAGGTCGAATACGTAAGAGTGCGAACGAGACGCGCTCTGCCAGCGATAGCGCCATGCAGAGCGGAATACACGGCGATGGAACTCAGGGCGATTCTGCGTATTATAGCTTACGGAAAGTTCGGAAGAAGCAAGCTGACGGCGACGAAACTGAGAGGAAACAAACGGCGCAAGAAGTCGTGGGAACTCCAGCTTAGCCTCAGCACCGATTTCCTTATAGTCGCTGTCCTTATAGCCTTCAAGTCCACTGATAGCCTCAAAGGCACCACGGAGCTGCAAGCTGAGCGTTTCGCTGCCATGGAACACATTGCGGTTAGAGAATGTGAGCGAAGCTGCTGCACCGAGATTGCCCGCCGTATTCGTACCTTCCGGCATGAAGGAAATGCTGTTCACCTTGTTCGGTTGCAAGCGAATTTCTGCGTCAATGAGTGTAGTATCTTGCCGTTCGTTCAGTATAACCTGCACCGAGCGAAGTGCTCCGAGTCTGCCAAAACGATTGTATGTGTTCTGCAAGTCAGTATATGAGAAGAATTTTCCCTCCTCAAGCATCGTGTTCTCTGCAAGAACGCTTGGGCGCAAGACCTGCTTGTTTGGGAAGTACTCTATCTTTCCTATACGATACCGTGGATGATTGGTAGGCTCCATGACAGAGTTGCCGCGATACTTGGCAATCTTCATGATCATCCAAACCTGGTTCTCTCCGCTCATAGTGTCGGCATCTACCGTGATAAACTCCTTGTTGAATCGGCTATATCCGTAGTCAAGAAGGTAATCCGTTATGCGTTTGCGCTCGCTGTTGAGACTGTTTGCATTGAACGGCTTATGTTCAAAGAGTTCTGGGTTAGGCAATGCATTATGATTGCGGAGCAAAGTGTCGAGAAGCTCGTCTTCCACCTCAGTGTCGAAAGAGCCAACCATAAGCTGCTTGCCAGGGAAAAGACGGTAAGTAACATCCATCTTTCCCTTATCGTTCAGCACAGTATCAACTTTCACCTGTGCCTGCATATATCCGCTGTTGTTGAGTATAGCCTGGAAGTCTTGTCGTGATCCCTCTGCTTTCTGTGCGTCAAAGATGTTTTTCCTGCCCTTGCGAGTAAGCTTATCAATTAAGTTTTTTGAGGAGTTCTGGCGCAGATAAGGGCGGAACTGTTCTGTCAGAACATTGTCGTCAGCACTCTCTATAGAGACATTACCAAGAAGATGCTCACCTTCAGCAAGATGCGGAGATGAGCAGGAAAGAAGCGAAAGGCAGAGAAAGAGAAGAACTCCAACCCTACCTCGGATAATATTTGCTTTAGTGGTAATGTCTTTTTTGGTCATTTATAATCTTCTGAACTCGGAGCAGGTTATAGCTGTTGCTATCGCAACATTTAGGCTTTCAGCCGTGTCGCCGTCGGAGAAGCTTGGGATAAGCAGTTTGTGCGTAACAAGCTGCCTTACTTCCTGCGAGATGCCATTGCCCTCGTTGCCCATTACTATCACGCCCTGCTGTGTCAGTTTCTGCTGGTAGATATTCTCGCCGTCAAGGAGAGTGCCGTAAATCGGTGTTCCTTCCGGCAGCGACTTAATCCAATCGGGCAAGCTGTCCACATACTTTATTCTGATACGCGCAAGACTACCCATCGTAGCCTGTACGGTCTTCGGATTGTAAGCATCGGCAGTCTCGCGACTGCATACTATCTGCTTGATGCCAAACCAGTCGGCTATGCGGATTATGGTGCCGAGATTGCCTGGGTCTTGCACGCCGTCAAGCGCGAGGAGAAGCCCCCCTCCGACTCCCCCCCCAGGGGGGGAGAGACTAACATTAGTCTTTTCTTCTGCGGAGTCATTTGTTAGACTCCCTCCCCCTGGGGGGAGGGTTGGGGTAGGGATTCTGAATACCGCAAGTTCACTTTGCGGATTCTTCAGAAAGCTTACTTGCTTGATTTCCTCAATATCAGTAAGCAGGATTTCCGGCTCCTGATACTTTAGAAATTCGCGCACAGCCTTCGGACCCTCCACAACGAAGAGTCCGTGGCGGTCGCGATATTTCTTCTGCTCAAGCGAGCGTATGAGTTTCTTCTGAGAGTTAGTGAGCATTTTCCTAGTCGATGTTCAATGCTTACAGTCTTTTCAGTTCGTCAATGTTTGCGTGCGGATCGTCAGCCTTGAAGACATAACTGCCGGCTACCATCACGTCAACACCTGCCTCAGCAAGCAGCGGAGCTGTCTCGTGCTGTACGCCGCCATCAACCTCAATGAGAGCCTTGCTGCCCTTGCGTGCTATGAGTTCGCGAAGTTGGCGCACCTTGTCCAGAGTGTTCATGATGAATTTCTGTCCGCCGAAGCCCGGGTTCACGCTCATGAGCAGCACCATGTCAACATCGCAGATGATGTCTTCAAGCATACAGATCGGCGTAGAAGGATTTAGCGTTACGGCAGCCTTCATGCCGGCATCATGAATTTCCTGAACGGTACGATGCAGATGAGTGCATGCCTCGTAGTGTACATTCATCATCATTGCACCCAAAGCAGCAGTTTGCTTAATGTAGCGCTCTGGCTGTAGAATCATGAAATGTACATCGAGCGGCTTCTCGCAGATCTTTGCCACCTGTTCGAGAACAGGGAAACCGAACGAGATATTCGGCACGAACGAACCATCCATCACATCGAGATGGAGCCAGTCCGCATTGCTCGTATTAAGCATTTCGATATCCTTGCGCAAGTCCAGGAAGTTGGCGGCAAGGAGAGACGGTGAGACTATCATAATTGAGTTTAGAAGTTTTCAGCACAAATCTCGAAGTAAGCCTGTGGATGTGCGCAAGCAGGGCAAACTTTAGGAGCTTCAGTGCCAACTACGATGTGTCCGCAGTTGCGACATTCCCAAACCTTAACCTCACTCTTCTTGAACACTTCCTGTGCTTCAATGTTCTTAAGGAGTGCGCGGTAACGCTCTTCGTGGCGCTTCTCGATAGCAGCTACGAGGCGGAACTTTGCTGCCAACTCAGGGAAACCTTCCTCTTCGGCAGTCTTTGCGAAGCCTTCGTACATGTCTGTCCACTCGAAGTTCTCGCCGTCAGCAGCAGCTGCAAGATTCTCTGCTGTAGAACCGATGCCGTTGAGTTCCTTGAACCACATCTTAGCGTGCTCCTTTTCATTGTCTGCAGTGTGCTGGAAAATTGCAGAAATCTGTTCAAAACCTTCCTTCTTTGCCTTTGAAGCAAAGTAAGTGTACTTGTTGCGAGCCTGTGACTCACCTGCGAATGCAGCCTCAAGATTCTTCTCTGTCTGAGTGCCTGCGTACTTTGTATTTGCCATAATAGTTTTATTTTAGGGTTTTCTATTGTTTTTCAATGCAAAGTTACATATATTACTTGAAAGAACAAGAGAAATCATTAAAAGACAGCGTTTTTTTAGGAAAATTTCACACAAAAGAGGGCATATTACCCCTTTTTCTACTACATTTCCCCCCATATTGCACATAATAAGACCGCGTCGCGCGCAATGAAACGCCGCGTCGGACACTCCATTTTCTTATAAGAACGCATATACTTTCCTTATAAGAAAATATATTTTTTCTAGTAAGAAAATCTTCAGTTTCTTATAAGAAAACGAACGCTCCCGCTAAGGATTATGTTTTGCCTCACCAAAGATTATGCTTTGTTTCCCCAAGGATTAAGTTTTGTCTCCCCAAGGAAGAAGAATTAGCTGAACAGCTTGCAGATTTTCTCAAGCCAAAGCTGGTCTGTCTCGTCAAAGGTGTTCAGGAACTCACTGTCAATATCAAGCACGGCGATAATCTCGTTGCCTTTGCGAACAGGAATTACTATCTCGCTCTTAGAGGCAGAACTGCAAGCTATATGTCCAGGGAATTCCTCCACATCGGGAACAACGATGGTCTGCTCCTTAGCCCATGAAGTGCCACACACTCCGCGACCTTTGCGGATTCTGGTGCAGGCGATAGGTCCTTGGAACGGACCGAGGATGAGTTCCTCGCCATCAACTCTGTAAAAACCTACCCACCAGAAGTGGAATGTGTCCTTCAGCATCGCCGAGACATTCGCCATGTTGGCAATGAGATCCGCCTCTGCCTCAACGAGCGACTTTATTGACTCGTATGCTTCGCTATATTTTTCTGTTTTCATATTTATTCTTGATAGTTGAGTTATCTTTTTGGAAACGATGCCTCATGGCGTCGTTAGGGAGTGTGAAGAAAGGCTATTGCGACAATTTAACGACGCCATGGGGCGTCGTTTCCAATCCAACATTCTCCAAATATAATCGCTTTATTCTTTACTAATTATATTATTTGACCGGTTTCAAAGTTACGAATAATGCTGTGAAAGAACACGAATTCCGCCGCCGGAAATGTTAAATAATTGTTAAATCATATTCGCTATGGCTATATTTGTGTTTTAATTTATACTTTTGCGTAAAATCCGTAATATGGTATCTGGAGCAGCGCGGCATCTCCTTCACTGTTTGGTGCTTCGACCGCGATTATGCCCCAACTCTCATCAGCGATTGGAACTACACTCCAACAACTTCCGGTCGCTACTTCAAGGCTTACCTGCAGTCAAAGAAAAAGTAAAAGCTAAACAAGGAAACACAGCATGATACGCAAACTTGAAAACCGGAAATGGAAAGTCCTGAAGAGCGAGAAACTGCTTAGCAAGGGCACATGGATGAACCTGAGGCAAGAGCGCGTACAACTGCCTTCGGGCAGCATTGTTCCGGAGTGGTTCATTCTTGAATTTCCGGATTGGGTGAATGTCATAGCCATCACAAAAGATGGCAACTTCGTCATGGAAGATCAGTATCGCCATGCTCTCGGAGAGACACACTATGAACTCGTGGCTGGAGTGATTGATCCCGGCGAGACTGCACTTGAAGCAGCAAAACGAGAACTTAGTGAGGAGACAGGCTATGGCGGCGGAGAGTGGCAACTGTTCATGACCGTCTCTCCAAACCCTACCAACCATACGAATCTCAGCTACACCTTCCTTGCCACGGGAGTAGAGAAGATTTCGGAACAGCATCAAGAGCCGACGGAAGATATCCATGTTGATGTTCTTTCCCGTGACGATGTGCAGGAACTTCTGTCGTCAGGACAGATTATCCAGGCTCTCCATGCAGCTCCCCTGTGGAAGTATTTTGCGGAATCTAAAGAAAAAGCCGAATAATATAGATTCATCTAATTTATTATAAGAGGAGGATAATTATGAAACAAAGTAGGAACAACCAAATCACGAAAGTCAGCATCGTAGGAATCGGTGCAAATGCGGTTATTGCCACTTTCAAGGTCATTGTTGGTCTTCTCTCCAACTCTGTTGCCGTATTGCTCGATGCCATCAACAATGTGTCGGACGCTCTGTCGTCTGCCATCACGATAATTGGCATAAAACTGGCAGGAAGGAAACCAGACAGCAAGCACCCTTTCGGCTACGGACGAGTGGAATATTTCAGTGCTATTCTGGTTGCGGGAATCATCTTTGCCGCCGGTGTTTCTTCGATGATTGAATCGGTTAAGGCGATAATCAATCCTGAGCCTACTTCCTTCACTTGGGTTTCGGTGATGGTCATCGTTGTCGCCATAGTCGGAAAACTCCTGTTGGGAAGATACTTTCAGATTCGTGGCAAGGCGCTAAACTCCGATGCTCTCGTGGCAAGTGGTCTTGAAGCATCATTCGACGCAGTGCTTTCTGCCGCAACGCTTTTGGGTGCCGCGGTGTCAATGATATGGAGCATAAACATTGATGGCTACATCGGTGTCATTATTTCCGCTTTCATCATAAAGACCGGAATAGAAACTCTCCTTGACCCGCTCGGAAAAGTCGTTGGCAAGAGAGTTCAGGGAGACCTTGCCGCAGCCATCAAGAGCAAGGTGAATGAAGTGCCGGGAGTGCTTGGCGCTTACGACCTTATCCTTCACGACTATGGTCCTGACACTGCCATCGGTTCCATACACATTGAAGTTTCCGACACGCTGTCTTCACATCAGATTCAGAAAATCTGCCGCCGCGTTTCCGCGCTTATATATTCCGAATTCAAGGCAGTGATGACCGTTGGCATCTATGTCATGAACGATACTGACGCCGATGTGATTGCCATGCGCGAGGACATTCGCCAGATGGCAATGTCGCAAGACGGCGTACAGCAAATGCACGGTTTCTATGCAGATGAGGAGGATATAGCCTTCGACATCGTTATTTCCTTCGACCACGATGCTCCAACCATCTGCCATTGGCTTGAAGAGCAGATAGTATTGAAGTACCCGGGCAAGAAAGTGCATATCACTACAGATACAAATTATTCGGGGTAAGCGGCTTTCATTTGCTCGCCTTACAATGATTTACCCCCTAGCCATTAATACCCCCCTTAACCTCTTATTATGAGAACAAAACTCACTTTATTCTTTCTTTTCTTCTGTCTAACAATCTTTGCGCAGAAGATTAAGGTTGCTTGCATTGGCAACAGCATCACATACGGTTATACGATAGAAAACCGCGACAAGGACTCTTACCCAGCGCAGCTCCAAGCTTTGCTCGGTGAAGGATATGATGTGCAGAACTACGGCAACTGCGGAAAGACAGCACAGAATGATGCTGACGATCCATATACAAAATGCCCGGAATATCAGCAGGCAAAGGATTTCCTTCCGCAGATAGCCGTGATAAAGCTTGGCACCAACGATAGCAAACCGCAGAACTGGGTTGGCGTGGAGCGCTTCATCAAGGACCTTGAGGACTTGGCTGTGGAGTATGAGAATCTGCCAAGCAAGCCGAAGATTATCATCTGTCTGCCAGCAAAAGCCTACAAAGTGGCGTGGAGCATTCGCGACGAAGTAATCCAGCAACAGCTCCCTGCCATAAAGAAACTTGCCAAGAAGCACCATTGGCAGCTCATCAATCTCTACAAGAAAACAAGCGGCAAGGCTGAGCTCTTCCCTGACGGCATCCATCCTAACGCAAAGGGTGCAGGCATCATTGCTGCCGAAGTGAAGAAGGCTGTGCTGAAAGTTAAGAAATAAAAAAGCGTTTTAGTCGTAGATATAATCCAGCGGATCAGGACCGAACTCCATCAGTGGCTTTTTGGCAATGTTCTGCCATTTGTCTTTCTTGGTTTTGACACCTTCTTTAGTGATGCTTGTCTGCTTCTTATGGGTTAGGAAGTTGTAGCTGACGGTTTCTTCTTCAAGGGTTGCTCTGTTCAGTGTGTTGCGGTCATAACCTATAAGATAAAGGTCGTGGTCCTGGTAGCGATATACAAATTTGTTTGTTGGCGCTCCCCAAGTGCCTGCTGAAAAAAACATCTTGTAGCCGATGGTCACTATTCCCTTGGCTGAGATGGAGGCTGTCACTTCGTCCAAGAAGCTGAATTCATCAGCGGCTTCTATTATGCTAATTGTGGAATTCCACAGTTTATAGACTCCCCTTTCGCCAAAATAAATGGCAACGATTGGGGAGTTCTTGTTTATCTTGTAACCGTCGTCGCGCGTCTGGATATTCTCTGGAAAGTCTGGCAACGCGATGACGACGAGGTCTGGAATGCGGTCGTGGTTGATGTCGTTTTCTGCACTTGCGAGAAGTTCCCAGCCGTTAGGCAGCATTTCCTCGGCTGATTTGCCGGATTGCTTCAACATTTTTGTTTGCGCGCTTATCATTATTGCCATAATGAGCATAACGCATAGAGAGATTGATTTCTTCATAGAGTATAATGTAGTTTTATCAGAACACCACACCAAGCGTAAAACATATCGGTTCGCATGATGTGGTGTTCTTTTTTATTTGTAACTGATTCGGGTACTACAAACTAATCTGCTTCTTGATTCCCTTGCCGGTTACGATGAGCGTTGCCTTGCCGCCCTTGCCGTTTGAGCGAACGACAGCCATTGCCATGCCCTTGTAAGTCTTGCGGGTTGGGTTTGTATATGAAACGGTGTCCTTCAGATCGCCTGTGCCAGTGGCAATGAGAGTGGCATTGCCCTTAACCTCAAAGCGGAGATCCTGCTCAGCGTCCTGCACGCGGATGCCGTTCTTGTCGATGAGTTCCACATTTACATAAACGATGTCATCTGATGTGCTGTTCTTGCCAAACTTACCGTCAGTAGTGAAGCGGATATTGGCTGCGTCGCCAGATGTCGAGAGAGTGCGTTCCTCTACTTCCTTGCCCTGACTGTCAACGCCCACCGCCTTCAGTGTGCCTGACTCGTAAGGAATGCCGAAGACTGCCTTGAACTCCTCTGCGCGAGTGGTAGGGCGTTCGCCTATGAGTTTGCCGTTAAGGTAAAGGCGCACCTTCGGATAACTTGAGCAAATCTCCACATCGATGTTCTTGCCTTCATGGCCTTTCCAGTTCCATGACTCCCATGTAGGCCATACCGACCACATTGTCTCGCGTACCTTGCCGTTGTAGCCGTCTGGTTCCTTCACTGCCATGTAGAGCTTCTCGTGATCAGGATAATAGAGCATCTCGCGATAGTGTGAGATAGGCTTGCGCCAACCGATGAGGTCGATGTCGCCGCAGTAAGCGCCATGCCAAGGGAACTGCTGCTTCATCCATGGCTCGCCGTCGGTTTCGCCTTCGTAGAAGAAGCGACCGATGCCCGATTCACCGAGATAGTCGATTGCTGTCCAAACGACATCGCCAATGACATAAGAGTTGTCATGTACCATCTCCCAGTTCTTGAATGCGTCGCGAGGATAACTTTCTGTCTGCCACATCACACGCTCTGGCACACGCTCATGGTCGCCTTTCGCCTTGTGCATCATGTAGTTCAAACCTGTGATGTCGAGAACTGCTGCGTGAGGATCATAGATTTCCCAGTCGCTGTCCCATGCGCAGAGAGCTTCCGTAACAGGACGAGTGTTGTCGTGCTTGAGGATGGCGTTCTTCAGGCGTTGTGCAGTGGTTACGCTGCTGATGTGCTTGCGCTCGATAATCTCGTTGCCGATGCTCCATGAGATGATGCTTGGGTGGTTGCGGTCGCGGAGTACCATTGCCGCTACATCAGCGCTGCTCTCCTGCTTGAAGCGGAGGTGATAGTCGAAGGTGTTCTTCTGGTCAGCCCATCCGTCGAAAGCTTCGTCGATGACCATGATGCCGACCTCGTCGCAAGCAGAGAGAAAGTCTTCTGATGGAGGGTTATGGCTTGTGCGCACGAGGTTGAAGCCAGCTTCCTTCATGAGTCTTGCCTTGCGATATTCCGCGTTGCGATATGTTGCAGCACCGAGTACGCCGTTGTCGTGATGAGCGCAACCGCCGTTGATGAGCGTCTTCACGCCATTGATGCGAAGACCATTCTGCGCGTCGTATTCCACGGTGCGAATGCCGAAGCGTTCTGTCTTTTCGTCAATTACCTTGCCGTCTTCTATGATTTCCACCTTTGCCTCGTAGAGGTTTGGAGTATCTGTGTTCCAGAGCTTTGGGTTGCTGATGATGAGCTGCTGAGTCACCTTGTTATAGACACTATTTGGCTTGATTGTCACCTCCGGACTTTCCTTCGAAACATTCTCGGAAGGAACGGAAACTCTCACCTTGATGTTTCTTGGAGCATCGCCTTCGTTCTTTAGGTCAGTCTGCACGATGACGACTGCCTCGCTCTTCTCCACCTTTGGAGTGGTAACGGCTACGCCCCAAGGAGCTATGTGAACAGGGTCGCTGACGATGAGTTGCACCTTGCGGTAGATGCCCGAACCAGAGTACCAGCGGCAGTTCTTCTGCTGCGAGTTATCCACGCGAAGGGCTATCACATTGTTGCCCACCTTCAGCTGCTTTGTGATGTCAACCACGAAAGGTGTATAGCCATAGAAATGACTGCCTACGGAGTCGCCGTTCACATAGAGCTTTGAATCCTGATATACGCCGTCGAACATGAGCTTTACTGCCTTGCCCGCCCATTCCTTCGGCATGTTGAGCTGCTTGCGATACCAACCGGTTCCGGCAGGCAGATAGCCACCTTCATTGCCCATGGCGTTGTCCTTCTTGAAGTCGCTGTCAATGCTCCAGTCGTGAGGCACGCAGACGGTCTTCCATGCCTTGTCGTTGAAGTCGGCATTCTTCGCTTCCTTGATGTCCTGAAGAGAGAAGCGCCAGTCAGCGTTCCAGTTCTTTTCAATGCGAGCCGACTGCGCCATAGCTGCAACGGCTGCCAGCAGACAAACTGCCATGATCAATGTCTTTTTCATATATAGCTCATTCTTTGCGAAATACAGAGGGGTTAAGGTTTGGTTATTATATACAATTTGGCACAGAATAATTTATGATAAAATTTATGGGCAATTCATGGAAAATTCATGTAGCGCCGCAGGCTTTATATTTTTTTTAACACGAATGACCATAAATTATCCACGAATTTATTCATAAATTAAGATTTATGCCTAATAGTATATAGTTTCCTAAGGTTTTGTCGTGATAACCAATGGCTTTGTTTTCTGGGTGCAAAGATAAGAACTTTCAGAAAAAAGAGCAAGAAAAAGTCATAAAATCTGAAGTACGACTTCAGATTTTACGAGAAATTTTGAAGTAGTACTTCAGATTTTACTACATTCTTACTTATATACTCCTGTACCTCGCCATCCAGTACGCCTTCTTCTCCTTTTCGAAATCGGCTCTGCCAATATCAGAATAGTCGTCAAAGGTATGGAGGATAGCAAAGTTGCCGTCCTCGTGGTGTTGCTTCCATGTCAGTTCAGCAAGCGGAGAGTCCGTCAGCTGACCGATATGATGCAGCTCATAAGGATCGCCGTTCTCGTCGTGCGCAGGATAGCCTTCACCCATAAGGTCAGCGTTTGTCCATCCGCGCCAAGCCTTACCATACTTCTTCACCCACCATTCCGGCATCACATAGTTTGGGTTAATCCGCGGCTGCACCAACGCCGGCTTGCCGTTGATACGCATTTCCTTCAGCCCAGCCCTGATATAAAGCTCAGCTTCCTCCTCGCTGCGGATGGCAGAGACAATAGCCTCCGACCACCCAGTACGAGCTTGTATTCTTTGTTGGAATTGTTGCATAATTATATAGAATGCACAACATCAACACGCATACCAAGTGCATTTATGATGCGATAGAACATTCCTACACTTGGATTAATAAGCCCATTCTCAACACGAGAGATATACGACTTTGTCGTTGACAGACGCTTTGCCAATTCAGATTGTGTAATCTTTGCTTCCTTACGTGCGTCAAGCAATATCTGACTTGTGTAGAAGTTCCAAGCCTCCTCGTCAAACAGTGCGCGTTCAGGAGTACCTTCTGCCCCATACAGCATGTCAAGTTCTGCACTGATGTCAGTAATCTGGTTATTTTTTGTTTGCATAATATTCTTCCTTTATTTTTAGAGCTTTCATTATTTCCGAAGATGGCGTCTTTTGCGACTTCTTTTGGAATCCATTGAATAATACTACAATCTGCCCTTCATCGAAGATAAAGAACAGGCGGTATATATTGCCACTCCATGAGATACGCAGTTCATACAGCCCATCTCTTATGTGCTTAATAAATTTCAGCGGCAACCTATCCTCTGTCTGTAGAAGCGAAAGAGCGTAGTGAACCTTTTGCCGTTCCTTCACATTCAGCCTTGTTCTGACACTCGAAGGGGCAGTAGTGGTGAGCCCCGACAACAAGAACCTTGCTGCCAAGAAAGCCGTTCTGGTAATGAGAACCTTTATATGGAATGAAGAAGCTACCTGCCATGTTTTATGCTTTTCCCGCCACAATGACGACAAACTCGCCTTTTGGGGCAGTTGCCTTGAAGTGTTCAATGAGTTCGGCGAGAGTTCCACGAAGACATTCTTCATGAATCTTCGAAATCTCGCGACAAGTTGCTGCCTGGCGGTCTTCACCGAAAACTTCGGCAAACTGCTGCAAGGTCTTCAGTACGCGATAAGGCGATTCGTAGAAAGCCATGGTGCGCTTCTCTTCCACAAGACTCTGCAACTTCGTCTGACGACCTTTCTTCTGCGGCAGGAAACCTTCAAAGGCAAAGCGGTCGCATGGAAGCCCGCTGCTGACAAGTGCAGGAATGACCGCTGTAGCACCAGGCAGACACTCAACCTTTATGCCTGCGGCGGCAGCCTCACGAGCAAGGAAAAAGCCCGGATCGCTGATACCTGGAGTGCCAGCGTCGCTGATGAGAGCGATGTTCTGTCCGCCCTTCAGTCGCTCTACGATGCCAGCAGAAGTGCCATGCTCATTGAACTTATGGTGAGACATCAGATGGTTTTGTATCTCAAAGTGTTTCAGCAACTTACCCGATGTGCGGGTATCTTCAGCAAGTACCAAATCTACTTCCTTTAATATACGGATGGCGCGCAGCGTCATGTCCTCCAGATTGCCCACTGGAGTTGGTACTATATAGAGTATTCCAGCCATGATGGAGATTTATATAATTTACAGATTTACTGATTTACAATTTACGGTTCTGCTAAGTTATTTCAGAAAATTTGTGCAAAAATAAGCAATATTGTTGTAACTTCCAAAGAAAATTTGTACTTTTGCACGCAGTAATGACAATTTTGATTACTTACTATCATGGAAAGAAACAATCAAGGCGAGTTTTATAGGCAAGGTCGCATAGAGGTTATATGCGGCTCAATGTTCTCCGGAAAAACCGAAGAACTGATACGTCGTATGAAGCGCGCTGAGTTTGCACATCAGAAGGTTGAGATATTCAAACCTGCCATTGATGTGCGTTATAGCGAGGAAGATGTGGTAAGCCACGATAAGAACTATATTCCTTCTACCCCACTCGATTCGTCCTCATCAATACTGCTCCTTTCGTCAGATATTGATGTTGTGGGCATAGATGAGGCACAGTTCTTCGACGAAGGCTTAGTGCATGTGTGCAACGAACTTGCCAACCGCGGTGTGCGTGTCATTGTGGCAGGTCTTGACATGGACTACAAGGGCGTTCCTTTCGGTCCTATGCCAGCACTCTGTGCCATTGCCGACGAAGTAACAAAGGTGCATGCCATCTGTGTAAAATGCGGTGCATTGGCGTATGTAAGCCACCGATTGGTAGCTGGTGACAAACGAGTTCTCCTGGGCGAAACGCAGGAGTACGAACCGCTATGCCGAGCTTGTTATCAGAAAACTTTAAAAAACTAAAATAAGTACATTAATTTTGGAAACTATATACTATTAGGCATAAATCTTAATTTATGAATAAATTCGTGGATAATTTATGGTCATTCGTGTTAAAAAAAATATAAAGCCTGCGGCGCTACATGAATTTTCCATGAATTGCCCATAAATTTTATCATAAATTATTCTGTGCCAAATTGTATATAATAACATTAATTTTATAACACATTAAATTCATTCAAAGCTATTAACATCTCCCCTTGGGGAGCTTGAGGGGCTTGACTTCATTATTATGAGACTTGACGGAAGACGCGAAAGCAACAATGTAGAAGATCGCCGCGGAATGAGCGGTGGCGCAAAAGCAGGTATTGGCGGTATTGGTGGTATCATTCTTATTGCCATAATGACTTTCCTTGGCGGAGGTGACCTTGGCGACGTGATAAACAATGTCGCAGAACAGGGAATGACTGAGCAGGTTGCCACTGACGGCAGCTACACTCCTTCTGCCGAAGAGGAGGAACTGGCTTCGTTCACAAAGAAGGTTCTTGCAAGTACAGAAGACATCTGGACAAGGGTATTCCAGGAGCAAGGACTTGGCGAATATCGCGCTCCTACACTCGTGCTTTGCTCTGGCCATGTAAACACAGCTTGTGGCGCAGCACAGATGGAACAAGTAGGTCCTTTTTATTGCTCTGGCGACGAGAAACTCTACATCGACCTCTCTTTCATGTCAAGCATGCAGCAGCAGTTTGGCACAGCCGGTGACTTTGCCTATGCTTATGTCGTAGCGCATGAGGTAGGCCACCATGTTCAGCACCTCATGGGTCATCTGCACCAGAGAAACAAGTACTTCCCTAACGAGACAGAAAACCAGACAAGCGTGCGCACAGAACTTCAGGCTGACTTCCTTGCTGGTGTTTGGGGATATAATGAAAACAAGATTTTCTCTTCTCTTGAAGATGGTGACATAGAAGAAGCCATTGCCATTGCAGCACAGATTGGCGACGACCGTCTCCAGAAGCGCTATCAGGGTCGCGTAGATGAAGATGCCTTCACACACGGTAGTGCAAAACAGCGCCAGAAGTGGCTCTACAAGGGACTTTCAAGCGGAAAGGTTTCTGACGGCAATACTTACGCCGTACCTTACAATGACCTATAACTCCTGACCCCTTATGTACGAAATCGGTTTAGACTTAAGGATAAAGGGCGGCAAGATCGTTCTCTCTTACAGAGGAAAGGAATATGAGATACGGTCGAACCCACGGGAAGGGGACATCCATATCTGCAAGAACGACGAGATACTTCACACGGTGCGTTGCGGTTTCTATAAAGAACAGATAGAAAAGATGATAATGCGTGCCAAGGAGTTCAAGAGCGTCACTGGCAGGATGATAGGTCGTGAACTGCTGAGCGATGTCCTTGCTTGCACCATCGATGACGGACGTGAGTCACTTGACTTCGGCTTTGCAGAATCGCTCGCATTGCACCGTGGCGAAAAGCGAGACAAGAACAGCGAGCGAAACTATGAGCTGCGAAAGGAGGAATTTGTCACACGCCGAAGAGAAGAGCTTGGAATGAAAGCAAGCGAAAAGCCGAAAGCGCCAGAGCAAGACGCTGCCAAGAGTGCTCTCATTACGAAGTGTACCCTTTCTGTTGCTCGCGAAGAGAAGAATCCTTCCGACATGATCACCGACGGTGTTCTCGCATACGGCGTCGATGTAGGACGCTTCCTGTTCAACGAAGGGCGGATTATCGTCTATGCCATCTCTGACCTTCCGCATATCGGAGCGTCGGATTCGTTCATGACATACCAGATAACGAAAGACTCTTACCAGCTTCTGCTGAAGATGTCGGAGAAGAATGCCATACCCCAACCTGCCGTTCCATCCACGATTACCGACCCTTGTCGCATGGAATTTCTCTGCGGTGAGTCTGCCCACTGCAAGAGAAACACATTCACTCTTGAGGATGTTGATATGGACCATGTTGACTTCATGAATAAATTTGACAATATGTCGAACAAGTTCTTCTATCGTGGCGAGACGGAACGAGAGTTCTATCTTGTGTTCACCACAGCTCACGACCTCGACGAGTATTACATCCGCGCGGGCGACGAGAAAGGTATTGAACCGGAAAAGCCACTCGGAACAATCATCGTTCCAAAGGAATACGAAAACTGTTGGATCACAGAACATCGCTACTATCTCGACTGGGAAGTTGTCGTTGCGCCAGTTGAGGGGAAATACATCAAGGGCTACAACTACCCATACTGGAAACTGCTGAAGGACAACACCAATGCTGAGCTGAGTGGCTACAAACATGCCATCTTTCTTGACCCTGAAGGACGTGTCTTTGCCACAACGCCACTCACGGAACTGGTCATTGCAGAAACCCTTGAAGAGTATCAGCAAATGAGTGAAGAACAGGTCAAAAGCCTATGCTATCGCAGTGAAATGAGCAGGGCGAGATAAAAAAATTAAAAAAATCACATTTCCTTGTAACTTTTCTTTTTCTCAATCGTCATCATTATAGAAGCCGATGAAAACAATCAGTTTCCAGAACGACATATTACCACTGAAAGACATGCTCTTTCGCCTCGCTCTGCGCATCACAATGAGTCACGAAGATGCTGAGGACGTCGTGCAGGAAACGCTGATAAAATGCTGGAACAAGCGAGATTCATGGCAAGACATCGACTCCATACCGGCTTTCGCCACAACCATCTGCCGCAACCTGGCACTTGACTGCACGAAGAAAGCAGGACGAAACAACCGATCGCTCGACACCCTTCCAAGCGCTTCTCCGCTTGGCTTTACAGCCACCGTTCCCGAAGCCTCCGCTTCGGTCATCTCCACCGAAGATCCGCACCGAAAGGCTGTCAACAGCGACCGAATGGCACAGCTTGAGAGCATCATCAGCACGCTCCCCGAAAACCAAAAGCTTTGCCTGCAACTAAGAGACTTTGAAGAGAAGAATTACAAGGAAATCGCAGAACTCCTGCAAATGACCGAACAACAAGTAAAGACAAATATCTTCAGAGCTCGTCAAACTATTAAGAATCGATTTATTGATTAATAATGATACTGGACTATAAGTACATAGAACAACTACTTGAAGGCTACTTCAATGGCGAAACCACCATTGAAGAAGAGAAGATTCTCCGGGCATTTTTCTGCCAGGACGAACTCCCGGAGAATCTACTCCAGTATCGTGACCTCTTCGTTTACGAGCAAAACGAAACGAAGGAAGACTGCCTCGGTGCTGACTTCGACGCAAAAATGATGGCTCTCATACAGGAAGAAACAAACGAAACAGAACCTGCAATGCCAATGCTTAAGGTTGCGTTCAAGCGCACAACAAAGGCTCTCCACCCATTCTTCAAGGCAGCTGCCATCGTGGCTGTGATAATAACTATCGGTAATGCTTCACAAGCGCTCTTCGACAACAGAGGCGAGGAACAAACTGGCATAGCACAGATAGAAACTGTCAACGGAAAGAATGTGGCTGATGTACAGAAGGGTGATTCTATCATAAAGGATTCACTCGCAGTGCTGAACGACTAGGATGGAAGAGCTTCCACACAACAAGATTTTTTCTTTACTTTACTAATACAATCGTGAATAAAAGCGCTACTCCTGCTAGAAGGAGTGGCGCTTTTGGTATGTTTTTGCAGAAAAATCTTCTGAATATCAGTTTTTTTCTATAATATTTTCTTATTTATCTCGCTTATTCGTACCTTTGCACAAAATATTAAGAAGAAAAGCAATGAACCAATCCGTAACAGACATACTCAAGAACACGCAGGAAACGCTCTTCAGCTTTGAGGTTCTGCCTCCTGTAAAGGGTAAAAGCATAGAACAGATTTACAAGACTATCGACAAACTCATGGCATATAATCCTGCATTCATTGAGGTAACAACCCACCGCAGCGACTACAGCTACCGTGAGGTGAAGCCAGGACGTTTTGTGCGTGTGGAAGATCGTCTGCGCCCAGGCACCGTTGCTGTATCGTGCGCCATAAAGCAGCGATACAACATTCCTGTTGTGCCACACATCATCTGTTCTGGATATACTCAGCAAGACACGGAGAACGAACTTATCGACCTTGCCTTCTTTGACATCTTCGATCTCATAGTGCTTCGTGGCGACAAGTCGAAGATGGACAACCGCTTCATCCCGAAAGAGGGCGGACTGATGTATGCTTCAGAACTGTGCCAGCAAGTCAATGAGTTCAACGAAGGCCGTATGATCTTCGGCGACTCTCACGACATGCTCCGTGGCAAGCGTCCGTTTACCTATGGTGTGGCTGGCTATCCTGAGAAGCACGACGAGGCAATGTCGCTGCAAGCTGACATGGATGCGCTGAAGAAGAAGGTTGATATGGGTGCCGGATACATCGTTACGCAGATGGTTTTCGACAACAATAAATACTTTGATTTCCTTAACCGTTGCGAAAAGGCGGGCATAAATGTGCCTATCATTCCAGGACTTAAACCTATCAGCACGCTCAATCACATGTCAATGCTGCCACGCACTTTCCATATTGATTTCCCTGACCTTTTGGTTAGCAAACTACAAGGCTGCAAGGCAAACGACGATGTGAAGAAGGTGGGCATTGAATGGGCTATCAAGCAGTGCCAGGAACTGAAGGCGGCAAAGGTGCCTTCGCTGCATTTCTATACAATGAATGCCGCTGATGCAATATGCGCAATTATGGATGAGGTAAGACCCCTCCCAAACCCTCCCCACAAGGGAGGACTTTAGAACACTAGCTTATAGCGGTAGGAGTTATTTAACTTTTGGAAACTATATACTATTAGGCATAAATCTTAATTTATGAATAAATTCGTGGATAATTTATGGTCATTCGTGTTAAAAAAAATATAAAGCCTGCGGCGCTACATGAATTTTCCATGAATTGCCCATAAATTTTATCATACATTATTCTGTGCCAAATTGTATATAATAACCTAACTTTTTCCTTATATGAATAATACGACAACAAAGCATATAAAAGAAAGCCTCCCCTTATGGGGGAGGTTTGGAGAGGGTCCCCTCTTGATGGACGGCGCGATGGGTTCGCTCATCCAGGAGTATAAACTCACTGAGGAAGACTTCCGCGGTGAGCTTTTCCGCGACTGGAAGGTGCAGCTCAAGGGCAATAATGACGTACTTGCCCTGACACGTCCTGACATCATCTCTGCCATCCATCACCGTTACATAGAGGCTGGCGCAGACATCATCATCACAGACACTTTCTCCTCACAGCGCATTTCCCAGCAAGAATACTTGCTCGGCGACTATGTGGAGCAGATAAACCGCGCTGCCGTTCGCATTGCACGCGAAGCTGCCGACAGTTTCGTACCAACCGAAGGCGACCGCCGCAAGAAGATATTCGTTCTTGGCGATGTCGGTCCTACGAGCCGAATGCTCTCTATGAGCGACGATGTCAACGACCCTGCCGCACGCTCCATAACTTTTGACGAACTGGAAGCTGCCTACAGCGAGCAGATGCGTGTGCTTATAGAAGAAGGCGTTGACGGCATTATCATTGAAACAGCTTTCGATACGCTCAATGTAAAAGCTGCCATAAGTGCCTTTAATAAAATGCAGAATGCAAAATGCAAAATGCAGAATTGGAATAATGCAGAATGCAGAATTGGAATAATGCAGAATGCAGAATGCAGAATGCAGAATGATTCCACCGCGCAGCATAATTCTGAATTCTGCATTCTGAATTCAGCATTAAACAAAGCGCAGCCTAATTCTGCATTCTGCATTCATAATTCTGCATTACATCAGCTCCCTCTCTTCATCTCCATGACCATCAGCGACGCTTCAGGCCGCACGCTTTCCGGTCAGACGATAGAGGCTTTTGTGGCATCCGTTGCTCATGCCAATCCGCTTGTCATCGGCATGAACTGCGGTCTCGGTGCAGAGGCCATGATACCTTATCTACGCAGAATGCGCAGTTGCTGGAACGGCTTTATCTCATGCCATCCAAACGCAGGACTACCAAACCAGTTCGGCGAATACGATGACACTCCGGAAGACATGGTGCGCCAGATTCGCCCGATGCTGGAGAGAATGCAGAATGCAGAATGCAGAATGCAGAATTGGAATAATGCAGAATGCAGAATTGGAATAATGCAGAATGCAGAATGCAGAATGCAGAATGATTCCACCGCGCAGCATAATTCTGAATTCTGCATTCTGAATTCAGCATTAAACAAAGCGCAGCCTAATTCTGCATTCTGCATTCAGAATTCTCAATTAGTAAACGTCATCGGCGGCTGTTGCGGCACAACTCCTGAACACATTGCAGCCCTTTCGGAGCTAATGCAGAATTGGAATAATTCAGAATGCAGAATGCAGAATGCAGAATTGAGTGGCGCGGCAGATGATTCAGCATTCAGCATTCAGCATTCAGCATTAAACAAAGTGCAGCCTAATTCTGAATTCTGCATTCTGAATTCAGCATTAAACAAAGCGCAGCCTAATTCTGCATTCTGCATTCAGAATTCTGCATTAAACATCTCCGGCCTGGAGGCTTTTACCTTCTCTCCTTCCGACTTCATCGTTGTCGGTGAGCGTTGCAATGTGGCTGGTTCGCGTAAGTTCCTCCGACTGATAAACGAGAAGAAATACGACGAGGCTCTTGACATTGCTCGTACTCAGGTCGAGAAAGGCGCAATGGTCATCGACGTAAACATGGACGATGGACTTCTCGATGCCAAGCAGGAGATGACTACATTCCTCAATCTGCTTGCCTCCGACCCTTCCATCTGTCGAGTGCCTATAATGGTTGATAGCAGCCGCTTCGATGTCATTGAGGCTGGCTTGAAGTGCTGTCAGGGAAAATGTATCGTAAACTCCATCTCGCTGAAGCAAGGCGAGGAGAACTTCATAGAGCAGGCTAAGGTCTGTAAGCGACTCGGTGCAGCCATCATCGTCATGCTCTTCGACGAGGAAGGTCAAGCTAACGACTACGACCGCCGTATCGCCATTGCAGCTCGTGCCTATAAGCTGCTTACCGAGCAGGTTGGCATCAATCCTTGCGACATCATCTTCGACCCTAACGTGCTCACCATTGCTACTGGCATGGCAGAGCATGCCAACTACGCCCGCGACTTCATTCGCGCTGCTGAATGGATAAGCACCAATCTCCCTGGCGCTCGCATCAGCGGTGGACTTTCAAACCTCTCGTTTGCCTTCCGTGGCAACAACTATCTGCGCGAGGCTATGCACTCCGTCTTCCTCCATCTGGCTACGAAGGTCGGCATGAACATGGCTATCATGAACCCAGCCACAGCGGTTAAGTACGAGACCATAGATGCCGAACTCCGCGACGCCATCACCGCCGTCATCATGAATACCAGCGAGGATGCAAGCGAAAAGCTTACGGAGATGGCATCGAAAATGCAGAATGCAGAATGCAGAATGCAGAATGATTCCCCAACTAATAATGCGCAGCCTAATTCTGAATTCTGCATTCTGAATTCTGAATTCAGAGTAAGCGAAGCCCTCATCAAAGGCATAACAACCAACCTCGAAGCCAACCTCAACGCCCTTCTTTCCGAAGGCAAAACGCCACTGGAAATCATCTCCGGTCCGCTGATGTCGGGCATGAACACCGTTGGCAAGCTCTTTGGCGAAGGAAAGATGTTCCTACCGCAAGTGGTAAAGACCGCCCGCACAATGAAGAAAGCGGTGGAAATACTTTTGACCCCCGACCCCCTACCCCCCCAAGGGGGAACTTTTAATAGTTCTATAGAAAAGAACACAAATAGTTCTACAGATAAGAATACTCCCAACAAAACTAATAAGGACCTCCCCCTCGGGGGGAATGAGGGGGTCATATTGCTCGCCACCGTCAAGGGCGACGTCCACGACATCGGCAAGAACATTGTCGGCGTGGTGCTTGCCTGCAACGGATTCCGCGTCATAGACCTCGGCGTTATGGTGCCTACGGATAAGATTGTTGAGGAAGCCATAAAGAACAGTGTGGACATCGTCTGCCTCTCCGGACTTATCACCCCGAGCCTCGACGAGATGTGTCGCGTGGCAGAAGCTATGCAGAAGGCTGGACTTAAGATACCGCTCTTCGTTGGCGGTGCCACCACTTCCGAGATTCATACTGCCGTAAAGCTTGCACCGCTCTATGCCGGAGGCGTGTTCCACATGAAAGACGCTTCGCAGAACCCTGTCGTCGCCATGCAGCTCATGGATCCTGAGCAGCGTGAGGAGGTAATGCTACGCAATCGCTCTCGCCAACAGCGCATACGAATGGCACAGCACAAGAAGGAACAGCGACTGAACATTCAGCGTGCTACGAGCGATGCCCTCGGCGAACCTTCCCCACTGCAGCGCCGCTTCTCTTGCGACTGGCAGAGCTACACTCCCGTGAAGCCGCCGTTCGTAGGTCAGGGCGAAGTGCAGACCATAAGCGTTAAGACACTCATTCCGTACATCGACTGGCTCTACTTCTATTGGGCTTGGCGCGTGAAGGAGGACAGCGAGGAAGGTCGCCTGTTGCGTGCTGATGCCGAAGAGCGACTGCAGAGAATGACAGAAGACCGTCGCTATGACGTGCGCACACTCCAGGCATTCTATCCAGCACGAGGCAAGGCTGACAGCATAGAGCTCGGACTGGACCGCCTCCCTACCCCACGCCAGTCTATCATGACAGCCAACGGCGTACGTCGCGAACAGTGCCTTTCGCTCTGCGACTATGTCTCTCCGCTCGGCAACGACTATGTCGGAGTCTTCGCTGCGACAATGTCAGAGACCTTCGTCAGCGAACTGGAGGCACTCAAGGCAGAGGGCAACGACGACTACGAGATGCTACTTCTCCAGACCATCGGCGACCGTCTTGCCGAAGCAGCTTCGGAATATCTCAGCCACGAACTTGCCGACCGCCACAATTGGCACGGCATCCGTCCGGCAGTAGGCTATCCGTCGCTGCCAGACCAGAAGGCAATCTTCCATCTCGCAAAGCTCATAGACTACAGCGCCATCGGCATCTCGCTCACCGAAAATGGCGCAATGTACCCGCAAGCATCCGTCACTGGTCTCTATCTGCCACATCCTCAGGGAGCCTATTTCTCGCTGTAATTACAGAAATTTCCAACACTCTTCACTCGTCACATTGGCTTGTAATAAACTGATTCTCAATATATTACGGCGTGACGAGTGTGTGATGAGTGCCGTCACATAAACCAGATGTGACTGTCTTGCCCTGAAAATAGTTGAATAAGAATCAATTATTAAATGAAGCAAGTAAGGGATTTTGTAAACATCGAGTTGGAAAACTTGTCCGTTTTTCCATCCATGCCAGTTCCAGGTAAGTCAGTTTACACAGATGCAGAAAAACGCATGATAATTTCTTATTATCTTAGTGGAAAGGTAAATATTTCAGCATTAAGTAGCAGATTTTTCCTTTCGAAGCGCACTATTTACAGTTGGATTAGTAAATTTGCAGAAGGAAAGGCCGGTCTTGCGACCAGACGCCTTCCTCAATGTCAAACTAATTCCCCATCAGCTATGCCTAAGAAGAAAGCAACGCCAGAAGAGACGCCAGAAGAGGAACTTGTCCGCCTAAGAGAGGAGAACAAGAAACTCCAGGAAGCCTTGAAGATGGCAGAATGGTCCAATCACGCCAAGGATGTGATGATAGACCTTGCCGAGAAGACCTTCAACATTCCAATAAGAAAAAAATCTGGTGCCAAACAGTAAAAGAGCTTGCCGCAGAGAAGGTCAAGGGTCAGACGATGGGCCTTCTCTGCCGGCTGTTTGGCAAGAGCTGGCAGGCTTACTATCAGCATAGGGACACACTGAACAAGCAATTGCTTACGGAAGAGATGGTTCTGCAGTTCATTCGTGAGATCCGTGAGTATGACCCAGGCATTGGCGGGGAGAAGCTGCACACGATGTATCAGGAGCGCTTCGGGCGTGATTACGAGTACATGGTTGGTAGGGATAAGATGTTGTCTATCATAGCGGACAATAACCTAAATGTCAGGAAACCAAGGCGTAAGCCTCGCACAACGGATTCAACCCATGGTCTTCCCACATATCCAAATCTCATAAAGGAGCTCATTCCAACGCGCAAGAATCAGATATGGGTTACCGACATCACGTATATACCAATATGGATCAGCGAAGACGAATACATTTTCTGCTATCTCTCCATGATATCTGACTACTATACCAAGGAAATCATCAGTTGGTATGTCGGTGAGACACTGGAGTCATGGCATAGCGTAGAGTGTCTTTTGCAAGCCGTGGGAACACTGGCTGGAGAAGAACCGATAGACCTCATACACCACTCCGACAGAGGCA
Organism: Bacteroidaceae bacterium; assembly: GCA_024401275.1. GTDB lineage: Bacteria > Bacteroidota > Bacteroidia > Bacteroidales > Bacteroidaceae > Prevotella. The sequence goes on along the minus strand of JAKSLJ010000015.1, from coordinate 2,118 downwards.
TCCAGTATGTAAGTGCCGCATACACATCAGTACTTTTCGAGGCAGGCATACGCATCAGCATGACCGAGAGCGGAGACCCCAAGGACAATGCCGTAGCGGAGCGCCTGAATAATACGATAAAGAATGAACTCTTGAAGGATATAAGATTTCAGTCAATAGAGGAGGTAAGGCGAGCCATGGCAAAGGCAGTGGAATTCTACAATAATGAGCGCCCACACATGAGCCTTGACAACATGACGCCCCGTCAGGCAGCCTCTTATAAGGGTAAAATCAACAAAAAATGGATCAGTTACAGAGAAAAATACCTGAATAATTTGGAAATTCAAACAGGAGCAACTAACTTTGCACCGCAAACACTGGATTCAATTGAACGCAGGCTTTAGAACCGCATTCAATATTCTTCAGGGGTTAGGGATATTTATTCAACCGAGCCTAGGGATAAGATGAAATCCATTCAATTAACCTCAGGCTTATAGTACAAATTCATTCAACTTTTTCTAGGGCAGTACAGACGAGTACAAGTTGTGAGGAGTTAAAAAGCACTCCTCACGCACATATTTCTCTGATATACAGTAAGTTAGAAGGCGTCTGTGACGAGTGATGAGTGAATCAGAACCAACCATAATTTAGAAATGGATGTGTTAGATATCCGACAGCAAAACTGTCGTGTACGGTAATTATAGTTACTGTTCAAAGCGGTTTTGCCGCTTGCCCTCCAATTCGTTGTTAGCTATCCTTTCCGCCATCGCATTTAGATGTAGGCATTGCAATCTAGTTATAACTTTCTTTTCCATGTGAAAGTCCCAAGGGCTTATCTGCAACAGTAATCCAGAAGCGCAAGCGTCAAAGGCTTCTCCTACAGGTTTGTATAGTTTCGGGAAGCCGTTCTCTTTTAACAGAATGATATTGTAACCACGGTTCATCGCTTCACGAAGCACTTCCTTCTCTTTGGGCGAGATAGCTGCACTCACAAGCACACCACCTCGCTCACCACATGCCAGCCATTCCTCTCGCAGCCGTGCGTTCTCCTCGTCCGAATAACGACGATGAACTATGACCGCCATCTTGTCAGGGATGTCTAATAAGAAACGATTACCTACCACTTGACATTGCTCACCTGCTACCTCCATGCCTGTGAGAACCGTAAAAAGGTTAGGATTCTGTCGCTTCAACATCAGGCGGCGAGGGTTATCATCAAGATAGTGCTTCCAATTATCCAACTGCCCTTCATGCATAAGGATTTTATCGCAATAGCCTTCCTCAAACAATCCTTGTCTTGGTGGTTCGTTCATGTTGAACAATTTCCAATACGCATTGTTGCATCCTGACTTAAATCCGGCAACCACCATTCCTAGATGCTTTCCTTCTCCCATGTCTTCATTCACTCTTACTATCATGTGAAGATGATCGGGCATGACACAAAGTTTCCATACATCCAACTGAGGGTAAAAGTAGTGAATCTTCTGAATCTCCATTTGTTCAATAGCAGTTCCGAGCATGGAGCAATCAACATAAGGAGCAACATCCCCGTCCAGATTTCCTTTCAACTGCCCAAACAAAGCCGCACGCTCCCTTACCACAAGGGTCAGCATGTAGGTCCCTTTGCGGCTGTAGTCATGCCATGGAGTGCGTCTCTTCATCGAGTGTTGTATCTCATGCACTTCCATACCTGCAACTAAAGCTTCCTCACGTGTCATACTGTCGGCAAAATTAAGGTTTTATTTCCAAACATCAAAATAATTGAACGATTTTCTTTAGTTTTAATGCATCCATCTTGTGATAGCGAACAGTCCTTGTTACTCGAGGTGTAGGCAAAGATGTAGGGATGGTGTAGGCAGAAGTGATAGCCTACACCACCGCAAACCCTAATAAATAAAGGGGATCTCAGCGATTTGGTGTAGGGTGTAGGCAAAACGCAAAACATCTTCCTCAGTTCGACGTCAAACTATGTTGTGGAAGTCGATACATTGACCTGTCCTCTGTACTTGTGATTGCGTCTGAAGTCCTTTGAGAAAGCTGAGCTTATCGCCCCGAGGAATTCCTTTCCTAGCGAGTCAGCCATAAAGTCCTTTATGTTCATGACGGAAGCATAGTACTTGCGAGAGAACCAAGGACGTC